>MGUI01000027.1:77043-79835 GCA_001799895.1 Elusimicrobia bacterium GWD2_63_28
CTTCGCCGTCCTTTTCTTCGTCTCGGTAGGCATGCTGTTCGACGTGAGGGCGCTGCTGCGCGAGCCGCTGGCCACCGCTGCTATCCTGTTTGTGATCCTGGCGGTTAAGCCCGTGGCCGCCGCCCTTACGGCGCGCCTGCTGGGCAGGCCGTTCTCCATCGCTATCCCGGTGGGCGCCTCTTTCGCCCAGGTAGGCGAATTCACGTTCATACTGGGCGCCCTGGCGCAGCGCCTGGGCGTGCTCGGCGACGCGGGCTGGAGCGCCCTGATAGCCGCGGCTATTATTTCCATCTCCCTCAACCCCTCGCTCTACTCCTGGGCCCGCAGCCTGCGCCTTGCGGCGGGCTCCTCCGGGCAGCCGCCAGAAAGAGATATACCGCCGCCGGACCAGAACCGCTGCATACTGATAGGCTACGGGCCGGTAGGCAGGACGGTGCACGCCATCCTTACCTCTAGCGGCACAAAAGCCACTATAATAGAATTGAACCTCGATACCGTAAAAAAGCTCCGCTCCGCCGGCTACGATGCGCTGTACGGCGACGCGCTGCGCCCGGGCATGCTGGAGGAAGCCGGCGTGGAAAGCGCCGGCAGCCTGATACTCAGCGCCGATCTCGAGGACGGCGTCGAGATAGTGCGGCGCGCCCGCGCGCTGAACCCGGAACTGCGCATACTGGCCAGGTGCGACCATCTGCGGGAGGCGGCGGCGCTGAACATGGCCGGGGCCACGCTCGTCGCCGCCGGCGAAGCCGAGGTGGCCGTGGCGCTCGCCGAAGCACTGACCGCCGGCGCGGGCGCAAAGACCCTGCTCCGCCAGCAGAGCGACATCCGCAGCCGCCTTTATCATGGCGGCTGACCCTTGCTCCCGAGCCGGCGGGCGGGCTCCCGGCTTACTTGGTATAATTTAACACATGATGCCCGCAAAAGAACGTAAGAGATACATCATACTCGGCTGGGACTCCTCCTCGGCCCAGGCCGCGAAGAGCCTTGCGGCTATGGGCATGGAAGTAGTCGTTGTGTCTGATACCGCGCCGGAGAGGCTTGAGCCGGATGTTCATTTTGTCCCCGGTGCACCTACGGAACAGGCCACCCTTATTTCCGCGGGCGTCGAGCATGCGCACACGCTTCTCCTGGCATTGCCGGCAGACGAGGCGAGGCGCGCCATAGCCGTTGCGAAACGCCTGAACCCGGCTATAAACATAGTCGCTTCACTCCAAGGGGACGATCCGGAAATAGCGCTCTGGGCGGCAGGCGCCGGCTCAGTAATCGACTCGGGAAAGGAAGCCGGCAGGGAAATGGTACGCCTGATGCTGGAACCCGGGAACGCCGCGCAGGAAGATGATGACAGGATTTATTATTCCAGGATACCGGTAAACCCCGGCTCCCCCTGGGCGGGCCTAAGACTGGCCGACCTCCGTGGAAAACTATCTTGTGTTTCCGTGGCCGCCATACTGCCAGGCGCAAACCCGTCCGCCGCGCGGGAGAACGACGACGCTACCGCGGCGGAAGGCGATTCTCTGCTTGTATTAGGGACAAAAAGCCAGTTGACGACCTTGTCCCGGACGGCTGACGGGGAAAACACATGAACCACTCGCTTAACATTCTTACCGACATCGGACTGGGAATCATTTTCGCCGCCGGCGCGTCCCATATCGCCAGGTTCCTGCGCCAGCCGCTCATCCTGGGGTATGTCCTGGGCGGCATCCTGCTCGGCACGCACCTGGGATTCGGGCTTGTTACAGACCAAGCCAGCATAGAACTCATCTCGGAGATCGGCCTCATCCTTCTTCTGTTCATCATCGGCCTCGAGATCAACCTGCGCGACATGCTGCGGATGGGCGGGGCCATGTTCACCCTGGGCTTTGTGCAATTCGCGGCCTGCGTGCTCCTGGCGCTTGGTTTTTTCAGAGCGTTCGGCTATTCGATGGGCGGCGGAAATTTCGACCTGCTTTATCTTTCGGTGGCGCTGGCTCTGAGCTCCACCCTGATTGTGGTGAAGCTGCTGACGGACAAATTCGAGACGGCCACCGTGGCGGGCCGGCTGACCGTCGGCATTCTTGTGCTGCAGGATATCTGGGCTATTATTTTCATGGCGTTCCAGCCTAACCTGCTCAATCCGGAACTGGGCGGGATCCTGCGGTCATTCGGGCAGGGGCTGGTACTTGTGGCATTCGCCTTCCTGACCAGCAAGCATATCCTGGCCAGGCTGTTCCACGCGGCCGGCAAATTCCCCGAACTGGTCTTACTCAGTTCCACGGCCTGGTGCTTTCTCATCTGCGGCCTGGCCGAGCACGCCGGCCTCTCCAAGGAGATGGGCGCGCTCATCGCCGGGATGAGCATCGCGGCGTTCCCCTACGGGACGGACGTCATCTCCAAACTGACCGGCGTGCGGGATTTTTTTGTTACCCTCTTTTTCGTGGCGCTGGGGCTTAAGGTACCGCAGCCTTCCTGGTCCGTTCTCGGGATGTCGCTGGTCATAGCCGGCTTCGTGGTTTCCAGCCGCGTCATCTCCCTGGTCCCTACGGCGAGGCTGCTTAAGACCGGACTAAGGACGGGGCTGCTCACCGCTGTCAACCTCTCCCAGATAAGCGAATTCTCGCTCGTCATCCTGGCGCTGGGGGCGGGCTATAAGCACATCACGCCGGAATTGCAGTCGCTCGTGCTCACCTCGATGCTGCTGATGTCCGTTCTCTCCACCTACCTCATCCACTTCAACGACCGGCTGGCCAGGTGGGGGCTGGGCCTTCTCGCCAGGCTGGGCATTAAAGAGGCCTACGGCCAGGATACCGGAAGCG
>MGUI01000027.1:79847-80170 GCA_001799895.1 Elusimicrobia bacterium GWD2_63_28
AAGTCCGCGACATAGTGATACTGGGCTGCTTCAGGGAGGGGATGGCGCTGCTGGACGCTATTGACCGGGAAGCGGAGGATCTTAAGCCGCGCGTCCTCGTGGTGGATTACAATCCCGCCATCCGCGGCCAGCTGGAAGCGCGGGGCTATAAATTGGCATATGGCGACCTGGCCCATCCGCAAACCCTGCACCATTTGGGCATAGAAACAGCGGCCATAGTCATCTGCACGATCTCAGACACTTTCATGAAGGGCATCACCAACCTGGAACTGCTGGCCCATCTCAAACATATGGCGCCGGCCGCCAGGTTCATAATGACCGCG
>MGUI01000027.1:80198-80310 GCA_001799895.1 Elusimicrobia bacterium GWD2_63_28
AGGATGCCGGGGCGCATGACGCCGTCCTGCCCAGCGTGCTTACCGGGACGCACATGCTGCGGCTGGTCAAATCCGGCCCCTCCGAGCCATCCGGCGGTTGAAAGGCAAACCT
>MGUI01000028.1 GCA_001799895.1 Elusimicrobia bacterium GWD2_63_28
TCTGGATGTTCCAGGACAAGGGCTCCAAGCAGCTGCAGGTCGTCTTCAAGCGGCTCGACAGCACCTACGGGCTGCTGCAGCCGGTGAAGAAGTAGAGGCGGCCCCCGCTCCATGTCCGAGGCGGCCAAGAAACCGGCGAAGTCCCTGTCCGTCAGGGAACTTCTGAAGTCCCGAGGAAAGATCCTCGGGCTGAAGGCCGTTTCCGGCTCCAGGCACCTGGCCCGCCCCATCACCGTCAGCGAGATCAACCGGCCGGGCCTGGCTATCGCCGGGCACATGGAGCAGTTCCGCTCCGAGCGCATCCAGATCATCGGGCAGGGCGAATACGCCTACTGCCAGAAGGAGGACGGCCGCAAGGTGATGGCCAACCTCCAGAAGATGTTCTCCTCGCCCGACATCCCCTGCGTGATAGTGACCGGCGGCGCCAGGCCGCTGGCGGTCATCCGGCAGGCCTGCGCCAAGGCCGGCATCCCGCTGCTGGTGACCTCTTCGGACACCTCCACCTTCATCCGCGAGATCACCACCTACCTCGACGACCAGCTGGCCGCCACCACCTACGCCCACGGCGTGCTGGTGAACGTCTACGGCCTGGGCGTCCTGATCCAGGGCGACTCCGGGGTGGGCAAGTCGGAGTGCGCGCTGGAGCTGTTAAAGCGCGGCCACATCATGATCGCCGACGACGTGGTGGAAGTGAAGCGCCGCATCGGCTACATGCTGGTGGGCAATTCGCCCAAGAATATCAAGCATTACATGGAAGTGCGCGGCCTCGGCATCATCGACATCGAACTGCTGTTCGGCATCGGCTCCATCATGGACCAGTCGCTGATAGAGATGCACGTAAAGCTGGAGAGCGTGACTACCGGGACGCTGGCCAACTATGACCGCACCGGCCTCTCCACCGCCGAGGTACACATCCTCGAAGTGCCCGTGCCCTCGCTGCGGCTGCCGGTGACCCCGGGCCGCAACCTGGCCGTGCTGATAGAGGTGGCCGCCCTGAACCAGCGCCTCAAGAACCAGGGCTACTTCGTGGCCAAGCGGTTCAACGAGGGCCTGATCAGGGAGATGGCCAATAAGTAGCCCCGGAGGCCCGATGAAATCCCCGCGGATAAAAGGCAAAATCTTCATCCTCACCGGCATGTCCGGCGCCGGCAAGAGCCAGGCCCTGAAATCTTTCGAGGACCTGGGGTTCTACTGCATAGACAATTTGCCGGTGGCGCTGATCCCCGAATTCGCCCGGCTCATCAGCGACAGGCGCTACCTAAAGAACGTAGCTCTCGGCATAGACATCCGCGAGGGCCGCTTCTTCAAGGACTTCATCCGCACCCTGGACAATTTGGGCAAGCTGGGCCTCGACTACAAGATCATCTTCCTCGACGCCTCCGACGAGGTGCTGATGCAGCGCTTCTCGGAGACGCGCCACCGCCACCCGCTCGGCAAGAACATCGCCGCCGCGGTCAAGCAGGAGCGCGCCATCCTGATGGACCTGAAGGCCCGCGCCAACAAGGTGATAGACACCTCCAAGCTGACGCTCGGCGAGCTGAAAGAAATACTCTCCGCCGCGCTCGAGCTGCGCCACACCGCCGAGATGAAGCTCTCCGTGATCTCGTTCGGCTACAAGTACGGCATCCCGCTCGACGCGGACATCGTGATGGACGTGCGCTTCCTGCCGAACCCCTACTACGTGGCCCCGCTGCGCAGGAAGACCGGGCTGGACGCGCCGGTGGGAGCCTACCTGCGACGGCAGCCCGGCTTTAAAAATTTCCTGAAGGGCTACTCCGAACAGATCAAAACCCTGCTGCCGCTCTACATCAAAGAAGGCAAGTCCTACCTGACCGTGGCCATCGGCTGCACCGGGGGGCGGCACCGCAGCGTCTACATCGCCGGCGAGATGGCGAAGGCCCTGGCCGCCGGAGGCTTTTCCGTCTCCGCGTACCACCGGGATATCCGGAAATGATATGCGGTGGGGACGCTGATGACTATATGACTATTTCAAGGTTGTTTATAATCTGCGTCCGCCATTTAGGCGAAATAGTCATATAGTCATCAGCGTCCCCTGACAATTTATGATCAATATTATCGTCATTACCCACGGGGAATTCGGGGCCTATTTGATAGAGGCCGCCGAGGGCATCGTGGGCGTGCAGAATTCCGGCCTCAAGAACGTCTCCATCTCCCCGCGCATGACCCTGGAGAGGGTGACGGAGGCCGTTTCCAAAGCCATAGAGGAGATGCGCTCCGAAGACGGGCTCGTCTTCCTGATAGACATGCCGGGCGGCACGCCCATGAACGTGGTGCTGCCGCTGGCCAAGGACATCGAGAAATGCGCCGTCATCTGCGGCGTCAATATCAACATGATGACTTCGGCTTTCGCCTACAGGGGCTCGCTGGATTTCGACCGGCTCTCGGTAAAGATCGTGGAGGACGGCCGCAAGGCCATCTGCGAGGTCAAGAGCCTGCTGATGAAGAAGTGAGGATACCGTGATAATTTTATACAGGGTGGACGACAGGCTGGTGCACGGCCAGGTGGTGGAAGGCTGGGTGCCGCACCTGCGCGCTGAAGAACTGGCGGTGGTCTCCGACGAGATAGCCGGCGACGAGATGCGCCGCGCCATCATGCGCTTCGCCACGCCCGAGGGCGTGGACCTGAAGATCATGACGGTGGCCGAGGCGGCCGCCTACCTGCCGGAGGCGGAGAAGAACGGCCGCAAGGTGCTGCTGCTGCTGCCGGGCCTGGCCGAGGCGCTGGAGCTGGCCGGCAAGGGCCTGAAGATCCCGTCGCTAAACATAGGCGGCATGCATTACTCCGCCGGCAAGAACCTCTCCATAGGCAAGGCCATCTTCTTAAACGACGCCGACTGCGCGGCGCTCAAGGCCCTGTCCGCGGCCGGCATAAAGATCGAGGGCCGCGGCGTGCCGTCCGACAGCCCCCTCGACCTGATGGAAGCCATCGTCTAATGGTAAAACTCGTCCTCGCCCTCCACAACCACCAGCCTGTCGGCAATTTCGACAGCGTGCTCGAGGAGGCCTATAACCTGGCCTACAAGCCTTTCTTCGAAGCCCTCGGGCGGCACCCGGGCGTGCGCGTGTCCGTGCATTTTTCCGGCATCCTCTACGACTGGCTCGAGGAGCGCCACCCGGCCTACCTCGACCAGGTGGCCGAGCTGGTGCGCGCCGGCCGCCTGGAGATCCTGTCCGGCGGCTACTACGAGCCGATCCTCGCGCTGCTGCCCGAGGAGGACCGCCGCGGCCAGGTGAACATGATGCGGGACTACATCCGCCGCCGCTTCTCCACCGACCCCGCCGGCCTCTGGCTGGCCGAGCGCGTCTGGGAACCGGAGCTCGCGGGCTCGCTCTCGGCGATGGGTGTGGGCTACACCGCGCTCGACGATATCCATTTCTTTTCCGCCGGCTTCGAGGAAAAGGCCCTGACCGGCCGCTACACCACCGAATACGCCGGCCGCCACCTCGACGTGTTCCCTATAAACCACCGCCTGCGCTACCTGATGCCCTTCGCCGAGCCGCAGCAGGTCATAGACTACCTCAAAACTTTCGAGGGCCAGGACGCCGCGCTGGTGATGGCCGACGACGGAGAAAAGTTCGGCCTGTGGCCGGGCACGCACGACTTGGTGTATACCAAAGGCTGGCTGGACAGGATGTTCGGCCTGCTCGAAAAGAACTCCTCGTGGCTCACCACGGCGCGCTTCTCGGACTGCCTGTCGTCCCCTTCGAAAGGGCTGGCCTATCTGCCCACCACCTCCTACCACGAGCTGTCGCAGTGGGCGCTGCCGCCGGAGAAGACCCGGCGCCTGGCCGGCCTCTGGGACGAGTCTCCCGAGGATTTCCGCCAGTTCCTGCGCGGCGGCTATTTCCGCAATTTCTTTTCCAAGTACCCCGAGGCCAACCGCCTGTACCGGCGCATGCTGCGCGCCAGCCGCAAGGTGGGGGCCTCCGGCTCCAACCTGGGCCGCTCCTCCCTCTACAAGGCGCAGTGCAACTGCGGCTACTGGCACGGCGTGTTCGGCGGCATCTACCTGCCGCATATCCGCATGGCCGTCTACCGCAACATCCTCGAGGCGGAGAGCTCGCTGCCCGGCCGCCGCGGCGCGCCCCATTTTCACCTCGAGCGCGAGGACTGGGACGCCGACGGCCGGCCCGAGCTGCTGTGCGAGGGCGAGAAGGCCAATTTCTATTTTTCCCCCGCCAAGGGCGGCGGCATGTGGGAATGGGACTACAAACCGCGCCGCGTAAATTTCGGCTCGGTAGTCTGGCGCCACCCCGAGGCCTATCACGCGGGAGAGGCCAGGAACATAGCGGCCGTCGACGCGAAGAAGGCGGCCGCCGAAGAGGAGCTGAAGAAGAACCTCGCCTACGACTGGCACCCCCGCATGTGCCTGCTGGACCATTTTCTGCACCCCGACACCACCCTGGAGGCCTTTGAGAAGGCCACCTACGGCGAGCAGGGCGACTTCGTGCTGGGAGAATACTCCTTCAGGCACTCCGAGGATTCCGAAGGGATGCTGCTCAAGCTCAGCCGCGACGGCAACGCCTGGGCCGGCGGCGCGCACCAGCCGGTGCGCGTGGCCAAGGACGTGCACCTGCGCCACGATGGCTCCTGGCAGGTCGCCTATAAAGTCACCAACCTGGGCGGCGCGGCCGAGGAGTTCTGGTTCGGCACCGAGCTGGCGCTGGCTTTCTCCGGCAAGGCTTCCTGCCCGCCCGGAGCGCGCAGGGCCGTCAAGGAAATAGCTTTTCCGGACCCCGTCTACGGCGGCGTGGAACTGGAGTTCTCCGAGCCGCTCGACCTGTGGGGCTTCCCGCTGGAAACCATCTCCCGCTCCGAGGAAGGGGCAGAGCGGACCTACCAGGGCGCGGTGCTGCTGGCGAACATGAAACGGCGGCTGGAGGCCGGCGCCTCCTTCAGCTTCACGATGGAGGTGCGACCGTTGTGATAGCCGCGCTCAAAGTCCTGGTCTCCTCCGCGCTGGCGGGCCTGCTCGGCCTGGACGCCGTGCAGGCGGGCCAGTTCCTGCTGTCGCGCCCCGCCTTCGTGGGCCCCGTGCTAGGCTGGCTCAACGGCTGCCCGCTTGAGGGCGCGCGGCTGGGCATCCTGCTGGAGCTGCTGTACATCGATTTCATCCCCGTGGGGGGCGTGGTGCCGCCCAACGGCACCGCCGCGGCCGCGGCCGCCGTGCTGGCGCACGCGGCAGGGCTCGCGCCTTCGCTCTCGTTTTTCCTCGGCCTCGCGGCCGGCGTGCTGTACTCGCCGGTGGAATACCGACTGCGGGCCTCGCGCTCGGCGTGGAACCCGCTTATCGAGGAGCAGGTGCGGGACGGAATTTTCGTGCTGCGGCGCTGGCTGGCCAAAGCCATGCTGATAGAGAACGCCGCTCTGGCCGGCTACGCGCTGGCCTGGGCCGCTCTGGCCGCGCTGCTGGCGCGGGTGCCCGGCCTGGCCCGGGTTTATCCCGGCACCGAGTTCGCTTATTCGCTGATGCCCTGGCTGGGCCTCAGCGGCCTGTACTTCAGGTTCAGGACGCAGATGTACAAGAAAGGATAAGGCAAGAAATGTTCGGAAGCATGTTTTTAAGGTCGTTCTTCCTGCAGGCCGGCTGGAACTATGAAAGGTTCCAGAACCTCGGCTTCGCCTTTACGCTTGAGCCCGCGCTGAGGAAGATCTACCCCGACCCGGAGAAGCTCAAGGCCGCGCTGCTGCGCCACCTGGCCATCGTGAACACCCAGCCATACATGGCCTCTTTCGTGGCCGGCAACGTGGCGGCGATGGAAGAGCGGGCCGCGGCCGCCCCGGACCCGGAGGCCGCGCTCAAGAGCATGCCCGGCGTCAAGCAGGCGCTGGCCACCAGCTTCGCCTCGATAGGCGACCGGATCTTCTGGGGCCGGCTGAAGCCGATGACGGTGCAGCTCTGCGTGCTGGTCTGGGCCGCGGGCGGTTTTTACGGCTGGCTCTTCACGAGCCTCAATACCCCGGTGTCCCTGGCGCTGCTGCTGGCGGGGCCGGCCGCCGGCATCGTTTTTTATTCCTCTTTCGCGGTGTACTGGCGCTGGCGCGGCCTCGGTACCGGCTACTCCTGCGGCGGCGCCTCTTCCTGCGGCCTGGACTGCTCGGACTGGAGCCGGTCGATACGCCTGCTGAGCACGGCCGGCTTCGCGATGTCGCTGGCCATACTCCTGCTGGCCTTCTCCATGCTGGCCGCGTTCAACTGCGGCTCCTGCGGCAAGCCGGACATGCTGCTCAAGGCCGGCCTGCCCCTCGCGGTCATGGTCCTGCACCGGGTCAGCAGGGCCTTCGGGCGCTCCGTCTTTTTCGCGGCCGGCCTGACGCTGGCCGCCTCGCTGCTGTTTTTCAGCGTCTTTGGTCTGAAGCCTTTTAGTCTATACCTATGATAAAACGAGAGATAACCATCATCAACGAACTCGGCATCCACGCCCGCCCCGCGGGCATGATCGCCAACACCTCCTCCAGGTTCGCCTGCGACATCAAGCTGGTGAAGGACGGGATGGAAGTGAACGCCAAGAGCATCATGGGCATCATGACGCTGGCCGCCGGGAAGAACAGCGTCATCGAGGTCACCGCCAAGGGCAAGGACGAGGCCGAGGCGGTGGCGGCCATAGCGGACCTGTTCGCCCGCAAATTCGACGAGGACTAAGGAAACCATGCTGATTAAAAAGGGAGTCCCCGCCAGCCTCGGCATAGCCATCGGCAAGGCGCATATCGTTAAGGAAGAGAACATCCTTATCGAGCAGAAGGAGATCGCGCCGGAAAAGATCAAGGCCGAAATCAAGCGCTTCAAGGAAGCTATCGACAAGACCAAGCTGGACCTCGACGTCATCCGGACCAAGATCCTGACCGTGCTGGGCAAGAACCACGCCAAGCTCATCGACGCGCACCACCTCATCCTGCAGGACCCGATGATCACCAAGGACGTGCCCAAGCTGATAGCGGCCAAGGGCATGAACGCCGAGTTCGCCCTGTCCGAGATCCTCGACAAGGCGGAGGAACAGTTCGAGAAGATCGACGACGAATTCTTCCACGAGCGCAAGCACGACGTCTTCGACGTGGGCAAAAAGATCATCTCCAACCTGGTCAATAGCGAGAAGGTCTCGCTGAAGGATCTCAAAGAGCCGGTCATCATCGTCGCGCACAACCTCTACCCGTCGGATACCCTGCACATCCGCGAGAGCAACAAGGTGCTCGGCTTCTGCATGGACCTGGGCTCCAAGTCCAGCCACACCGCCATCTTCGCCCAGAGCATGGGCATCCCGGCCGTGGTCGGCCTGTCAGACATCAGCCGCCAGATCCAGAGCGGCGACACGCTGGTGGTGGACGGCGAGCAGGGCATGGTCATCATCTCGCCCTCCGCCGAGATCATCGAGAAATACAAGGCGCGCAAAGAGGAACTGCAGAAGCAGGAACATTTCTTCCACCGCCTCAAGGGCCTGCCCGCTACCACGCGCGACGGCCACAAGATCAGCCTGATGTGCAACCTGGATTCCGCCGAGGATGCGCCCGAGCTGCTCACGGTGAAGACGGAGGGCGTAGGCCTCTACCGCACGGAGTTCCTGTACATGAACCGCAACTCCGTCCCCAGCGAGGAGGAGCAGCTGAAGGCTTACTCCTCCGTGGTCAAGAGTGCCCCGCATATGCCGCTGACCATCCGCACCGCCGACATCGGGGGCGACCGCGCCACCGAGCTGGGCATCAAGGGGCTCAAGGACGAGCGCAACCCGTTCATGGGCTTCCGCGGCATCCGCCTCTTCATCAAGTATCCGGAGCTGCTCAAGACGCAGCTGCGCGCCATCTACAAGGCCAACACCGAGGGCACCATCAAGATCATGATCCCCATGCTCTCCTCGGTGGACGAGCTGCTGACGGTCAAGAAGATAGCCTCCGACGTGAAGACCGAGCTGGCCGAGGAGGGCTTCGCGGTCAAGAAGGATCCGGAGTTCGGCGTGATGATAGAGATCCCCGCCGCCGCCATCATCCTGGACTCGCTGCTGGGGGACATAGACTTCGTCTCCATCGGCACCAACGACCTGGTGCAGTACACCCTGGCGGTGGACCGCATCAACCAGTACGTCTCGGAGCTCTACGAGCCTTTCCACCCCGCCGTGCTGCGGCTGATCAACCTGGTGGTGCAGACGGCGCACAAGAAGGGCAAGCCCGTCTCGGTCTGCGGCGAGATGGCCTCCGACCCGTACGCCATCCCGCTGCTGATAGGCCTGGGTGTGGATATCCTGTCCGTGCCGGCCAAGATGTACCTGCGCTCCAAGCATTCGGTCAGGTCCATGAATTTTGAGAAGTTCTCCGCCCTGGCCCAGCGGGCTTTGAGCCTGCCCACCTCGGATGAAATACGCCGGCTGGTGGAGGAAGAGGTAAGCAACCGCGCCCTTTAAGGATGGGGACGCTGCTTAGTTTTTGAGTTGTTTGGGTAGAGTATTCCGGAAACGCCTTGAAATAATGAAACAACTCAAAAACTAAGCAGCGTCCCCCTAAACAACATGAAAATACGCAACTTCTGCATTATAGCCCACATAGACCACGGCAAATCCACGCTGGCGGACCGCTTTATCCAGCTCACCGACACGGTGCCGGACCGCCAGATGAAGGAGCAGTTCCTGGACGGCATGGAGCTGGAGCGCGAGCGCGGCATCACCATCAAGGCCAAGGCCGTGCGCATGCTTTATAAATCAGAGGACGGCGAGGATTATATCCTGAACCTCATCGACACCCCCGGCCACGTGGACTTCTCCTACGAGGTCTCCCGCGCCATGGCCGCCTGCGAGGGCGCCATACTGCTGGTGGACGCGTCGCAGGGCGTGGAGGCCCAGACCCTGGCGCACGCTCACCTGGCGCAGTCGCTGGGGCTGACCATTATCCCCGTCATCAACAAGATAGACCTCGAGCACGCCAATCCCGACGCTACCGAGGAGCAGATCTGGGAAGTGCTCAAGAACCCCGTGGATTCCTCGCGCATCAGCGCCAAGGACGGCCGCGGGGCGCGCGAGGTGCTGGAGCGCGTGATCAAGGAGATCCCGCCCCCGGTAGGCTCGGCCGAGCGGCCGCTGAAGGCCCTGGTCTTCGACTCTTTCTACGACATCTATAAAGGCGTGGTCATCTACACCCGCATCGTGGACGGCGCCATCTCCGCCGGCAAGTTCATCACCTTCCATTCCAAGGGCACCAGCTACAAGGTGGAAGAGGTCGGCTACCTCACCCCCAAGCTGATCAAGGGGGATTCCATAAAGACGGGCGAGGTCGGCTACATCATAGCCGGCATCCGCGACATCCACGAGATCAAGATGGGCGATACCATCTTCGAGAAGGGCACCAAGATCGACGCCCCGCTGCCCGGCTACAAAGACGTGAACCCGGTCGTGTTCGCCGGCTTCTACCCGGTCAACACCACCGACTATACCGCCCTCAAGACTGCCATCGAGAAGCTCAACCTCACGGACTCGTCTTTCAATTTCCAGGGCGAGACCTCCAAGGCCCTGGGCTTCGGCTTCCGCCTCGGCTTCATGGGCCTGCTGCACCTCGACATCATCCGCGAGCGCATCGAGCGCGAGTTCAATATCCCGCTCATCGCCACCAACCCCAACGTCATCTACAAGGTGCAGGCCAAGGACAAGCAGGGCCTGAAGGGGAAATACGTCGAGGTGACCAACCCGGCCGACTTCCCGCATTACGGCGACGTGATGGACATCATGGAGCCCTACGTGCTCGCGAATATCATCGCGCCCCTTACCTATATGGAAGGGATCATGAACCTGCTCAAGGAGAAGCGCGGCGAGCATATAAGGATAGAGTACATCTCCACCACCCGCGTGATCGTGGAGTATTACCTGCCGCTCTCCGAGATCATCCTGGACTTCTACGACAAGCTCAAGTCCGTGTCCCGCGGCTACGCCTCTTTCGACTACGAGCCGCACGAATACCGCTCCTCTGACATGGTCAAGATCGAGATCCTGCTGCACGCCGAGCCCGTGGACGCGCTGTCCTTCATCACGCACAAGACCAAGGCGCTGGGCAACTCCCGCTCGATCTGCGAAAAGCTCAAGGACCTCATCCCCAAGCACATGTTCGAGATAGCCGTGCAGGCGCAGGTCAACGGCAAGATTATCGCGCGCGAGACCATCGGCGCGCAGCGCAAGGACGTGCTGGCCAAGTGCTACGGCGGCGACATCACCCGCAAGCGCAAGCTGCTGGAAGCGCAGAAGGAAGGCAAGCGCAAGATGATGGAAGCGCAGAAGGAAGGCAAGCGCAAGATGAAGCTGATGGGCTCCGTGGAGATCCCGCAGGAGGCCTTCATGTCCCTGCTCAAGATCAGCCAGAACAAGTAGGCGGCAACCGCCGCGCCGCGCTCCCCGTATTAAGGAGAGGCGCGGCAGGCTTTAAGCAGACCGGAGATAAACAACATGGAAGAAAAACTTTTCTGGATCGGGGTGCTGATGGGCGCGCACCTGTTCCTGTCCCACCAGTTCAAGGAGAAGGGCAGGTTCAAGGCCGACACCAAGTTCACCCGGGCCTGGCACGCCCTGTTCGCCGCCCTGGTCTCTTTTACCGCCGCTATCCTGCTGACCGTCAGCCTGGACAACCGCCGGGGCGACGTGGTGACCTCGGTGCTGTTCAGCGCCCGGCAGCTGGGCTACGGCCTGCTGGCCGCCGGGGCCGGCGCCGCGTGGGCTTTCTGGAAGGGCGCCGCCGGCAAGACGCAGGTCAAGGACGGCCTCAACGTCGCGATGAAAGAGGACATGGAGTGGTCCGAGACCGTGTTCTCCGCCGTGCTGCTGGCCTCGGTGGTGATGTACCTGTTCATCCAGGCCTTCAAGATCCCGTCGGGCTCCATGGAGAAGACCTTCCTGATAGGCGACCACCTCTTCGTCAATAAGTTCATCTACGGCTTCCGCGTCCCCTACACCAGGACCAAGCTGATAAAATTCCGCAAGGTGAAGCGCGGCGACATCGTGGTGTTCCAGTTCCCGTCCACCGACCCGCGCGAGTTCCAGTGCGGCGGCAGCCAGTACGGCAAGGACTTCATCAAGCGCGTCGTCGGCATGCCCGGTGATTCGGTGGAGGTGCGCGAGGGCCAGCTCTACATCAACGGGGCCAAGGCCGGCGACGAGCCCTACACGCAGTTCGTGGACAAGTTCCGCTATCCGAAGGCCGCCGAGAAGGTGGCCCCCGGCGACTACCAGGTCTTCTGGGAGAACCGCATGCTGGGCAAGATGTTCTCGGAATACATCAGGGACAATTTCGGGCCCGTGGTCGTGCCGGCCGGGCAGTACCTGGTGATGGGCGACAACCGCGACCGCTCGTGCGACTCGCGCTACTGGGGAGCAGTGCCGGAAAACCTCATCAAGGGCAAGGCCTGGTTCACCTACTGGCCGCCCTCGAGGATGGGGTTCCCCGACTGACGCCATGAAATTTACCGAACGCCTCAAGACGGGCAAGAAAGTCTACTCCTTCGAGTTCTACCCGCCGAAGACCGCGGAGGACACCTCCAAGCTCTTCAATACCGCGCTGGAGCTGATGCGGCTGGCGCCCGATTTCGTCTCGGTCACCAATTCTTCCAGCGGCGTGGCGCCCTACCGCACCGTCGCGCTGTGCGGCGTGCTGAAGGCGCAGTTCGGCCTGGACGTGGTGGCGCACCTCACCTGCCTGGCGCACACGAAGGCGGAGATCGCCGAGATCTGCGGCGGCCTCAGGAAAATGGATATCACCAATATCCTGGCCCTGCGCGGCGACCCTCATAACGTCGTGTCCGGCGCCCGCCGGCAGGACTACAGCTACGCGGCGCAGCTGGTAGCTGACCTGAAGAGAGAGGGCGGCTTCGCCATAGGCGGGGCCTGCTACCCGGAGAAGCACCCGGAGGCCTCCTCGCTGGACGCCGACATCGCCCGGCTGAAGGAAAAAGTGGACGCCGGCGCCGAGTACCTGATAACCCAGCTTTTCTTCGACAACGCCTATTATTTCCGCTTCCTGGAAAAAGCCGCCGCCGCGGGCATAAACGTGCCCGTGCTGCCCGGCCTGATGCCGCTCACCGGCTACAAGCAGATGCAGAATTTCACGTCGCTGATGAAGGTAGGGATCCCGGACGAGCTGCGCCGGGGAATAGAGCGCTGGGACGGAGACAAAGAGGGCATGTTCAAGTTCAGCGTGGATTACGCCTCGGCCCAGGCGGAGCAGCTGCTCAAGGGCGGGGCCCCGGGGCTGCACCTGTACACGCTCAACCGCAGTCGGGCCGCCATAGCCATACTCAGGAACGTCAAAGGGGAAGTCCCTGAATAGGGACCGGGGGAAAATGGAAACCATTCACACTACCGAAGCCAGGGCGCTGGCCGACCTGCAGAAGAAAGACCTGGCCATAGACGCGCTGAAGGCGCGGCTCGCCGATATCCCGCTGAAGATCAAAGGCCTCAACGCCGCCTTCGCAGGAAAAAAAGCCGCCATGCTGGCCGCGCGGGAGGCTTTCCTGTCGCTGCAGTCGCGCAAGAAGGACCTGGAGCTGAGGATAGCCGAGGCTGAGGAAGGCATCCGCAAACACCAGCTGCAGCTGAACCAGGTGAAGGACAACGCCGCTTTCAAGGCCCTGCTCACCGAGATAGACGGCGACAAGGCCGCCAAGGACGAGCTGGAGACCGGCGTGCTGACGCTGCTGGAGGAGATAGACAAAGCCTCCGTGCAGGATAAGGCGCTGCAGGCCGAGGTCAAGCAGGTGGAAGACGCGAAGAATTCGGAGGTGGCCGCGCTGGAAACCGCCGCCAAAGATGCCGCCGCCGCGCTGGAGGCCGCCGCCGCCGCGCGCGCCGTCTCCGCCGCCGCCATTGACGCGGGGCTGCTGGAGAAATACGAGGCCATCCGCGCCGCGCGCGCCGGGCTGGCCCTGGCCGCCGTGCACGAGGAGCCCTCCACCGGCAAGCTTACCTGCAGCGGCTGCCACATGGGCCTGACGCCCCAGAAGGCGGTGGACGTGAAGAAGGCCGACACGCTTACGTTCTGCCCGGATTGCCGGCGGCTGATGTACCTGGAAAAGACCGTCTACGGCCAGCCATGAAGAAGGAAAGGAAATTGAGGATTTTTATAAGCGGCGCCGCGCGGGGCAACCCCGGCCACGGCGCCTGCGCGGCGGTGTTCTACGGCGCCGGCAGCGCAGTGCTGAGCGAAGAGGGGAAATACCTCGGGAACTGCGCAAATACTTCAGCCGAATACGGCAGCCTGCGCCTGGCCCTTCAGGCCGCGGCCGGAACGGGCGCGGAAGAACTGGAGATTTTTACGGATTCGGAGCTGCTGGTGCGCCAGTACGGCGGGGAGCCGGTCAAGGACGCCGCCGAGGCCGCGCTGCTGGCCGAAGTCCGCAAGGACGCCGCTAATTTCAAGAAGGTCTCCCTTTCGCATGCTCCCCGGGCGAAGAACGCCGAGGCCAACCGGCTGGTGAGCCAGCTCCTGGACAAGGCCCGCCGCGTGCCCCCGGGCGTAAATAAAACGCTGGCCAAAGAGAACGAGAGGCCGTAAGCTTTCAGACCGCGGATGGAGGGCCGCTCTTCCCGAAAGGGGAGGGAGGAACTTCCGAACTTCACAGGGCAGGGTGCCGGTTCAAACTTCGCAGCATTATATGAGCGGAGCATAGGCCGGGAGGCGGGGGCCAGATCCCCCGTCGACGGACAGCGCCACAGAGAACATACCGCCCGCAAGGGTAAGGGTGAAAAGGTGCGGTAAGAGCGCACCGCGCGCCGGGCGACCGGCGCGGCAGGGCAAGCCCCCTCCTGAAGCAAGGCCAAAGTTGCGCTTGGATAGCCCGTCCGTCCCCCTCCGGGGGGAGGCGCAGAGTGGGCCGCAATAGATAAATGGTCCTCCAGATGCCGCAAGGCATTGGACAGAATTCGGGGTACAGTCCGCGGTCTGAAAAGTTTTATTAAGGAGTTTTTTATGGACTCATTGGCTGGGAAGATACCGGAGATCAAGTATTCGTCGGAGGCGGGGGAGATACCGTGGGACAAGGCCGTGGTCTGGACGTCCATGCCGCGGGTGGGGCCGCGGGTTTACGAGTGGATAGACGCGGTGCATATCCGCTATGTATCCTGGAGCAACGGCATAGTGAACATCATGCCCGAGCACAGCTCCATCCTGAGCTCCCAATGCCAGTGCATCGTGCTGCCCTCGGCCTTCGTCTGGGTGGGCAAGGAAGTGAAGGTGGGTTGATTTTGGTCAATACTTACCGTGCGGTAAATTTCATAGAATTGATGTATATCCCGTTTCAGTAAATCTTGGGGGGAGCATGGAGGAAAGTAAATGAAGAAAATTATATTCGCGGCGCTCGTTGTTACGGGCCTCATAGCCGCGGCGAACGCCCAGGTGGCTTTTGACCAGGGCGTCAACGTGAAAGAAGTTATGTCCCGGGCCGTCGCCATCGACATGCCCGCGCCGGCTCTGCCGGCCGCCGGCCGCAGCCATTATTCCCGCGACTGCGCCCGCTTCTCGTTCGGTCCCAGCGACACCGAGCTGCTGAGCCAGAGGGTGTACCTGCGCAGCACCGAGTACGAGACCGTCTGCCACACGCAGTACGTGCAGCAGTGCCACACCGTCATGGTGCCCGGCCCCAACAACACGCAGGTGCCCACCCAGAGCTGCCACATGGTGCCCGTGCAGAACTGCTACGAGCGCCCCGGCATGACCTGGAGCGAATACGGCCAGATAAAGGTCAACCCCCGCAAGCTGCTCCCCTGGGAGCGCGAGAACTTCGAGATCTGCCTGCAGGGCCCCTGGATGGACCTCTACATCAACGCGGCGGCCTATAAGTACACCGCCAAGCGCGAAGGCAACAACTACGAGACGCTGTTCGTGCTGACCCCTCATGAGAAGGTCGCCATGAAGGCCGACGAAGACGGCGTCAATTACGCCGATTTCGCCCTGGTCGACGGCAAGTTCGTGTTCAAGGCCTCCGACAAGTGGGCCAAGGAATACGCCGGCGAGAAGGTGGCCATAAAGGTGGAGCTCTACAAGGACAACGCCCTGTT
Organism: Elusimicrobia bacterium GWD2_63_28; assembly: GCA_001799895.1. Classification (GTDB taxonomy): domain Bacteria; phylum Elusimicrobiota; class Elusimicrobia; order Elusimicrobiales; family UBA9959; genus UBA9959. The sequence continues at coordinate 15,034 of MGUI01000028.1, forward strand.
CTTCGATACTTTCAAGGGCGAGAAAGAGTTCATCTTCGACGCGGCCGAGGGCTACACTATGGCCTTCACCGAGGGTGACCTGGCGAAGCCCGAGACCGACAACACCTACCGCGACGAGGACGACCGCGGCGCGAAGAAGTACTTCCTTAAGTGGGGCTTCAAGCGCGTTGGCGCCCTCTCCAAGGACAACTTCATAAAGAAGGACAAGACCCCAGTTATCGTAAAATAACAGGTCTCAGCCCGACGAAAAATACCCGCCCTCACCGGCGGGTATTTTTAATTCCGGGGACAGTCTATTTAATTCGAATTAAATATACTGTCCCCGGAATTCCCTGCCAGGCCCCCGACTGTGCTTCTCGCGGCACCCTCTTCTGCTTCGTAAGGCTATTTCATTATTGTGGATATTTGTATAATAAAAATAAGATTTTCGCGAAGATTACACCGGAGGAACCCCAAATGGCCAAACTTAAAGTGAATTCCGCTATCGTCAAGAAGAACGCCGCGCTGTGCCGCAAGCGCAAGATCGTCATGCCCACTTTCGCCCAGATGAAGGACCCCAACCTCATCCCCGACAAGGTCAAGAAGGCCCTCAAGCCCGTCGGGCTCTGGGACGTCAACCCCATCAACCTCTTCCGCATCACCTGGAAGAACGACCATAAGACCGGCGGCTTCGGCCCCGTGAACATGCTGGAGATCCCCAAAGAGATCACCGGCATAGACGCCCGCGTCATCGGCATCGTCGGCAAATACTTCCCCACCGGCGCCCACAAGGTCGGCGCGGCTTACGGCTGCCTGGCCCCGCGCATGGTCACCGGCGAATTCGACGCCCAGGACCAGAAGGCCGTCTGGCCCTCCACCGGCAACTACTGCCGCGGCGGCGCCTTCGATTCCAAACTGCTCGGCACCACCCCGGTGGCCATCCTGCCCGAAGGCATGAGCAAAGAGCGCTTCGCCTGGCTCAAGGAGATCGGCTCCGAGGTCATCGCCACCCCCGGCACCGAGTCCAACGTCAAAGAGATTTACGACAAGTGCTGGGAGATCAAGAAGACCCGCAAAGACTGCGTCATCTTCAACCAGTTCGAAGAGATGGGCAACCCCACCTGGCATTACCACGTGACCGGCGCCGCGCTGGAAGAGGCCTTTAACGCCATAAAGGGGCCGAAGAGCCGCCTGGCGGCCTTCACCTCCGCCACCGGTTCGGCCGGCACCATCGGCGCGGGCGACTACCTCAAGAAGAAGTTCCCCGGCATGAAGATCACCGCCTCCGAGGCGCTGCAGTGCCCCACCATCCTCTCCAACGGCTTCGGCGAGCACCGCATCGAAGGCATCGGCGACAAGCATATCCCCTGGGTGCACAACGTCCGCAACACCGACGTGGTCACCGCCATCGACGACGAGGCTTGCGTGCGCATCGCCCGGCTCTTCAACGAGCCCGAGGGCAAAAAGGTGCTGGCGCAGTACGGAGTGAAGAAGGACGTCATCGAGAAACTGAGCCTGCTCGGCTTCTCCGGCATCTCCAACCTGCTGTCCGCCATCAAGACCGCCAAGTATTACGAGATGGGCAAGGACGACGTCATCGTCACCGTGTTCACCGATTCCATGGACCTCTACGGCTCCCGCCTCAAGGAGATGGAGAAGGAAATGGGCAAGTACACCCGCGAGAACGCGCTGGTGGATTTCGAGCGCCGCCTGCTCGGCGAGAGCGTGAACTACATGAAGGAGCTCACCTACACCGACCGCAAGGCCGTGCACAACCTCAAGTACTTCACCTGGATAGAGCAGCAGGGCCGCACTTCCG
>MGUI01000029.1 GCA_001799895.1 Elusimicrobia bacterium GWD2_63_28
CTTCGCTCGACTTGCATGTGTTAGGCACGCCGCCAGCGTTAACTCTGAGCCAGGATCAAACTCTCCAAAAAATCCGTAACAGCTCATAGTAAACATTTCTGTTTACCATTTACTATTAGCATTTACGGAGAAGTTCTAATTAGCTCTATTACTATTGTTCTAACCAACTTGGTTATCACACCTTAGGTAATTGCTTTGTGTTCATTACACCATCAACATGTTACGCAGGATCGGTCAGAAGTTCAGACGGGTTTTAAGGCCCGGCCTCTTTTGACATCCCCTGTTTCGCACGTTCAGGGTGCCCATTCATACATAATTTTTTAGAGAGCAAACCTTATCCAGCTTTGTGGAATCCACTCCACTGGTACAGGTCGTTTGTCACAGTTGAGGCTTGTGTTCTCAACCGTAAGTAAATCTTATCACAAAACTGCGAACCTTGTCAACTATTATTTTCTCCGTCGGAGAAAACGTTTTTTGAGATGTTGCTTTTCAAAAAACTTTTTTGTTTCGCACTGTTGTTTCTTGCTTTTAAAGATCAGGTTGTTGGCTTTGGTTCGCGCCCTTTGTGGGGGGCTGTATCCGACAACATGATTAGTATAGCACAAATAAAAAAAACCTGTCAACTATTTTTTTTAAAATATTTAAAAGATCTTTTCAGCAGCGGTTTCACGTCGGAGACTATTATAACATATCCCCAGCAGACGCCTTGGATTAAATATCAAACCCGCGGGAGACCTGGCCGGCCGGGTTAGCAAAAGCCAGTCGGGATGGAGCAAAGCGACAGTTCCCCGCGCGAGGCTTGCGTAGCGCCGAGCCCGAGACCGGCAGGCGCGCGCACGGTGTGCGCGACGCCGGTTTTGCGTTCCGGCCGGCCAGGTATGCCCGCGGAAGCTGCAGAATGATTAAGAAGCAACCCTCATGTATAAAGAAAGGCCGGCATGGGGGCCGGCCTGTCCTGGGATTTGTGGTATATATAAATATATACGCGTTTATACTTATATAATTATGGGAGGCCTATCCGCCCCCCCTTCTTCATGGCCGCGTCTATGGCGTCCATGCGCCTGGCCATGGCCTCGAAAGCCGAGGTTTTGGCTTCCAAAGCCCTGATCTTGCGCTCCGTCACCACGGTATAATCGTCGGAAAGGCGCATCAGGTTTTCCCTCAGCCAGCGCAGCTGCCCCTCCAGGTCCTTGAGCTGCGGCTCCACGCTCTTCTTTAAATTTTCCTCGGCCGCCGCGAACATCTTCTTGTAAAGCACTTCGCTGGCCGTCATCCTGCCGGACATTTCCGCCACCCCGGCGTGCAGGGCCGTCTCCACCTCGCCCAGCTTCGCGCTCAGGCGCGAAACGGATTCCTTCAGGTATTCCTCGAACTGCGCCGCCACGGGATTCTGCGCCGCGGCCTTGGCGTAGCCCTGCGCCTCGCCCAGCGCCTTGCGGCATTCGCGCTCCACGCCGGAGAACTCCTCGGAGAACTGCGCGAAGCGCTTCTTCATTTCGTCCAGCGCGGCGGCATTTCCCGACGCGCTCACGCGCAGCGCGTCCAGCTCGTCCTTGGTGGCCAGCGACTCGAGGCTAACCTTCGCCTGCCCCTGCTGCCCCTCCAGGGAGGTCTTCAGCCCGGCCAGAGAGGACTCGGCTGCTTCCAGCCGCGCGGCCAGTTCACCCTCGCGCGCGAAGGTGCGCTTCAGCCCGTCCACCGATGAGGACAGGTCGAAAATTTTTCGCTCGGTATTTTTCAGGTCGTCCTTCGACGCCCCCTTCTCACCGCGCAGCTGCGCCGACTCGGCGCTTTCATTGTACATCCGGTAAAGCGCCTCTATCCACGCTTCGGCCCGCTCCAGCCTGCCGCGCAATTCGGCCTCCGGCGACGGGGGCGGCGGAGGGACCGGCGCCTGGGGGTCGGGAGGCGGGGGCAGCTGTCCGCCTCCGGCTGAAATTTCCTGGTCGTTGTTTTCGGTGGCCATAATTTAAATCTGGCGCGGTTATCCCGCGCGTTTATATCTTAGCGCGGCGGCCCGGTTATTCTTATTGCGTAATAGTTAAATTATTGTTGAGCGGCTTATTAGGCGGGGCCCACATTTATATATAATTAAAACATCCTGAAGATAACGGAGCTGCCATGAGCATACATCACAACCACCCCAAGGGTTTATTCCTTTTATTCTTCGTTGAAATGTGGGAGCGCTTTTCTTATTACGGCATGAGGGCGCTGCTGATGCTCTACATGGTGAAGTACCTGATGTTCTCCACGGAGAAATCCGCCCAGGTCTACGGCTGGTACACCGGTCTGGTCTACCTGACCCCGCTGCTGGGCGGCTATATCGCCGACCGCTACCTGGGCCAGCGCAAGGCCATCGTCATAGGCGGCACGCTGATGGCCCTCGGCCACTTCGCCATGGCCTTCCCGCCCATCCCGTTCTTCTTCGGGGCCATGATCCTGCTCATCATGGGCAACGGCTTCTTCAAACCTAATATCTCGACGGTAGTCGGCTCCCTTTACGAGGAGAACGACCCCCGCCGCGACGCCGGCTTCACCATCTTCTACATGGGCATCAACCTGGGCGCCATGTTCTCCCCCCTCGTGTGCAGCACCCTCGGCGAGAAAGTGGGCTGGCACTGGGGCTTCGGCGCCGCCGGCGTGGGCATGGTGATCGGCCTGGCCATGTACCTGTGGGCCAATAAGTCCATGCTCGGCGACAAGATGATGCGCCCCGCCAAACCGAAGACCGACTACTGGGTGCCGGTAACGCTGGTCACCCTGATGGTGGGCATGCTCGTGGTCACCGCCCTGCAGATCAACGGCTACGACATAAAGGGCCTGCTGCCCAACTGGTTCTACAGCCTGGCTGCCGTGCTGGTGATGATAGGCCTGGTCTACGCCTACGCGTCCAACTCCAGCAAGTCTACCCTTACGATTATAGAGAAGCAGCGCCTGGCCGTGATCTTTATCATGGTGTTCTTCTCCATCTTCTTCTGGTCCGCCTTCGAGCAGGCGGGCTCCTCGCTGACGCTGTTCGCCGACCGCGAGACCAACCGGTGGATCAGCCTGTTCGGCTGGCGCTGGGAAGTCCCCGCCGGCTATTTCCAGTCGCTCAACCCGTTCTTCATCGTGGTGCTGGCGCCCTTCTTCTCCAAGATGTGGATCAGCCTGGGAGAGACCAACCGCGAGCCGTCGAGCCCCATAAAGTTCGCCATAGGCCTGGGCCTGCTGGCCATTGGCTTCGTGGTGATGATAGCGGCCGCCGCCTCGTACCAGAAGTACGGCCCGGTCAGCATGCTGTGGCTGGTCGGCGCGTACCTCTTCCACACCCTGGGCGAGCTGTGCCTCTCCCCCGTAGGCCTGTCGCTGGTGACCAAGCTGGCGCCGCTGCAGTTCGGCTCGCTGATGATGGGCGTCTGGTTCCTGTCCAGCGTGGCGGCCGGCTTCGTGGGCGGCTTCTTCGCCGGCAACTACGACACCGTCAACCACATGACCTTCTACATGATCCCGACGGCCACCGGCCTGGGCGCCGCGCTGCTGCTGCTGCTGATAACCCCCAAGCTGCGCAAGTGGATGCACGGCGTGCATTAACCTGAAGCGCGCAAATAAAAACACCCGGGACCTCCCGGGTGTTTTTATTTGCGGAGCGCGGGGCTAGGTCTTAACAGTCGTGATTATCTCGCCGGGCACCGGGCGGCCGGCCAGCAGCGCCTCTATGCTGTCGGGCGTTACCCTCGACGGGTAGGAGAAGGCCCTTATCACGCCGTCCTTGTCCACCAGCACGGTGTGCGGGATGCCCCTGACCCTGAAGGCCTTGAAAGCCGACGCGGCTTCCACGGCCACGTTGCCTTTCATCTCGTGGGTCTTCAGGAATTTTTCCACCACGTCCTGCTGGTCGCGCGTCACGGCGATGAAGACCACCGGCCTGTCCTTGAATTTTTCGGCCAGCTCGTTCATGTGCGGGATATTGCTCACGCACGGGTCGCACCAGGTGCCCCAGAACTCCAGCACCACGGCCTTGCCCTTCAGGTCGCCCCAGCCTTTGACGGGCTTGAGGTCGCCGAGCACTATCTTTTCCAGCGCCAGCGCCGGGGCCGGCGCGTCTTTCAGGGGCCCGGAAGCGGCGGCCGCCCCGGCTTTCTTCTCGCCTCCAGCCTGGTCCGCCGGCTTGCCGCAGGCCGCCAGCCCGAGCGCCAGCACCGCTATAGCTATTTTTTTCATGATCTCTCCTTAGAAGGTATACACAAAGCCGGCCGTCACGCCCAGGCCGTAAAATTGGGTTTTGCCGGAGCGGTAAAAAGAACGGTAGCCCTCGGCCAGCGAATGAAAGCGCCAGTTGGAATTTTCGAACTGCCACTCGTAGCCCAGCCCCAGGTTCCACGCCGGGTGCCAGCCCAGCAGAGGCGCGCGAAAATCGGCTTTGTTCGCCGGGCCGGAAAATTGGTGAGAGGACACACCGGCGCGCAGCAGCACGTAGCGCGTGTGCGGCGTACCCAGCGGGATCAGGGCCAGTTCCAGCCCCGCGGGCACTTCCAGGTGGGACAGGTGTGCGCGCGTGCCGTCGAGCTTGTCCTGCCCTATGCGATTGTATTTAACCCCGGCGTAATAGCGCACCCAGGAAAACAGGTGGCCGCCCACCAGCAGCTTGCCGCCGAGCGTGGTGGTCTCCGTCTTAGTGCGCCCGGCGCCCGCGTCCACAATCATCGTGTCTGAGACCAGCCCCAGCGAGGCGTAGCGGGCCCTGTGCGGGGCCGCCCGCCCGTTGCCGTTGCCGCCCGCCACGGCTTTCACCTGCCCGGCGGGGACGGCCTGGTTCGTCTTGAGGAAACCCAAAAATTCTTTTTTTTCTTTCTCGCCCCACGCGGCCTGCTTGCGCATATCGGGCAAGTCGACGGCGCCGGAGCGGGCCGGGCAGAGGGCGAGGAGAGGCAATAGCAGGAGGAGCTTTTTCATTCCCGTGTTCAGGATCTTGTTATATAATACACTAAAACCATGCCGCTGAAAAAACTGGCCTTCTTCGCCCTGGCCGCTCTGCTGCCGCTCCCCGCGGCCCAGGCCAAAACCATCGCCGACGCCCGGGGCGAGGTGGTGCGGGAAACCATGACCTTCCTGAACACGCCCTACCTCTGGGGCGGCATGCACCCCGGCACCGGCATGGACTGCTCGGCCTTCGCCAAGCTGGTCTACGCCAAGGCCGGGCTCAGCCTGCCCCGCGTGGCCAGGGAGCAGTACTCGCGCACGCTGTACCTGTCCCCTTCCGCCGTGCTGCCCGGCGACCTCATCTTCTTCGCCATGAAGAATCCCGGCACGGCCAAAGTGGACCATGTCGGGATCTACGTCGGCAAGGGCTTCTTCGTGCACGCCTCTTTCACCAACGGCGTGCATATCGATTCCGTCACCAACCCCTACTATTACAACCGCCTCGTCAGCCTGCGCAAGTACGCCGGCTTCTGACTCAGGCCCCGCCGCCCAGCGCCGATCTTATTTTCAGCCTGAGCAGGACGCCCATCAGGACCGCCTGGATCAGCGGGCCCGCGGCGTTCGCGGCCAGGCCGCTCGCTTCCCGCGCGTAGGGCACAAAGAAGATAAGCCAGTCGTTCATCCCGGTCGGCGCCAGCACTACCAGGGGCAGGAAATACGCCAGGGCCAGGTAGGCCAGGGCCATCATCTCCGGCCTGCGGCTGCCTGAGAAACGGCACCACTGCAGGAACATCAGGTCCCGCAGCAGGAACAGGGGCAGTATGTAATACATCCGCCAATACTGTTTGCCCCCGGGCGGCAGGGCCACCACATAGGCCAGCCAGAGCAGCGCGCCTATAAAGAACACGGCCGCGGCGCCCTTTATCCACTCCGGCGTATCGTCGAGCCTGCGCGCGGGGTCCCCGCCCCTCAGCCAGCGCCGCCAGTATTCCCGCCGCTCCCCGGAAAGGAAAGCCGCGATATAAGCCCCGAGCGCCGGCAGCAGCAAGGCGGCGAAAGGAGGTTCGCCGCTGTTGCCGGCGTGCTCCCAGCCGGCCGCGTACCAGGCCAGGAAAACCAAAAAGGCCGGCAGCCGCCAGGCGCGCCGCCGCTCCAGCAGGTCGCGCCCTATGCGGTACCTGGCGCCGAGGAAGGCCCAGGCCGCGAAGGCCAGGAAACTTCCCGACAGGAAGATCAGCCCCTCGGCCGCGCCCAGCCGCGTCCCGTAGAAGGTGATCAGCTGCTCGTACGGCCTGCCGAGGCTGTCGGCGTACCGGAAGGCGGCGTTCAACACGCCGACGCCGACCAGGCCCACCAGCGGGCCGGCCAAATGCCCCATGCCGCTGCCGCCGGAGTCGTCGTAGGCCGAGACCAGCAGTCCTCCGGCCATGGCGAGCAGCGCGCACGACAGGCCCAGCGCGTAGCGGCTGAAAAAAAGCCCCGGGGTCTCGCCGGACATCGGCAGGGTCAGCAGGGCCGCCGGCAGCATGCAGGCGAACAAAAACCAGGCGAAAACCGGCGCCCCGAGGAACTTGCCGGCCGCGATCTCGAAAGACGAAAGCGGCGTCAGGCGCTGGAAGTCCCAGGTGCGCTCGGCTTTTTCCTGCGTCACCGACTTGGCCGTGCACAGCGCGCCGTAGAAGACCAGCATATTGAACTGCATGCCGGTTACGGCGGTCAGGTAATCGGGCCAGGAGGCGGTGGTCTTGGCTACGGAGTAGCCGGCCGCGGCGCAGACGGCCAGGGCCGCGGCGGCGCCGGAGACCAGGCGCACCTTGCCGGCGTCCTGCGCCTTGTAGCGGTAGATCTCCGGGAACAGGTCGGTTAGCGCGCTCATATTTTTTTCTCCAGCGAGGCCATGTAGGTGTCCTGTATGCCCCCGCCCTCCTCGCCGAAATGCGTCACCTTCAGGCCCGCGGCCAGCAGGTTCCCGAGTATCGCCGAAAGTTCCTCGTCGCCCCCGGTAAACTCGAAGAAGGCGCTGCCGCCCTCCGCGGAAGGCTTGTCTATCCCCACGGACTTGAGCCCGGCCAGCAGGGCCGGAGTCCCGCCCGCGGCTTTCACTCGCACCCGGCGGCGCTTCACCATCGAGGCGCCCACCTCGGCCAGGCTGCCGCAGGCCACCAGCGCGCCCTCGCGCAGGATGGCCACGTGCGTGCAGTAGTCCTCCAGTTCGGACAGGATATGGGAAGAGACCACCAGCGTCTTGCCGGCGCCCGACAGGCGGGTGAAAAGTTTCTGCAGGCCGTGGCGGGACTCGGGGTCCAGGCCGGAGGCGGGCTCGTCGAGCAGCAGCAGCGGCGGCTCGTGCAGCAGGGTGCGCCCTATGGCCAGGCGCTGGCGCATGCCGCGCGAGAGCGCCTGCACGCGGGCGTCCGCCTTGCCGGCCAGGTCCACATCCGCCAGCGTGCGGGCTATCACCTCCCCGCGGCGGCTCCGCGGCACGCGGTAGGCCCGGGCGAAATATTCCAGGTATTCACCCACGGTTATTTCTTCGTAGAGGCCGAAGAAGTCGGGCAGGAAGCCGACCGCGGCGTGCACCCCGCGGGGGTTTTCGTTTATATCTATGCCGTTGACCGAGGCGGTGCCGCTGGTCGGCTCCAGCACCGCCGAAAGCATTTTCAGCAGCGTGCTCTTGCCGGCCCCGTTGGGGCCCACCAGCGCCATCACGGCGCCGCGCGGGACCGTAAAATCCATGTCCTTCACGGCCGTAACCTCGCCGTATTCCCGCCGCAGGGCGGAGGTGCGCACAATTTGATCGTTCATTTTAGTCCCCTCTAAAAGTGAATATACCATAAATCCCCGGGGCGCCGCCCGTGGTATAATTTTCCTCTGTTAAGGATATTTTGGAGGGGAAAATGAGCAACAACCAGACCGTACAGACTGTTTTCGCGGAGCCGACGCCGATGGGCCTGATAGGCCTGGCCGTGGGCTGCGCCGCCCTGGCGCCGATCGCGCTGGGCTACACGCTGACCCCCGCCGCCCTAAAGACGGCGGCCATGCTCTGCCTGCTTTTCGGCGGCGGCTGCCAGTTCCTGGCCGGCGTGATGAGCCTGGCCAACAAGAACCTTTACGGCGGCACGCTGTTCACGGCCTTCGCCTTCAACTGGGTGATGAACTGGTGGATGCTCACCTCCATCGCCGGCGGCGTGATGCCGGACCACGCGGTGCTGCTGTCCGTGGACATCTGTTTCCTGCTGATCTTCGCCGCGATGACCTACGGCTTCGGCTTCTTCAGCGGGCTGCTGTTCTTCTTCCTGCTGGTGATAGACCTGATGTACGTCTTCAAGATCATAGCCGGCGTCACCGGCACGACCGCCCTGGCCCTGCCGATAGCGGCGCTGACCATACTCCTGGGCCTGACCGCCCTGTGGATAGCCTTCGCGCTGCTGCTCAACCCCGTGGCCGGCCGCCGCCTCTTCTGGTTCCCCGGCCCGGTGTTCAAGAGCGCCCCCCCCGTAGCGCAGTAAGTTTGCGCGGCCGCAAATAAAAACACCCGGGTGCTTCCCGGGTGTTTTTTATTTAGAGGGCTAAGTCCTAGAACTCGTTGAAGTAGGATACTTTGCCGTTGCCCTCGCGGTTGATGATCCAGTGGTCCACATTGGTGCCGGGGGAATCGGCGGGCATGGCTACCTCGTACTTCTGTATCACCTGCTCCATCAGTGAGGGGTTCTCCGGGCAGGTGAAGATGCGGCTCTTGTCTTTGCTCTGCAGGGCCGCCAGGGCTTCGCCGAATTTCCGGGCGCCGGCCGCGGTGGCGAACTTGGAGCAGTTCATGCTCTCCTGCATGGTGGCGTCCACGTAGTTGGTGAAATCTATCGGGCGCTCTTCGTTCTTTAGCCACTTGCCGGCCTGGCAGGTAAGGTACGGGCCCACATTGTGCTGCGCGCCCAGCACGTCGTCGCGCTTCTGCAGCATGTGGTTCCAGAAGCGCATGCCGTTGAAATTGGCCGCGAGGTCCGCGTAGGAGAACACGCCGGTGGCCAGCATGTTGCCGCCCAGGAAGGTCTTCTCTTTGAAGATGCCGCCCTTGAGCACGCTCACCAGCGGCTTCTCTTCCAGGTAATGGCCCTTGAAGTAGCGCAGGCCCATGCCGAACATGTGCTCCAGTTTGTCCACGCCCACTACGGTGTCGCCTATCTTGATCAGCGGGAACAGCGCCAGCGGGCTCTTGGCCGCGCCGCGCCTTCCGAGCAGGAAGCCGTTCCAGATGCTCCACTCGCTGTAAATGGATTCTTTCAGCGGGATGACAGTGCGGGGGATCTCGCCGCTGATGATGGTGTTAACCAGCTGGCCTTTTTTGTGGTTGGAGAAAACGTCGGTGAGGCGCTCGTAGAGCAGCTCTTCGCTCTTGCGCGAATCGTCGCAGCCGCCCTGCGCGTTGAGGTCCGCGATGGCCGCGGCCAGGCCCTCGTTAGAGAGGCGGTTGACCTCGGCGGTGATGTCGGCTATCTGCCCGTCGGGCAGCGAGAAGTGGTCGGCCTCGGCCGCCCGGGCGGGCGTCCAGGAAATAAGGAGAAGGATGATGACGAAAAGTTTTTTCATTAAGCCTCCCTGCGCTGTGACTACACTCTAATGCTATCAATCTTCCGGCTTTTTCCGATTGAGGCTAAGGGCCCCTCATCTTCAAGGATTAAGGCCCAGCCGCGGCTGGGCAGAATGGCGGGCCCCGCCTGGGTCCTAAGTCTTCCAACGGCCGCCGCAAAAAAGATATCCTATTGTTTCACCAATGGACGAGATCAAGAGACGCCGCACCTTCGCGATAATTTCCCACCCCGACGCCGGCAAGACCACGCTGACGGAGAAGATGCTGCTTTACGGCGGCGCGCTGCATTTGGCGGGCACCGTGACCGCGCGCAAGAACCAGCGCGCCACCGCCTCCGACTGGATGGAGCTGGAGAAGAAGCGCGGCATCTCGATCAGCTCCACCGTGCTGCAGTTCGACTACGCCGGCTACAAGATCAACCTGCTCGATACCCCCGGCCACCGCGATTTCTCAGAGGACACCTACCGCGTGCTCACCGCCGTGGACGCCGCCGTGATGGTGATAGACGGCGGCAAGGGCATAGAGGCCCAGACGCTCAAGCTCTTC
>MGUI01000030.1 GCA_001799895.1 Elusimicrobia bacterium GWD2_63_28
CCCGAGAAAGGCTACGACCCGCTGGCCTACCGCTACTACTGCATGCTGACGCATTACCGCAAGCAGCTGGAATTTACCTGGGAAGCCGTGGAAGCGGCCGCCCGCGGTCTGGACGGCCTGCGCGCGCTGGCGCAGCGGGTAAAGGCCGAGGCCGGCGCCGTCCCGCAAGCTCTGGACCGCGAGGCGAAGCACTATAAGGATTTCTGCGAGGCCCTGGCCGACGACCTGAACATGCCTGCCGCAATGGCCGTGCTCTGGGAGACGCTCAAGGACAATGCCATCCCCGCGCCTCAGCGCCTGGCTTTCGCCGTGGCGGCCGAGGAAGTTACAGCCCTGGACCTTTTTAAAGTCAAAGAGGAGGGGGAACTGGCCCCTGAGCTGGCCGCGCTGATCAAAGAGCGCGAGGCCGCCCGCAAGGCCAAGGACTGGAAGAAGTCCGACGAGCTGCGCAAGGCCCTGGCCGACAAAGGCGTGCTTATAGAGGACGCTCCCGGCGGCACCAAGTGGAAGCTGGCCCGCGGCTAGACCGCGGGCTTGTTAAAAAAGGGCCTTTTTTGGTAAAATAAATAGGTAGTTAGGCAAATGCGGGCGTGGTTCAGTGGTAGAACGCGACCTTGCCAAGGTTGAGATGTGGGTTCGATTCCCATCGCCCGCTCCAGATTTAATGAATTAGGCCATCTCTTCGAGATGGCCTTTTCCATATACGGGCGATGGGAATGTTCCTTATGGAAGAAGCTCGCTAACGCTCGCACCGCCCGCTCGGATGGTTAGCGGTTTAGGCCATCCCTTCGGGATGACCTTTTCTTTATGCGGGCTCGGGAATTTCCTTATTAAGAAAGGTCGCTGCCGCTCCCTGTCGCCCGCTCAGGGGATTTAAATCCACGAGACTGCAAAGGAAACTTTAATGGAAAATAATGCCGACGTGCTGGTGATACGCCCGGAGAACAGAGGGGATGTTGACGCAATCAGGAAACTTAACAAGAAGGCGTTCAAGGGGAACAACGAGTCTAAACTGATCGACGCGCTGCGCGGGTCGGATATTTTTATACCGGCCCTCTCGCTGGTGGCGGAAAAGGGCGGCAAGGTGGTCGGGCATATCCTGTTCACGCCGATAGAGATAAAGGACGCGAACGCCGCCACGCCGGCCCTGGCGCTGGCGCCGATGGCGGTATTGCCCGAATTTCAGAACCAGGGCATTGGCACGGCGCTGGTGCGGCACGGCCTGGAAGAATGTAAGAAACTGGGGCATAAAATAATTATCGTGGTGGGTCACCCTGAATATTACCCGCGCTTCGGCTTCGTCAAAGCCGGAGAAAAAGATTTGGCGCTGCCTTTCGAGGCCCCGCCCGAAGTCTTCATGGCGCTCGAACTCATCCCGGGCGCCTTGGCCGGGGTGCGCGGGACGATAGAATACCCGCGGGAGTTCAGCGAGGTCATTTAGTTTTCCCTGAAAGAGCGCTCTAATCCGGGGACACAATACTTAATTGAACAGAATTAAGTATTGTGTCCCCGGATTTATTGGCATAGAAATTGACTTGTTTTGAGTGTGTGATACTGCTGGGGCCGGAGCATAGTAGTGTTAAGGAGCGGCCGCGGGCCGCCCGGGGAAAGAAGCGGGACTTAAGCGCTTAACGAAGGGGAGATAATATGAAAAAACTGCTGATCGCCTTGTCGCTGCTGATATTTTCGGTCCCGGCTTTTGCCGCGGGGGGGGGCGTTTCCGGAAAAACGCCGTTGCAGGTAAAGAAAGACGCTGTTGACGTCATACACCTGGAGAACCTCGAAGTCGAAGCCTTGTACTGGGCCAGGCGCATAACTGTGGTCGGGGATCTTACTTACGGGGAACTGCACGCCAATTCCGAGCGGTGGATAATGGGCAAAGAGGTGAGGGATAAACTTTTTGCGCGGATGAAGGAAATACTAGACGCTGGCGGGGCCCGCGACCTTACCGACGATGAGCGTGAGCGGTATGATTCCGGGATGTACAGGATACGGATGATACTCGGCACCTATAAGCCCAAAACCCCTCAGCAGCTGAAGCTGAAAGCGGACCGCGAGGCGGTAGACGTGGTCTCCAGGGAGATAATGGACGTGGAAGCCCGCTACTGGGCCTGGCGCATTGCCGTGGTCAGGGACACCGACTATAGCGACCTGTCCGCTAAATCAGAGAAGTGGATCGGCAAAACGGAGACCAAGAAAGAACTCTTCAGAAAGATACAGGGCTTGCTGGACGCCGGAGACACCAGGCCCCTGACCGCCGAAGAAAAAGCCAGGCATGACGATGGGAAAGCCCGGATCAGGGCGATCTACAAGGTAGGATAGGCCGCAGCCGCAAAAGAAAAAGCCCCGCGCTCCCGCGGGGCTTTTTTATGGCCGACGGGCCCTACTCCGGCAGGGCGGAGACGGACAGCCAGTACTTGCCGAAGTTGCTCATCACGTTCTTATAGCCTTCCATGCTGTCGGGCTTGGTGATATAGGAGGCTGCGCCGTTCTCGAAGCTGCGGGTGACGTCCTCCTGGGAGGAAGACGAGGTCAGCATTATAACGGGGATCCTCTTAAGCAGCGGGTCGGCCTTGATGGCGCGCAGCAGGGCGAAGCCGTCCATCATGGGCATATTGATGTCCAGCAGCAGCAGGTCCGGCAGGGTGCGCTTTCTGTCGGCGTACTTGCCGGTGCATTGCAGGTAGTCCAGGGCCTGCCTGGCGTCGGTGACGGTTTCCAGGTTGTGGGGGAAGCCCAGATGCCCGAAGACGGTCTTGGCCATCAGGATGTCGTCCTCGCTGTCGTCGACCAGGAGAATGTTCAACCGCTGATAGGAGCCGCTCATATTTCCCCCTTCACTTTGGAAGTAAAAAAACTTTACGGCCAAACGACCAGGCTGCTCCTGTCGTTACGGCCGTGCCCCTCACCCATAATATAGCAGGCCTAATAGGGAAAACAAGGTGATTGTGTATACAGTTATGAATATGGGGACACGATACTCAATCTAACAGACTTAAGTATCGTGTCCCCATGTTTCCGGGCAACGCGCCCCGGGCTTTAGAAGGAGAGCGTCACGCCGAGGGAATAATAGTCGCTGCGGGAGAGGCCGCCGCCGGGGTTGAAGTTTTCCCAGCCGGCCGAAATCCTGGCCGGGCCCGCGCCTACGGACAGCCCGAGGCTGAAACTCTCGGCGGCCGGCTGGTCCAGCAGGTAGGTGGTTTTGCTATAGCCGGCCTCAGGCGACAGCGGCAGGCCGGGGGCTTTAAGCCTGGCCGAGAGCGCCAGGTCGGGAAAGCCGCTGGTGCCGATGCCGCCTATGTCCACCGGCAATTGGCGGGAGTCGGCGGAGATATCCTTGTCGTAGGAGGTTTTGGTCAGGCGGCCGCTGGCACGCAGGCCGTAAAGTTTAACGGAGGCTGCCAGGCCATAATCGGTCTGGCCGAGCTCAAAGACGTCGGTGCGCGTAGCGCTGCTCGCCCTGCGCCCCAGCGCTGTCGTGGTAGAAAGGGAATAAGCGTCCTCGTGGGCGGTATAAGCCGCGAAAACCCCCAGGGTCGCGTCCTGCAGGGCTGCGTCTTCCGCCGGCGCGCGCAGCAGGTTCCAGGTAAAATCCCCGTACAGGGAGGTATTGGTATAGCCGCCGGTTTCCGGGGTGAGCGAAAGTTCGGCGCCGGCGCTCCAGGCCTCGCGGTCCAGTCCGCCGCCGAAGAAGTAGGCCGACTTGCGCTCCTGCAGATCGCTGGCGTAAGAATTTATCGAGGGGCGCAGGTAGTAATAGTCATCGCCCCATTCGGCGAAAGCGTTGAGGCCGGCGTAGGCGTCGGGGCCGGCGGAATATTTAAGGCCCACATCGGTATAAGACCGCGCTAAAGGCGCCGAGCATAAAAAAAACAAGGCTGACAAGATCAGTCTCTTCATATCCATCCTTTTCACCGCCGCCCCCTCAGGGGGCGGCGGGCCGCGCTTGCGTTTACCTGCCGTTGCCGCGGCTTCCCGCGCCGCCGCCCTTGCCGCCGCGGCCCTGGCGTTTCTCGGAGCGCATTTCCTTGCGCTCTTCTTTGCGCTCCCGGCGCTTTTCTTTCAGCTGTTTCTTTTCCTGCTTGGCTTCCTGCTTCTTCAGGGCTTTCTCCCCGGCCTGCTGCTGCTTTGCCCTGGCGTTGGCCCTGCCCTTCTCTCCGTTGGGGCCGGCAGCCTGGTCGGCGCGGTCCAGCCCGGTAAGCCCGGTTTTCTCCTGGTTCTTAAGGGCCTCTTCCTCGCCCGCGTTTTCGGCCCTTTCGCGCACGGTCTCGCCCTTGCCCTTGTCTTCGCCTTTCCTCTCCTGTTTCTTCAGCTGCTTTTTCTCGCCCTCCCCTTCGCCTTCCTTGCCATCCTTCAGGCGGGCCTGCTCCTGCGTCATGGGCTGCTCGCCGTCCTGCAGCTTGAGCTGTTCCTTAACCTGCAGTTTGTCCTGCACCTGCTCCTGTGCCTGGACCTTGTCCTGTTCCTTAACCGCGTCCTCGGCTTTAACGGCGGCCGTTATAGAAAAAACGGAAACCAGGCTGAGGGCGGCTATAGTCATTATCCTGTTCATAACTCCTCCTTGGCGGATCTCGCCTCTGCTTATACTGACGCTGCTGATGCGCAAAAGGTTTAGTCTCATTTACTGGCGCCGCTTGCCTCCGCCGTTCCCGCCGCCGCTGCGCCCCCCGCGCCGCTCGTCCTTGCGGTCCCGGCGGTACTCCCGGCGCAGCTCTTCGCGCCGCTCTTTTGAGAGCTTCTGCCATTTTTCGAATTTCTTCACCAGTTTGGCCCTCTCGCCCTCCGGCAGCGCCTGGAAGCGGGTCCAGCGGGCGCGCAACTGGGCCTGGCGTTCGGCGGGCATAGCGCTGAACCTGGCGTACTTCTCTTTCAGTTCCGCCTGTTTGGCGGGGGCGAGGGCTTTCCATTTTTCATAGTTAGCCAGCACCTTCTGCTTATCTGCCTCGGGAAGCTTGTCCCAGGCGGCCTGTTTGTCCTGCGGCGCGCGCGCGGCCTCGCCGGCGGCCAGCAGCCCCGCCGGGAGCAGCAGCAAGGCTGCCAGGATAAAATTAACGGGTTTCATAAGCCCTCCATGCCGAAGTGGAATTCTTAACTGTAGCGCTGGACCCGGCGACGGGGGCCGTGGAAAGGGCCGCCTCGGTAGACACAAGGATCGCCGCGCCGCCGGCCTGCTCGTCCTCCAGTATTTCCAGGCTGGCGAGCAGTTCAAAATCCCTGAAGAAAGACAGGTCTGCCAGCACCTCGGCCGGGGCGCTGACGGCCCCGGCGATGGCGGCCGCCGCCAGGGCGCCGCTCAGCCAGACAAAGAGCGCGCGGCGTTTCATAATTCACCCTCCGGCAGGGCTTCCAGCACGTCCAGGTCGTCGAGCAGGTCCAGGTGCTCGATGAAAGCCGCGGTTGCGGCCGGAGGCTCCTGCACCTCGGGCGTCCTGGGGGCGCGGGCTAAGACAGCCACCAGCAGGGCGGCTGCCGCCGGCAGCAGCAGCCAGGCGCGCGCCGGGGCGCGCCGCCGCGGGGCGGCCGACAGGATGCGGGCCCGCTGTGCGGACCAGAAAGCCCCGCTGCGGCGCGCCGACAGCAGCGACAGCAGTTTTTCTTCCTTCTCTTCTTCGTTCATAAATAGTCCCCCAGCGCGGCCTCGAGCTTCCTGCGGGCCTCGAACCAGTGCGCCTTGACCGTGCCCTCGGCCATGCCCAGGGCCGCGGCGGTTTCGGCTATGCCCAGCCCCTGCGCCCTCAGGGCGGCCACTTCCCGTTGCCTGGGCGGCAGGGCGTTTATGGCTCCCTGCACCCTGCGCTCAAGCTCAGCCGCCCGGGCCGCCTCTTCAGGGCGCCCCTTAGGATCGTCCGGCAGCAGGTCCTGGAGCGCGGGGCCTTCCCCGTCCTGCCTGGCGTCCAGGCTTAGCCAGGAGCGCACTTTTTTCCAGCGCCACCAGGAACGGGCCTTGTTGGCCGCTATGCGCAGCAGCCAGGTCTTCAAAGAGCTTTCGCCGCGGAAATCCCCCAGGTGCCGCCAGGCTGCTATAAAGGTTTCCTGGGTTATGTCCTCGGCGGCCGTGGCGTCGCCGGTAAGGCGGAGGGCCACGGCGTAAACCAGTCTCTGGTGTTCGCCGACCAGCAGGGCGAAAGCGCCCTCCGGGTCCTCCCCGGCCTTGACCGGCCGGCTTTGTTTTTCTCTATCCGTCATTGTTTCCACATTAATGCAGACGCGCGCCGGGGCTTAAAGGTTTAGTCCCCAGCCGGTCCTTCAGGAGTTCTTGGTTCCCGGTTAATTCCCCTGCCCTTGTTCCGTTCATATTATATAAAAGCGGTCGGGGGTACGGGTCCTAAGGGCCTAGGCCCCGGGCCCGGGGGGGCCTACCTCCCTATAGGCATTAAAACAACCGCGGGGTGGGCACTTGGCCTCTTATGAAAAACGCTTGTTTCCGCTAAACTATTAGCAATGAACCAAACCTCTTCCAATTCCAAATCAAAATTCGCGGTAGTTTTTTTCTCGCTGGTCTGCGCCCTTAACGCGCCGGCCCGCTCGGCGGACTTCTCCACTTACTTCGACGGCGCGAACCAGGGCTCCATGGCCGAACTGGTCGGCGGCCTGCGCGCCGCCGGCACCCGCAATGAAGCCCCCAAGGCCCCCACGGCCGAACAGCCCCAGCCCAATACCGGCAATAACGAACTCCTCCATTTCTGGGAAGACCTCAAGAGCGACGTGTTCGACGACATCTGCAAAGACGTGGAGATCCCGATAGAAGCCGGCTTCGACATCGGCCAGATCGCCGGCGTGGAAGGCAAATTCAAGCGCTACATGAAGCAGTACCCGGACAACAAGATAGCCGTGATAGACGAAGTGGGCGTGAAACTGGACGCCGGACACACCTTTACCGACATCTTCAACGTCAACGGCAATTCCTTTAATATAGGCCTCTCCGGCGGCCTGGAAGGCAAGTCGGTGGTAGTGCGCAAGACCAACGAGGACAAGTACTGCAAGAACCTCCTGAAGCTGGCCGACCTGCGCAAAGTGAAGACCATCCTCCCCATTAACGAGAAGCGCATCAACGAGATGGGCGTCAACGAGATCTGGAAATTCCCCGCCCGCCTGCACATGGGCATCAGCGGCGGCCTGGGCTACCCGGTGCAGCCCTGGCTCACCATCGGCTTCTCGCTGGGCACCTCCAAGGAGATGAAGCCCTCCGTCACCCTCTTCAAGATGGACGCGGAGCACATCCGCCTGCGCATCCGCCTGGACCGCATCACCGTAAAGAGCGCGGGCGCTTCCGTGGGCACCTCCTTCGACGCGGGCATGATAGGCCTGCCCGAGGCCGAGAATTTCCTGATGAAAGAGATCGACAAGGCGCTGGTCAAGGAATTCAACAAGTACCTCGCGCTGAAATTCGGCCTCTCGACGAGCCGCGCCAAGGGCCAGAAGATCCTGCTGGAGTTCGTCATAGACGCCAAGAACCCCGCGCAGGTGGCCAAGCTGGTGGATTTCCTCAAGGGCGACCTGAGCATCATAAAGCGCCTGATAGAGATGGGCGTGCGCTTTAACGACTTCTCCTCGCTCGACGACACGGCTTCCGGCCAGGAAGCCCTTAACAGCGTGTCGCAGGTGGCCGCCGAGGGGCTGGGGCTCAACTCCACGTTCGCCGGCTCCAACCACTTCAACAGCAACTCCCACGCCTCCAACCTGGTGCTGCCCATCGTGCTGCACCGCGAGGCCAACGCCGGCCAGCGCTACGACCGCTACCAGGTCTCCGGCAGCGAGCAGGTGCTGCACGTGCACAACGCCTCCAAGAACACCTCGGTCAGCAACATCAACGTGCCCTTCATCGGCAAGATCTTCAAGCACAACACCAACCAGAACTTCTACGTGGTCAACTACGAGAACGGCCGCGGCGACATCTCCGAAGCCGCCGTGGTGTACCAGCGCTACGAGGGCTACATCAAGCACGACGAGAGCGACGCCCGCGGCATGGTAACCGACATGAACGAGATCCTCAAGTATGCCGGCACCCAGGGCAACGGGATCAACAGCCAGTTCATGATAGACGTGAATACCCTGTTCCCCAGGCTCGACCCGGCCAACTCCACCGAGGTGGACGAATGGGGCCAGCCGGTCCTGAACACCAAGAGCTACAAGTCCGCCCTGATGTCCTTCTCCCTGGTCTTCACCAAGGAAGCCGTGCGCGACATAGTGGCCGCCCCGGCCGTTACCATCATGAAGGCCGTGCTCAACGTGATGGAAGGCCTGGACCGCGAGATCCTGCAGAAAGTGCAGCATCTCTTCAAGATCGATACCGAGGGCAAAGTGGATTACGACTGGAAGGCCGCCCGCAAGCTGCTGGCCTCCTACCAGCGCGACGGCTCGGACTCTTTCGACCCGCTCTCCGTGGTCAACTCCTTCTGCACCAACGCCGCGCGGATAATCGCCGACATCGCCAGCGTGCGCGAAATCGGCGACCAGAAGGCCAAGGCCAAGCGCCTGTCCGAAGTGCTGGCCGGCAAGGGTAAGAGCCGCGTGGGCTACGAGAACATGATGCAGGTGATGATACAGCTGGTCAACGTGAAGGACATCTTCGCCAAGCTGGACCTCAAAACCGACAAGCGCATCAAGAACGAAGAGAACATAGCCAACTCCTACAACGTGTACAACGACAACCTGCAGGCCGGCTACAACTCGCAACTGGGCGCGGCCAACAGCCTGCGCGACCGCTTCTCGGACCCCTCCGTGCTGAGCGACTAAGCCTTCCCGAATAAATAAAAAGCCCCCGGCAAAACCGGGGGCTTTTTTTGTTTGAGGGGACGCTGATGACTATATGACTATTTGAAAGATACTCGTTCCGAATCAGCTCTCGGTGACGAAATAGTCATATAGTCATCAGCGTCCCCTGCCTTTATCTAATTTTGCCGTCCACGCCGAAGATGTAGGCCATCAGGGCGGCGCGCGCCCACATGCCGTTGCGCTCCTGCCGCCAGAACACCGCGCGGGGGTCTTCGTCCACGGAGACCTCAATCTCGTGGCGGCGCGGCAGGGGGTGCATGATCACGCAGGTCTTCTTGATGTCCTTCAAATGCTCCTGCCGGAAGTAGAAGGGGGAATAGTCCACGCCCTTGCTCTCGCCGGCCTTGTCGTGCTCGTCCTGGATGCGGGTCATGTAGATGGCGTCGGCGGTCTTCATGACGCCCTTGAAGTCCTCGGTCTCCTGGAACGGGATGTTGTGGCGCTTGAGGAACTCCAGGATGTCTGCCTCCATGCGGAACTCCTTGGGCGAGACGAAGGACAGGGAGATCTTCTTATAGTTCTTCATCAGGTAGGACAGCGAGCGCACCGTGCGGCCGCGCTTGAGGTCGCCAACCATGACGATGTGCTTGTTGTCTATGTCACCGTCAAAGCTGCGGTAGAGGGTGTAGACGTCCAGCAGCGCCTGCGTGGGGTGCTGGTCCTTGCCGGAGCCGCCGCTGATGATCGGCACCGGGCGGCCGGTGCGGTTCATCAGCCAGGCCGTCTTCTCCACGAAGCCGGGCGTCGGGTGGCGCATGATGATCAGGTCCACGTAGCTCGAGAAGGTGCGCACGGTGTCCTCGGGCGTCTCGCCCTTCACTTCGGAGGAGGTGGAACTGTCGCGGATCTCCGAGGTCTTGATGCCCAGGACATGGCAGGCGTTAAGGAAAGACATGAACGTGCGGGTGGAGGGCTGCGCGAAGTACAGCATCGCCCGCTTGTCGGAGAGCAGCCCCGAAATATAGTCGGAGCCGTCCTTATGCTGCGTCACCTCGCGCAGGCGGTCGGCGGTGCGGAACAGCAGCGTCAGCAGGTCGCGGTTGAGCTGCTGGGCGAACAGGCAGTCGTACAGGCGGCCGTCGTTGGAGAAGAAGGGGGTCTTTTCAGAGATGGGGCGGGGATAGAAATTCTCCCAGTCCGGCTGCACGCTGGTCATTTCCTGTGTTCTCTGCATGTGGTCTCCTTTTGTTCGTAGGCAAGCCGCCCGGGGCGGCTGGGCCAGCGGGCGGGTAACGGCGGGAGCGCCGGCTGGCGGACTAGAGTTTCTTTACTAAATCCAGGAGCTGCAGGCGGCGGCCGTGGCCGATCTTGACCTTGGCCACCACCGACCCGCTGCGGGCGTCCTTGCGCGGGTCGTTCTCGTTGAGAAAAAACTTTTCTATGCCGTAGACGGCGTTCATGCCGCCGAAGGTGAACTGCATGCTGGCGCCTGCCCAGCCCGGCTCCGCCGGCGGGTTTTTATCGCAGTCGACCGCCTCGTAGACCGGCACCTGGCCCGCCTCGGTATCGGCCATCTTGCCGCGGTGCTCCAGCTTTACGAACAGGAGGCCGAACTTGTCGTTGCGGGCGCACCTGCCGGCCGTGGGCCGGGAGATGTCGTAGGTCAGCGCCACATAGGTGCCGCTGATGAGGTCGCGCGGATCCACCGGCGCGGTCTCCAGATAGAACTCGGGCGAGTCAGCGCCGCGCGAAGACAGCAGGAAGCCGCCCCAGATCACGAAGAAGAGGAGCTGCAGGCCCAACACTATGCGCAGTTTGCTCATTTCTTCACCGACTCTATAAGGGCTTTCCGGCCCTTATTCACGAAATAGGCCAGGGCCCCGAAGGCCAGGCCGGTTATGATGAAAGCCACGCCGCTTTTCAGCAGGCCGCCGAAAATATCCACGAAGCGGGTGACGGCCGTGAGGGTGATGACGGCCACGCCGCGGTTTATAAGTTTTTCGTTGGCGTGCCTGGAGCCGCTCATAATGCAGCCGATCCCGAAAGCCGCCAGCAGCAAATTGGCTATCACGGCCAGGATCTTGGCAGAGGCTTCGCTGGTGTCGAACAGCAGGAAAGCGCCCAGCATGGAGGCCGCCAGCAGGCCCTTGCCCAGGTAATCTTCGGTTTTACCCTCCGGGAACAGGCGCTGTTTGCGCAGGAACACCGCCGCCAGCGCGCCGGCGAAGAGCAGCCAGGTGATGACGCCCCCGGCCGCGGTGTCGGACTGGGAGGAGCCGTAAGAGTCGTGCGAGCGGTAATGCCAGAAGAAAGTCATGGCGTAGACGGCGCCTGTCCAGGCTAGCAGCGGCAGGCCGGCTTTCTCTTCTTCCGGCTCGCGGCCGAAGGAGAGCCACAGCGCGGCCAGCGACATGCCGGCCAGCAGTATCAGGGCCGACGAGCGCACCTTGATGGCGGTATCGGCCACCAGCATCATGAAAACCCAGACTACGCCAGCCCCGAGGGGCATGCCGAGCTTCTTGCCGGGGTACAGGGCTATACCGGAGGCCAGCGCGGCCAGCGCCAGCGCCCAATGCCAGAGCGGCTGGCTGGCGGCGTTGTGGCGGGCCGCCAGCGAGAGCATATTGGCGGGGCCCAGGGTGCCCGAGTAAAGCACCACGAACAGGAGCAGGGAGCAGAGGTAGGCGGCCAGCGGGCGCTTGGAGAGCAGGGCCAGCGGCGCCGAGAGGGCGGCCCAGACCAGGTAAGGCTTAATTGGATCGCCGCTGAGGTTGAAAATCTGGGCGTACAGCCCTATGCCGAGTACCGGCATGAAGAACCAGAGGGTTTTCAGGGGGATGGCGGCCGCGGGTTTGTCGTCGAGCCGCAGGGAGGCCTCGGCCGCTCCGGCGAAGAGCAGCAGGAAGGCGCCCATCTTGGTCACGGCGCCTATCTTGTCCCAGTTGCTGGCCACCACCAGTATCAGGCCCAGCGCCACGAAAAGCCCCGCCGCCGCGCCTATCCAGTGCGCGGCCTTAAAAGAAGCGAACGCCCTTTCAGAGTAAGAGCGTTCCCAGAT
The DNA here is from genome assembly GCA_001799895.1 of Elusimicrobia bacterium GWD2_63_28. GTDB lineage: Bacteria > Elusimicrobiota > Elusimicrobia > Elusimicrobiales > UBA9959 > UBA9959. The sequence continues at coordinate 11,774 of MGUI01000030.1, forward strand.
CTTGTCCGCTTGTTCGGGGGTGATAATGCCCGCCGCGGCGGCGCCGCGCAGGTCTGTCTGCAGTCTTTTGTGGTAAGACATTAATTTTTATCCCCGTTTAATTATATGAAATTAGGGCGCAGGGCATCTTGCGGCAGGTAAAACACGGGTTTGAGGGCCTGTTTATTATATTGTTGCCAGCCGGGCGCCTAATTAGTATAAAGTAGGGGTAACTGAAAGGGCTGTTTTTGGGGGAGCCTGGGCAGGGGATGTCATTTAGATTTATCCTACTTTCGGCCTTAGCGGCATTGGTGCTGGCGCAGGATGTTCATTGCGCCCGCGTCGTCGCGTGCAAGGGCGAGGCCGAATACAAAACGGCCGCCGCCGCGGACTGGAAGCGGCTGAAGGTTGAAGACGCCCCGCCGCTCGCTAACGGGGACGAGGTGCGCACCAAGCGCGCCGCCTCGGTGGAAATCCTGATGGAGACCGGCTCCCGGGTAAGGGTGGGCGCCTCCTCGGGGCTAAAGATCTCCGGCGAGAATACCTCGAAGATCTCCCTCGGCCTGGTTTTCGGCAAGCTCCGGGCCTGGGTGAAAAAGGGGTCCGGCAATTTCGAGGTGAAAACCGAGACGGCCGTCTGCGCCGTGCGCGGCACCGAGTTTGCGCTGGAAGTGGACCCCCAGACCTCCAACACGCAGGTGGACCTTTTCCGGGGCACGCTGGCTATACAGGATAATTTAGGCAACGAGATGACCCTGCAGGAGGGCAACCGGCTTTCCGTCACGCCGGAGGGCTTCGGCGCGCAGCAGCAGATCTCCCAGGCGCTGGAAAACGAGCAGAGCTCCAACAAGGCCGCGCTGTCCAAAGAAGTAGGGCTGGCCATGTCGAAAGAGGCGGTCTTGAGCGCCGCGGCCGAGGAGATAAAGCTGGCCGAATACCAGCAGGGCAAAGCCCTGGTGGACGTGTTCGGCAACCGCGTGCAGCTGGAAGAATACGTGATGCGCCCCGCGCCCGACCAGTTTAAGCTGGTGGTGCTCAACAAGCGCGAAAGCCGGCTGGATTACTTTTTCTACAAGGGAACTTTCAACACAACGCTGCCTGGGGACCTGAGCGCGGCGCTGCGGCAGCTGGGCGGGGCGGAGAGCGCCCCGACGTGGTACCTGACCTCTTACCAGACCGGCCGCTCCAACACCTCCGATTCCGTGGAGGAGAACGCCTCAGGCGGGCATCCCGTGGACGTCAACGCCAACGCCGACCCGGCCGACGACGTGGCCTCCTATTTCGACTCCGCCACGGACAGGTTCGTCGGGGTCTCGGGGACTTACTATAAAACCCTCTTCGACAACTATTCCATAAAATATAACGGGACCCAGACCTACGCCTGGGCGCCGGTCGCGCCGAACGTGCAGACTTACCTGGCCGCGGACATTACCACCTCCATCCTGGGCGGCAGCGCCAACTACAATATAGATTCCAGCTTCCCGGACGGCACCTACCTGCATAACCGCATCCGTGAAACCTACGGCGTAGGCGACGATTACACGCAGTACGACAACTATGTCATGGACAATGACGGCCAGGTGGCGAACGTCACCGATTTCGCCGGCGTGACCACCGGGCCCCAGTATAAGGAAGCCCTGCTGAACTGGAATTTCCAGCAGGTCATCACCTCCAGCTTCTTCGGGGACCGCAAGATAGACCTGGTGGTGGAGCCTAAGATCCTGATACAGTCGGGGCTTGTGCAATGAACAAACACCTCCCCCGCCTGCTGACAGCGCTCTGCCTCCTGGCGGCGCCCTGCGCGCACGCCGCCGCTCCGCTGAACTGGACCGGCCTGGGCAGCACCGGCAACGCCTCCGAGCCCGAGAACTGGAGCGCCGGCCGGCTCCCCGGCGTCAAAGACAGCGTGGTCTTCGGGCCGCGCTCTTCGCGCGACTGCTATTGGGATATCGACGCCACCGTGGCCGCTTTTACGGTGACCGAAAAATTCCACGGCGACATCCGCTTCGGGGCCCCGCTTACAGTTACCGGCGACATGACCGTGCGGGGGGGCATGCTGTACCTCCGGACGGCTACGCTCACCGTTGGTCGCCGGCTATCCGTTGTCCGCAAGGGCCTGTTCGAAATGGCCAACGGCACTCTGAAGGTGGGCCGTCAGGGCATTTTGGTGGATAAGGGCGGCACCTTCTTCTCCCGCGGCGACGCAAAGGCCAGCATCGGTCCGGCTAAACCGGGCGAGTATTACGGCTTTACGGTGAAGCGCGGCAGCCTGGTGCTCTCCAACCCGGCCGGCACCGAGGTGGGCGGTTCCAGCGGCCTGGCGGTAGGCTCAGGAGCCAGGGTGAAGCGGGCGGATTTCGTGGAGATAAAAGATTTGAAGCCCGGCGCGACCGCTCTTAAAGTGTCAGGCTCCGCCGGCCGCGGCCTGCGGCCTAACAGCTGGACCTTCGACGAGACCGTCAAAAACAAGATCTCGGCCAGGAGCAGGAAACAAAAGGCGCAGGCGCTGGCCGCCATGAGCGTACCCAGGCCTGAGCTGACTCCGGTCGAGGCCCCCGTTTTGGTTTCCTCGGCGGCCGCGCCGGCCGAAATTGCTGCGGCCGTGCCCGAAGAGCCGCAAGGCGAACCCTTTGCCGGCCTGGACGAGTATGAGGCGGCCAGCGCGAAATCCAAATTACAGCCTTACCTGGCCGTGCGGTTCAGCGGCGGGCAGCATTTCTTCGCCGGGCAGGAGGGCGATTTGGCCGGCAACTTAAACGTGCTGGCCTCCATGGCGATCAAGCACGAAAAGCTCGGGCCGAAACTGACCCTGGTGCCGGTGCTTTCTTCACAATACCAGGGCACCAAACAGGTGACCGACCTGGTGGGCGGGGGCACGCTGTTCCAGGAGAAGATGTCCCATTCCGTGGCCGTCCGCTCGGTCTACCAGCTGACGCCCAAGTGGAAGCTGAAGCCCTCGCTGGGCTACAAGTGGGAGTTCCTTAAAGAGACCCGCGACGAGTCCTGGGGAGAGGGCCTTTTCGACTACCACCGCCCCGGCTTCTCGCTCGAGGGTGAATACGCCTACCGGGACCCGTTCTCCTTCACTATCGGATATGATTTCTATAAGATAGGGTTCGTGAATTTCGTTTCGCTGGAGTCTATCATACAGGATTCCAGTGGCAATTCCATGGCCCGCGAGCTGGCCGGAGCGGCGGTGCTGGATTCCTATAACCACGCTTTTTCCTTCGGCGGTACGGCCGAGGGCGCCTGGCGCACCTACGCCGAGGGCAACCTGACCACCACCCTGCGCTTCTTCCCCGACCAGCACGTGGTGGGCGGTACCGGCGATTACAGGAATTCCACCCGCCGCGACCTGTCCACCCAGTTCTCCCTGGCCTGGCGAATGCCGCGCCAGCTCGCGCCCGGCTGGAAAGCCGTGGGCGGACTGCGGGCGGCGGCGGGCTACAATGCCTCCAACCAGAACAGCTACGACGCCCAGCGGCTGAAATTCCTGAAGAACTATTATGATTCCGTTTCCGTCAGGGCCGGGGTGGACCTCAGCCTCTCCCGCGCCATGGCGCCCAGGTACGGGGACAAGGAAGGCCGCACCCTGGACCTCAGCCTGTCGGCCACCGTGGGGCGCATAGGCTACAGCGGCAGGCAGGCGCAGGCTGAGTCGGGGCTGTACCTCGGCGACAAGATCTACCAGAACGAGCAGATGCTTAGCGTGGGGGTCAGCTATCCCATCGCCCCGCATTTCGTCTGGACCTCGCAGTTCGGTTTCGGCAGGCAGACCTCCAACCAGAGGTTCGAGAAGCTCTACAGGTACAATTTCACCACGACCAATTACCGGATTGGTTTTGGTTACGAGTATTGAGTTTGCCCGGCGTCGTTGAAGGAAGCAACCGTTTTTAATTGTTCGGCCGCTATTTTAAGGAGACCGTTATGAGTCAGCTATTGAAGAATTTTAAAACTGTATTTTTCTTGCTCCTGCTGTGTTGCCCGACAGGCTACGCGCAGGTGGCGCCGCCGCAGACCGTAAACTTCCAGGGGCGGCTTACCGACCTGTCCGATAACCCGCTGAACGGGTCCTTCGACATAACCTTCACGCTGTACAACGCGGCCAGCGGCGGTGTAGCCCTCTGGACCGAAACCCAGACCGGAGTGGTTGTGGACAACGGCTCGGTTGAAACGCTGCTGGGCTCCGTCACGCCCATTCCCTATTCTGCGGCCATGTCGGCGGCGGCCTACCTGCAGATACAGGTGGGAGCCGAGCTGCTCAGCCCGCGCCAGCCTTTCGCTTCCGTGCTTTATTCCATGAACTCGGCCCAGTTGTCCGGCCGGACTTACGACATGTTTATGGACCTGTCCAGCTCACAATCCGTCTCCGGAACTAAGACCTTCGGCACCATCATCGCCACCAACAGCATTACCGCGGCCAGGTTCTACGGCAACGGTTCTAACCTTACCGGCATAATAGGCGACAGCCTGGGCAACCACACGGCCATCGCCCCGCTCGACATGTCCGGCCAGGACATAATCGCCGCCGGCAATGTCACGGCGGCTAAGTACTACGGCGACGGCGGGAACCTCTCCGGCATCTCCGGAGACAACCTGGGCAGTCACATGGCCAGCACGGCCCTGGACATGGCCAATTTCCCGGTAAACAATGTCAGCACCCTCACGGTTAACAACACCGTGATGGCGGCTAATTTCTACGGCGACGGCTCCATGCTGACAGGCGTGCGCGGCGACGATCTGGGCAGCCACACGGCCACCCAGCCTCTGAACATGTCCAGCCTGCCGGTGAACAATGTCAGCACGCTGACCGTAGTTAACAGCGTCTCGGCGGCGAAGTACTATGGCGACGGCTCCAACCTCACCGGCATAGCCGGGGACAATCTGGGTAGCCACACGGCTACGATGGCGCTGAACATGGCCGGTTATCCCATCAGCAACGCCGTCAGCCTGACGGTGTCTAGCACTGTCAGCGCGGCCAAGTATTACGGCGACGGCTCGAGCCTAACCGGCATAGCCGGCGACAACCTTGGCAATCATACCGCCTCGGCCGACCTGAATATGTCCGGCCGCAGCATTGTCAGCGCCGGTACGGTGACGGCCAACAATTTTGTAGGTGACGGCTCCGGACTCACCGGCATAACCGGTGACAACCTGGGCAGCCACACGGCTACGATGGCGCTGAATATGAGCGGCTACCCTATCAGCAATGCCGCCACCCTGAACGTGTCGAGCGCCGTGACCGCCGCCAAATATTATGGCGACGGCTCCAACCTGACCGGTATAGCCGGCGACAATCTGGGCAACCACACGGCTACGATGGCGCTGAACATGGCTGGTTACCCCATCAGCAACGCCGTCAGCCTGTCGGTGTCTAGCACGGTCAGCGCGGCCAAGTATTACGGCGACGGTTCCAGCCTTACCGGCATAGCTGGCGACAACCTTGGCAATCATACCGCCTCCGCCGACCTGAACATGTCCGGCCGCAGCATTGTCAGCGCCGGTACGGTGACGGCCAACAATTTTGTAGGCGACGGCTCAGGCCTTACCGGCATAACCGGTGACAACCTGGGCAGCCACACGGCGACCATGGCGCTGAACATGGCCGGTTATCCCATCAGCAACGCCGTTAGCCTGACCGTGTCGAGCAATGTCACCGCCGCTAAATATTTCGGCGATGGCTCCGGCCTCACCGGCATAGCCGGCGACAACCTGGGCAGCCACACCGCCACGTATCAACTTAACATGGGGGGTTATTCGATTATATCCTCGAGTGATATTACTGCGGCTCGCTATAAAATCAATGGTATTACGGTATTGCAGGGCATAGCTGCCAGTAATACGGTTTTTGTCGGATTCGGTGCCGGAGCGGTTAATTCCGGCGGATTTAACACTTTTGTCGGGTCGGGATCCGGTTCGAATAATACCACTGGCCAAGGTAACACATTTATTGGCTCAAATGCTGGGCAGAATAATATTGGAGGAATGTTTAATACGGCTGTGGGGGAAAATGCGGCAGCGCTGGGAGAGAGTATTGCTCGAAATACAGTTGTGGGAGTCACTGCAGGCTTTCGGAATCTAACTGGAGCTGACAATACTTATGTCGGAAACAATGCCGGATATAACTCTCCTCATGGCTCGGCTAATTCCGTATTTGGTTCCTATGCTGCGGTAGGTGTAGATACTTATTCTTTTTCCAGTTCCACGGTCATGGGCTATAAGTCCGGTTATGCATTGACAACCGGCAGTGACAATGTGCTGTTTGGCTTTCAGGCAGGGGATAGCTTAACAACAGGATCTAGGAATATCATAATCGGCTACGACCAGGACGCGACCGCTCCGACTATTTCCGACGAGCTGAACATTGGCGGGCTTATCTGGGGCCGGTTGCTGCAGGGCCGCATCGCCATAGGCTTCCCCAACACCCTGCCGCAGGCCGCGCTGGACGTGCGGACGGCCGCCTCCGATCCTTTATCGCAGGTCTGGCGCAACGACTCGGGCGCAGTGGTCGCCACCATGAGCGCTACTGGCACGTTATACGCCTCCGGCTTCTACGGCGACGGCTCCAGTCTTACCGGCATAGCCGGCGACAACCTTGGCAATCACACGGCCTCCGCCGACCTGAACATGTCCGGCCGCAGCATTGTCAGCGTTGGTACCGTTACGGCCAATAACTTCGTGGGCGACGGCTCCGGGCTTTCCAATCTGAACGCCCTCGCCAAGACCGGCGGTACCCTGACCGGCGCTCTGAACTTCAGCGGCGCGGTGCCCGATATCACCTCTCTCGCCGACGAGCATATCACCATCATGCCCGCCGGCGCCGGCAATGTCGGCATCGGCGACGGGAACCCCGCGGCCAAACTGTCGGTCAGCGGCGATATCCGGGCTATCGGTAATTTAACGGTAGGCACTGGCGGCCCCGCCACCTTCAGCGTGGGCGCCGGCTCCGGCGAGAGCTTTCTTATAGCCCCGGACAATCAAACCCTTACTATTAAAGGCACCCGTGAAGCCGGCCTGGGCAACGCGCTCCAGGTGCAGACTTTTAACGCCGTAAAGGGCGCTTTCCTGGACAGGTTCACCGTGACCGGCGCCACCGACACCGCCAATATCGCAATGCTCAACTCCAACGTAGGCATCGGGACCAATAATCCCGGGAACCAGTTCGTCCTGGCGCACGGCACCGGGGTTATGAATAAGGTTTTCCTCGACGGTACCATTGACGACGGCAGCGGCGTCATCAAACGGGTGGTTTCGCTCTCCAACACCGACGGTTCCAACTACGGCGGCTACCTGGCTTTGGGCAACAGGTACAGCCCCCTCACCGGTCCGGCTGACGGCGCCACGGTGCTGCTGTCCGGCGCGCCGAACCAGAACAGCTACATCAGCGTCGGCAACGTGGGGATCGGTACTACTACCCCGGGCGCTAAGTTGGACATCTCCGGCAGCGTCAAGATTGTAGACGGCACGCAGGGCGCGGGCAAGGTGCTGACCTCCGATTCCGCTGGCCTGGCCTCCTGGCAGGCGGTCTCCGGAGACAACCTGGGCGACCACATGGCCACGCAGGCCCTGAACATGTCCAATTTCCCCGTCAGTAATCTCTCTACCATCACCATCACAGGCGGCGGGCTGTTCGTTATTAACGGCACGGCGGCCGACAGCAACGGACTTTACATCGACCAGATGGGTGCGCTTCAGACGCGCGGCTTCGGCAACGGCACTTATATGCCTGACGCTCGCGGTGTCGGCTCGGTGGACCTGCAGACACGGCGCGTGCTGGGTATGGATAACGTGGCGGCCGGCAATTATTCCACCATCGCCGGCGGCGAGAGCAACAAGGTGCTGGCCGCGGCTGACCACGCCTTCATCGGCGCGGGCGACCGCAACGCCGTAACTGCCGGGCAGAACGGCGTGGTTTCGGGCGGCTACCTCAATACGCTTGGCGGCTCGCACGGCTTTATCGGCGGCGGTTATGGCAACACTGCCGGCGGCGGGGCCTACGCGCTGGTCACCGGCGGCAAGGACAATGTGGCGGCCTCGCAGTACAGCGCCGTGCACGGCGGTTACTACAACCGCGTCAACGACATCTTCTCCGAGGGCTCCATGGTTCCCGGCGGCGCCAATCTGACCGTCACCAACTCCAGATACGCCCTGGCGGCCGGCTACTGGGCCGCCATAAGCTACGCCGACGGCAGTTTTACCTGGAACGACTACCACAACACCGGGGGTAACTCCGAACTGGTGAATAATGTGCCGCAGCGTACCCTGTTCAAGAACCGCGGCGGCTTCATGGTGACCGGGTCCACCAATACCGCGCTGGGCGCTACGGTCAACCGCGGCGTGTTCATAACCGGCGACGGGCTTGTCGGCATCTCCACCGGCTCTCCCTCTGCCGCGCTCGACGTGGTTTCTACCGGCACCGCCTCGAACGTATACGCGCAGAAGTGGCGCAACGCCTCCGGGGGAGTGGTGGCCCAGATGGATTCCACCGGCCTGCTCGGCGTCAGTTCCCTTTCCGTGGAAGGCGGCACGTTCTGGGCGCAGCAAACTAATATTAGCACGCTGACGGTCACGAATGCGGTGACCGCCGCCAAATTCTACGGTGACGGCTCCGGCCTTACCGGCGTGGGCGGGGCCGACAACCTGGGCAACCACACGGGCACGATGGCGCTGCAGATGGGGGTTTACGGCGTGAATACATCCAGCCACGTGAACGCCGGCGCCTACCAGATAAGCGGCACCAAGGTGCTGGCGGTGCTGCCTGGTATCGAAAGCCTTGCTGTCGGCCTCGGCGCAGGCCAGGTAGATACCGGCAACAACAACATGTTCGCGGGTTACCGCGCCGGCTATTCCAACACGAATGGCTTCTCCAACACCTTCCTGGGGCATCAGAGCGGCTATTCCACCACGAGCGGCTACAACAACACTTACGTGGGGCAGAACGCCGGCTATTTCAGCACGACCGGGATCATGAACTCGATGTTGGGCGCCGCCGCCGGCTATTCCAACACGACCGGCTCCAACAACACCTTCATGGGCGACTATGCGGGCACTAACAACCAGACCGGCTCGGCCAACGCCCTCTTCGGCTTCGGCGCGGGCGGCTACGGCGCCGCCGCGGCTAATTCTTTCTCCAGTTCCACCGTCGTGGGATACAAGGCCGGGCATATGCTCGGCAACGGTTCCGCCGACAATGTCCTGGTGGGCTTCCAGGCGGGGGATTCTCTGACCACTGGCAGCCGGAACATAATTATCGGCTACAACCAGGACGCCACCGCGCCGACCATCTCCAATGAGCTTAATATCGGCGGCATAATCTGGGGCAACCTTCAGACCGGGGCTGTCGGCCTGGGCCTGACGACCACCCTGCCGCAGGCGGCGCTGGATGTGAAATCTACCGGCACCGCGGCCGACCAAATGGCCCAGGTCTGGCGCAACTCGGGCGGGACAATAGTGTCTTCCGTTTCCGCCACCGGTGTGCTTATGGCGGACAAGTTTGTGAGCGCTATGGGCGGCAGCACCGGGCAAACCTCGCCCATTGGCCTTGCCGGAGTGAACCTTAACACTCAGGCGACTACTGGTACCACCGAGGAAACGCTGCTGTCTTATACTTTGCCGGCCAACAGTCTGAACGCTAACAGTAAAGGCGTCAGGATAAAGGCTTGGGGAACCGCCGTTTCAAATTCCATGACGAAAGTGCTAAGGCTGCGGTTCGGCGGCCTGGGCGGAACTGTAGTCGCAAGCCATACCTCTATGAATGAAAGCGGCTGGATGCTTGAAGCCGTGATTTTCAGGACCGGCGCTAATACACAGAAAGGATTCGGTTCGTCATTGCCCCAGGAAATAATGACGGCGGCTCCCGCACAGACCGATACCGCTGCGATAGATGTCGCGCTTACCGGGGAAACTTCTATAACTTTAGGGGAAGTGTCCGCTGAGGGACTGATGGTGGAGTTCATTAATTAATAGCGAATTTGTAATTCAGGTAGTGAAGTCGGAAAGCAGTTGTAGTTAAATGCTGGAAATATGCGTTCCATAGGCGGTAAATTATTTGCGCGTCTGGTGCCGGCCCTTTTTGTCGGGGGCTTGGCATTGGGGAGCGTTTTTGCCGCCGAATTGACCGGGACCACCAAGAAGATACAGCGCAATAAGAGCGCGGCCGCGGGTAAGACTTCGGCCGGAGCGACCAAGAAGGTTAACGCCACTATTGGGAGCGGCTCCAGGGTTGTGTCGTCCGGCACGACCAAGAAGATCAGGAAGGGTTACCAGAAGGTCAGGTATTACCCGGCCGCTATAACGGGCCTGGCCGGCCAGGCCGGCAGCCGCTACGGCGAAACTTACCTGGTCTGGACCGCGCCCGGCGCAGAAGGCCAGCGCGGCCGCGCGGCCAAGTACAGGATAGCCTACTCTACCGCCGGCCCCATAAACACCGAGGCCGGCTTTGACACGGCCAAGGCTTATCTCCAGACCTTCGTTCCGCTGGCCTCCGGCGCTCTCGAGAGCCGCCTGCTGACCAATCTGCCGCAGGGCGTCACCGTCTACTTCGCGGTAAAAGCCGTGGAGCCGGGCGGCAATAGCGGCCGGGTTTCCAACTCCGCTTCAGCTTATGTGCTCGAGTCCGCCGGCATCTCGGGGAACATTTCCTATTCCGGCACGCAGGCCGGCAAGTTTATGGTCGCCGTCTTCGATTCCACCCAGATCTTCTCCGGGGCGAATTTGCTGGCTTCGGCGCAGCTGCCCCAACCGGGCAATTACGGCTTCAACGGCATACAGCCCAACACTACTTTCTACGCCGCCGGTTTCGTGGACGTGAACCAGAGCCTGCGGCCAGAGAGCGGCGAGGATTACGGCTTCTACGGCGGGGCAGCGCCCGTAGCGCTGACGCTCGGCTCGGGCGAAGCCCCGAAGGGCATAGACTTCGAGATCCTCGTGGCTTCCACCGCCCACCTGGGCACCGTGAGCGGCGTCACCTCCTATTCCGGCGCGCAGGCCGGCGCTCTGCGCCTGGAGCTGTTCAACAATTCCTCCTTCACCGGCCTGCCGGTGGCGGCTGTCTCCACCGCGGCTTCGGGCGCCTATTCGTTCCGGGTGCCGGGCGACGTGGCTTATTATGTCCGCGCCTTCATAGACGGCGACGCCGACCAGGCCTACGACGCCGGCGAGGCCTACGGCTTCTACGCCCCTAATAACCAGGGCGCGGAATCCGTCTTCGTGCCTAAACTGGGCACGGCTTCCGGCGTGAACATAGCCGCCTACGACCCCGGCTGCTCGGCCGCCGGCTGCTCCGGCCTTGGCACTGCCCTGGCCTCGGCGGCTTCGGTCACGGCCGGCAGCCAGGCCAGCTTCAATATCAGGGTAAACCTCGGCGCAGGCGGCCTGCAGTCAGGCGGCTCGGCCGCCATCGGCGTGCCGGCCGGCTGGGGCACGCTGCAGAACACCTGCCCCGCCTGCGCCGGCTACGCCACGCTGACCGTGCTCACCGGCGGGGCGGCCTCCGTGTCACTCGACGGCGATCCCTCCACGCCCGCCGCCGACCCGCTGACCGGCCAGTACTCCGCGGTGGCCAGGGTCCTCTCCGGAGCCCTGAGCACCGGCGACACCGTGCAGTTCAACCTTTCCAATATACAGGCGCCCTGCCAGGCCCGGGTCAGCACCTTCACCGTGGCCACGGCGCAGAATCCCTCCGTAGCCGCGCTGTCGCTGGCGGCCGGCTCGCCGGCCGTGGCCGTGCTGCCCGGCGGGGCCGTGACGCTGACCTTCTCGCAGACCAGCCTGACGCTGACGCAGTACACCACCTCGCAGGCCCTGCTGCTCTCGGGCCGCGATCTCTGCGGCGCCGCCGCGCCGGTCTCCGTGGCTACCGAGGCCGCCGTCTCCGGCAGGGTCTACAGCTTCGCCACCGGCCAGTTCGCGGCCGATCCGGCGCTGAAGCTCTCCACCGCCGCCGGCGACGGCTTCGCCACGCCGCGGACGCTGGTCTTCTCGGCGGGCCAGTCTTCGGCCGCGCTGTACGCCCTGGCCTCCTCCACCGGCTCCAAGAGCATAGAGGCCGAGTATGCCCTCGACGGCACGGTGCGCCGCGCCTACTGCAGCGTCAATGTGCTGCAGGGCAACCCGTTCTCCGGGGTGGCCGTGTCCAGCGGGGCCTTCTATTCCGGCCGCTCGTCCATGACCATCACGCCCGATGGCGACGGCGCGGGCGACCTGGCCTTCGTCAGCTTCTCGCTGGCCGACCCCTCTCTCTCCTGGACCGTGCAGGTCTCCTCGCGGCAGTATGAGTTCGACGGGGCCGTGGTCTGGCAGGCGCAGGGCTACGGCAGCGCGCAGCCCGGCCGCGTGGCGTGGGACGGCAGGTTCAACCTGGGCTCCGACGCGGGCCGCACCGTGCGCCCCGGCACCTATTATGTCCGCGTCGCCGCCGGCGGCGTCAACGACGACAGCCTGGCGGTGAACGTGGTGGTCAACCAGCTTTCCGGCCAGGTCACTGACCCGGGCATCACCCCGGCCGTGCCGGTGGCCGAGGTGAAAGTGCAGCTCTTCGGCCCGGTGCAGGCGCAGGCCTATACGGACTCTTCCGGCCGCTACCTCTTCTCGGGCCTGTCGGTGGGCACCTATACCGTCACTCTGGCCAAGAACCAGTACGTCGCCGCCTCGTCGCGCACCGTGGTGGCCGGCACCTCTACCGTGCTCAACCTGCCGCTCTCACGCGCGCCGGTGCTGGAGATCATCCCCGCCCTGCAGGCCGGCGCCACGCAGGCCTACGAGCAGTGGGGCACGCTGTCTGTGTATACCACCAGCTGGGCGCTCAACTATACCCAGCCGCTGCGCCTGCCTGCGGGCACCACCACCTTCGACGACGGCGGGCAGTGGGACGTCTCGATGCAGCAGTTCGTCACGCGCAGCCGTTTCCGCTTCGAAGTGATGGCCGGCACCTACACGGCCGCCGCGCAGCTGGCGGGCTGCTTCCCCGTGTCCACCTCGGTCTACGTCGGCCCGGCCGGCCTGTCGCTGGCGCTGCCGCAGCTTACCCGGCGCGTCAACCTGGCCGGCTCGGTCTCGCTGTCCACGCTGACCAACCCGCTGCCGAACCCCGCCGGGCTCACCGTGTCCGTAGTGGCCGTATCCAGCGGCCTGGCCAAAGGCTCGGCGCTGGTGGCCCTGCCCGCCGGCGTCAATAACGGCTCTTATCTCCTCACCGGCCTCGAGCCCGGCGCCTACACGCTGCGCGCCTCGGCGCCCGGCTTCGAATCCGTCTCTACGGGCCCCGTAGCAGTGGGCGCGCTGGATCTGTCCGGCCTCAACTTCCCGGCCTTCAGCGAGGGCGGCGTACTCTCCGGAGTTGTTACCGTGACCGGCGACACCTCGGCCTTCCCGCCGCTGGCCGGCTCTACCTCTTCCCTCGCGGTGGGCATCACCGCCTGGTCGCAGCAGACCGCGGCGCAGGGCCGCGCCGTGGTGAGCATCTCCTCCTCGGCCTCGGGCGGCTCGGCCGCCTATGTCATTACCGGCCTCAGGCCAGGGGCCACCTACCAGGTCTTCGCCGACCTCTCTTTCAACGCCGACGCCGCCTTCCAGAGCCCAGGCGGCTTCCCCAAGAGAGTGTTCCTCTCCACGCAGACCCAGGCCGCGGCGCTGAACTTCTCTTTCGAAAAAGCCAGCGGCGCTGTGGCCGGCCTGCTGCGCCTGCCCAACCCCGCCGACGAGATAGGCGCGCCGGCGCCCGATTTCGCTCTGGCCGCGCTGAAGTGGCGCATCACCAGGTCCGACGACCCGCTGCGCGTGGGGCGGTATTACGAAGTCGCCTCTTCCACGGAGCTGCCCGAATTCCTCTGCGCCGGTGTCACGCCTTCCACCGGTACGGCCCCCGGCTGCGCGCCCGGCGTCTCCAGCGCCACCTTCAGGCTGTCCGGCCTCAGGACCGAAACGTTGGAGCTGTCCCTGTCCTACGGGCCCACCGGCATGGCCAGGACCGTTACCGTCTCCGCGGTGAACGGCTCTACCGCCGCCGCCACTCTCGACGCCCGCGGCGACACCTACTCCATCTCCGGCCGCATCATCAACCAGGTCTCGGACCCGCTGTTCAACACCAACGCGCTGATAGCGCAGAACGCGCCTTTCGACGCGCCGGCGGGCTACCCGGCGGGGATCTCCTCTTCGACCGCCAGGGTGGAGGCCATCAGGCGCGACTTCGGCGAGCTGCTCACGCGGGTCTCCTCCGTCACCTTCGAGGCGGCCAAGACCCGGGTGGGCTTCCTGGACGCCGCCGGCAACTACGCGGTGACCGGCATACAGAACGGCCTCTACCTGGTGCGCACCCTGCCGCTTAAGGCCTGCGCCACCTGCCAGGCGCTGGTGCCTTCCAAGGAGCAGCTGGTCTCCGTCTCCAACGCCGGCCGCACCGGCGTGGACTTCACCCTGTCCGACGGTTTCTCCGTCTCCGGCAGCGCGGCGCTGGACCAGGGCCTCTCCGACGCCCGGGCTCTGCGCCTCTCGCTCAAGAACCGGCGCGGCGAGCTGGTGCAGCAGCAGGACCTGCTGCTCGGCAATCCCGGCGCCGGCATAGCCGCGGCCTCGGCGGACTTCCGGTTCGAGCGGGTGCCGCTGGGCGGCTTCTATACCCTTGAGGCGGCCGACCTCGGCTCGCCGGTGAAGTACGTGGCTCAACCGGTCTCCTTCCCCGACCGCATCACCTCCCCCGACGGCCTGCAGGGTGAGGCGGCCGGCCTTAGCGTGCTCTTCAAGCGCGCCGGCGTGATAACCGGCCGGCTGCGCGACGCCAATTCCGGCGCGCTCATAGCCGAGGACAACGCCGCGCTGCTGGCACCCAATTTCAGGATCTACGCCGTGGCCAACCCGTGGGTGGAGGGCGGCTACGTGGTGGCCCGCTCCAGCGCGGGAGGCCGGCCCATAGAGGCCGACGGCACCTTCCGCCTGGAGCCCATCATCCCCGGCGTGCCCTACGACGTGCACCTGGAGCAGGAGGCCTGGGACATGGCCTACCTGAACGCCGGCAGCCAGAACTACGCCCCGGCGGTGTCGGCGCAGATCACCCTGGCGCAGGGCGAGGTGAAGGACGTCGGCATCACCGACCTGAACCAGGGCCAGTCCATCACCGGCACGGTCACCGGGCCCTCGGGCCAGCCGCTGCCCAATATCTCCATGACCGCGGTGCCGGCCCTGGTGCAGACCCCGACCGAGGTCTTCACCCAGACCGCCGCCGACGGCACCTACACTTTGTGGGTCTCTACCTTCATCTCGCGCTACTTCGACCTGACGGCCGGCGTGCGCGCCGACAACCTGCAAGAAGAGGAGGGGGGCGTGCTTTACGCCCGCAAGACCCTGCGCGTGGACCTGCAGCGCACCTCCTCGGCCGACTTCACGCTGGAGCCGCTGCTGGGCAAGGTGACCGGCCAGGTGCTCACCGGCGACGGCGGCGCGTTCTCGTATCCTTCCGGCGACCAGAAGGGTTACCCCGCCGCGGCAATCTTCCTGCAGCCCCAGGGCGTGGTGCCCGAGATCAACCCGCTAGGCGACATCGCGGCCAAGACCGACACGGACGGCCGCTTCGAGATCCCCGGCCTCTCCACCGGCACCTACGACCTTAAGGCCGTGAGCCTGGGGTACATCGCCTATTCCTCCTCCATAACGGTGACAACCGGCACGATCTCCGCCGGGACCATAACGCTGCCCCGCGGCGCCTCGGTGACCGGCTCCATCCGCAAGGCCGACCCGCTCTCGCCCACCGGCTACTCCTGCCCCAACGAGCAGGAGGTCAGCGGCGCGGCGGCGGCCGACGACGCCTTCACCCAGTTCCTGCCGGGCACCGTGGAAAAGGACGCGCTCACCTACGCCATGTGCTCCTACGAGATCTCAGGCTTCAGGCCCGGCTACGATTACCAGATAGCGCTGCTGGGCGCTACCGACGACGACGCGGTGTTCCCCTACGAGGGCGCCGTCTCCTTCGACGCGCTGGAGTCCACGGCCACCCGGACGGTCAACCTGACCTACCGCGTGCCCGTGCCCGAATGCCAGCCTACCTTCCGCTTCCTCGGCAACGACCAGGTGAAGCTGACCTTCCGCTGCAACAAGGCGCTCAGGAACGAGACCGGCCTGGACAATGACCTGAACTATATCCTGCAGCTGGCTACCTACACCTCCGCCGGCGTACCTCTCACCGGGACCGACGGGGACGGGCAGTTCCTCGGCAGCGACAAGAACCTGCTGCAGGGCCGCAAGAGCCTGACGGCCGTCTACAGGCCGGCTCCCGGCGAAGAGCGGTTCAGCGTGCGGCTGCGCGCCTACACCGCGGCGCTCAACCCCAATACCGGCGCGAACTACGAGCTGGACCAGGTCTACGACTTCTTCACGGCGGTGGACGCCTCCAAGTCCAAGAAGTTCAACAATATCACCGGCGGCACGCTGGACATGGAGTCCGAAGAGGACGACGAGAACATAGAGAACACCAGCGTCGGCATTGTGCCCGGCACCTTCGTGCTGGACGGCGAGACGGACCCGCAGCCCGGCACCTCGGTGGACGTGGGCATGAACAAGGGCCGGACCAAAGAACAGGCCGCCGCTCAGGCCCTGTCCCTGCGCGTCTCGGCTTCGGACGCGCGGCGCGTAAGGACGCCCGCCGCCTTCCCGCCGCGCATGGCGGCCGCCGTGCTGGCCCTGCAGGCCGGGCGCGTGGAAGGCTTCACGCCGCAGGCCGCGGGCCAGGCGGTGGCCACGCCTTTCAGCGCCTTCTACGACATCTTCCTGCCCGCCGGCATCAAGCGCGAGCTCAAGAACAAGGCGCGGCTGACGCTCACTTACGACGCGTCGCTGTCCACCTCGGCGTCGCTCACCAACCTTAACATCTGGTATTTCAACACCGCCACGCAGCGCTTTGAGCTGGAGAACGACGGGCGGCAGATAGACACCGCCAATAACACGGTCTCGTCGCTGGTGGACCACTTCTCCATCTTCGTCGTGCTGGCTTCCACGCCCATCTACTCTTCCACCAGCCCGTACGCCGGGGGAGAGCTGGAGGCCTTCAACTTCCCCAACCCCTTCAACCTGGAGACCAAGACCAAGTCCCTGAACCTAAACGCCGGCGGCGGCAGCTACTCTTCGGGCGCCGTGCAGGTGACCACGCGCGGCACCATAATCCGCGTGGGCGTGCCCAGGGCCGTGGCCGGGCAGGGCAAGATAAAGATCTACAACCTGGCCGGCGAGCTGGTGCGGGAATACGACTGCGGCTACCTCGACGGCGCGGCAGGCACCTCCGGGGCGGGCACCTACTATTACTTTGAATGGGACGGCCGCAACGGCTCCGGCCGGGAAGTGGCCAGCGACGTTTACCTGGGCGAGATCACGGTGGGCGGCAAGAGGAAGATCTGGAAGATGGCCGTGGTGAAGGACCCTAAATACAGATGACGCGAAACTACCCGCGGTTCCTCAAGGTTATGACGGCGCTGGCCCTGCTGGCCGGAGCCGCGCGCCCGGCCGCCGCCGCGGAGAATGCCGGCACCAGCGCGGCGCAGTTCCTGAAGATCGGCGCCGGCGCCCGCGGCGCCGCCATGGCCGAGGCGCAGTCCGCCGTGGCCGACGATATTTACGCGGCCTACTACAACCCGGCCGGCCTGGCGCTGGTAGAGCGGCCCATGATGGGCGCCATGCACGCGCAGTACGTGCAGGAAGCCCGGTACCAGTACGGCGCCCTGGCGCTGCCGCTGGGTGAAAAACCCGGCAGGACAATCGGTTTTTCCGTAGCCAACCTGGGCGTCAGCGACCTGGAGCGCCGCACGCAGGATACGGACCTGCCCGTGGGCTATTTCGAGGCGTCCAACTTCGCCTACGCCCTCTCCTACGCCTGCCGCGTCACGGACCGGCTGTCCGCCGGCGTAACCGGCAAGTCGGTGCGTGTTACCATCGACGAGGTTTCCGGCAGCGCACTCGCGGCCGACGCCGGCCTGCGCTACCGCAGCGACCTGGGCGCCGGCTTCCCGGTGGACTTCGCTTTCGCGGTTAAGAATCTAGGCTCCGGACTTAAACTCGGGTCTGAAGAGGACCCGCTGCCTTCTTCGGTGGTCTTCGGCGCCTCCGCGGCGCCGCGCCCCGGCCTGCTGCTGGCCCTCGACCTGATCCGCTACCGCGACACGGACCTGATCGCGGCGGCGGGCGGGGAGTACAAGCACAGGCTTTCCAACAGGCTCGACGGTATGCTGCGGGCCGGTTACAGCAATCACAGGAAGGATATTGAGGGAGTTAGCGGGGTTACGCTGGGCGCTGGCCTGGCCGTCTCCGGCCTCGCCTTCGATTTCGCCTGGGTACCGTTCGGCGACCTAGGCAATACCTTCCGCTACTCCGTACAGGTAAAATTCTAGGCGCCCGGAACTGCCCGGGCCCTTTCTCCACATTAATACGTCTGCGCCGCCCCGCCGGCAGCGCATAAAAGCGCCGGGCGCGGGCAGTTGCCCGCGCCCGGTATCACGGCCGGAGTACGGCCGCGGGTTACGGCGTCAGTTTTGTCCTGGTGTCCGTGGTCGTGATGGCCGGCCTTGTGATGATCGGGCTCGTGATGGTCGGCGTCACTATTGTCGTGACCGGAACGGCGGTCTTTGTGGGCAGCGTCGTGTAGGACGTGCCCGTGTCTCCGGATGAGGTCGCGGCCAGCCTGGTGATAAGGCTCATCTTCAGGGTGGTCTGGAACTCGGCGTCAGAGGAGGAGGTTTTCGCGGCGGACTGCACCAGGGTGCGCAGTTCCGGGGAGCTGATGGCGCCGTTGTTGCCGCTCTCGGCCAGCCGGTCCTGCAGCTTGGTGACTATTTTGTCTATGCTCTTGTCCTGCGGCGAGGCGGGCCTGGAAAAATCCGTGCCAGCGCCGGGCTTGAAGAGGTCCCCGCCCGCCGCGCCTGATTTAGTCCTGCTGCCGGAGCCGGAGCCCGAGTCGCCTGCACTCCCGGATTTGGGCTTGCCGCCTGAACCAGAGCCCGAACTCCCGGCGGCCCCGGATTTGAGCCTGTCGCCTAAACCGGAACCCGGCCCGCCGCCATGGCCGCCCAGGCCGGATCCTCCGGCCCCTGGCCTGCCCTTGCCGCCCAAGCCGTGCCCCAGGCCGCCAGTCCCGCCGTATCTGCCCTTGCCGTGGCCGGTCCCGCCCCCGTCCGAGTCGCTGCTTTTGGCCTCTCCCGCTTCGGTCGATTTTGCCCCGTACTTCGAATAGGTGCTGTATTCGCCGGAGGCTTTACCTTTGCCCCCGCCGTCCCTGTTGTCCGGCCCCTGGCCGTCCTTTTCGTTCTGGCCGCGTTTGCCCTGGGCGGACCTGTCGTAGCCGCCGTCCTGGCCCTTTTCTTTTTTCCGGGAGGTTTCCTCTGTGCCGTCTGAGTTCTTGGGCCCGCTCCTGCCGCTGAAATTCTCTTTCCGCTCTTCCTCGCGCTGACGCTCGTCCAGCGGTTTATAGCTTTTCTCCAGGGCGCCCAGTTTTTTACGGATGCCTATCATCTCCGCGCTCCTGTACCTGGAGGCCGGGCTCTGGGCCAGCGACATGGCTTCCATCTCTTGTTTGACCATCACTTCGTGGCGCGGGATCACCACGATACCTGCGCCGACGGGGTTGCCGCTCTCGTCGAGGCTGGTCACCATGACCTCGCCCTCTTCATAGACGTTCACGTGGGTCTCTTCCAGGGCCGCGTCGTAGGCGATAGAAAATTCGGTGCCGCGTACCGCCGCCACGGCGGTCTGCGTGCGGATCTCCATCTTTTCCCTGCGCTTCTTCAAGCCGGTGACTTTGGCCGCGAACCGGCCGGCCTCCAGGAAAAAAAAGGCGTTATTGCGCTGCAGTCTTTTGATCAGGAAAACAGTGGACGCGTTCAGCGTTATTACTCCCCTGTTGTCCAGGCTTATGTCCGCCGTGGACTTCTTGCCGGTCCTGACCGTGTCCCCGGTCTTGAGCGGGACCTTCCCTTTTGCCGGGACCCAGTTCCTGGCGCCGGCCGGCTTAATGAAAACGCTACCGCTGATATTGTAGGCCCGCGAGTCCCATTGGGGGCCGCCGGCTTTTGCCGCCGGTTCCTTGGCTGCCGAAGGCGCGAGCGCCCCCAGGGTAATGGCGAATAGCGCCGCGGCTAGTTTAATGGCTTTCATTTTCCTGCCCGGTTGGTTTGTGCGAGATATATTAGGTATAGGGATATTATACAAGCCCTGCGGGGGATTTCAAGGGGAGTTTTGCCGGCCCCGCAGGCGGCTACCTGGAGGCCAGGATAAAGGAAAGCAGGAAAGCGGCGCTGACCACGTACATCAGGGGGTGCAGCTCGCCGAATTTGCGGCGGGCCAGCTTGATGGCGGTGTAGGTGATGAAGCCGAAGCCTATGCCGTAGCTGATATTGTAGGTGAACGGTATGCCTATCATGGTCAGGAAGGCGGGCAGGGCCTCGTCTATGTGGTCCCAGTCTATCTCGCGCACGGTCTTCATCAGCAGCGAGCCCACGATGATCAGCGCGCCGGCCGTGATGGGGTAGACGAAGTAGTCGCCGCAGCCGGGCGGGATGACGTCGGCCGGGGGCGTGAAGCCGCTGTTGGTCAGCAGGCAGTACTGCTTGGCGTTAGGCAGGCGGTAGCCGCCGCCTATCATCTGTATCAGCGGCGAGAAGAAGGCGCAGAGGCCGAACAGCAGCCCGGTTATCACGGCGGAAAGACCGGTGCGGCCGCCCTCGGCCACGCCGGCCGCGGACTCCACGTAGGTGGTGATGGAACTGGCGCCGAAAAGCCCGCCCGTCACCGCCGCGCCGGAGTCCACCAGCAGGATCTTCTGTATGTCCCGCACGGTGCCGTCGGGGTTGACGAAGCCGGCCTGCTCGCCCACGGCCACCACGGTGCCCATCGTGTCGAAGAAGTCAGTGAGCATGATGGCGAAGATGGTGAAGCCCAGCGCCGGGGTGAGCGCGTGCAGGAGCGCCATCTGCCCGTTCACTTGCTGGAAGGGGGCGAAGAAGGTGACGAAGCTGGGCGCGCCCAGCGCCGACTGCGGCACCGCGGTGACGCCCAGCAGCAGCGCCGCGGCCGTGGCGGTAACGATGCCCCAGAGTATGTCGCCCTTCACCCTGGCGGCCATGAAGAAGGCGGTAGAGAAAAAGCCGATGAGGGTGACCCAGACATAGGGCTGCGAGAAGTCGCCCAGCGAGACCAGCGTGATGGGGGCCGGCCTTATGATGCCGCCCTCGTTGAGGCCGATCAGGGTGATGAAAAGGCCTATGCCCACGCCGATGGCGCGCTTGAGGTTGAGCGGGATGGCGTTCATTACCGCCTCGCGGAAGCCGGTGACTACGAGGCCGAAGATCAGCAGGCCTTCGACGAAGATGACCGACATGCCCACCTGCCACGGCACATTGGCCTGCTGGAAGCCTATGACGGAGAAGGTCAGCACGGCGTTGATGCCCATGCCCGAGGCCAGGGCCAGCGGCCTGTTGGCGATGAGGCCCATCAGGACGCTCATGATGGCCGCGCCGAGGGCCGTGGCGGTGACAGCGCCCGCGAAGGGCACGCCGGCGGCGGAGAGGATGCCGGGGTTCACGAAAATGATGTAGGCCATGGTCAGGAAAGTGGTGGCCCCGGACAGCAGCTCGGTCTTCAGGTCGGTGCCGCGCTCCGCGAATTTAAAATATTTTTCCATAAATGTAATTTAGCATTTTATCCCGAAATCCTGCCTTGCAGGATTTCCCCGCGAAGCGGGCCGAGGGCCAAGCGCTATGCGCGCAGTGCCCGAGGGGGTGGCCGCCGGATGCGCATAGCGCTTGATGCGGCACAGCCATAGGCTAGTATGCCGCGCCCTCCGGCGCCATCGCTATGCGATGGGGAAACTTCATCAGAAGTTTCCCGGCGCAGAGAACGAATAACTTGGCGGCAGTTTGCCGGGCCTGGCCAAAGTCTTTTCCCGCCGCGCCGCGGGTATTTTATAGAATTGACCCATGGACCGCGACAGGATACTGGACATTCTCGGCTGGGGGGCTTTCGCCTTCGCCTGCACCGTCTTCCTGCTGCCCGTCGTGAACCCGGACATCTACTGGCATTTGTCGGCCGGCAAGTACACGCTGGCGCATTACGGCCCGCCGCGAGCCGACTTCCTCTCCTGGCCGCTCTACGGGACCGAATGGGTGGATTTCGAATGGCTGCCGCAGGTCTTCTATTACCTGCTGCACGAGGCCGGCGGCTTCCGCGCGCTGCAGGTCTTCAAGGCGCTGCTGCTGGTCTCGACGCTGCTGTTGTTCCGCTCCACGGCGCTGCTCTACGGCCGCCGCGCCGCGCTGCCGCTGCTGCTGCCCTTCTTCGCCGCGGGCCTGATGTCCAACTGCGACCTGCGGCCCGAGAACTTCACCCTGCTGCTGTTCGCCGTCACCCTTTATTTCCTGGAGAAGAGCCGGCTATCGCCCGCCCCGCCCGCGCCCCGCTACGCCGCGGTGTTCGCCTTCTTCGCGCTGTGGACCAATTTGCACGCCGGCTACCTCTACGGCCTGGCCCTGGTCGGCCTCTACGCCGCCGGCGAGTTCTTCACCGAGCAGCTGCCGTATATCTACGGCAAGGCCCCGTTCGCGCGGCCGGCCCGCAGCCTGGCCTACCTCAAGGTTTTTGCCGCCGGCCTGGCTGCCAGCTTCGTCAACCCTTACGGCTGGAAGATCTACGCCGTCATCGCCAATCACCAGAAGCACATTGCCACGCTGCAGGCGCACATACAGGAATGGGGCACCTTCGACCTGACGAACCCCTACCAGTGGCCCTACGTGCTGGCGCTGGCCGGCGCGCTGGGCAGCTTCGCTTATTTCACGCTGCGCCGCCGCTACACCGTGTACTCTCACTTCGCCGCGCTGCTGTTCTTCGCCTGGGCCTCGGCCAACCACTCCCGCCATATCCCCTTCTTTATCATGACCGGCCTGGCCTTCGCGCTGGCGCTGCCGTGGGAGGCGCCGGCCCCCGCCGCGCGCCGCCGCCTGCTTGCCCTGGCCGCCGCCGCCGCCGGGCTGCTGCTCTGGTTCTATACCGCCCTGGTCTGGACGCAGTACAGGGCGGCGCCCCGCGTCTACGGCTGGGGCTCCGACGGCCTGGCCGCCTTCCTGCGGGCGAACAAGGGCGAGCTGTCGGGGCTGAAGCTTTACAACCATTGGGGCTGGGGCGGCTGGCTGGGCTGGGAGCTGGCCCCGGACTACAGGCCTTTCATCGACGGCCGCTATCTTTTCCACGACAAGATCAACGAGGTGACCGGCCTGCGCGACAACGCCGCCAACTGGCCGCGCCTGATAGAGAAATACAAGTTCGACCTGATGCTGATAAAGCTCGACGAGCCGCAGGTGCCGGTGAAGCAGAGGCTGGCCGACGGCAGGGAAGAGATGTTCTGGCGGCCGGCCTACCTCTTCTACCTGCCGCGCCGGGACTGGGCGGTGATCTACTGGGATTCGACCGTGGCCGCGCTGGCGCGCCGCTCGGCGGTGCCGGCGGCCTGGCTGGCGGAGCGCGAGCTCCGCTACCTGCGCCCCGGAGACACGCCCAGCCTGCCGGGCCCGCTGCTGGCCGGCGAGGTGTCCCTGGCGGCCCTGCGCCGCGAGCGCGACATCTACCTGCGGGGCCACCTGGCCGGGCACGACAAGTCGGTAAACTCCGAGGTGGAGGCCTTCGTGGCGCAGCTCGAGGCGCTCTGCGCCCGCAAGGGGGCTAAATGCGCGAAATAATTGGCGAGCTTAAGTCGCACCCGCTGGCCCTCTTCGCCGATTTCCGCCGGCTTTTCCTGGGGCGCGTCATTTCCGCCGTGGGCGACAAGTTCTTCTCCATCGCCATAGCCTGGTGGGTGCTGTCCGAGGCGGGGGACAAGTCCAAATTTCACCTCGGGCTGATCATGGCTGTGAACGTGCTCCCGGTGGTGCTGTTCGGCCCGCTGCTGGGCACGCTCTCGGACAGGTCCAACAAGCGCGCCGTGATGCTGGGCGCCGACGCCGCCCGCGCCGGGCTGGTGCTGCTGCTCGGCCTGCTGCTGTGGAGCGGCCGCCTGAACCTGTACTGGCTCTACGCCATCTGCTTCCTGATCTCGGGCTTCGGGCCGCTGTTCGAATCCGCCGTGGCGGCTTCCATCCTCAAGCTGACCTCCCCGGAAAAAATGCCGCAGGCCGTGGCGGCCGACGCCTCCGTGCTGCAGCTCTCCAATGTGGTGGGCTCGGCGCTGGGCAGCGTGCTGATGGCCGCGGCCGGGGTGGCCGGGGCGTTCATGTTCAACGCGGCGGGCTACGCCTCGTCGTTCGCGGCGGTCTGGGGGATAAAGACAAAACTGGACCCGGAAGAGAGGACGGAGAGCTCCTTTATAGCGGAGTTCAAAGAGGGCCTCGCCTACACTTTCGGCAACAGGCCGCTGCTCTCGCTGATCCTCACCTTCGCGGCTTTCAACTTCTTCGTCTCGCCGATACTGATCCTGATCCCGATGATAGTGAAGTTCAAGCTGGCCGCGTCGGTGACCTGGCTGGCCATCTTCGAGACCTTCTTCGCCGGCGGCTCGGCCGCGCTGGCGGCCTACCTGAGTTTCAGGGAGGCGCGCGGCAGCATTTACCGCTGGCTGTTCGCCTCGGTGCTGCTGGTGGGATTGAGCTTCGGGGGGCTTTACTTCGCAACGGATAAGTACCTGATCTGCGGCGTCCTGTTCCTGGGCGGGGCGGCGCTGGGGGGCGGCAATACGCTGGCCATCACGCTGTTCCAGTCCACGGTGCCCGACGAGATGAAGGGGCGCTTCTTCTCCGTGCTGACCACGCTGGCCTACGCGGTGATGCCGCTGGCCTTCATGACCAACGGCCTGCTGGCCGAAAAGTTTTCAGTGAATTTCTGCCTGGCCATGAACGGCGCCGCTACGCTGGCGCTTTCTTTCGTGGTCCTGCTGGTGCCGCGGATAAAATCAGAAAAAGCCTGACCTTAAGCCGGGTTCGGGATGTCTATGAACTCGGTCTTCACGCCGAACTTCTTCTCCAATACGCCGGCGAGCGCCATTACTCCCGGCTTCTCGCTGTTGTAGTGCCCGGCGGCTATGAAGTTGGCCCGGCTCTCGCGGGCGTATTCCTGCGTCTGCTCCCGGACTTCCCCGGTGAGATAGAGGTCCAGCCCGGCCTCCACGGCCTGGCTGAACATGTCCGCCGCGCCGCCGCTGACAACTCCTACCGTCCTTATCTTTTCCCCGCCGAAACGGAAGCAGAGCGGCTCGGCGTCGAGCTTTATGGCCAGCGCGGCGGCTATGTCGCCGATGGACGCGGCCTTCGGCAGGGTTCCGCTGAAGCCGATGGTCTCGCCGCCGTAGGTGCCGAACGGCCTTATTTTTTTCGCGCCGAGCAGGGCCAGCAGGCGGGCGTTATTGCCGACTACGGGGTGCTTGTCGAGCGGCAAATGCCAGGCGCAGAGCGAGAGGTTTGAAGTGAACAGCGTCTCCAGCTTGCGCTTGAGCGGGCCGGCGAAGCGCTCGGACTGGCCCCACAGCAGGCCGTGGTGGACTATCAGCAGGTCCGCGCCGCAGGCGGCCGCGCGCTTTATGCATTCCAGCGAGGCGGAGACGCCGAAGGCGATCTTCCTTACGGAGGTCTTGCCCTCGGCCTGCAGGCCGTTCTGGGAATTGTCCTTGATATTTTTCGAATCCAGGTAGGAATCCACGAATGAAACTATTTTGTCCCTGTCAGCCATAACCCCTCCAGTAGAGATGTGGAAAATTATTTCAGGCCGGGGCGGACGGCGTAGATATAGCCGTTGGTTATTTCCTCGGCGATATAATCCGCTATGAAATAGCCGCCGCCTTCCTTGGGCGCCAGCAGCAGCGCCGCGTAGCTCCACAGCGCCGGGCTGCCCTTGAGGGCCGAAGCCGGCACCCGCACCTTTATCCGCCCGCCCTCGGAGCTCGCCTTGAAAGAGCCGGCCTTTACCGGACCCTTCGGCGTGATCTTGTGCAGCGAGGCCCCGTCGGGATTTACTTCCAGCGCGTATTCCCAGGCGTTCTCCGGGAAGAGGCGGAGCGGACGGCCCTGCAGCGGCTTGGTGATGCCGGCGCGCGGGCGGTGGTTCACGTCGATATAAAGGTCCAGGCGTATGTGGCTGAAGCCCGAGGCGCCCTTGAGGGCGTTGTCCAGCGCCAGCGGCGCGAACTCGAAAAGAATGCCTTCTGCGTCGGCCGCCACTTTCAGCCCGTCCAGTTTCCAGATCTTGAGCGGGTCGGCGGTCTCGGGCAAATGAGGGGTAGCGGCGGGGGGCTGCGCGGCCCTGGAAATGTTCTTAAGCTCGAAGCCGCCGGGCAGCCGCGTGACCTTGAGCTTTTCCGACTGGGCTGTAGAGGCCGCCGCGTCGGCCAGGCTCGAGGCGGCCCAGGCCGGGAGTGTTCTGCGCATGAGCCGGTACACGTTGCCGAGGGCGCTGCGCACCTCTATCTCCGCCTCGCTGGCCGCTTCCGGGTCGGGAGAGGCCAGGGCCAGCAGCTTGCGGCCCTCTTCGGCCGTGAAATACCCGTCGAAGGCCGGCGCGGCCTGGGCGTAGTTGCCCTGCGCGGCGTTGAGGTGCAGCATCAGGTCGGCCCGCGTCTGCGCCAGCGCGGCCAGCGCGCCGGCCTGCGCGGGCGTGGAGGCCCAGGCAGTGTAATCCCCGCTCCAGGGCGAGGCCGCCGCGGAGATCTCCGCCGGGGAGGCGGGGGTGGAAACCGCGAGCTGCAGCGCTTCGGAAACCGTCAGCCTTCTCTGGGGGGCCGAGGCGCCCAGTTCGGCCGCCAGCAGGGCGCGCAGTGCAGCGGGGTCCTGCGCCGAGGTCTCGTCGAAAAGCAGGAAGGAGGGGCCGGGGGCCGCGGCGGCGGCGGTGGAGTACCTCACGAAAGGGACGGCGTAGACGCCGCCGCTCTCCAGGACGGCGGCCGCCGTGGAGGCGAGCGGCCCGCAGGCCAGCCATTTAACGCCCAGCGCCCGGGCCAGGGGAAAATAATCCGCGGCCAGGCCCCCGGGCGGGGAAACCAGGCCGGGAGGATTTTTTTTAAGGGCTTTCACGGCGGCGTCCCGGGCCAGGCCGAGGCGCAGCGCCAGGAAATACTGGTCGGTGTGCAGCGACTCCGTGGAGGGCTTGCCCTCCCACCGCACTTCTTCCGCCGCCGGGTAATACAGCAGCGGCAGCACGGGGTCCCCGGCCGGGCGCAGGGCCAGCTCCAGCCGGCCTTCTTTCTCGAGTTTTTTTATGCGCTCCTGCAGGCTTTTGGGGAGGGAGGGGAAAGCGGCGGTGAGGCGCAAATCCTTGCCGGCCTCCAGCGCGCCAATGATCTCTTCAGCGCCGGTTTCGGAGGCGGGGACCCACAGCAGGGCCTGCTGCGCGCGCGCCGCGGGAGGCAGCAGCAGGGCCGCCGCGAGCGCCAGGAAGAGCTTTTTGTTCCGCATCATTTTACCGTCAGCACCGAAACCTTGCGCCCCGACTCCATGTCGGTCTCCGGGTTGAGCGGGTCCAGCACGTCCTGCCCGTCCACGCGGCAGAGGTACTTGTACCTGCCGGGCGGCAGCGGCAGCAGGGCTTCCCAGGTCTTGGCGTCCTTCTTTACCAGGGACAGCGCGTCGAAGTTCCATTTGTTGAAATCCCCGGCGATCTTCACTTCTTTGGCCCCGGCGATCTTGAGCGAAAATTTGACGAAGCGCAGCTCGGGCTGCGGCGGCTCCGCGGCCCTGTCGGCGCGCGGGTGCTGCGGCGGGATGATGCCGGAGCGCGAGGGCTTGATGCTGGCCACGCCCCAGTTGTCCACGAAGCTGAAATATTTTTTTATCGCGTTGCTGAACAGCACGCTCGGCACGCTGACCAGCGCCAGGCCGGCGGCGGCCAGCAGCAGGAGCATGGCCTTGCGTTCCATCAGCGGGGCTCCTCGCTCTCGAGCCGGGGCCGCAGCCGCACCTCGGCGCCGAGCTTCTCGGCCAGCTCCCTGAACTTCGCGGAGTCCAGTGCCGGGCCCTCTACCGCGGAGGCCACGGCCTCGGGCAGCAGCATGGAGGCTTCCCGGATGAATTCTTTCACCTTCTCGAAGCCGGTGGAAGCCCAGGGATCCAGCGGGCGCATCAGCTCCAGCCACTGCGCCGGGTCGGCGGTGTTCAGGCTGACGTGAACGGAATCTATCAGGCCCTTCATCTCGGGCACCACGTTGCGGCCCCAGACGGCGTTGGCCAGGCCGTTGGTGTTGAGGCGGACGCGCAGGGTCCTGGGCAGCGGCTCGGCGCGCCCGGTCTTTACCATCCGGGCGCAGGCCAGCAGGGCCTCCAGGCGCATGGTCGGCTCGCCGTAGCCGCAGAAAACCAGTTCTTCGAAAGGCGCCGCGGCCCATTCGGCCTTGGCCAGCGCTATCACTTCCGCGGGGGAAGGCTCGGCGCCGGCCAGGTTCAGGTTGCTGCCCCGGTAATCCATTTTCCAGGCGTTCTTCACGCAGAAGACGCAGGCCGTGGGGCAGCGGTTCGTCAGGTTGACGTAGAGGCCCTTATGGTAGCGGTAGACGATGCTGGGTGTTGTGGGTTCCATGTAATTAAATCTTTCGGCGCCGGCTTCCATTATTCTATCATTTAGGCGTGAAGATTTTGATAGCTCCCAACGCGTTCAAGGGCACGCTGACCGCCGCCGAAGCCGGCGCGGCGGCGGCCGGCGCGCTGGGCAGGGTTCTTCCCCGCGCCAGGCTGGAAGTGCTGCCTATCGCCGACGGGGGCGACGGGCTGCTGGAGGCCCTGCTGCCCGCGCTGGGCGGGGAAATTATCCGCAGCCGCGCGGCGGGGCCGCTCGGGGAGGCGCTGGAGGCGCGCTGGCTGCTGGCCGGGCGCACAGCGGTGATAGAGATGGCGGAAGCCGCCGGGCTGCGCCGCCTGCCCGGCGTGAAGCTGCGGCCGCTGGACGCCTCCACGCGGGGCGTGGGGCAGCTGATGGCCGAGGCCGCGCTGCGCGGCGCGCGCGAGATCATAGTGGGCCTGGGCGGCAGCGCCTCAAACGACGGCGGGGCGGGCTGCGCGCAGGCTTTCGGCTTTTCCCTGCTGGACGCGCGGGGGCGCGCGATAGCGCCGGGCGCGCGGGGGCTGGCGGCGCTGGCCGCGGTTTTTCCGGGCCGGGTGCGCGGCCTGCTGAAGGGGATAAAGGTAACCGGCCTGGCCGACGTGAAGAACCCCCTCTGCGGCAGGCTCGGTTCGGCCCGGGTGTTCGGCCCCCAGAAAGGGGCGGGGCCCCGGGAGGTGGCTTTCATGGAGCGGGCGCTTCTGAATTACGCGCGGGTAGTTAAGGACTGCCTTAACCTCGACGTGTCCTCCCTGCGCGGCGGGGCCGCGGCGGGCGGGCTGGGCGCGGGGCTGGCCGCTTTCTTCGGCGCGGAGCTCGACGACGGCGCGGCCTACGTGCTGGCCCGGGCCGGCTTTGAAAAAAAACTGGCCCGGGCCGACCTGCTGCTCACCGGCGAGGGCTGTTTCGACGAGCAGACTTTTTACGGCAAGGCCCCGGGGGCCGCGCTGGCCCTGGCGAAGCGCCTGCGCAAACCCGCGCTGGTGATGTGCGGCATCTCGCGCCTGAAGGACCGGGCCGCGCTGGCCCGGCGCGGCGTGGCCGGGGTTATAGTGGCGGGT
The DNA here is from genome assembly GCA_001799895.1 of Elusimicrobia bacterium GWD2_63_28. Taxonomy (GTDB): domain Bacteria; phylum Elusimicrobiota; class Elusimicrobia; order Elusimicrobiales; family UBA9959; genus UBA9959. The sequence continues at coordinate 41,341 of MGUI01000030.1, forward strand.
CCCTCTTCAGATCCGGCCGCCGCGCTGGGGGGAGCGGTAGAGCGGTATTTCTCGTCCCCGCCGCCAGCCGTGGCCGGGGCGATTGAGTTTTAGCCTTATTTTTAATAGTATATGTATCCCCATGAAGGCCCGGCCCGCGCCGGCCCACGGGCCTTCGTAAAGTGAGGATAACATGAGTTCCCACCAGGCAAACCACATTTCTTTCGGCACCGACGGCTTCCGCGGCATAATAGCCAGGGATTTTACCTACGACGTGGTGCGCAAGACGGCGCAGGGCATGGCCGACTACATAGCTTACAAGTACATGCGCATGGAGAAGCCCACGGTGGCCGTGGGCTACGACCGCCGCTTTATGTCGGACCTCTTCGCGCGGACGCTGGCCGAAGTGATGGCCGCCAACGGCCTGAACGTGACGCTCTCCTCCACGCCGCTGCCGACGCCGGCCGTGAGCCTGCTTACGACGAAGGGCTACGGCATAGGCGTGGTGATCACGGCCAGCCACAACAGCCATTATTACAACGGCATAAAGGTGAAGCAGAACGGCCGCTCGGCCCCGCCTTCGGTGACGGCCGACATCGAGAACTACGTGGCCAAGGCCGTGCCGATGAAGCCCACCGGCGCGCCTGTGCCCATGAAGGATTTCCGCCCGGCTTACATCGAGTATCTTAATTCGCGCGTGAACGCGGCCAAGACCCTGGCCAAGCTGCCCGGCCCGGTGGTGATAGATTTTATGCACGGCGTGGGGGCGGAGACGGCCTCTATCTTCAATTCCAAGAACGTGATAAAGCTGCGCGACCGGCACGACCCGCTGTTCGGCGGCATGGCCCCGGAGCCGGTGGAGAAGAACCTGCAGGAGCTGGTGGCGGCGGTGAAGAAACATAAGGCGCTGTTCGGCGTGGCGCTCGACGGCGACGCGGACCGCTTCGCGCTGGTGTCGGATAAGGGCGTGTACATGACCCCCTGTCAGACCGCCCCGCTCATCCTGGAGCATTTGCTGGCGACCGGCAAGTACAAGGGCAAGGTGGCGCAGGCCGTGTCGATGGGCTACCTGACCAAGCGCATAGCGCGCCTGGTCAACCTGCCTTTCGAAGAGACGCTGGTGGGCTTCAAGTATATCGCCGAGAAGATGCTCAACGAGGACGTTACTTTCGGCGTGGAGGAGTCGGGCGGCTATACCTGGAAGGGCAATTTGCCGGAGCGCGACGGGTCCCTGACGGCGCTGTTCTTCATGGACATGATCGTGAAGACGGGCAAGACGGTGTCGGCGCTGTACGCCGAGATCGAGAAAAAGTACGGCAAGTCGGCCTTTATCCGCCGGGACTTCAAGCTGGAAAAAGCCATACCGAACAAGCATTCTTTCGCGGTTAAGATAAAGAAGAAGCTGCCGAAGCTGCTGCTGGGCCACAAGATCACGGAGACCAATACCATAGACGGCCTCAAGATCGTGCTGGACAACGACTGGTGGGTGCTGATGCGCCCGTCCGGCACCGAGCCGCTGCTGCGCACCTACGCGGAGACCGATACCCAGGAGAGCACCAAGAAGTTCCTGGAGATCGCCTTCAAACTGATCGACCACAAGTAGGAAACCCGCAACTGACGAAAAAGGCCGGGTAATACCGGCCTTTTTCTATTTGGGCAATGAAGCCCCTGCGGTAGGCCCCGACTTGGCATCTCGCGGCTCTTTTAAATGTATATATTAAGAAAACGGGGAAAATTGGTATAATTTAGAGATAAATTCAGGAGGGTATTTACATGAACTTCAAAGGTAAGCGGTATGTCAGCTCAGAATCGGTGACCGAAGGGCACCCGGACAAGGTTTGCGACCAGATATCGGACGCGGTCCTTGACGAGATCATGAAGAAGGACCCGGCCGGCCGCGTAGCCTGCGAGACCTTCATCACCCGCGGCATGGTAGTCGTGGGCGGCGAAATAACCACCAAGACCTACGTAGACGTCGACACCCTGGTCCGCCAGGTCGTCAAAGACATAGGCTACACCCATTCCAAGTACGGGTTCAATTACGAGACCTGCGCCGTCATCAACGTGATCGGCCGCCAGAGCCCCGACATAGCCCAGGGCGTGGACACCGGCGGCGCCGGCGACCAGGGCCTGATGGTCGGCTACGCCTCCGACGAGACCCCCGAGCTGATGCCCCTGCCCCTGCAGCTGGCCCAGCGCCTCTCCATGCGCCTCGCCGAAGTGCGCAAGAAGAACATCCTTCCCTACCTCGGCCCCGACGGCAAGAGCCAGGTGACCGTAGAGTATAACGACGGCGTGCCCACCCGCATCGAGACCATCGTGGTCTCCTCGCAGCACACCGTGGAGATCCTCGACAAGACCGGCCACCAGATAACCGAGAAATCCCGCAAGGAGATCATCGACGCCGTCATCACCCCGGTGATAGACAAGAAGCTCATCGACAAGAACACCAAGATCTACATCAACCCCACCGGCAAGTTCGTCGTCGGCGGCCCGCAGTCGGACGCCGGCGTGACCGG
>MGUI01000031.1 GCA_001799895.1 Elusimicrobia bacterium GWD2_63_28
GCCTCGAAGCGCTGGCGCTGCGCGTCGGTCATCAGCGAGAAGATGAGCGTCTGGCACATCTCGGGGGTGAGCTTCTCGAAAGGGGTCTGGATCAGCTCGCCGTCGATGCGCAGCATCGGGGTGGCGCCGGCGGTGATATGGATGTCCGAGGCGTTCTTCTCGTGCATCATTATGAACAGCTCGCTCATTGTAACCATGTGGGTGTGCTCCTGTAGAAAGGCTTAAATTTAGTCTACGTCCGACCCGGTGACGCGGATGACTTCTTCCACCGTGGTCGCTCCCGTAAAAAGTTTGCGCAGCGCCGATTCCCTCAGGGTTATCATGCCGTTCTTGCGCGCCGCCTCTTTGATCCTGGAGGTATGCGCCTTCTCTATGATAAGCGCCCGGAGAGCGTCGTTGACCTCGAGGATCTCATGGATACCCATGCGGCCCTTGTAGCCGGTGTTGGCGCAGATTTCACAGCCCCTGCCCCTCGACAGGATAATTTTACCATTTTTAATATTATTATCAAGGAGCGGCTTGGGCACCCCCAGGCTGACCAGCAGTTCGGGAGTCACCTCGTAGGTTTCCTTGCAGTTCTTGCAGATGCCGCGCACCAGGCGCTGGGCCACCACCATCAGCAGCGTGGAGGAGGTCAGGAAAGGCTCGATGCCCATCATGCCGATGCGGGCGATGGCGCCTGGGGCGTCGTTGGTGTGCAGCGTGGAGAAGACGAGGTGGCCGGTCATGGCGGCGTTGATGGCCGTGGACATGGTCTCGAAGTCGCGGATCTCGCCCACCATGATGACGTCGGGGTCCTGCCGCAGGAAGGAGCGCAGGCCGGCGGCGAAGGTGAGGCCCACGTCGTTGTTGACCATCACCTGGTTTATCCCCTCCAGCTGGTACTCGATGGGGTCCTCGATGGTGACGATGTTGACGTCCGGGGCGTTGAGCGTGGCGAGCGCGGAGTAGAGGGTGGTGGATTTGCCCGAGCCAGTGGGCCCGGTGACGAGGTTGATGCCGTGCGGGGCCTTGAGGCACTTGGCGAAGATGGCCAGGTTCTCCGGCTCCATGCCCAGGTCCTCGAGCCGCAGCTTCAGGCCGGAGGAGTCCAGGATACGCATGACCACCTTCTCGCCGGGGCCGCAGGGCAGGATGGAAACGCGCAGGTCCACCTCGTGGTCCTCTATCCTGAGTTTGCTGCGGCCGTCCTGCGGCAGGCGGCGCTCGGAGATGTCGAGCGTAGACATGATCTTGAGGCGGCTGACGATGGCGTTGTGGAATTTCTTGGGCGGCGAGGGCTGCACGTGCAGCACGCCGTCTATGCGGAAGCGGACCTTGGTCTCTTTGTAGGTCGGCTCAATGTGGATGTCGGAGGCGTGGGCCTTGATGGCCGAGGAGATGATGAGGTTCACCATCTTGATGATAGGCGCGGCCTCGCCCGTGGCCTCCAGCGAGATCAGGTCGTCGCCGCCGCCCTTGTTCGCGTCCTCCTCCACCAGCGAGACGTCGGTGGTGCCGTTCACCGTCTTGCGGAGGATGTCGTCGAGGGCCTCCTTGGAGGTCTTGGTGCCGTAATTTTTGTCGATCGCCTCGTTGATGTCGGATTCGGCGCCGAAGACGGGCTTGATGTCGAAGCCCGTCATCATCTTCAGGTCGTCGAGGACCACGATGTTGAGCGGGTCTTCCATCGCGACCTTCAGCTTGTTGTCTTCCTTGGCCACCGCCACCAGGCCGTAGCGGCGGGCGATGTTCTCGGGGATGATCTTCAGGACTTCGTCTTTTATGGCGACGCCGCGCAGGTCCACGAACTCTATGCCGAACTGCCGGCTGAGGAACTCCAGCAGCTTGCGCTCGTCGATGAATTTTTTATGGACCAGCAGCTGCCCCAGTTTGCCGCCGCTGGTGCGCTGCATCTCCAGCACTTCGGTCAGCTGGGCGGACGTGATCAGGCCCGAGGAGACCAGCATCTCCCCGAGGCGCCTGGAAATATTTACAGCTATGCCTTTTTCGGACATGTTAAACGCCGCTTTCGATATCCATATAATACTATATCTATTGGCGGGGCTTTGCTCAAGATTGTTTCAATCTTTTATCCCCCCCGGGAAGCGTTTAAAAGAGTTCTTCGTCTGATTCCTGCGCCTTGAGGTATTTCACCTGCTCGGAACTATCCGCCTGGGGGTTCTCGAAGCCGGTCGGGTCCTGCTCGGAGCCGCCGGCCGCGGGCGCGTCGGGCAGGGGCAGTATGGGAACTTCCCTGGACTTGGCGGGCTTGCGCGCCTTGGGCCTGGCGGCCTTTTTGGCCGGGGCCGCGCTGGCGCTCTTTTCTTTGGAGGAGAAGTCCAGCAGTTCGATGGCGTTATTGTTTATGCCGCGCACGATGTCCTGCTTGGCGGCGTCCACCTCGAACTGGTAGATCAGGGGTTCCTGCCTGGGCCTGAGCAGGCGGTACTGCACGACCAGGATGTCGCCGTGCAGCGGGGTGGCGGTCCACTCCTCGTTGGCGCCGCCCGAATTGGACAGGAAGGAGTTGGCGAAGTGGATGCCGATGGCGCCGCGGCCGCCGGAAAGCTTGTAGCCTTTGACGATATCGAGGGCTTTCTTTATGTTCTCGTTGGCGGGTTGAGGGGCGGGAGCGGGCGCCGGTGCGGGCGCGGGCTGCGCCTCCGGGGCCGGGGCGGCCTGCCCGGAGGCGGGAGCCGGCTCTTCAGCCTTGGGCTCAACCTGGCTGGGCATGGAGGCCGGCCTCTTCTTGCCGGTAGGGATCATGGTCGAAAGGCCGGGGAAACCGCCGCCCTCGCCCATGAAGAAATAGCCGAGGCCGCCGGCGGCTATAGAGCCGAAAACTATGAGTATCGCGATGAAAGCCGTCCTGCCGCCTTTCTTTTTGGGCTTGTCGGGGGAAGCGCCGGCTTCGGGCTTTCCCTTCGACTGGGGCATGGGCATGCGCAGGGTCTTTTCGGGGGATTCCGCGGGCGCGGCCGGCGTCACGGCGACGGCCGGGGCCAGCTGGGCGGAAGGGCCGGGCGCCGGGGCCGCCTCGGCGGGCCTGGGGGCTGGGGCCGCCGCGGGAGCGGGCTGGTTGAACTGGAAAGCGTGCTGCACCTGCGGCGCGGGCGCCGGGGCCGGCTGGGGCTGCGCGGGCGCGTGCTGTACCGGAGGGAACTGGAAACCCTGCTGCGGGGCCGGCGCGGGCGCCGGGGCGGGGGCCGGGGCGGGGGCCGGGGCCGGCTGGGGAATACCAAAATCGTAAGTGGGCGGCTTGACGGGACGGGGCTCGGCGGGCGCGGCTTCCTGGCGCGGCTCTATCTGGAACTGCTGCACGTCGGGCTTGGAGGTTACCACCGTAAAATCGTAGACCACGCCGCCGGCCTGCTGCGGCAGGGGCTCGAGGGCTTCGGGCCGGAAAGCGCCGGGAGGGGCGGCCTCGGGACCGGGAAGGGGCTTGTCGTAATGGGAGCCGTAGACGTAGGCGGGCGGCTGGGTCTGGCCCAGGCTCTTCAGCTTGCGGCTGGTAAGGCCGGGATCCTCGGCCTCGTCCTTCAGTTCCTTGCCGAGGCCGCTTTCCAGCTTGATCTCGGCGCCGCGCTTGATGCTCTTGAAGGTCTTAACCTCTATCCTGGGGCCGGGCTTTTCTTCCGCGGCAGGCTGCTCCGAAATCGAAGGGGCGGCCAGGGGTTCCATCTTTAAGCCGGGCTGCTCTGCGGCGGGCCGGGCGGCAGGGGGCTCTACTGCCTGGGGGGCAGGGGCGTAAATCTCGGGGGCAGAGGCCGGCGCGGAGGCTTCAGCGGCGGGGGCCGGCGCGGGCGCGGCCTCTTCTTTAAGGGAGAGCTCTTCTTTCCTGATCTCTTCTATCTGGCGCAGGGTCTCGGCCTTTTCCTTAAGGTCGGAAAGGTGCCGGACCTGCTCCAGCTCTTTAGCGCCGTCGTCCTGCTTCAGGCGCTCGCCCTTGAGGCGGGCCTCCAGCTCCTGTATGCGGGTCTTGTTCTTGCGCTCCTCCATCTCGTTCATGCGTATCTTCTCGAGGAGGAGGTTCTTTTCCCAGCGGGCGGCTTCCAGCTCTTCCTGTATGCGGGAGAGGCGGATGTCGAACTTCTCGGCCAGGTCGTAATCGGTTTCAGCGGGGCCCTTGGGGGAGGCGGGCCCTTCTTTATAGGCCCCGAGGATATTATCTATGGTGTCGAGCAATTCGCCGTAGGAGGCGCCGGTGCCGGGCTCTTTGTTCTCGAAATAGCTGACGGAGGAATTGAAGCCGGTTTCGTATTCGTAGGAATTGGTAAGGGGGCCGGCGGCCACCATGCGGCCGGTGCCCACGCTGAGGGCCGCGGCTATTTCGGCCACCTGGGTGGCGGGGCGCCAGTCGCCGGCATTGTCGCCGGTGGCGCTCTCGGGGCAGACCAGGCTCTCCTCGGCAAAAGCGGGCAGGGCCAGCATTTCTGCCGGCTCGTAGGGACCGAGGATATTGCCTTCCGAGTAGAACCAGTATTTCATAGGTACTATAAACAGTTTACATTTCGTGTATTTAGAATTTAATTCAAACTTGTGGCCATTTTGTTACGCCGCCCCCCCCGCTCAAACCGCTACCTTGATATCTTAACACCGCGCCATTACAGATATATTTCAGCGGAGGTCCGCGAGGAGCCAAGTCGGGGGCCTGGCAGGGGCAGGAATGCCCAGTCTGGAAGACCGCCCAGGACAGATTATGCCCTGGTTATAAAAAACAGGCTGCCTTTAAGGCAGCCTGTTCTGTTTCCTGTACCGCCCGGGGCTATAGTTTTGCTATCGCAACCGAGAGGCGGCGGAGGGTTTCGGGCTGGCCGAGGAGTTCGGCTATTTCCACGGCGCCTGTGGGGGTGACGGCCTGGCCGGAGATGGCTATGCGCAGGGGCCACATGACCGGGCCCAGCTTGGCGCCCTTGGCCTCGGCGTAGCCTTTAACGGCAGCAAGAATAGAGGCGTAGTCCCAGGCAGGCAGGGCGGTTAGGATCCCCTGCAGTTCGGCCAGCGTAGCCTTGCTGCTTTCCAGCGTAGTCTTGTTCTTGGCGTGGACGAAAAGCTCCGCGGAATACTGCTCTTCGAGCTTGGCCAGGAAAACCACCATCGCCGGAATGTCGGCCAGCTTCTCCACCTTGCCCTGTATATAGCCGGTCAGTTTGACGGCGTCGAAGCCCTTAACCACAGCCTCGGGGTAGAACTTCAGGAACAGCTCATGCGCCTTCGCCGGCGGCAGCGCCTTCACGTGCTGGGCGTTCAGCCAGGCCAGCTTGGTCTCGTCGAACATGGCCGGCGCCTTGCCGATGCGGGCTATGTCGAATTTTTCGATAAGGTCGGCCTTGGTGAAGAACTCCTGCTCGGTGCCCGGGTTCCAGCCCAGCAGCGCGATGTAATTCAGTATCGCCTCGGGCAGGAAGCCCTTGCCCAGCAGGTCCGCCAGCGCCGCGCTGCCCTCGCGCTTGGAGAGCTTCTTGCCGTTGGGGCCCATGATATGCGGCAGGTGGATGTGCTCCGGGGCGCTCCAGCCGAAGGCGCCGTAGAGCAGCAGGTACTTGGGCGTCGACGAGATGTACTCGCAGCCGCGCATCACGTGCGTGATGCCCATCAGATGGTCGTCCACCACGTTGGCGAAATTGTACGTCGGGAAGCCGTCGCGCTTGAGCAGGATCTGGTCGTCGAGCTGCTTGTGGTCCACGGTGATGTCCCCGTAGACGAAATCCTTGAAAGTAGTGCTGCCCTCGCGGTCTATCTTCTGCCTGATCACGAAAGGCAGGCCTTTGGCCAGGTTCGCCCGCACCTCCGCCTCGCTGAGGCGGCTGCAGCGCCCGTCGTAGCCGAGTATCGGTCCGTCCTGCTCCTCGTCGGGCTCCTCCTGCTTTTCATGCTTCTCGCAGAAACAGCGGTAGGCGCGGCCGGAGGCCAGCAGTTTATCCGCGTATTCGCGGTAGATGGGGCAGCGCTCGCTCTGCACATAGGGCCCCACGGGGCCGCCCTTGTCCGGCCCCTCGTCGTGCTCCAGGCCGGTCACGGCCAGGCTCTCGTAGATCACCTTCACGCTGTCCCCCACCAGGCGGGCCTGGTCGGTATCCTCTATGCGCAGGATGAAGACGCCCTTGTTCTTGCGGGCGTAGAGGTAGGCGTACAGCGCGGTCCTGAGGTTGCCTATGTGCATATAGCCCGTCGGGCTGGGGGCGAATCTGGTCCTGACTTCCATGTTGTCGTTCCTTGTCTGCGGTTGGGGATAAATTACTTGCCGGACTCAGCCAGCAGCTCGCGGGCGTGCTTGAGGCCCAGGTCGGTCGACTGCTTCTTGCCGCCCAGCATGCGGGCGATCTCCGCCTCGCGGGCGGGCTCGTCGAGGCGGCGCACCGCGGCTGCGGCCACCCCGGCCCTGACGTCTTTCTCCACGAAGAAATGCGCCGAGCCGAAGGCGGCCACCTGCGGCAGGTGGGTGATGCAGAAGATCTGCTTGCCGGCCGCCAGGCGGGCCAGCTTCTCGCCCACCAGCCGGCCCGTGACGGCGCCCACGCCGGCGTCCACCTCGTCGAAGACCTGCACCCCGATGTGGTCGGCTTTAGACAGCGCCGTCTTGAGCGCCAGCATGATGCGGGCCATCTCGCCGCCGGAGGCCGTGTAGCGCAGCGGGCGCAGCGGGTAACCGGGATTGGCGGTAAAAAGGTATTCCACGGAGTCGCCGCCGAAGGAGGAGATGGCGTTCTCGTCGTAGGCGGCGTCCACGGCGAAGCGGACTTCCTTGAAGCCCAGCCCCTGCGCCTCTTTCAGGATCTCGGCCGAAAGTTTTTTAGCGGCGGCCTCGCGCCGGTCGTGCAGGGCCAGGGCCAGCTTCTCCAGCTTCGCCCTGGCGGCGGCCAACTTCTTCTCCAGCTCGGAGCGGTCCAGCGTCAGGTCCTCGAGGCCGTTGAGCTTCAAGCGCAGTTCCTCTGCCTTCGCCAGCACGGCCGGGATATCGGTGCCGTATTTCTTCTTCAGGGTCTTGAATTTCTCAAGCCGGGACAGGCAGCGGTCCACCTCGCCGGGGTCGGAGTGCACGCCCTTGCCGTAGGCACGCAGTTCCCCCGACAGGTCGCGCAGCTCGATGGCGGCGGCAGCCAGCCTGGCGGCCAGGGGCTCGGCCTGGGGATCAATGGCGGCCAGGGACTTTAATCTCTCCACCGCCTTCTCGGCGTTCCCGGCGGCGTCGTCGACAAGGCCGTGGGCGTCGCCGGAGAGGGTAAAGAGCTTCTCGGAATTCTTCAGGCGCGGCCAGAGGGCTTCCAGCTCCTCCTCCTCGCCCTCTTTCAAATTCGCGGACTCGATCTCGCCCAGCTGGAAGCGGTAGAGGTCCAGCAGGCGGCCGCGCTCGTCTTCAGACATGGAGACGGCGTTGAGGCTTTCCTCCAGCGCGCGGGCGGCGGCCCAGGCCTCCTCCACGCCCTTGGCCTCTTTCTCCAGTTTGCCGTAGCGGTCCAGCAGGTCGCGCTGCGTCTCGGGCTTCAGCAGGCTCTGGTGCTCGTTCTGGCCGTGGAAATCCACCAAATAGCCGCCCAGCTCGGACAGCTGCGCCAGCGCGGCGGCCGCGCCGTTCACGGCTGCGCGGGTGCGGCCCCTGGGATCGGCCTGCCGGCGTATTTTCACCAGCCCGCCCTTCACGCCCCAGCGCTCGGCCAGCTTCGGCGGCAGATTCTCGGCCAGGAACTCCCCCTCCACCTCGGCTGTCTCCGCCCCGGGCCGCAGGATGTCGGAACCGGAGCGCTCGCCGAGCAAAAAGCCCAGCGCTGAAATTATGATGGACTTGCCCGCCCCGGTTTCCCCGGTAAAAATATTAAGCCCCGGGCCCGGCTCCAGGTCCAGCCGGTCTATCACGGCGAAGTTTTTGATGGAAAGTTTTTTCAGCACGGCTCAGGTCACCTTTCTCCCCAGCTCAGCTTGCGGCGCAGGATATCGAAATAGGAGAAACTCGCCGGGGCCAGCATCTCGAAGCTGCGGGGATGCCGCCTGACCAGCACCGTGTCTCCGGGCTCAAGGCCGAAATTCTCCTGGCCGTCTATAGAGAGCGACAGCACCTGCGGGGCGTAGCGCCCGGCCTGCACCTCCACCTGCAGCTCCTCCGAAGCGGACAGCACTATGGGCCTGTGGGTAAGCGTGTGCGGGCAGATGGGCGAGAGCAGGAAGACCTCCAGGTCCGGCATCACTATCGGGCCCGAGGCGGCCAGGCTGTAGGCCGTGGAGCCGCTGGGCGTGGAGACTATCAGCCCGTCGCCGAAATAATCGGACAGGAAGCGGCCGCCGAAAGAGGCCTTCAGCTGGAAGGCGCGGGCCTCGGGGTTGCGCATCACGCAGTCATTAAGGGCCGGCAGCGGGCCGAACACGGGCTTGCCGCCGCGCAGCACGCTGACTGAAAGCAGGCTGCGCTTTATCTTGAAAAACTTGCCGGCCAGGAAGGCGTCGACGCTCTTCAAAAACTCTTTCTGTTCAATGCCGCTCAGGAAGCCCAGGCCGCCGGCGTTGATGCCTAGTACCGGCAGGCCGCGGCCGATAACGTGGCGCGCGGCGTACAGCACGGTGCCGTCGCCGCCCACGGCCACGGCCGCGTCGGCGGACTTGAGCTCGCAGGCCGCGTCGTTGACGCAGACCTTCTGCACCCTGGCCCCGGCGGCGCGCAGCCGGCGCTCTATGGCCGCCGCGTAGGTGATGGCCTTGCGCCGCTTGGAATTGAAGAACAGGACCACGTTCTTTATGCGTTTCATGTGTTTATCCGCCTTTATTTGACCGGCGGGGCTTTTTGATCCAGCTTGGCCCACGTGTCCTTCAGCGTGACGGTGCGGTTGAACACCGGCGCGCCGGGCCTGGAGTCCTTCGGGTCCGCGAAGAAATAACCCAGCCGCTCGAACTGGCAGCGCGTGCCGGGGGCCGCCTGGGCGAGAGACGGCTCCAGCATGGCCCTCTCGATTACCTCAAGGGAAGCCGGGTTAATGCTCTCTTTGTAGTCATGCCCCTCTTCCACGTCTTCGGGATTGCGCTTGGTGAACAGCGCGTCGTAGAGGCGCACTTTCGCGGGCACGGCGTGTTTGGCCGAGACCCAGTGTATGGTGCCCTTGATCTTGCGGCCGTCGGGCGCGTCGCCGCCCCTGGTGGCGGGGTCGTAGGTGCAATGCACCTCGGAAATATTGCCGGCGGCGTCCTTCACCACGCTCTCGCACTTCACGATGTAGGCGGCGCGCAGGCGCACTTCCTGGCCGGGCGTCATGCGGAAGAACTTCTTGGGCGGCACTTCCATGAAATCACCCTGCTCTATATACAGCTCGCGCGTAAAAGGGACCTTGCGCGTGCCGGCGGCCTCGTCCTCGGGGTTATTGGCCGCGCACATTTCTTCGGTCTGGCCCTCGGGGTAATTGGTCAGCACCACCTTGAGCGGCTTGAGCACGGCCATGGCGCGCGGGGCGGTCTTGTTGAGCTCGCCGCGCAGGGCGTTCTCCAGCACCCAGATGTCGGAGATGCCGGGCACCTTGGTGATGCCGATCTCGTCGCAGAAAGCGCGCAGGGCGCTGGCCGTATAGCCGCGGCGGCGGTAGCCGGAGACCGTGGGCATGCGCGGGTCGTCCCAGCCTTCCACGTGACCCTCCTTCACCAGCTCCAGCAGCTTGCGCTTGCTGGTGATGGTGTTGCCCAGCGTGCGGCGGGCGAACTCTATCTGCTGCGGGTGGTAGATGCCAAGCTGGTCGAGGTACCAGTCGTAAAGCGGGCGGTGATCCTCGAACTCCAGCGTGCAGATGGAATGGGTGATGCCCTCGATGGAGTCCTCCAGGCCGTGGGCCCAGTCGTACATCGGGTAGATGCACCATTTATTGCCCTGGCGGTGGTGCTCGGCGTGCAGGATGCGGTACATCACCGGGTCGCGCATGTTGATGTTGGGGTGCGCCATGTCTATCTTGGCGCGCAGGGTGCGGCTGCCGTCGGGGAATTCCCCCTTCTTCATCCGCTCGAAAAGGTCGGCGTTCTCTTCTATGGAGCGGTTGCGGAACGGGCTATCCTTGCCGGGGGTGCCGGGGGCGCCGCGGTGCTCGCGGATCTGGTCGGCGTTCAGGTCGCAGACGAAGGCCTTGCCGGCCTTCACCAGCTGCATGGCCCAGTCGTACATCTGCTGGAAATAGTCGGAGGCGAAGAACAGCCTGTCCTCGAAATCGCCGCCCAGCCACTTCACGTCCTCTATGATGGAATCCACGTATTCCTGCTCTTCCTTGGCCGGGTTGGTGTCGTCGAAGCGCAGGTTGAACTTGCCCTTGTAGGCGGCGGCGATGCCGGAATTGAGGATGATGGAGGTGGCGTGGCCGATGTGCAGGTAGCCGTTGGGCTCCGGTGGAAAGCGGGTGTGCACGCGGCCGTCGAACTTGCCGGTCTCCATGTCCTTGTCTATGATCTCGCGTATGAAGTTAGTCTTGGGAGCCGTGTTTTCCATAATTAAAATTATAACAATTTAGGCTCCGTCAGGTTCAGGCACAATAACTGATAAGGGCGGCCGGCATGGCCCGGCTTGCCGTGAGCGATTTTAGTGCGCAGGGCCAAGGTCCGTAGCGGACCGCCTATCATTAGGGCGGCGGCCGAGATTGTTTGAGCGACGCACTGTGTGCGGAGCGAGTTCGAGGCCGGCGGAGGACCGCAGGCCCTCTTCCGCCGCGCACGCTTATGAGCGAGCGGCAAGCCGGGCCATGCCGGGAGGATGTGGGAATCAGTGTCTGAAGTGGCGGATGCCGGAGAAGAGCATGGCTACGTTGCGGGAGTCGCAGAGGGCGACGCAGTCCTCGTCGTCCTGCCAGCCGCCCGGCTGTATCACGGCCGTAATCCCGGCGGCCAGGGCCGCCTGCAGCGTCTTCAGCGGCAGGGCCGCGTCGGCGGCCATCACCAGCGGGCCCGCGCCCGGCAGGATGGAGCGCTTGTCGCGCATTTTCCAGGCCGCGCTCCTGACCGCGTCGTAAGTGGAGCTCTCCGCCGCGCTGATGGCGGCGACGGCGCGGCCCTCGGCCAGCGCCACGGCGTAGGTCTTGGCGTACTTCACGGTCTTCCAGGCCAGCGCCAGCGAAAGCATTTCAGCCTCGGAAGGCTTGCGCCTGGTCACGCAGGCGGGCTCGGAAGAAAAGAGCCGGTTGTCCTTGGCCTCTATAAGCACCCCGCCGGAAACCGAGCGCAGATTCACCTCGTAAGGCGACAGCACCGGCGCCGGCAGCGCCACGGCGCGCAGGCCCTCCTTGGACTTGAGTATCTTCAGCGCCTCCGGGCTGTAGCCCGGGGCGATGACGCTCTCTATGAAAGTTTCAGCCAGCGCGGAGGCCGTATCAGCCTCCACCTGCCGGTTGAACGCCGCCGTGCCCCCCACGGCGCCGGCGGGGTCGCTCCGCAGAGCGCCGCGCAGGCTCTCGGCCTGCGTGCCGGCCGCGCAGACTCCGGCCGGCCTGTCGTGCTTGGCTATCATGCAGACCGGCTCCTCGAATTCCAGGGCCAGCTCGAAAGCCGTGTCCAGGTCCAGGTAATGGTTGAAATTCAGCCCCGGCCCCGAAAGTATCCGGGCGGCGTTGAGGCCGCGCGGGCGGGCCCCGCTCAGCGCGTAGAAAGCCGCCCGCTGGTGCCGGTTCTCGCCGTAGTCCAGGTCGGCCACCTTGCGCAGGCTTAGCACCACCTCGTCGCCCAGCAGGCTGCCGGTCTCGGAGAGATACTGGGCCACGGTGGCGTCGTAGGCGGCCAGGCACTGCCAGGCTTTAGCGGCCAGCTGCCGCTTGATCTCCGGCTCCAGCCCGCCGGCCTCTTTCAGCGCGCGCAGCACGGGCCCGTAGTCCACGGGGCTGGCGACGGTGATGACGCTGGTAAAATCGCGCGCGGCGGCGCGCAGCACGGCGGAATTGGACTGGTCCAGGTAATTGGAAAGTTCCTCTATGGCGAACTCCTCCTGGCCCACGATGCTGGCTATGGGGTAGAGGTTGGCCGCCACCACGTAGAAGCGCGGCAGCTCCACGCCATTTTCGCTGACCGCCGGGAAGCGCCCCGACAGCGCCTTCAGCACGGCGGACGGCACCGGCGGCGAATAGCGCACCTCCTCGGCGTCCACCCCCGCTTCTTTCAGCAGTTTATAGGTGGAACCGGAGGCGTAGATCCCGAAGCCGAGCTCCTCCAGACCGCGCGCGAACTCTTCCACGCCGGTTTTATCGTAAACGCTGATATAGGCCGTCTTGTCCATGGCGGGCTCAGTTGGAGGCTTCCACCTTCGCCAGGTAATCCTTCAGGCCCCTGTAGGCGCCGTGGGTGCCGAGCGTCCGGTCCTTGGGCAGATCGGCCTCGGCCAGCGCCTCCCGCAAAGTCTTGACGGCGGCGGCCTTGTCCTTGCGCGCCAATTCTATTTCGGCCTTGAGGCGCAGGATCTGCAGGCGGATGTCGCCGTAGGAAAGGCCGGCGGCCAGCACGGCCTCGTTCAGGGCTTCCTGGTGTTTCCCAAGCTTCAGGAGAACGGAAGCGTAGCTGCGGTGGAAGGCGTATTCCGACGGAAATTTCTCCACGAGCCCGGCGTAGATAGCGGCCATCTCCTCGTACTTTTCCACCTGGCCCAGGTAGCGGCACTGCATCATGCGCAGGCCTTTGGCCCGCTCCGGGCTGCCGGCTCCTTCAGCGAGCGCCCCGTAAGCCGCCGCTGTTTTAAGAAAATACTCTTTGGCCCGCTCGCCCAAGCCGGCTTTATGCAGGGCGTAGGCCAGCGTCAGGGGAATGGACGGCCCGGCAACGCCCTCGGCGGCGGCCTCCTTTGAAGCTGCAAGGCGCGCAGCCAGCCCGTCGAGATCGTCCAGATAGGGCTTGGCCGCGTCAGGGTCCAGTTTGTGCAGTTCGGCTACCCAGTCCGGCACCGAGCCCATGGCGTCCTGCCCGTCGCGCCCGTCGAAACGCTCGATAAGGCCCTTGTAAAGGGAGGCCAGGTCTTTCTCCCCCGCCGCCGCCCGCTTTTTGAATTCCGCGTAGGCGGCCAGATAGGCGGCGTACCTGGAAGGGATCCCTTTCAGCAGCGCGGCGGCCTCTGCCCACTTCTCCTCCGAGAGATAAGCTTCCGCCACCCGCAGCCGGCCGGCCTCGTCGAGAGAGGAGGCGGAAGCCTTGGCGGCGGCCAGCGGAGAAGACTTCCAGGACTGCTGTTTCTTAACCCAGGTCACGAAAGGCAGCAGGTCCTGCGAGCCGGCCTGGCGGCCTATCTCCCGCAGTTGGGTATCGGCCACCAGGTAGGTGGGATAGCTGCGCACCTTGAAATGCGCCAGCCATTCCCGCGCCAGCGGCAGGTCTATATCCAGGCCGACGCGCACCATACCTGAGCTGGCCTCCAGAAACTCCGGCTTCTCCAGAACAGTGTCCTCCATCAGGCGGCAGGGCGGGCACCACTTGCCGAAAAAATCGATGAACAGCAGCTTCTTCTCTTTTTTCGCCTGCGCCAGCGCCGCCGCCGGCGCGTTGAGCAGGAAGCCCTCCAGGCCGGGGCCCGACGCAGCCTCCGCGGGCAGAGCTCGTTTGGCGGCCGGGCGCCCCTGCACCTTTACCGTGAATTCCTCGGTAACGCAGGTTTTGCCGCTCTTGTCGCAGATATTCAGCAGCACCAGCTGCTCCCCTCCGGAGGAGAACTGGCATTTAAGGGCGAGCGGCTTTACGTCAAGGGCCGGGCCGGAACCGCAATCCTGCGGCGCGTTAAGGTTGAAATGCCAATCCCCGGCAGGCTTGAAGCTTACCACCTCGTTGAGCTTGGCCGTTTTAGGCGGAACTCCGGCGAGGTAAGACTGTTCAGCCGCAATGGCGGTTGAGGAGGCGGCGAGCAGCAGGGCCAGCGTCAGGCAGCGTGTCATGGTTTTCCCCTTGCCGGCGCCCGGAGAGGGCGGCCGGGCGTCAGCTTACGAGTTTAAGAAATTCTTCTTCGGTAAGTATGGTTACGCCGAGCTTTTTCGCTTTTTCATACTTGGAACCCGGGTCCGAGCCGGCCACCACGTAGGAGGTCTTGGCCGAAACGCCGGAGGATTCCTTACCCCCCAGCGAGCGGACTTTCTCCTGCGCTTCGCCGCGGGTCAGGGCTTTGAGCTCGCCGGTAAAGACGAAGGTCTTGCCTTCCAGCGCGCCGCCCGCCTTGCGCTCAGGCTCGTCCTGGCGCAGCCCCAGGGCGCCCAGTTCCTTCACCATGGCGCGGGTGGCCTCTGACTTGAAAAATTCAGCCACGGCCTCGGCTATCACCGGGCCGATGTCGCCGATTCGCGCCAGCTCTTCCGGGCCGGCGGCCATGAAGGCCTCCATGGTCCTGAAATGCTGCGCCAGCGTGCGGGCGTTCTTCTCGCCGATGTGGCGGATGCCCAGCGCGTAGATCAGGCGGGAGAGCGGCTGCTCCTTGCTCTTGCGGATCTGCGCCAGCAGGTTGTCCGCTTTTTTATCCTTGAAAAGTTCCAGGCCGAGCAGGTCTTCTTTTTTCAGGCGGTAGATGTCCGGAAAGCCCTTCACGAGCCCTTTGTCCGCCAGCTGCTCGACGGAAGAGACGCCGAAGCCTTCTATGTTCATGGCGTCGCGGGAGGCGAAGTGCAGCAGCGCGCGCTTGAACTGCACCGGGCAGGAAGGGTTGACGCAGCGCAGGGCCACCTCCTCCTCGTCCCTGAAGAGCTCACCGCCGCAGGAGGGGCAGGCCTTCGGGGGCTCTATTTCTGTTTCCGCGCCGCTGCGCGCCCCCCCCGCCACCTTGACCACCTTGGGGATGACCTCGCCGGCGCGCTCTATGACCACCTTGTCCCCTACCTTCAGGCCGAGGCGGGCTATCTCGTCGAAATTGTGCAGCGTGGCGCTGGAGATGGTGACGCCGCCGCATTTCACGGGCTCCAGCTCCGCCACCGGCGTGATGGCGCCCGTGCGCCCGACGGAAAAGGAGACCGCCTTCACGGTGGTGGTGGCCTGCTGGGCCGGGTACTTGAAGGCTATGGCCCAGCGCGGGCTCTTGGAGGTGAAGCCGAGGACGCTGCGCTGGCGGAAGGAGTCCACCTTGATCACCAGGCCGTCTATCTCGTAGGGCAGGGAGAACCGCTTTTCGGCGTATTCGGCGTAAAGGGCCAGCACTTCTTCGGCCGTGCGGCAGGGCCGGTTGCCCAGCGTGGAGATATTGTAGCCGAGCCCGCGGCAGATGTTGAGGTACTCCCAGTGGGAGACGGGCTCCGCCAGGCCTTCCAGGTAGCCGTAGGAATGGACGATGAACCGCAGGCGGCGGGCTGCGGTGACCCCGGGGTCCTTCTGGCGCAGCGAGCCGGCCGCGGCGTTGCGCGGGTTTACGAAAGGTTCCTCGCCGGCGGCCAGGGCGCCCTCGCGCAGCAGCTCGAAATCCTTCTTGTCCATGTAGACCTCGCCGCGGGCCTCGAAGACGGCCGGCGGCCTGGAGAGGTCCAGCCTGAGCGGAACCGAGCGGATGGTGCGCACGTTCAAGGTCACATCCTCGCCCGTCTCGCCGTCGCCGCGGGTGGAGGCCCGGGCCAGCTTGCCCTTCTCGTACTCTATCGAGCAGGAGAGGCCGTCGATCTTGGCCTCCACGATCATCTCGAAGGGTTCGTCCTTCAGGCCCTTCCTGACGCGGGCGTGCCACTCCAGGAACTCCTCCGGAGAGTAGCAGTTGTCGAGCGAGAGCATGGGGATGCGGTGCGGCACGGGCGCGAAGGTATTGGAGCGCTCCCCGCCCACGCGGCGGGTGGGCGAGTCTTCCGAGGCCAGCTCCGGGTGGGCGGCCTCCAGCGCCTTGAGGCGGTTCATCAGCGCGTCAAACTCGCCGTCGGATATCTCCGGGGCGTCATTGCCGTAATAAAGGCGCTCGTGCCGCCTGATCTCGGCCCTGAGCGCCTCTAGCTCCTCTTTAGGGGAGGGGGTCATTTTACAAGGTTGTTTTGCCTGGCTATGCTGTCGAGCACGCCGTTGACGAACTTGCCCGATTTTTCGGTGGAGTATTTCTTGGCCAGCTCTATGGCTTCGTCTATGATGACGGCCACCGGGGCGGAGGAAAGGATCATCATCTCGCAGACCGCCATGCGCAGGATGGAGCGGTCGATTGCCGGCATACGCTCCATCTCCCAGTTGCGGCTGGTCTTGCGGATTATCTCGTCTATCTTCTGGCGGTTGTCCACCGTGGAGAGGTAGAGGGACTTGTAGAAATCGAAAACTTTTTCCTCCAGGGAGAACTCCTCCATCTGGAAGCTGGCCAGCACGGAGGCCGTCTCCAGCCCGGCGATGTCGGAACTGTAGAGGGACTGCAGGCAATTTTCCCGGGCTAACCTTCTCTTGCTCATAAAGCTTAAAGACCTCGCCAATATAATACTATATTTTACGACGGATAAGGCCGCCGCCCGGCGCCGTTGCCTCGGGGCCTTATCTTTTGTAGACTTTCCCAAGCAGGACAAAAACGGGTTAATCGGAGGTTCTCAATGGCTTTAGCGCCCTTAATAATAATCGTCATAGTAATACTGTTCGCCAGCATCAAGGTGCTCAACGAATACGAGCGCGGCGTCACGCTGACGCTGGGCCGCTTCACCGGAGTGAAAGGCCCCGGGCTGATCATCCTGATCCCCGGCGTGCAGCAGATGTTCCGCATCAGCACCCGCGTCGTCGTCATGGACGTGCCGCCGCAGGACATCATCACGCGCGACAACATCTCCGTGAAGGTAAACGCCGTGGTCTACTTCCGCGTCGTGAACCCGCAGTCCGCCATTCTCAACGTCGAGAACTTCATGTACGCGACCTCCCAGCTCGCCCAGACCACGCTGCGCAGCGTGCTCGGCCAGCAGGAGCTCGACGACCTGCTCGCCCAGCGCGACAAGATCAACAAGAACCTGCAGGAGATCCTCGACCAGCACACCGAGCCCTGGGGCATCAAGGTATCCAGCGTCGAGGTGAAGAACGTGGACCTGCCGCAGGAGATGCAGCGCGCCATCGCCCGCCAGGCCGAGGCCGAGCGCGAGCGCCGCGCCAAGATCATCCACGCGGAAGGCGAATTCCAGGCCTCGCAGAAGCTGGCCGACGCCGCCGCCATCATCGGCAGCCAGCCGGCGGCCATACAGCTGCGCTACCTGCAGACGCTCACCGAGATCGCCACGGAGAGGAATTCGACCACCATCTTCCCGATACCGATAGACATGATCAACCTGTTCATGAAGAAGACGCAGAACTAGTACCGGGCAATTCCGGCTGAAAGGGCGGCCCGGCCGCCCTTTCTTTTTCGGCGGTCATACTTATGCGCGGCCTGTATATACATATACCTTTCTGCAGGGCCCGGTGCGGCTACTGCGATTTCCCCTCCTCCGCGGGGCGCGAAGGCCTTATCGACGGTTATCTGAAAGCCCTGGACGCCGAGGCCGCGCTGTACCAGGGGCTGCGAGGGACTTTTAAAACGCTCTATGTGGGCGGCGGCACGCCCAGCCTGCTCTCCCCGGCGCAGCTCGGGGCGCTTTTCACGACGCTAGAGAAGCTTACCGGCCCCGCGGCGGGCCTGGCCGAGAGCACCTTCGAGGCCAACCCGGAAAGCCTCGACGCAGAGAAGGCCGCCCTGCTGAAGGAGGCCGGCATCAGCCGGATCAGCCTGGGCCTGCAGGCCGCGCAGGACCGGCTGCTAAAGCGGCTGGGCCGGATAGCCATGCCGGGGGATTTCCTCAGGGCCTTCAAGAACCTGCGGGCGGCCGGGTTCGGCAATATCAGCGCCGACCTGATGTGCGGCCTGCCGGAACAGTCGCAGAAAGATTTCGATGAGTCGCTGGACTGGCTGCTGGGGCTGGAGCCGGAGCATGTCTCCCTTTACGCGCTGGAAGTACACGAGGGCACCCCCTTCCACGCCGCCGGCGTGAAAGAGGAGCCGGAGGCCGCCGCCGGCATGTACGAGGCCGCGGCCGCCAGGCTGGCGGCGGCGGGGCTGCGGCGCTATGAGATCTCCAACTTCGCCAGGCCCGGCAGGGAAGCCCGGCACAATTTGAACTACTGGGAGCAGGGCGAGTACCTGGGCCTGGGCTCCGGGGCGGCCTCCTACCTGGACGGCGAGCGCAGGGCCAACACCGCCTCCATGGAAGACTATACAGAGGCGGCGCTGTCCGGCCGGCCTGTGCCGGAGCAATACCGCGAAAAACTGGAAGGGCGCGCGAAGAGGGCCGAAAAAATAATGCTGGGGCTGCGCAAAACCGCCGGAATTGAACTGCCGGAGGATATATTTATAGAATTTGGACAGGAGATAGGCCGCCTGCTGGCGGCCGGCCTGGTTGAGAGAACGGGCGGCCGGCTGCGCATCAGGGAAGACCGGCTCTACGTTTCCAACGCCGTTTTTCGAGAATTCGTCTGACCCCCGAGGAGATAAAGTGAGCGACCGCAGGTTCTGGATACGCAAGGACAGGGAAAATTACTTCCTGGGCGGGGTGATCATAGCCTGCTGCATAGGCGGCTTCGTCTCCTCCTACTGGCATTTCACCGACCGCATAACCGTGCGCCAGAACATCACGATCAACACCAACCTCACCCCCGAGGGAGAGCGCCGCAAGCTCCGCGAGGTGCAGTACACCCCCTCCAAGCTGCGGATAGGCAACACCCAGTACTACCGCCTCGAACAGGGGCCCTCGATGGCCGTGCCGGAGATGGACGATGACGGTGAATAAACTCCTGCTCCTGGCCGCGCTGGCCCTGGCGCCCGCCCTGTGCCCCGCCCCGGCGGCGGCGCAGATGGGGTCGCGCCCCGAAGAGCAGTCCTTCGACTACGACCCGGGCGCGGAACAGTCGAAGAAAGTGAAGCAGTCCATGGCCGAGACCACTTACGAGGACGCGGAAATAGTCAACCACCCCTATTACGGCACGGTCCTCATCTCCAAGCACCGCTGGAAGAACTGGGTGACGCGCGCCCTGTACCTCACGCTGATCAACATAGCGCTGCTGGCCATCATACTCTCCCTCTCCCGCAGCGAGGAGCATAATATCATAGTGGGCTACGTGCTGACGGGCATGAGCGCCGCCGTCTCTTTCTGGACCTTCCTCTGCGCGGTGCTCATCTTCCAGCTCAACGCCCACGCCTGGATCTACGTGCTGCCGGTAGCGCTGGCCACCGGCGGGGCGGGCTGGCTGGTGCTGATGAAGATAAAGAAATCGGACGTCTCGCTGACGGAGCTGAAAGAATCCTTCCAGAAGATGCGGTCGGCCTCCAACGAGGATCCCCGCCTGGCCTCGGTGCAGGGCACTCCCGGCGACTGGCCGAACGAGGATTTCATAAGATAGGCGCCGCCGGGCGCAAAAAAAGAGCCGCTCTCAGAGCGGCTCTTTTTCATTCCGGGGCTAAGATTAGAACTGCATCCAGACGCCGAAGCGGTGTATGTTGCCGAGGTCGCCGAAAGGCAGGAAGGCGTAATCCACGCCGAGCCCCTGCACCTTCACGCCGAACCCGAGGCTGAGGCCCACCTCCGCGCCCAGGTTGGAGGTGTCGTAGCCGAACTTGTAGCCGCCGCGCAGCGCCAGCGCGTCGCGGAACCAGTACTCGGCGCCCATGGACGGGTAGAATTTCTCGTCCTGGAAGTAGCCGTTCATCTCGGCCACCACCTTCAGGCGGTCGGAGACGGCGTAAAGGCCGCCGGCCCGCAGGTTGATGGGCAGCGGGTCCGACTCGTCGACGAACGTCATCTTGGTGCCCAGGTTCTGCAGGACCAGCGAGAACTTGATCTTGTCGGAGGCCTTGTAGATGGCGCCCGCGTCCACGGCCACGGCGAAGGCGCTCTCGTCGTCGATGGAAGAGCGGATGAACTTGAAGGCGAAGCCGCCGTCGAGGTTGGGCAGCAGCTCGGGCGAGAAGTCCTTCTTGGCGAAAGCCAGGGTGACGGCCATGTCGCTGGACTCGAAGCTGCCGCTCTGCGGGATGACGCCCGTGGTATCGGCCAGGCCGCGGCGCTCTATGCCGTCCACCGTCATAAAGGTCACGCCGAGGCCGATGCGCTTGTCCTTCATGTTCCCGGCGAAGGAGATGTTCCCCATCTTGGCGTCCTGCAGGTAGGTGCTGAAGTCCAGCGCCGCTTCCTGCGCGTCGAACTGCACCAGGCCGGCCGGGTTCACGAAGACCGCGCCCGAGTCGTCGGCCAGGGCGCTGAAAGCCCCGCCCATGGCCACGGCCCGCGGGCTCATGGCCGCCTTCAGGAAAGGCGCCGCCGTGGTGCCCGCTCCGGAGGCGTAGGCCGCCGCCGGCAGGGCCCCGAGCAGTAGAGTTAAAATTGCTTTTCTCATAAAGTTACCTCTGGTATCCGAACGCTGACCTTAAATCCGCGGGGTTTACCCGGGCCATGGCTCGCGGCCATGGCCCGGTTTCCCTTTACTTTATTACCGCCAGCTTGTGGGCCTTGGTGCCCAGCTTCTCGCCGCCCACGTAGGTCAGCATGAAGTAGACGCCCGAGGCCACGTCCTGGTTGGTGTCGTTCTTGCCGTCCCACTCCGAGTAGTACATCTGGCCGCCGGCGCGCACGCCGTCGCTGATGGTGCGCACCTTCTCGCCGGCCAGGTTGTAGATCACGAACTTCACGCTGCCCGACTTGCCGGTCGGCAGGTGGTACTTTATCAGCGTGCCGCGCGTGGTGTACGAGTTGGCCCCGCTGAAGGCGGCCGTGCCCTCGATATTGGTCACGGTCTTGTCCTTCAGGTTGAACGGATTCGGCAGGTTCGCCACTTCGTAGTCCGCGGAGGCGTAAGGCACGCTGGGCGCCGGCCGCGCCGTGAACACCGCGAAGCGCCCGCTCGAGGACGAGCTGGTCGCGGAAGGCACATAGCGGCCGTTGACCACGGCGCTCATGCCCATGCGCTTGCGCCCGAGCGGAGTGGAGGCCGCGCTGGCGCCGGCGCTGGCGTTGGACAGGCTGGCCACGCCCACGGAGAGCACGCCCAGCATCGGGTCGGTGGTGTAGTTGCCCGGCACCTCGTTCCAGCTGTCGGTGGTTTCGTCGTACTGGTAGATGCGCAGGTTGGCGTTGTCCACCGCCTTGTCCTTGTCGTACTTCAGCGTCAGCGTGAAGGCCTTGTTGGCCGAGGCGTTCTGGAGCTCCATGTTATAGATCTCCGAAGCCATCAGGTCGGTTATGGCCTGCGTCAGGCTGAGGTCGCCCTTGGCCGTCTTGACGGTGCGCACCGAAGGCAGGGCGCTGAAGAAGCCGCCCACCAGGTTGCCGAAGTCGGAGCTGGCCGTGGCGCTGTAGGTGGAGTAGGCCAGGCCGCCGGTATCCAGCTCTATGCCGGAATACTCCTCCGACTCCTTGTCCATCTGCACCTCGCCGCCCTGTATGGCCTCGTCCTGGATGTACTGCTCGGTCTTGGCCTGGTTGTTCGGGCTGAACGTGACGGATTTCTCCATCCTGTTCGAGCCGTCGCCGGCCGCGACGTAGACGTTGTAGAAAGGCTGGTGCATCGAGATGATGAACTGGCCCTGGTACGTATTGTTCGGGCCCGGCACCAGCGCGAGGCTGACCGCGGAGGTAGTTACATACACCTCGCCGGGGTTCACCTTGCAGACCGGCGTGGTCACCAGCGCCTTGGGCGACTTGATGGTCACGTCCGCCTTATTGACGGAGTCCGGCGACCGGCGCACCTTTACCACTATCTGCGGCGGCACGTCGCGCAGCACGATGTCGGGCAGGTAGGTGACGCCCTCGGTCACGGTCTCGCTGGAGACGTCCAGCATGGCCGGCTGCTTGCCGCCGAAGAAGGCGGTGACCTTGTAGTTATGCCCCGGCACCACGCCCGGCAGTTCGTATTCGCCGGAGTCGTTGGTGGTGGCCTCGATCTTCGGCAGGTACTCGGTCGGGTGTTCCACGTTGAAGGTTTCGTCGTAGGCGACCACCTTCACTCCGGACTTGGTCAGCGGCGCCGGGAACTTGCCGAGGTACACCTTGCCCGTCATGCTGGTCTGCGACGGGGTCAGGTAGAAGTCCAGGCGCGACGAGTCGTCGCCGGCCAGCGAGGTCTTCTCGCCGGCTTTCACGAAGCCTTCGCGCGTGACCTCCAGCCGGTAGATGCCGGCGGGCAGGTTCTCGAACCTGAACGAGCCGTCGGCGGCCGTCTCGGTGAACTTCTCCACGGTCTTGTGCCTGAGGTAGACCACGGCGTTGTCCAGCGCGGGGTAAGCCCCGGAAACAGGCGCCGTGCTCCTGACCGTGCCGTGCACCGTCCCGACGCGTATGTTCTGCTCGTCGAAGTCGAACGGATAGGCGGCGGCCAGCGGGATGTCTATCTCCTTGGCCACGGGCGGGTAGTTGGGGTTGTTGAAGACCACCGTGTAGCGCCCGGGCGGCAGGCCGGGCACCATGAACCTGCCCAGGTTAGCCTCGAAGTAGTCCCGCATCTGGACCTTGTCTTTCAGGCCGAGGGCGGCCCAGAACGCGGGGAAGTCCCCCTCGGAGGGCATGCCGGCGGTATAGCCGCGCAGGTCGCCCGCCGCGTCGTAGATCATCACGGAGGGGATCACGGGGAACAGCTCTTCCATGTTGGAGAAGATGCGGTCCAGGTCGGCGTCGGTATAGAGCCGCTCGCCGGCTATGGTACCTTCGAACGTGTCCTGGCCCAGCGAGCCCAGCACGTTGACCGGCAGCGGCTGGAACTCGGTGCCCAGGTTGGGCGTAGAGTCGTTGCGCTGCACGTTGTAGGCCTTCACCTTGCCGATGAAGTTGCTGAACTGGTCGAAGCTGATCGGATCGCTGCCGCCGCCTTCCGGCGAGTAGCGGGCGACCATCATCAGGTAGAAGTCGTACTGGCCCACCTGCATGATCTTCTTGTCCCAGGTCTGCGTGGTCGTGCTGTAGTCGAAGGCGAAGATATCCTCCCCGAAGAACATATCGGTGATCTTGGTCTGGTTCATTTCGGTGCCGGTGGGCACGGGGAGCATCACGTAATGCCAGGTGGGCGTGGAGATGTCCGGCAGGCCTATGATCTGCGGCTGCACGTACAGGCCGTTCTCCAGCTTCAGCGTAACCTGCGTGGTCTTGCCGGCCACCACCGCTATGTCCCTCACGACCGGGGCCGCCCAGCGGAAACCCTGGCCCTGCGGGCGCATGGTGATGGTATACAGGCCGGGCGCCAGGTTCGGGAACTCGAAGGCGCCGTAGTCGTCGACGTTCCAGCCCTCGCTTACGCTGACGTTCTGGCCGCTTACGTTGATGTCCATGCGGTGGTAGAGCGCCTGGTCCTGGGTGTAGTTGGGCTTGTAGTTGGAGCCGTCGGGCATCTTCACCACGCCGGTCAGCCTGCCGGCCTTGGTCACCACGAAGTTCATCCTGACCGAGGTGGTCATGGTGGAACGGAAGTCGGCCCTGTCTTTGAACGAGCTGACTTCGCCCCATTCGTTGGAGGTGACGCGCGTGTAGTAGCTCACGCCGGTGGACAGCGTGATGCTGTACGTGGCGTAATTCACGGTGTAGGTCCCGCTGATGACGGCGAAGCCCATGGACATGTTGCCGCTGCAGTCGCCGCTGCACTCCTGCTGCGCCATCACGGTGATAGGCGCCATGGTGCTGATGATCAGCGGGTTGGCCGTGGTCACGGTGAACGAGGTGACGAAGGTCACCGAGCCGCTCATGACGGCGTAGTCGTTCTGCGACGGGGGCATGATGTTGAAGCTGATCTCTCCCGAGGCCAGGCTCTGGCAGGCGCCCGTCTGGGCGTTCAGCTTCCAGGCGCGGCCCTTCGCGCAGTTGGAGTTCGGGACGCCGGTGGCGCCCGCGCTCGAGATGACTATGCGCACGTCGTCGGCGTCGCGCTGGGTGAAGTCCTTGGTATTGCCCTCGTTGAGGTCCATCCAGTTGCCGAAGAAGGCCGCGTTCATGCGCACCTGGCCGTCCGGCAGGCCATTGGCGGTGGCGGTGCTGAACACGAACGAGCCGTCGGCCGCCGTCCTGGTCCTGGCGTCGGTATCCATGCCGTAGCCGTTCTTATAGCTGTCCGAGCCGCCGTACCAGTCGTAGTCGCCCCACACCATAACCTCGGCGTTGGGCACCGGCACGTCGCGGTAGCGGATGTAGCCGCGCAGCGTGTAGGTGGCTTCCTGCAGCTGGAACTCGCGGTACGCGGTCTGGACGCTGGCCGTGGTGACGCTCACGTCGGCGAAGCCGGCGCGCTTGTAGCCCGCCTTCTGCGCGATGATGTTGTACACCGCGGCGGTGCTGGTCACGTTATAGAACGAGAACTTGCCGTTCACGTCCGTAAGCGTCTCGAACGAGTTGTACTCGCACATGCCGCCGGAGCAGGGCTCCTGGCGGTTGTACAGCCTGACGCGGACCTGCTCGATGGGCGCCCAGGTGCGGAAGTTCTTGACCACGCCCTCTACGGACGGCGGGGTGGTGGAAGCTCCCACGTCGAAGCCGCCGGTGGTGGCCACGGCGCCGGCCAGGGTGGACATGCTGACGCTGTAGGTGGCGGTGGCCGGGAACACATAGCTCATGACCGCGCTCTTGGCCAGGCCGCGGTTGGGTATGGTTATGCCCAGCGTGTAGGCCCCGGCCGCGGCGGGCGGCAGGTTGGTTATCGTCATCGTGGTGGCGGTAACCCCGGCGGGCACCCGGCCTATGCCATAGGCGGCCTTTTCGCCGGTCTGCGTGAAGAAGACCTCGGCCACCAGGTAGTCGTTCTGGGCGGCGGAAGAGACCATCACGGTCACCGGGTAGTACGGGGTCGCGGCGGGCCGCGGCGACAGCGTATAGTTCTTCGTAACGTCGGCGTTGAGCTGCACGAAGAAGTTGCCGTACGGGTCCATCTGCTGGTCCTTGATGCTGGGGTTATACCCCTGCTTGTCCAGCGCGATGAAGTACTGCTTGCCCGCGGGCACCTGGAAGGACACCGTGCCGGCCGCGTTAGTTACCGAGGAGGAAGAGCCCAGCACGTCTATGCCTCCGGTGGCGGAGAACGGGATCAGCGTCACGGCCACGCCCGGGAAGGGCGTGCCGGCCGCGGCGCTGGACACGTTGACCGTCAGCCTCGGGTTAACGACCAGGGTGCTTACCTGCTTGTAGCGGTAAACGCCGCTCAGGCCGGAGAACCTGCCGCTCACCGAGATATAGCCGGCGGGGTCCACCACCATGGAGTAACCTTCGTCCGCGCTGGGGCCGTAGTCGTAGATATTGGGCCCCGTTATGGCGTTGGCGTGGAACTCCTGCTCGCCCAGCTGCGTGCCGTCGGGCGCGTAGCGGCGCAGCCACAGGTTCTTGTCCTGGTTGATGTCGTAGCGCTCGCTGTAGCCGGCCAGGTAGACCGACCCGGCGGGGCCTATGGCTATGCCGTGCGCGGCGTCCACGCCGTTGGCCTGGCTGCCGTATTCCGCGGGCTCGGCCCAGGCGGCGACGAAGTTGGCGGAGCTCTTGTAGAGTATGGCGTCCACCGACCCCTCGCCATCATAGGTCTGGCCGGCGATATAAACGTAGCCCAGGCTGTCCACGGCCACGTCATAGGCGGACTCGGAGTAAGCCCCGGCATCGTCCAGACCGTCGTTGATGACGGAGATCTGGGAGAGGCCTAAGGACAGGAAGCGGCCGGCCCAGAGCTGCGAGGCCTTGCCCGTCTCCTCAGAGGTTCCGGCCGCGTAAACATTGAGCCCTTCCACGGCTATGCCGTAGGCGGCGTCGGCGCCGCCGGCGGAACCGTCGTAAGTGACGGTAGACAGCAGCACGCCGGCGGGGCTGAACTTGGCCACAAGGGCGTCGCTGCTGGTGCCGTTAAAAGCGGCGCCGGCCACATAGACGTTATTAAAGCGGTCGAGCGCTACGCCGTAGCCAACGTCGTCGCCGTCCGCCAGGTTGAAGGTAGACTTCCAGGCCACGCCGTCGGCGTCAACCTTCATGACGAACAGGTCTTTGCCGGTGGAGCCGGAAGTGTTCCATTCGTAGCCGGTCAGGTACAGGCCGGAAGCGTCCACGGCCATCCTGTTGGCTTTCACCTGGTACCATTCGCCGGGCGAGTAATACCTGGTCAGCAGCGGCATGAAGGCGGAGTTGAACTTCTTCAGCGCGAAGCCGCCGCTGCCGTTCCAGTCGGTGTTGGCCAGCGTGTAGATATTGCCCAGGCCGTCGCGGGCTATGCCGGGGAATTCCTTCTCCCCGGAGAACTGCTGACCGGTACCCATAACGAAGAGCTTGGCCTCGTTGGGGTACATGGCCATGGTCTCAAAGGCCCAGCCGTCGGCCGCGCGGGCCGCAGCGGGCACGTCGGAAACCAGCTCGGCGGGCAAGGCCCCGGCCTTTACAGGCGCAGGGGCAGCGCCGCCGGCGGGCGGCGCAGACGCGATCAGCGCCTGCATGTAAGGCTCGGCCCAGATCTTGAAGTAATACAGCGGGCCCAGCGGCGTCCCGGCCATGTCGCGGCCGGTATTCAGGCCGAACACGGAGCGGTCCACGCTCATGCCTTCGTAGATGTCGTAGTCGGTCACCAGGCGCACCTGAGCGGCGGCGGAGCTCCAGGCCACGCCGCTGAAGGTGGAGTACTGCACGAGGAAGGCGGAACCCGCCTGCAGGTTCATGCGGCTCATCCACTGCAGCCGCACCGAGCTCGGCACGTAGCCGGGCTGGGCGGTCACTCCGAAGTTGGGCTCGGGGAAGTAGTAGAAGCCGGGGTTATTCCCCCACAGCGCCACGGCCGCGTACACGCGCCCGTCGCCGCCCAGCGCCAGGCCATAGACCTCGTCGTCGCCGGGATTGGTGGTATAGGGATCGCCGTCGTCCACCAGGTTGAAGCCGCGGGTCCAGGCCACCTGGCCTTCGTGGGTGTATTTGCGGAAGATGCTGTTTTTGCCCTCGGGGCCTGTCTGCGTGTAACCGGCCACGATCACTCCGGAGCCGTTGGCTTCCAGGGCGTAGAACTCGTCGTTAAGGCCATCCTTGCCGTCAAAAGTCTGGGTCCATTCATGGACCCCGGCCAGGGTGTACTTGAACAGCGCTCCGTCCTCGTACGCGCTGCCGCCCAAGCCGCCCACGGAGCCGCCCAGGTACAGGTAAGGCGGGGTAGTGGTAGTTATAGCCAGGGCGTAAGCCTCTTCATTCAGGGCGGGGTCATTTAACTGTATGGGGGCGCCGGCCAAAGAGCCGTCGGTTTTATTGAGCGCTATAACGATGGCGTCCTTAGTGGCATTCTGCAGGGTGCCGGAGAAGTAGACCGCGCCGGTTCCCACGGCCACGCCGTAGCCGAAGTCGTCGCCCAGGACGGAGCCGTTCAGGGTGTAAGACCACACCTGAGAGGGACCGGTAGACGGCCTGAGGTCGTACTTCATGGCCAGGACGGCCATGCCGTTGGCGGAAGTTGAAGACGCGCCGGCCACGTAGAGGTAATCCCCCTCCACGGCCGCGCCGTAGAGCTCGTCCATGGTGCCGAGGCCCGAGACATCGTAAGCGTAAGACCAGACCAGGTCGCCGGCCGGGTTCAGCTTGGCTATCCAGCTGTCCTTGCCGGCCACCATGATCTCGGGGCCGGTAACGATGTTGTTATACGGGTACTGGGTGCCGACTATGTAGAAGTTGCCGGCGGCGTCCCTGGTAGAGGTCCCTACCTGGTAGGAGCGGTCGTCCCTGTGGTTGAAGAACTTGGTCCACTCCAGGTACTGGCCCGTATTGTACTTGCGCAGGCCGAAGCCGGCGTTGGCGCCGTCAGCGCGGCCCGAGAAGGCGTGGTAGACATAGGCGCCGTCCACGGTTATGGCGTTGGGCGGCATGCTGAGGCCGCTCATGAAGGACAGGCGCTCCAGCCCGAAGTAGCGCGTATCGTCGTAGGCGCTGGGCGTCCTGGCGAAGGTTTGCGCCTCGGGCAGCTCGGTGGTAAGGCCGGCGCTGGTTATCCAGACCTTGAACTTGTACAGGTTGCCGCGGTTCTCCGTGCCTTCCTGGCCGGGATAGCGCAGCGTAGGCAGCGCGCCCACGCGGTGCGACCGCACCGCGCCGGCGAACTCGGGCCCGGCGGCGGCGATGATCTGCGCTGAGGCCTTGTTCCAGACCGGCGCCGCGTCGGCGCTGTACTGCACGTAATAGGTGGAACCGGCGGGCAATTGGCCGGTGTAATTCCACAACAGGTCCACGGAGCCGGTATGCGGGCCTTCCATGGCGTTGAAGAACTGGACATTAGCCACGGCGCCGCCTATCGGCATGGAATAAACGCCGAAGTAATTGTCGCCGCCGAAGGAGCCGGCCACATGCGCGAAGTTATCCGTGGAAACCATCACGCCCATGCCCATGTCGTAACCGCCGCCGTCATATACGCGGGCGGACTGGAACTGGCCGCCGGGGCCGAACTTCGCCAGCAGCATATTATACCCCTGGCCCAGGTTCCACATGTCGGTGTAGCCGGAGGCATAGATATTGCCGAACTGGTCGAAGTCCAGGGACGAGGGGACGTCGTCGCCGTTGGACTGCTGGTTGTTGTAGCGCGCGGGGACCGAGAACAGGGACGCGCCGTAGGCGTTGAACTTGTTGAGCCAGATATTGGCGCCCTGGTTGAGGTCGTAGCGCTGCTCCGAACCGGCCACCAGCAGGTTGCCGTTCAGGTCGGCCTTGACGGCCAGCGCGCGGGAGTAGTCGCCCGACGGGTTGCTGTGGCGCACGGGCCAGTTGCCGGTCGAGACGGTGGAGATCACCGCCCCGGAATCCGCGAACTTGTGCAGGGTGCCCGCCATCTGGGAGGTGCCGCTGACGCCGGCGGCGTAGAGATACGCGCCGGAGGTATCCGAAGCAAAGACCAGGCTGTTGACCTCGTCGTAGGAACCGGCGCCGTAGAGGTAGGCCGTGTCGTAGATGAAGTCCGTCACAGGGTTGCCGTTAGAATCCTGGCGCTTGTAAAGGTGCAGGTCCTGGGAGTTAGCACCGTTCTCGAACTCCGTGGCTATGTAGACGGCCCCGCCGCCCCAGGTTATGGCCTTGGCGGTTTCGGCGGAAGGCGACAGCACGGTGTTCCACGCCACGGAACCGTCCGGAGCGAACTTGGCCGCGGCAACTTCGGTGTCGCGCTGCAGCAGGGCGTAAGCGTTGCCGGCCGGGTCGGCGGCCAGGTCCTTAAGCGCCAGCGGCGTAGTCTGGTCGTAGTAGAAACGGGTGGAACCGTCCGGCGCGTTGAGCGCCAGGAAAGTCAGGCTCTCGCTGTTGAAGGTGAGCGCGGAATAAGCGCCCGCCTCGCCGGAGACGCGGGCGAACTTGGCGCCCGCCTCGAACCCGGCGTACATGCCGCGGCGGCGGTTCAGCGCGGCGTCGCCGTCGGTGGCCGTCATGGCGGGGAAATACAGGTTCTGCGCCAGGTTGGAGACCGAGGAGGTGCTGGTGCCGTTGTAGAGCCACACGGCGAAGTACTGCGGGAATACGCGCAGGCCGCTGGTCACGAGCGGGATGCCGCTCAGGGGAGCGAAACCGGCGGAATTAGCGATTACGCCGCTCACCGCTTCGGTAGTGGTTTTCGCGTTGAAGACATTCGGGTCCGTCAGGTCGGCCGGGTTGGTGCTGTAGCGTATGATGTAATGGCCGGAGGCGATATCCTGCGGATACGTCCAGTACAGGTTTACGGCCTCCAGGCTGGCGCCGGCGTCGGTGACGAGGTCGGAGAGGGCGGCCAGGTAATTTACCAGCTTGGGCTGCGCGGCTATCGGGTAGATGGCCTGCTGGGCCATGTCGCCCTGGGTAACGAAAGAACCCGAAGAAGGAACCGACACGGAGATATCGCTGCCCTCCGCCGTGATGGCCGGGGTGAGCGTGACGAAGATCGCCTCCTGCGCGGTGCCGATGACTGCGTTCAGGCCGCTGAAGTCGAAGAGATGCGCGGCGCCGGTGACGGTGCCGCTGGAGATGAGTTCGTCCCCCATGTCCCAGATTCCGCTCTGGTTGTAGTCGCTGTACAGGCCGACGGAGGCGATATTGTAATAGGTACTGCCGGGATTGACGTCGATGTACAGCCCGGAAATACCCACCTCTCCCGTAAGCGTATACGGAACGAGCTTGAGGGCGGCCGCTTCCTGGCCGGCCAGGTAGAAGGCCGGAGAAACGTCGGCGCTGGAAATATAGACCACGGGCAGCGTGCCGCTGATCGGGGCCAGGAGCACGGTGGCCGCGTCGCTGGTGGGGTCCTGAGCTCCGCCGCCGCCGGTATTCTGGAGGCCGGCGACGTAGAAGTTGCCGGTAGTGGGATACAGGCCCAGGCTCGAGCCTTCAGTGTGAAGGTCCGGCAGGACGCTGTCGGCGCGGGAGAGGAACACCAGGGAGGGGCTGTATTTCAGCACCATCGTATGGTCAAAAGTCCCGTTGTAATTCTTGCCCAGCGTATAGACGTAGCCGTCGGGGGCGACCAGGACGTCATGCCCCATTTCGAAAGAATCCCCGTCGTACAGGGCCTGCCCGAGCAGGGACAGGTCCTGCGAGTAGCGCAGGGTAGCGGTGCGCCTGTCTCCGGGCGTACCTCCGGTAAGGCCCACGTAGACGTCGTGGGTGTTGGCGTTTACGGCTATGCCGGCATTAACCTCAAGTTCGCCGGACTCGTTGGCGTATGTGGCGGAAGAGATAAAGGCCAGCGTGGCGGCGTCGAACTTGGCCGTCAGGTAATAGGCCGAGCTGGCGAGCCAGTTTTCGCCCACCGCGTAGATATAGCCGTTATCGGCCGCCAGGTCCCAGACGCGGGTCTGCAGCACTTCGGCGCCGAAAGTAAGGGCGGTATTAGCCGTATTGCTGGAAGAGAAAGCCAGGTCCGCAGCATAGCGGGCCAGGGTCCAGCCGGCTGCGCCGCTGCCGACCAGGTAAACATTATCGGAAGCGTCAAGCACCACGCCCGGGTCGTAGACTCCGGCCAGGGTGGTGGAAGAGACCAGCCCCAGGTCGGCGTCGTAGCGGAGCAGGGCGCCGTCGCCGGAGGCTGCGCCGGAGACATAAATGCCGTTGGCGTTGAGGGCGACTCCGCCCACCGAGAAGCCGTTGGCGCCGGTAAGCGTAGCGGAAGAAGACATGCCGCCGGAGGCCGTATACCTTACGACAAGCCCCTGGTCATTGCCCGCCACTGAAGAGACAATGGTGACGTAGGCGTCGCCGTTGGCGGGGTTGACCGCCAGGCTCGTGGCGTAGTCGTAATCAGGGCCGGAATATACCGCGGCGGTGGTGAAATCACCGGAGAAGGCGCCAGCGGGAGCCATCCCGCCGGACATCGGGGCGAAGCGCATGGTAGCCATGTCCTCTACGCTGCCATCTCTGAGCCCGCCCGTCACATAGCTGTAGCCGGTGGCGGGGTCCACGTCGAGCGCGAACCCGGTGAAACTGCTAAAGGTACCGGAATTGCCGGCGCTGGAGAGGAAGACCAGGTTCGGGGTGTACTTGGCCACGAAGGCGAGGTCGCGGGAACCGTCATAATACTTGCCGAGCGCGTAAACGTTGCCATCCGCGTCCAGTTTGACGTCCGTGCCGAGGCCGTAGGGCTGGTTGGCGAACACGTCCGCGCCCAGCGGGTTGAGGTCGGCGGAATAGCGGACAGTAGCCAGCTGGCGGTAAGACTCGGTGCCGACGGTGCCGGCCATGTACACGTCGTGTGTGACGGGGTTGACGGCCAGGCGGTTGAGCGCCGGGGATTCAGCGTAAGCATTGGCGAAGGCGGCGGAAGAAACCCAAACCAGGGTGTCGGCGTCCAGTTTGGCGAGCGCGTAAGAAGTAGCGCCTTCGAAGAGGTAAGACGTACCTGTGACGTAGACGTAGCCGTTATCCACGGCGATGCCGCGGCCTTCGTCGAAACCGCCGGCATCAAAGGTAGCCGCGGGAACCAGCTGCTGAAGAGCGGCGTCATACTTGGCAACTTTATAATCGTTGCCTGCGCCCTCGCCCCAGTTGGAGCCTATGACATATACATTGCCGGCCGCGTCCAGCGCAATTTCACGCGCGCTGGAATCGCCGGGCAGCACGGCCACGGAACTGACCACGAGGTCATGGCTGTACTTGGCCGTAACAAACCCGGTGCCTTCGCCCTGGGCGGCCACGTAGACGCCGTTGGCGTTCACGGCAACGCCCATGGCGTACATGCCGGAGAGGCCGATAGAAGAAACCATCACGCCGGCGCTGTCGTATTTAATTACCAGGCCGCCGGTGCTTTCGGATCCGCCTACGGCGTAAATATTTCCGCCGTAGAAAGCCACGTCCATGCCGAGCTCGTTGCCGGCGTAGTCAAAGCCCGAGCCAGTAGCGCTGGAGAAGTCGCCGGTAAAGCTGGGAACACTGCTGCCGGTGCCTGCCGGGATATTGAGGAGGCGCGGCAGGCTGTCGCCGCCGGATTTCTCTATCCAGCCGACCAGCGCGCCGCCCGCGCCGTCGGTGGAGACGTCTATCTTAAGGCAATCGGAAGAGAGGCCCACCTCGTAGTAAGGGTTGAAGAGGAAGTCGCCGGCCTTGCTCATCTTCTGGTAGCCGACCTGGTGGTAATTACCTTCCGGCAGGCCGGTGGCCCAGGGGTTGAACGCTATGTGGTAGGCGGAGGCAGCGGGGTCGTAAACAAAATTCTGCTCTCCGTCAGAGGTGTAGCCCAGCAGCTTGCCGCCCAGGGCAAAGGCGGGCGCAAGGCCGGTGCCGTCGGCCAGGGCGCGCACTATGCGCACCTCGGTGCTGCCGAACATGCTGCTGGTGGAGTACATCACGGAGAAGCCTTCGTCGTCGGCTGCCAGCGCAAGGTTGAGATGTTCGCTGGCGGGCAGGTCCGCGGCGGTCAGCTGTACCGGGGTAGTCCAGCCGGAGGCCGCGGCGCCGGTGGCGCCGTCGTAGCGCTGCGCGTAAAGCGTGCGCGCGGCGGCTGCGGAGCTGGACCACATTACATAGGCGCCGCCGGCGCCGTCGGGAGCCGTCTCCAGGTCGTAGCCGAGTTGGGCCACGGACGCTTCAAGTGAAGCGGGGCCCCAATCTATGGTGCCGGCGGCAGTAATCTTGACGCCGTTGATCTGCAGGAAACCGTCCGGCGTGGGCTGCTCGGTGTCGCCGCCCCAGAAGAACAGGAAAGAACCGTCGGCGCCGTAAGTGCCGGCGCCTTCGCCGGCAAAGTTCACGGCCGGAATAGCCACGCCCTGCGAAGTCGCGCAGGTGCCGGACGGCCAGAGGCAACTGCCGCTGGCGTCCACGCTCTGGGCGACCAGGGAAATGTCGGTTTCAGTCTGAATGTAGCCGAAGATCGCAAAGAGGCCGCCCGCGGGGTTGGCTATGAATTCCCCCCCGTCCACCGGCCCGGTGGAGACCTGTACGCCGCTGGCGCCAAACATGGCGGTGCCGCCGGAGCCGTAGCGCTGGGCATAAGCCTGGCCGCCGGCGAACCAGCCGACATAGAGACCGCCGACTCCGTCCGGCAGGGCATAAATATCCCTGGTGTCAACAGGCGAGAGAGTGACCGCCTGGCTCCATTCAGTTCCGCCGGTGTGTTTGGCGTAAATCATGCGCAGGCCGCCCGGGGCCACGGTGCTGTCCCAGACCATGTAGGAACCGCCGGCGCCGTCGGCCACCAGCTTCAGCTGGTCGGTGCCCTCGATGTATTCTTCGGGCACGGGGCCGTTAACAGCGGAAATTGCGCCGACGCCGCCGCTCAGGCCGCCGAGGCCGTCCGGGATCACGCCGGCGAGGTAAACCTCGGCGGCCGTGCCGGCCACGCCAAAGGCCAGGGCCCCGGGGGCCATGCCGTAGGGCATGGGCACGGAAGCCAGGCTGGACGCCACGGGCTCGAAAGATTCGGCCGCGTACTTGGTCACGCGGGCCTGGTTCATGTCGGACTGCGCCGCCACGTAGAGGTTGAGCCCGTCGATCTTCAGGTCGCCGAAGTGATCGGCGCCCGCCATATTGGCGGAGGAGAAGGAGGCCAGGTTCGCCCGGTCGAAGCGGAAAATGGCCGTGCGGGTGCTGGTCTCTACCAGCGTGCTGAAGGCCGCGTAAACCCAGCTCGAGTCGGCCGCCACGCGGATATTGTTGAAGCCCTCGCCTTCGGGGAAGACAATGGGATAGACGGTGCCGGTGTCCTGCCAGTCCGCCTTGGTCAGCCCGGAGGTGGCGTCCAGGCGGATCAGGTTAACGGCGTCGGTCACGATGCCGGTCACGAACACGTCGGTGCCGTCCACGTCGATGCCGTAGCCCTGGTCGGGCCCGGCGTTCAGGTCGCTCCAATCCTCGAGCGGCGCAAAATCCTCGGAGACTTTGACCACCCGGATATCGTAATCCCCCGAGTTGTCGACGGTGGAAACGGCGTAGACATTACCCTGCGCGTCGAAATCCAGCTGGCGGGCGCCCTGGTAGCCGGCTACGGTGTAGGTAGAGACTAAAGCGAGACCCGAAGTATAACGGAAGAGGCGTATCCCGGAAATGGCCCCCTGGGCGGCGACGTAGAGGTCGCCGTTATAGGTGTTAAACTTCAGGTCGTTGAAGGTGGCGTACTTCACCACCACAGACGCCACATCGACGCCGAAGTTGTTGAACTTTACGATGGCGGAATCGGTAAGGTTGGTGAGCAGCAGGTATTTATTATCGTCCGCGTCCGCGGCCAGGGCGGTGGCAAAAGTGGTATTGCCGTTTATGCGGCAGTCTCCGCCGGAAGCGAAGTCGGCGGCGCAGATGACCGAAGCCGACTGAGCCTCGGTGGACCACGGGTTGGGGATCTGGTTGCCGTCTATCATGGCCACGTCTATGCCTGTGGCGTCGGCGGAGACGACGTCTATCGGCTGGGGGGTGCCGAGCTGGCCGTACACGCCCCACGGGTCGGTAACCGCCGCCAGAGGCCAGGCGTCAGAGGCGGTCATGGCCATGTAATACACCCCGGCCGGGACGTTGGGGATGGTGTAAACCTGGGGAGAAGCCGGCACCGGGTAATTGACAAAATAAGGAGTGCCGCGGAAATCGGGAGAAGTGCTGACCCAGATGGTCAGCGGTGAGGAGAAAGTCCCGGCATAGGTAACAGTGCCGGAGATCTGGCGCATGGCCGGGCCGGCCCCGCCCGCAAGCGGGGCAAAGCGCAC
The DNA here is from genome assembly GCA_001799895.1 of Elusimicrobia bacterium GWD2_63_28. Classification (GTDB taxonomy): domain Bacteria; phylum Elusimicrobiota; class Elusimicrobia; order Elusimicrobiales; family UBA9959; genus UBA9959. The sequence goes on from MGUI01000031.1 coordinate 34,949, forward strand.
GGTGCGCATGTCGAAGCCGGGCTCGGTGCCGAGTCCGTCGGAAAAATAAACGCCGGTGACATAGCTGTAGCCGGTAAAGGGGTCAAGCGCCAGGCCGCTGGCTTCGTAGCCATAGGTCTGCACGCTGGCCGCGCTGGACAGGAAAACAAGGGTGGGGCTATACTTCAGCAGGACCGGGTAGTCGTCGCCGGTGCCGGGATTATAGGAGCCGGTCATCAGTACGCTGCCGGTGCTGTCAATAACCACGTCGGCCGCGGCGGCATAGCTGACGCCGGCAAAAGGCTGCGTCCCCAGGTTCGCCAGGTCCTGGCTGAACCTGGCCAGCTTCATCTCGGTATGCGAGCCGTTGAGGGCCGCGTAAATGTCGTGGGTAAGCGGGTTAACGGCTATCCTGCCGCCGACGGGATGTACCGCGTCCAGATAGACCCCGGAGATCGAGGAGGAGGAATAGGAGGACAAATAACCTGCCTCGCTGAACTTAGCCAACACAAAATAGGTGGTGTTGGAGATGAGGCTGTGGCCGGCGAGGTAGACATTGTCCCCGTCCACGGCCAGGCCCGAGGCGGTGTCCTTGTGCGTGGTCAGCGCACTGGCGAAGCCGTTTTCAGACGTAGCCGCAACCAGGCCCGAGTCGAACATGGCGATATGGTAGTCGCCGGTGGACAGGTCGGACCCCGCCACGAAAACATTGCCGGCCGCGGACAGCGCTATGGCGGCGCCCTCGGATAGGCTATAACCCGCGGTATTCGAAGCGACAAAACCCAGGGCAGGGGTGTACTTGGCAACAAAGATTCGGGTGGCGTCGGAGCCGACGACGTAAACGCCGTTGGTGTTGACGGCCAGGCCGTTGAAAGCCACTCCGGCCATGGTGGCGGATGAAAGTACTGTCGACCCCGTAGCGTTGTACCTGACGATAAACCCGCCGGTGGGAGAGGTAACGCCCACCACATACAGGCTGTTGTCGTAGAAAACGGAGGCCGCGGGGGCGTCATAATTGCCGCCGTCAAAACTGGCGCCCTCGGGCAGCGCGAAACTGCCGGTGAAACCGGCGCCAACCGGCGCGGCCGGGACGGTTATTTTCTGGGCGTAAATGGACGAGGAGATCATTACGCCGACGATAAAATCGTTGTTGGCGTCCACGGCGAAGGCGTCGTGGTTGGAGACATCCGAAGGGAAACCGGACATTACCGCATGCCCGGCCACCAGCGTCTGGCCGTCGCTATTAAGAACGGCCGCGTTCAGGGCCTTAAATTCGCTGCCGTACTGGTAGGCTATGGCCACCGCGCCGGCGGTATTGGAGGAAATGGTAAGGTTGCTGCCGTCCATGCTGAGCCCGGTACCCTGCAGCAGGGTATCCACAGCCGTGTTCCAGGCAATGCCGCTGCCGTCCGCCTTCAGCAGCGCTACGCGTATCTCGGCGTTGGTGGCAACGTCTTCCGCCCAGGCCACTACCACGCCGCTGGCGGTGGAGAGGCTGTACCAGGCCCCGTTATCGCCGCTCATCCCGTAATTGCTGTTGAGATAAGGGGTGGTGTAGAGGGTATAATCCCAGGCCGGGTATTGGACGCCGCTGGCGTTTATGCGGATGGCCCTGATGTGCTGGGTTACTATGTCGCTCCAGACTATGTAGGCACCGGAAGCGCCGTCGGGGAGCAAGGATACGTTATTGGTGTTGGCTGTGGTGGAATAGACAACGCTCCAGTTTATAGCGCCCTGGGAATCCACGCGGAAAGCCGTGAAGGTCTGCTGATCGTCGCTGATATTGAGGAAAATAGCGCCGGGATAGGTCTGCCCCGCGCCGGCGGGAGAAGGGACGGCTATGTACGGGGCCGTGCCTACGGCTACGCCATTGCCCGACGAGAAAGGGGCGAGGACGGTACCGTCGTTGAGATTGAAAGCCCTGATAAAGCTGCCGGGCAGCTCGCCTTCCACGGCGGTGGAGATCATTACAAAACCGAAAGCCTCGCCGCCCAGGACGGGAACCATGTTGCAGCCGACTACCGGGTCGGAATTGATAAGCACGGGGTTAAGGGTCCAGCCCGGGCGCAGCGCGCCGGAAGAATCCATATCCGTGATATAGCAGTTGGAGGAAACCTCGTCCACATACTTGACCAGCAGGCCGCCTGCCCCGTCGGGGTTGGCCTCGCTGGCGTCGGGGCCCGTGTTCTCCCCCATCGTGACGCCGGCCGCCACCGCGGCGGTGCTGACCCATACGTAAGAGCCGTCAGAATTGGCGAGCTGCTGGGCGGCTATGCCGAAGGTAAGGGGAGTGAGGTAATTGGTCCACACCACGTTGGCGTTGCCGCCGGGCGCGGGGAGGAAGGAGACGGAGTTCCTGTCCGCGAAAACTTCGCCGGTTACGTTCTTGCCGCCGTAGTCGGCGGTACTCCACTGGGCCAGGGCCGTCGAGGCGCTACAGGCCGCGATCACGGCCGCCCCCAGCAGGTTTATGAAAATGTTTTTGATCTTGCTCATAAGTTATCTCCGGCTGAAATACCGACGCTAAAAATTAATTCCCCTGAACGCTATCCCTTACAGACCGCTCTGCAGCTTAAAACTCCCACTCCAGGCCCATCAGGTAAGTGCTGGCCCTGTAGTTGTAGCGGAAACTCTCCTCGTAACGCATGTTCGAAGAAGAAAGCTGGTAATTGTAGGCCGCCCTGGCGAAGAACCTGTTGGCCACGGGGTAGCGGGCCGAGATGGAGGTGAGCCAGTAGGTCTGGTCTATCTTGTCGGTGCCGTAGTCGCCGGAGACGCCCTGCTTGAGGCGCTCTATGTAGAAGACCCGGCGCCAGTCCAGGTTGAAATTGAACTGCATGCCGTTCTTGAGCGCTATCCCCACGGCCGGGCTTATAGCGAAGTCCACATAACTATAATAGTCCTCCATGTACTTGTTGCGGGAGGAGTCGTAGGAGCCCTGGTTGGAGCTCATCCAGCCGAGGCGCGCCCCGGCGCTGAAGAAAAGCGGCTTCAGGGCGCGGCTGGCCTTCAGGCTGAAGTTCTGCATCACGTCCCAGCGGGTGTCGCTCTGGAAGGGCGAGGCGCCGGTGACCGGCCTGGCCGTCAAAGCCTGGTCGGGGTAGGTGCGGTAGGTAAAATCGTAGCCGGCCTTCATGTTGAGCGGCTCGGGAAACCAGGAATAGGCGAAAGCCAGGCGGTGGCTGGTATTGTCCATCGGGTTCTCGCCGGCGTTGGTGGAGAGCTGGTTGAAGGTGGTGGTGTCGTTGATGACGGAAGCCGACTGGGACAGCAGCGTGCTGTAATTGGGATAGGCCACCTTGTAGAAGTCGTAGGACTCGGTAAAGGTGCCGTGCGGGCGCTCCTGCTCGGCCTCAAAGCCCAGGGAGAGCGTGCTGTAATCGAACAGGCCGTCCCCCCAGTCCTCGTCGTTGGTCTCCTTTATGGAGGCCTTGGAATAGGAGAAGCGGGGCTTGTACTTGTCGAACTCGCGGGTGTAAATATACTTCAGCGAGAAGGTGTGGGTCTGGCGCTTGCGGGTCAGCACGCCGCCGCCGGCCAGCTCCTGCACGTCCTGCGTGCCGGAGTAATTGCCTGAATACACGGGGATCAGGTCGTGGCCCTCGCCCAGGGTCAGCGCCGGGGAGACGAAGGCGTCCAGGCGGCCCTGGAAAGAGGCGGCGTCGGAGTCCAGGAAATATTTGCCGCCGAACAGGGAGACGTCGGCGACAGGGGTCACCTTCATCCCGGCGTGGAGGGCGGGCAGGCTGAGGAGGATCACGGCTGCGGCTGCGGGCACGGTCTTGAAAATTTTCTTCATAAAGTTGAAATTTTGTCCTCGGGGCGCTTATTCGAAGCGCAGCAGGCCGGCCTCCTTGAGCAGCTTGGCTGAATACATCAGGTCTATGGTGCGCCCGCCGAAGAGCGAGCTGGTGTACACGCGCTGGAAATTGAGCTTGTCGGTCACCGCGTCCACGGTATTGCCTTCGCCCAGGCCCCGGTTAAAGTCGCCGGTGGACAGGGTGTCCCCGTCGTTGAACAGCACCCAGTCCTCGGCCGCTATCCAGGTGCCGTCGCTGTAGGTGTTCTTGGAATAGGAGTGGAAGACGTCGGAGCCGGAGGGCAGGGAGCCCGTGAGCGTCGGCGCGGTGCCGCCCAGGTAGGTGATGGAGGCGTGCGTGTTGTTGGGCACGTTGTAGTTGGTCTTGGCCCACATCAGCTTGCCCAGGCCGCCGTTGTCATTGGCCTCGGCGGGACCGGCGGCGTAGAACTTGTAATCGCCGAAGATCAGGTTATAGCGCGGGTCGGAGAGGCTGCCGTTGTAGACCATGGTGCCGCCGAAGGCGTCTTCGGTGACCTTGTCGGTGGTATTGGACATCACGCTGTTCATCTCGGTCAGGTACCAGGCCGGCGCGGCCGCCCCGGGCGAGGTTATCATGCTGGCCGTGGCCTGGGACAGGTCGTCCGGGAGCGCGGCGTTGAAGGTGAACAGGATCTTGCCGAAGTCGAAGCGGCTCTCCCGGGTGTTGAGCACCACGTATTTGAACTGGTTGGCGGCGGGGCGTATGGTGTATTCTTCCATGCGCACCCGGTTGCCGAAGGCGTCGATGGCCACCTTGCGGTTCTGGTATTCGGAAGCCTTCATTTCTTCCTGCGCCCGGGACAGCACGTCCTCTTTTGAAATTTCGCTGTAGATCTCGGCCCGCGCTACCTGGCGGGAGTCCCCGACGGAGGAGTTCATGTCGCTGGGCTGGTTGGGGTTCTGCCCCGGGTCCTTCATCTTGCCGCCGGCCGGGATATCCGTGGCCTGGCCCTCGCGGACCAGCGCGGAATTGCCCTTGCTGTCGCCGGCCAGCACGCTGCCCTCGTAAACCTCCACGCGGCTGTTGCCGTCGGCGTCCGAGGAAACCATGAAGTCGGTGCCGCGCACGGCGCAGACCGCCGAAGGGGTGCGGACTTCGAATTTCTTGGAAAATTTCTTCACCCAGGAGCGCACCCGGCCGAAATAGAGGCCCAGCGAAACCTTCTCGCCGTCTTCTTCGGACATCTTGAAAGCTGAAAGCGGGGCCACCTTTATGCGGGTGCCGTCGTCCATGTAGATCTCGATGGTGGAGGCGCGGGCGGTGCGCAGCTCGTCGCCGGGCTGGAGCTTGGTCTTTTCGTCGCCCCCCACCCTGGCCCAGTCGGCGGCGCCGGCTTTCTTAAGGTCCACCTCGCCGCGCAGGCCGTAAATATACGCCGCTTCCGTGCTGACGCATAGGAAGGACAGCAGTATCAATAAAAATAGATAACGCATAAAAGCTCCTGTATTCAAACGCGGATATAGCCCTTTCCATAGGGCTTTTGGCGTCCCCTTAACCATTCACCTAAAATTATAGATTTGATAACTATGTAAGTCAACGAAAAATTCTGTATACCTGGTTACATGTATCCCGCGGCACAATTCACACTGGTTACATGTATCCTCATGCACAGATGTCGCAGGAAGAATTCTCCACGGGTTCGGCCTCCACCTGGAAGACCGAATGCCGTATGCCGAAGGCGGGAGCCACGCGGCAGGCGGCGGCTTTCAGCGCGCCCTGCTGCTTGGCGGGGTCTTTTACCACCAAATGTGCGCTGAGGGCGTTGAAGCCGGAAGAAAGGCTCCAGGCGTGCAGTTCGTGCACGTCCGAAACGCCCTCTATGGCGCGCAGTTCCCGTTCCAGGTCTTTCAGGGAAAGCCCCCTGGGGGCCCCCTCCATTAATATATGGAAGGCCTCCAACAGCAGCCGGGTGGAGCTGAACAGGATCAGGGCTATGATCAGCAGCGAAACTATGGTGTCGGCCATGTACCAGCCGGAGAAATAAATGATGACGCCGGCTATGATGGCGGCCACCGAGCCGGCCAGGTCGCTGACCACGTGCAGGAAAGCCCCCCGGATATTGATATTGTCTTCGCTGTGGCCGTGCAATATCCAGGCGCTGGCCAGATTGGCCAGCAGGCCCAGTACGGCCACCGCCAGCATATAGCCGGAAAGCACCGGCACCGGGTTCTGGAACCGCTCGTAAACCTCGCGCAGCATGTAGCCGGACAGTATCCAGAGCAGCATGGCGTTGGCGAGCGCCGCCACCACCTCGGCCCTGCGGTAGCCGTAGGTGCGGGAGGAATCGGGCTTAAGGGAGGCCAGCCGGGAGGCGAAAAAGCTCATGCCGAGCGCCGCGGCATCGGTCATCATGTGCAGGGAGTCGCTGAGCAGGGCCATGCTGCCCGTCAGCAGGCCGCCGGCGGCCTCTACCAGCATGAAACCGGCCGTAATAAAGAAGGCCAGGGTTATGGCCCTGCGCTGGGAATGTTCGCCGCCGCCGTGGCCGTGCGCGCAGGACTGCCCGTGGTGATGGTCGTGTTCGTGGTGGTGTCCCATTTGAGGATTATATTAATTTTAAATGCTAAAATATCACGGCCATATGGAAAAAACCGCGGCAAATATCGAAGCTTCCATGCGCGCCGTCAGCGAGCACATCGCCGCGGAACTCCGCGCCATTGACCGGGATGTTTTTGATTTCGACAAAAACCCTTTCAGCTTCCTGGGCAAGGCCGCCAGGGCCCGCTTTACCCTGCTGGCCGCCGCCGCGCTGGGGGCCGGGGGCCCCAAGGCGGAAAAGGCCGCCGCCGCCGCGGAACTTACCCATACCGCCTCCCTCCTGCACGACGACTGCCTGGACATGGCCCGCTACCGCAGGGGCCTGCCCACCCTTTACGACCAGATCGGCATCAATTCGGCCATACTGGTGGGAGACCTGCTTATCTCGATGGCTTTCGAATGCGCCGGGCGCGCGGCCCCTGACCTGCCCGAAAGCCTGGTGCAGGCCGTACGGCGCATGACCGAAGGCGCCCTGATAGAGGAAAATTCCAAGGGCAAAAAGATCTCGGCCGCTGAGGCGGAGAAGATGGTAGCGCTGAAGACCGGGGCGCTGTTCCGCTGGTGCGCGCTGGCCGCCTGCCGCCTGGCGAACAGGCCGGAACTGCTGCCGGACTGCGCGCGGCTGGGCGAAGAGGCCGGCTCCGCCTTCCAGATAGTGGACGATGTGCTGGATTTCGAGGGCGACGCCGAGGCCTGCGGCAAGGAAACGCTGAAAGACGTAAAGGAAGGCAAATACACCCTCCCCCTGATACTGGCCCTGAACGACCCGCAGGCCGGCCCCGAGGCCGACCGGCTGCTGGCAGCGATAAAAACCGGGCCGGAAGCGGACCTGGCCCCTGCCCTGGACTTGGCGGAACTGGTCCGGAAAGGCGGCTTTTCCGGGGCGGCCAGGAAAATAGCGGCCGAAAAGCTCAAAAACCTCTTTCCGGTAATTGACAAGTTCCCCGACCCCGAGGGCGCGGCGGCCCTTAAGGACTTTCTGCTGGCCCTGGGCGAGCGCCGCGCTTGAATTCCATGAAGAAGTGGCTTATAATACTCCGCGCCTATTCCTGGCCTGCCTCGCTGGTACCGGTAGTCCTGGGCTCAGTGGCTGCCTGGCGGCACGGCCGCTTTTCCTGGCTGGATTTCGCTCTGACCTTCCTGGCGGCGCTGCTGGTACATTCCGCGGCCAATTTGGCCAATACCTATTTCGATTTCAAGAAAGGCGTGGACCGCAAGGAAACGGCCGATGACCGCGGCCTGGTGGACGGGCTGATGGAACCGAGGGCCATGCTGCTGACGGCGCTGGGCCTTTTCGCCGCCGGGGGCGCCATAGGGATCGTTTTGGCGCTCAAGAACGGGGTGCCGGCCCTGCTGTGGCTGGGCGCGGCGGGCTTCGCGCTGGCCTGGTTCTATACAGCCACAGGTTTTGCCTATAAATACCGCGCCCTGGGCGATATCGGCATCTTTTTCGCTTTCGGGCCCTTCATCGTGTCGGGCACGGCCCTGATACAGGCCCGGGCCTTCCTGCCCGAGGCGCTGTGGGCTTCCATCCCGTTGGGCCTGCTGATAGTGGGTATTGTGCACGCCAATAACATGCGCGATACGCGCAGCGACGCGGCGGCTGAGATCTCCACCCTGGCCGCCTCCCTGGGCCCGGATTACTCCGTGAAGTTCTACTATTTTCTAATCTTCGCCCCCTATGCCTTCGCCCTCACTTTCGGCAGCGTCTGGCCGGCCGTCTTCTGCGCCCTTTCAGCCCCCCTCACAGTGAAGCTTACACGCATGGTTTCAAAAAGAGACTACACAGGTCTTGTTCCCGAAACCGCCAAGCTGGTGGCCCTCTACGGCCTCCTCCTCTCCCTCGGCCTCTACATAGCTGCCTAACAAAAAAAATCCGCGAGATGCCCAGTCGGGGACCTGGCACGGGAAGGAATACCCAGCATGGAAGGCCGGCGAGGGTATGCCTTCTCCGGGTACGCTCGGCCACACCGTGGCCTCGCTCTGTCGCTCATGCTCGGCGCTACGCAAGCCTCGCACTCGCGAGGCCCCTGCGAAGGCATACCCTCACCAGCCTACAGACTGTCCATGCCTATGCTTTTCAGAGGAGAGCCTGGCGGAGACCGCAGGGGCAGGATAAGAAAAACCGTCGGTGAGCCCGCCGCTTGCATAAGCGCGGCGGGCGAGCACCGAGCGAGGCCACGGTGTGGCCGAGCGTGTTTTTCGTTCCTGCCCCTGCGGTAGGCCGCCGCGACTAACACGCCCTAGCCTTTAGTAATTTATAAAGTTGCAGATCCCCGTCATTATTTTTTCTATTGTAAAGACGCGGGAATTTTTATAAATTATAGGTTGTATTAAGTTTACGGAGGTTCTAGAAATAATGAAGAAGAACATATTGCTCCTCGTTTTGGCCCTGCCGCTGCTCGCGCTCACGCTTTCGTCCTGCAACAAGAAGAACGTAAAAGGTTCCGCCGCAGGCGACAATCCCGACATGACCACCGAGACCGCCACCATCCCCGGCGTAGACATCCAGGAAGGCTCCGAGACCGGCGGCGAAGGCGACATCCGCGGCGGCGAGTTCCTGGAACAGGCCACCATACAGACCATCAACTTCGAATACGACCGCTACGAACTGTCCGAAGAAGCCCGCGCCGCCCTGCAGGCCAACGCCGCCCTGATCAAGACCCGCAAGGACTGGACCGTGCTGGTGGAAGGCCACTGCGACGACCGCGGCACCATAGAATACAACCTGGCACTGGGCCAGAAGCGGGCCAAGTCCGTGCGCGACTACTACGTGCGCCTGGGCGTGGCCGACAGCGCGATGGGCACCATCTCCTACGGCGAAGAAAAGCCCCTCTGCACCGAGCAGACCGACGCCTGCTGGCTGCAGAACCGCCGCGCGGAAACCAAGATAAGAGGCAAATAAATGTCCCTGAAACACCTGCTTATATTACCGGCCTGCCTGCTGGCCGCCGGCTGCGTAGCCACGCAGCAGGACATGCTGCAGATGCAGAGCCAGATGGACGACCTGAACACCAGCCTGACCAACATGCAGAAGAACCAGGCCGAGCTGGCCGTAAAGATGGAGGACCTCTCCAGGAACCTCAATTCCTCGTCGGAGAGCATGAAGGATATCTCGGGCCAGATGGACCGCCTCACCTCGCGCCTCGACGAGATCGACGTCTCCATGAACAAGCGCGTCAACGCCATCGGCCAGACCATCCGCAAGCAGCAGGAAGAAGTGCAGACCTCGCTGCTGCCGGCCAAGATCTACAACGACGCCAACACCGCCTTCCTCAACAACAACTTCGACGGCGCCGCCGCCGGGTTCAAGACCTATCTTTCCAAGTTCCCCGGCGGGGAAATGGCCGAAAGCGCCTATTTCCAGCTGGGCGAGTCGCTCTACCTTAAAGAGCGCTGGAATGAAGCCGCGCTAGCCTACGCCAACGTGCTGGAGAAGTTCCCCAAGGGCAACCGCGTGGCGGCCGCCAGGCTGAAGTACGCCATGGCCCTGCTCAAGCTGCCGGAAGACAAGAAGGGCGAGGCCCTGAAATACCTGCAGTCCGTGGTTAAGGATTTCCCGCAATCGCAGGAAGCCAAGACCGCCAGGGACTACATCGCCAGGCTCACTCCGCCGGCCAAGGCCCCCGCCAAAGCCCCCGCGAAGAAAGCCCCGGCCAAGAAAGGTTAAACGATGTTAAGGACGGCACTGGCTGCCGCGATGCTGGCGCTGGCGCCCTGCGCCTACGCCGGCACCGAGGTCTATATCGGCGTCTCCCCGGCCCTGGAAGGCAAGCGGGACGCCCTGGCCATGGCCAATTTCCATCCCTCCAGGCCGCAAAACCCGGCCGACCTGGCGCTGGCGGAAACCTTCAGGGAAATAATCCGCGCCGACCTGCTCTACTCCCGCTACTTTGAGATCAAGGAAGACCCGCTCTCCCCCGCCAACCTGAACAACAGCAAAGAATCCCTGGCCTGGTGGAAAGGACTGGCGGGGCACCTCATCACCGGGCGCGCGCAGGACTCCGGGACGGTCTGGACCTTTACCGCCGCGCTCTACGACCTGTCCACCGGCAAGAAAATAACCGAGAAGTTCTACCAGGGCGAAAAGCGGGCCCTGCGGCGCGCGGCCCACATGTTCTCCGACGACGTGACGCTGAAGCTGACGGGCAAGCCCGGCATCGCCCACTCCAAGCTGGCCTTCGCCAACAACTCCACCGGGCGCAAAGAGATCTGGATGGCGGACTACGACGGCGAGAACCTGACCAAGCTCACTTCAGACAACAGCATCAACCTGCTGCCGCGCTGGTCCACCGACGCGATGCGCATCTATTACACCACTTACCGCTGGGGCAACCCCGACATGTTCGAGATAGACCTGAAGGCCGGCAAGATCAAGCCCTTCACCACCTTCCAGGGCCTCAACATCCCAGGCGGCTTCTCGCCCGACGGCATGACCATGGTGATGACCCTTTCCCGCGGCGAGGACCCCGGCATCTACACGCTGAACGTGGTCACCAGGAAAGTGAAGAAGCTGCTGAAGAATTTCGGCGTCAGCTCCTCCCCCACCTGGTCGCCCGACGGCAAGCAGGTGGCTTTCGTCTCGGACCGCTCCGGCAACCCGCAGCTCTACGTGCTGGAAGTGGAGACGGGCAAGACCCGCAAGCTCACCCGCCTGAACTGGTGCGACTCCCCCTCGTGGTCCCCTTCGGGGCAATGGATAGTTTTTTCCGGCCGGGAAACGCCCAAAGAGAAGTTCAATATTTTCATAACCGACATCACGGGCAGCCAGATACGCCGGCTGACCGTCGGCGCCGGCGACAACGAGGACCCGTCCTGGTCGCCCGACGGCAGGTTCGTTGCCTTCACCACCACGCGCCGCGGCAAGAGGGAGATCTTCGTGATGGACGGGGACGGCAGCGCCCCGCACCCGCTGGTAGAGGAGCTGAAGGGCAATTCGTTCACGCCCAACTGGTCGCCCTAGCGGGAACGATAAGGCGGGGAAATAAAAAAGCGGAACAAGGTTCCGCTTTTTTTATTGGCGCGGACGCGCCTACGGGAAGAAGGAGCGCAGCTTGCCCAGCAAAGCTGACCAGAGGCCCTCGTCCGGGGCGGCGGGACGGGAAGCGCGGAACTTGAGGTCCTTGTTGGCCTTCAGCGCGGCCGCCAGCTCCCCCTCGAGCAGCGCCAGGAACTCGCTGCCCAGCCGCTTGCGCCGCTCGGAGAGTATGCCCGGGTTGATGACGTCCTCTACCGCGAAATATTCCTGGCCGCAGAAAGCCTGGATGTAGGGGCTCTCCATGAATTCGGCCACGGCGTCCTCGTCGGAGAGCGCCTTCAGCTGCTTCACTATCAGCAGGCCGCAGACCAGGCGCGAGTCCTTGGCGGGGCGCCCGTAGCCGGCCGCGAAATACCGGCCGTATTCTTCGTCCAGCTTCTCCCAGGGCAGCAGTTCGGCCAGCTTCAGCCAGCGGTTGGAGTCGGCCAGCTTGGAGCCCAGGTGAAAAAGTTTGCCGAACAGGGTAGGGTTGAATTTTTCGGAGCGGTACATTTTATTTCTCGGGCTGGAAGCACTTGCGGCAGCGGGCCTCGTACTTGTCGCCGGCGCCGACCACTATGCGCTTGCCGGAATCCGTCAGGCGCTGGCTGAAATGCGCCGGGTTGCCGCAAACCATGCAGATGGCCAGGTTCTTGGTGACGAACTCGGCCACTGCCATCAGCTTGGCCATGTTGTCGAAAGCCGCGCCGCGGTAATCCTGGTCGAGCCCGGCCACTATCACTCGCCGGCCGGAGTTGGCCAGCTTCTGGGCCACTTCCACTATCTCGGGGCCGAAGAAGTGCGCTTCGTCTATGCCTACCACCTGCGTGTCCTTGGCCACTTCTTTCAGGATCTCTTTGGCGGTCTTCACCGGGTGCGCGGCCAGCGTGGACTTGTCGTGCGAAACCAGGTGCTCCTTGGCGTAGCGCACGTCGAGGTGCGAGTTGAACACCTGCACCTTCTGCTTGGCGATATTGGCGAGCTTCAGGCGGCGGATGAGCTCCTGAGTCTTGCCCGAGAACATGCTGCCGCAGACCACCTCTATCCAGCCCGACGACGACGAGACGTTGAAGATCATTTCTTCCCCCACTTCGCGGAAAAATAGTCCCAGGTCAGGCGGAGCCCTTCCGGAAATTTGACCAGCGGCTTGTAACCCAGCTCGCGGCGGGCCAGGCCTATCGCCGAATAAGTCTTGCGGATGTCGCCCTTGCGCTTGGGGGAGAATGTCCTGGCCACCTTGCGGCCCGTTATCTGTTCCAGCTGGCGCACGATGTCGAGCAGGGAGATGTTGGTGCCAGTGGCGACGTTTATGGTAAGGCCGGAGACGCGGGCCGGGGCCAGCGCCGCGCGGATATTCCCGTCCACGACGTTGGCCACATAGGTGAAGTCCCGGGACTGTTTGCCGTCCCAGTGTATCTCCAGCGGCTTGCCCTCCACCATCAGCTCCATGAAGCGCGGGATGACAGCGGAGTACATGGATTCGGGGTTCTGCCGGGGGCCGAACACGTTGAAGTAGCGCAGCGCCACGGTCTCGAGGCCGAAGGTCCGGGCGTAGACACGGCAGTAGTTTTCGCCGGCCAGCTTGCTGACGGCGTAAGGAGAAACGGGCATGGTAGGCAGGTCTTCAGTCTGGGGGAAGATGTCGCATTCGCCGTAGGCGGAGCTGGTGGCGGCGTAGACGAAGCGCTTCACGCCGGCGGCCCTGGCCGCCATCAGGGCGTTGAGCGTGCCGGTGGCGTTGTTGTCGTGCGCGGCCATGGGGTTGTCCACCGACTTGGGGACCGAGCGGAAAGCGGCCTGGTGCAGGACGTAGGTTGCGCCCTTCATGGCCTTGGCAAGGTCTGCCGGCCGGCGCAGGTCGCCCTTCACCAGCTCGAACTTGCCTTTGAAGGGCTCGAGGTTTTCCTTCTTGCCCGTCGAGAAATTGTCGAACACGCGCACGCGGCAGCCGCGGCGCAGCAGCTCCTCCACTATATTGGAGCCTATGAACCCGGCTCCCCCGGTAACAAGCCAAAGCGGTTTTTTCATATTTTTATTTAAACTCCCGCTATAGTTTATCATTTTCAAAATTAAGTTTAAAACAGGGCCGCGGCACCGCCCCCCCCGGCCGCCCGCGGCGCGCGAGAATTAGGTTGCCCACAGGCCTGCCGTAAAATGTAGAATATTGTCAGTATATAGCAGGCACGGACTCGCCGCTGCCGGCACTTAAGAAAGCATGAACACGGAAAAGCCTCAATTTGAAGCGGTCGACCCTGCAATTATTTGCGGCGGCATGGGCGTCCGCATTTCCTGGTGGGTCATGTCCCGGATAGTTTCCATGATGGGCGGCCTGGGCGTAGTGTCCGGGACCGGCCTTGAAATAGTGTACCCGCGCCTGCTGCAGGACGGGGATCCCGGCGGCCACGTGCGCCGCGCCTTCAACGAGCTCACCCGCCGCCAGCCGTCGCTGGCCGGCCCGGTCTGGGAAATTTTCGACAAGTACTACATCGAAGGCGGCCGGGCCGCCGGCACCCCTTACAAGCCGGTGCCTTCCTGCCGGCTGACGCGCATAGACAATTTCCGCCCCGGCCCCGACTCCTTCTGGGAACTGCCCAGGGAGATGCAGGTGCTGGTGCTGGCCGCCAATTTCGCCGAAGTCTGGCTGGCCAAAGAGGGGCATGACAAGCCAGTAGGTATAAATTTCCTGCGCAAGGTGGAGCGGCCCCTGCCGTGGGCGCTGTACGGCGCCATGCTGGCCGGCGCCGCCTACGTGCTGGTGGGCGCCGGCAGCCCCGACGAATTGCCCGCCATGATAGAGAAGCTTTCCAGGCATGAGCCGACCGCCATGTCCTTCAAGGTCTACGGCGCCCGCTCGGATTCCGGCGCCTTCTACGCCGCGGTCAGGCCCGGGACTTTAAATACCGGCGGCGAGAACCTGACCCCGCCTAAATTCCTGGCCATCGTTTCCTCTTTCGGCCTGGCCAGGGAACTGGCCGGAAACCCGGTCACCAGGCCTTACGGCTTCGTGGTGGAAGGCTCCGAGGCCGGAGGCCACAGCGCCGCCCCCGCCATGATGCGTTTTGACGCCGCCGGCAAGCCGCTGCTGGTCTACACCGACAAAGACCGCGCCGATGTAGGCGCCATAGCCGGACTCGGACTCCCGTTCTGGCTGGCCGGAGCTTACGCCAACCACGCCCGCCTCAAGTACGCGCGTGATATGGGCGCGGCGGGCATACAGTTCGGCACGCTGGCCGCCCTCTCTTCCCAGTCCGGGCTGGAGCCTGGGCTCAGGTCGCGGGTAATGAAACTGCTGGCCTCAGGGGAGCTGAAGGTCACTAACGCGCTGGTTTCCCCCACAGGCTTCCCCTTCAAAGTGGCGCAGGTGCCGGGCACAATTTCCGAAGAAGCCGTGTACCAGGCCCGCCGCCGCCGCTGCGACATTGGCCTGCTGCAGACCCCCTATTTGAAACCTGACGGCTCGCTCGGCTACCGCTGTCCGGCCGAGCCCGTGGACGCCTTCGTCTCCAAGGGCGGCCGGGCGCAGAACACCGCCGGGCGCGTCTGCCTGTGCAACGCGCTGCTGGCCGCCGCCGCCGTGCCGCAGGTGCAGCAGGACGGCTACGTAGAGCCGGCCATAGTAACCCTGGGCGAAGATCTGGACTCGGCCCGCGAACTGCTGGCCTCACTGCCGCCGGGGCATGAAACCTACACCATCGGCAAAGCGCTGAAATTCCTGCGCGAGCCGGCCTGAGCCCCGCCGCGGGCCCCCAACAAAAACAATAATATCGGAATCGGGCTAGTCCCTGACCGCGCCTTCCTGGCGCCAGGGATGCCAGAACTGCCTGGATTTTTCCTCCAGGCTGTCATAGCGCACCGGGTCGTTCATCTTCAGGTTCACGAAGAAGAAGAACTCTTTGACGCCGCCGGAGCGCACGCGGAAGTCCCAGCGCGTGCGGAAGTCGTGGAACTCCCTGTACAGGGTGACGGCTTTTTCGAAGAACTTGAACGACTGGAATTTGCCGAACCCGTCGGGCACCAGCCGGTAGCGCAGCACCGCCTCGGCGCGCCATTTAGAGGTGCGCCAGGGCCTGAAGCCGAAGGTATTGCTGAGCACCCACGCCTCGGGGTCGGTGCTGTAATTAGCCACGCCCAGGCCGAAATACCGTTCTTTGTCTCCCGCGCTGGCCTGCGCCACGAAGCCCTGGTTGCCTGACGCGAAACTGTAGGAATTCTGCGCGTAAAGGTCCAGCGACGGGCGCGGCGCGTAGTAAGCCTCCGTGATCAGCGGCGATAGCCGGCGCGCGAAGGACGCGGTGTAATAACTGCGCAGGTCATAAGAGGTGCGGGCCCGGAAATAGGCGCTGCTGCGCGCCATGATGAACAGGTCGGCGTATACCGATTCCAGTTCCTGCCCCTTGTCCACCGAGCTGCGGTCCACGGAGAACCTGTTCTCGCGCAGGCGCTGCGTGTTGGCATAGCGGAGGTCCATGGAGCCCCAGGGCCGGTCGTAGCGCAGGTTCAGGCTGCCGCCGTAGCGGCCTATCCAGGCGTCGCCGGCGGAGGGCGCGGTTGAAAGAAACACCGCCTGGTCGTAAAAAGCCGAGGGCGACAGGATCAGCCTGCGGCTGAGCGGCACCGTCTTGGAGACCGTCCAGGCGCCGCGGCCTTTCTTCTGGTAATACGGGAGGTCGGCCTCTTTGGCGTTCTCGAAGTAGCCGGCAAAAGAGTTCAGCACCGGCAGGCGCAGCACGGTGAAGGGCACCGTATTGAAATCCAGCCTCGGGGCGGACTCATAGGCCTTGCGGAATTTCTCCGGGTCGGCGGCGGACCGCTCGTCTCGGCCGTAGGCGCTCAGCCGGGTGACGGTATAGTTGGTCTTGCGGGTGAAGGCCAGGCTGGCCTGCTTATCCGGGCTGACGGCGAAAGGGTTGGTGCGGAAGAAATCGTTGTTGAAGGCCGGGTCCGAGATCAGCCTGAAGAAAGACTGGCTGTAATACTGCGCCGGGTCGGATTCGTTGAACTTGTTGAAAGAATGCCAGTAGCCGCCGTTGAGGCCCCAGCGGTCGGTCTCCCGCCCGTACTCCCGGATGCGGTAGGCTGAAATATTGGTGATATTCTTCTCGGCCTGATTATAGTCGATTTCGCCGCCCATGCCCACGCCGCGGCGCGCGAAATAGTCCAGGTACGCCTTCACGCGCGTGTTCGGGTTAAGCCTGTACATGTAGTTGGACTTCACAAAGAGGCCGTTGCGCTCGTCGTAGCCGGGGTAGAAGTAGCTGACGAAAGGGGTGCCCCGGCCCATGGGCTTATAGATCACGGGGAAATAAAAGACCGGGATCTTGCCGAGGAAGAAGACCGTATTGTAGGCCAGGAAATAGCGGTCCGGGTAGAGGCGGATGCGCGAGGCGCGCAGCCTGTAATGCGGCGGCTCCTCGTCGCAGCTGGTCAGGCTGGCCTTCCTGAAGTTGTAGCCCTCGCTGTCGAACTTCACCGAGCGCCCGCGGAAGACGAAATTCCTGATGAGGAAGCGCCCGTCGGTTATCCGGCCGGAATTGTTGCCGTAGTCGTAGAAGCCGCTGCGCCCGTAAACCGTGCCGGTATCGTCGTCCATGACGAAGTCCGAGGGCGAGACCACCGTGCGGCTGGCCATGTCCACCGACAGGTTCCTGGCCCGTATCAGTTTGAGCTGCTTGCCTTCCGGCGACAGCTCTTCCAGCCGGACATTGCCCTCCAGGCCGACCACGCGCGTATATTCGTTGAAGCCGGCCGAATCCGCCTCGAAGCGCACCCGGTGCGTGCCGGTGGCGGAAGGCAAATCGTAAGCCCCGGCCGGGGAGGCGGCCAGCAGGGCGAACAGGCAGATGAATTTTCCAGCTTTCAATTTAAGCTCTTTGAACCCGTGCTATTTCAGAGCCCTCTCTAGGCCGAACAGGGCCGCCCCGTGGGAGCCCAGGTCGGCGTCGTCGGAGATCTTTATCTGCACCCGCGCGAAGGGCGTCTTGATCTGCTGGCCGGACAGCGCCTTGCGCAGCGCCGGCATGAACCACTTGCGCGCGCGGGAAACCCCGCCCGTGAGCACCACGCAGCCCGGGTTCAGCACCAGTATCAAAGAAGCCAGGCCCATGCCGAGGCAGCGCCCGGTTTCGGCCCAAACCGCGCGGGCGGCGGCATTGCCGGCCTCCGCCGCGTTGGTCAGGCAGATGGTGTTGAACCGCTGCCGGTCGGGAGCGGCGAATTTCTTCACGAAGGCCGCTTCGTTCTTTATCAGCTCGCGGGCGCGGGCCATGATGGCGCGGCTGCCGCAGTAGGCTTCCAGGCAGCCTTTGCCGCCGCAGCCGCAGAGGCGGCCGTCAGGGATTATCTTCATGTGCCCGGCCTCGCCGGCCGAGCCGGAGGAACCGTGGTAGAGTTTGCCGTCTATCACCATGCCCGAGCCGATGCCGGTGCCCAGCGTCAGCGTCAGCACGTCGTCGTACTTGCGCTTGAGCTCTATCTCATAGGCGCCCCAGGCGGCCATATTGGCGTCGTTCTCCATGGCGCAGGGCAGGCCGGTGAGCTTTTCCAGCGGGGCGGTCAGCTTGACGTTGCGCCAGCCGAGGTTCGGCGCGAAGCGGAGCACGCCGCGCTCAGGGTCCACGTCACCGGCGGCGCCTATGCCCACGGAGACCAGCTGGCGGCCGTAGTCCCGGCGCAGGCCGTCCACGGCGGCCCCGAGGCGCTTGATGAAGGAGGCCGCCCCGAGCGCCGCCTCGGTCTTGAACCTTTCCTGCGCCAGCAGCTTGCCGGAGCGGTTCACCACCACCAGTTTAGTATTCGTGCCGCCGATGTCTATGCCGATGCCGAGCATGGTCCCTCCGAAGTCAATTATCTTTCTCCCCGAGTATCTCGAGCGCGGAGCCGGCCAGGTAAAAAGAGCCGACTACCGCCGCCGTGCCGGACGCGGAAGCGGCCTTGAGCGCCGCCCGTATATCCTCCTGCACTTCCCCCTCGGCCCCGGGCCTGATGGCGGCCAGCTCGTCGGCCAGCGCGCAGGGGTCGGCCGCGCGCGGGGACTCCGGCCGCGTAAAAATAAATTTTTTAGACAACGGGGCCAGCAGTTCCAGTATGCCGCGCCGCTCCTTGTCCTGCAGCATGCCCACCACGAAAGCCGGCGCTACGGCCGCGAAAGGGGATTTTTTCCACGTGGCGGAGAAGGCCCGCGCCGCCTCCTCGTTATGCGCCCCGTCTATAATGAACACCGCGTTCCCGAACGGAGCGCCGGCCTTCAGGGCCTGGAACCTGGCGCGCCAGGCCACAGAAGCGAAACCGGCCGCCGCGTGGGCGCGGCTTATGGGCCAGCCCAGTCCTCTCATTATCTCAAGGCCTTCCCAGACCAGCGTGGCGTTGGAGACCTGCTGCTCGCCCATTATGCCGAAAGGGTACAGTTCGCCCGTCTTCTTGTGGCGCAGCACCAGGCGGCTATGCTCCCAATCCCGGTCCGCTATCTCGAAGGCCGGCGCGAAAAAATGGCACTGGGCGCCGCAGAGCGCGGCCTCTTTGGAGATCTCTCCCCGCGCCGCCGGCGGCAGGATGGGCGCCACGCAGATCCCGGCGGGCTTTATGATGCCGGCCTTCTGCGCGGCGATCTCGGCCAGCGTATTGCCCAGGTATTTCTGGTGATCGTAATCTATGGAAGTTATCACGCTGAGCTCAGGCCGGCCCAGCACGTTGGTGGTGTCGAACCTGCCGCCTATGCCCACCTCTATCACAGCCAGCTGCGTCCCGACGCGCTCAAAGTGCAGGAAAGCCATGCAGGTCAGCAGTTCGAAGAAGCTCAGGTCCGGCCCGGCGGCGAAGACCTCTTCAAAAAGGGCCGCGAATTCCCCCTCGCCGATATCGGCGCCGTTCACCCGGATGCGCTCGGTCAGGTTTACCAGGTGGGGAGAGATGAAAAGCCCGGTTTTGAGCCCCGCCATGCGCGCCGCGGCTTCGAACAGGGCGCAGGTGGAGCCCTTGCCGTTGGTGCCGGTGACGTGCACCGTCTTCAGGCGCAGGTGCGGGTTGCCGAGCCTCCCGA
Source organism: Elusimicrobia bacterium GWD2_63_28 (assembly GCA_001799895.1). GTDB lineage: Bacteria > Elusimicrobiota > Elusimicrobia > Elusimicrobiales > UBA9959 > UBA9959. Next base: position 54,360 of record MGUI01000031.1, read on the forward strand.
GGCAGGCGAGGGCCCGGCCGAGCCCGTCCTTCTTGACGAAGTCCTGCCGCGAGACCAGTATCTTTTCCGCTTCCTCGAAAGTCATCTTCAGGCTTTAACCCTCGACGCGTCCACGCCCAGGTCTTTGAGCTTATGTTCCAGTTTTTCGTAGCCGCGGTCTATGTGGTAGATGCGGCGTATGACGGTCTTCCCTTTCGCCGCCGCGGCCGCCACCACCATGGCCGCGCCCGCGCGGATATCCGAGCACATTACCGGCGCGCCCAGCAGCTGCGGTACGCCGCGCACCACGGCCTTCCTGTCCGAAACCGTTATGTCGGCGCCCATGCGGATCAGCTCCGGCGCGTGCATGAAGCGGTTCTCGAAAATATGTTCATGCACCTCGCTCACGCCGTTGGCCCGGGACATGAAGACCATCCACGGGGCCTGCAGGTCCGTCGGGAAGCCGGGGTGCGGCTTGGTGTCCACGCTGACCGGCCTGGGCCGGCCGTGCGGGGCGATCACTTCCATCGAATCCTTAAAACAGTTTATCTTCACGCCGGCCTTCTGCATGGCCTTGATCAGCGCGGTCAGGGTCTTGGGCGCGGTATTGAGCAGGCGCACCCTGCCGCCGGCGGCGGCGCAGAGCAGCATGAAAGTGCCGGTCTCTATGCGGTCCGGCATCACGTTGTGCTTAAGCCCTTTGAGCTTCGCGGCGCCGGTCACTTTTATAACGGCGGAACCGGCCCCCTCCACCCTGGCGCCCATCTTGACCAGCGCGGCGGCCAGGTCTTCGATCTCGGGCTCACGCGCGCAGTTCTCCAGCACGGTAGTCCCCTCTATCAGCGCGGCGCACATCATCAGGTTCTCGGTGGCGCCCACGCTGGGGAAGCGGAACTTCACCCTGCCAGCCTTGAGTTTTTTAGCCGAGAGAATGACGTCGCCCTTCTCGTAGGAAACGGCGGCGCCGAGCTTCTTGAAGCCCTCGAGGTGGATGTCGATGGGCCGCATGCCGATGGAGCAGCCGCCCGGCATGGAGAAGCGGGCCTTCTTGAAGCGGGCCAGCAGCGGGCCCGCGGCCAGCACCGAGGCGCGCATCTTGCGCACCAGGTCGTAAGGGGCGTGCAGCTTCAGCCCGGCGCGCTCCTCCACCACAAAATTGCCGTAGCCGTAGAAACAGTTCTTGCCCAGGTAGTTGAGCAGTTCGAAGGAGGATTTTATGTCCATCAGCTCCGGCACGTTCTTTATCTCCGACTTCTCTTTCGTCAGCAGCGTGGCGAAGAGGATGGGCAGGGCCGCGTTCTTGGAGCCGCTGATGGTGGCCTGCCCCGCCAGGGGCTTGCCGCCGCGTATGATGAAATTATCCATGGTTATTTAATCCTCGCGAACAGGAACCGCTCGATGCCGCACAGGTCCCTGAACATTTTCTTGTCTTTCCAGGTCGCGGCCGGCATGGCCGCCAGCAGTTTGCCGGGCTGGCCGCCGCCGAGCTCGAGCAGCAGCGCGCCGCCCTTCTTGAGCTTGGCCGGGGCCTGCTGCGCCAGCATGCGGGCTATGTCCAGGCCGTCCCCGCCGCCGTCCAGCGCCACCTTGGGTTCGCTGAGCACCTCGGGCGCCAGGCCCGGGATCACCCCGGAGGGGATATAGGGCGGGTTGGAAACTATGAGGTCGAAGGGGCCGCGCACCGGGCCCAGCGTGGAGGCCCTGACGAACTTCACGCGCGCGGCCAGCCCCAGCGCCTCGGCGTTTTCGCGCGCGCAGGCTATGGCCCGGGGAGATTTTTCGGCCGCGGTGACGCGCAGCGCCGGGAACCGCTTGCCCAGCCAGAGGGCTATGGCGCCCGAGCCGGCGCCGTAATCCAGCGCTGAGAGCGCCCCTTTCCGCCCGGCCAGGAAATCGGCGGCGTGGCCGGCCAGCTCCTCGGTTTCGGGGCGGGGCACCAGCACCCGCTCGTCCACGTTTATCCGCAGCCCGCGGAAATCCTGCCAGCCCAGTATATAGGCCAGCGGCAGGCCCTGCTCCTTGAGCAGCAGGCCCTTGTTAAATTTCTTAAGCGCGGCGGCGCCCACCGGCAGGTCGGGCTCGGCCAGCAGGCGCAGGCGCTCCACGCCCATGGCGTCGGCCAGCAGCCACTGGGCGTTCTGCCCCGGCTCTTCCACCCCGGCTTCTGTAAGGCGCCTCTCGGCGTCAGTCAGCAGTTTCCCCGCCGTCATTTTTCCTTTCTTTCCCGATATTCAGTTTGACTTCTTCCAGGATAGCCCGGATATTGCCTTCCATGATCTCCGGCATATTATGCCAGGACATCTGGATGCGGTGGTCGGTAACGCGGTTCTGCGGAAAATTGTAGGTGCGGATCTTCTCGGAGCGGTCCCCCGTGCCCACCTGCGCCTTGCGCGCGCCGGCGTTCTCGCGGGCCTGGGCCTCTTCGCTCTGCTGCGCCAGCTTGGCCGCCAGCATGGCCATGGCCTTGGCCCGGTTCTTGCCCTGCGAGCGCTCCTCCTGGCAGGCCGTGATGATGCCCGAGGGGATATGCGTGATGCGCACGGCCGTCTCCACCTTGTTGACGTTCTGGCCGCCCGCGCCGCTGGCGCGGTAGGTGTCCATCTTCAGGTCTTTGGCCTCTATCTTGATCTCGATCTCGTCCACTTCGTGCATGATGGCCACGGTGACGGTAGAGGTGTGCACGCGGCCGGAGGCCTCGGTCTGCGGCACGCGCTGCACGCGGTGCACGCCGCCCTCGTACTTCATCCAGGCGAAGACGTCGGTGCCGGAAATGTAGAGCGCGGCGTACTTTATGCCTTTGAGCCCGGTGGTGGCCAGGTCGCGCAGCTCGGCCTTCCAGCCCATGATCTGCGCGAAGCGCGTGTACATGCGCAGCAGGTCGCCGGCGAACAGGGCCGACTCGTCCCCGCCCACTCCGGCGCGGATCTCTAGGAAGATATTCTTGGAATCCGCCGGGTCCGGCGGGATGATCAGGAGCTCCAGCTTCTTGGCGAGGGCCGCCGCGTTGGCCTCCAGGGCCGGCAGCTCGGCCGCGGCCAGCTCCGCTATTTCCGGATCCGTGCTGGAACCCATCTGGCGGGTGTCCTCGGCTTCCTTCACGGCCTTCTCAAGGGCGGCGGAGGTGTCGAGTATCTGGCGGCAGGCGGAGTGGCGGCGGGAAAGTTTCTCTATCTCTTCGGGCTTGAGCCCTCCCGACGAGAGCCGCGCCTCGGTCTCGGCGAATTCCCGCTTTATAGCATCCAACTCTTTTTCAAGCATAGGTAAGAAAGGGGACGCTGATGACTATATGACTATTTCGGAATTCAGGAAACCAGCAAACTGCTCCTGCGGAAATAGTCATATAGTCATCAGCGTCCCCACATATAAAAAAACGGGCGTCCCATGTTATGGAACGCCCGTTTATGGCGCGGCGCTACTTCGTTTCGGCTTTCGGCTCCGCCTTGGGGGCGGCGGCCTTGGGGGCGGCTTTCTTCTCGTCCTTCTTGGCGGGGGCGGAAGAGAGCACCTTGCGCTTGGCGGTGTGGCGCGGCGTCACCGACTTCACGGCGACCTTCTTGGCCTTGCGCTCCACCATCTTGCCCTCGGTGGAAGCGAACTTCTTGTTGAAGCGCTCCACGCGGCCGGCGGTGTCGAGCAGCTTCTGCTTGCCGGTGTAGAAGGGATGGCAGGCCGAGCACATCTCGACCTTAATAGAGGGTTTCACCGAACGCGTCTTGAAGGCGTTGCCGCAGACGCAGGTGACTTCGCAGAGATCGTATTTGGGGTGTATGTCGTTTTTCATAGTCGTATCCTTGGAATGTGTCGCGAATATAAATTATAGCATATTCCGCTATTTCTTCCCTATCTTGGCCATCGGATTGACCGACTTGCCCGAAGGAGTAAGTATTTCAAAGTGCAGGTGGGGCCCGGTAGAAACCCCGCTGGAACCCACTTTACCGAGCAGGGTCCTGGATTTCTGCACAGTCTCCCCGACCCGCACCGACAGGCGGGACAGGTGCCCGTACCGGGTCACCGAACCGTCCTTGTGGCGCACTTCCACCACGTTGCCGTACCCCCCCTTCCAGCCGGAAAAGGTAACCACGCCGGAGCGGGACGGGTAGACAGGGGTGCCCAGGGGCATTGGGATGTCCGTGCCCTTGTGGAATATTTTGCGCTTGTAAACCGGGTGATACCGCATCCCGAAGCGGGAGCTGATGCGGCCGAAGCTGCGCAGCGGCATCTGGTAGGCGTCCAGGTCCAGGTAAACGGCGGGCAGGTAGACCCTGTCCCCCTTGGCGAACTTGTGATTGGCCAGCAGGGCGGAGGGCGGCAGGCCGTTCTCCTCCACTATCTCGGCCTTGAAGGCCCGCAGGTCCCTGCCCTTGCCGCAGTAGCGCGAGGCCAGGCCGTTGAGCGTCTCGCCGCCTACAGCCTCGTAAAGCAGGCCCTTGCCGTTATGCACGCGGATGTAGCCGCCGCGGCTCATGAAGATGAACTCGTTGGAGTTGGTGCTCTGCAGCGAGCGCACGTCGGTGCCGTAGTCGGCGGCTATCGTGCGCACGTTCTCGCCCTTTACCACCTTGTGGCGGGCGTGGATCAGGCGCGGGATCAGGCGGAAGGCCTCCGGCGGGGGCTCCACCGGCCCCGGCGGGGTCAGCACGGAGAAGCGCGCGTAATAGAACGGGGACACCGGCGGCAGCACGGCGGAGGAGAGCGCCGCCGTTCCCAGCAGCACCCCCAGCCCCGCGGCTATCTTCCAGCGGCCCCCGGTCATCAGCGCCCGCCCATCTCCATGGACTTCAGGAAGTCCTTGTTGGACTTGGTGGAATTGAGCTTGGACAGCAGCACTTCCATCGAGTCGATAGGGGACAGCGGCGCGAGCACCTTGCGCAGGATCCAGACCTTGTTCAGTTCGTCCTCGCTCATCAGCAGCTCTTCCTTGCGGGTGGAGGTGCGGTTGATGTCGATGGCGGGGAAGATGCGGCGGTCGGCCAGCTTGCGGTCCAGGTAGATCTCGGAGGTGCCGGTACCCTTGAACTCTTCGAAGATGACGTCGTCCATGCGGCTGCCGGTCTCGACGAGCGCGGTGGCGATGATGGTCAGCGAGCCGCCTTCCTCTATGTTGCGGGCGGCGCCGAAGAAGCGCTTGGGGCGCTGCAGGGAAGTGGACTCAAGGCCGCCCGACAGCACGCGGCCGGAAGAAGGGGCCACGGTATTGTAGGCGCGGGCCAGGCGGGTGATCGAGTCGAGCAGCACCACGACGTGTTTGCCCATCTCGGTCAGGCGCTTGGCCTTCTCGAGCACGATCTCGGCCACCTGCACGTGGCGGTCGGCCGGCTCGTCGAAGGTGGAGGCTATGACCTCGCCCTTCACGGAGCGCTTCATGTCGGTGACTTCCTCGGGGCGCTCGTCTATCAGCAGCACTATCAGCTCTATTTCCGCCGCGTGGTTGGTGGCGATGGAGTTGGCGATGCGCTGCAGGATCATGGTCTTGCCGGTTTTGGGCGCGGCCACTATCAGCTGGCGCTGGCCTTTGCCGACGGGCACTATCAGGTCGATCACGCGGCCGGTCATCTCGTTCTTGGCCGTCTCCAGCGTGAAGCGCTGGTTGGGGTGCAGCGGGGTCAAATTGTCGAACAGCGGGCGGTGGATGATCTTTTCTATCTCCACGCCGTTGACGGTCTTCACCTGCAGCAGCGCGAAGAAGCGCTCGCCGTCCTTGGGCGGGCGGATCAGGCCGTTGACGGCGTCGCCCTTGCGCAGGCCGAGCTTCTTGATCTGGGAAGGGGAGACGTAAATATCTTCGTGGCTGGACAGGTAGTTGTATTCCTGCGAGCGCAGGAAACCGAAGCCGTCGGGCAGGATCTCCAGCACGCCCTCGCCCTGCGCCACGCCGTTGGCCTTGGCCTGGGCTTCCATGATCTTGCCGATGAGCTCCTGCTTGCGCAGGGAGGCCACGCCTTCCATGTTGAACTGCTCGG
>MGUI01000032.1 GCA_001799895.1 Elusimicrobia bacterium GWD2_63_28
CGTGGAACCAGCCTTCCAAGGGCTTCAAGACCAGGACCAAATCCAAGATCTGGGGCTGGATGATAGTGCAGGACAGGCGCAAGTCGACGAACGCCTAACGGATACGGAGGAATATAAATGAGCAGATCTTCTAAAAAAGGGCCGTACGTAGACCAGAAGCTCCTGGCTAAAGTCCAGGCCGTCGTGGCGGCGGGCGACAAGAAGCAGATAAAGACCTGGTCGCGCGCCTGCACGATAACCCCCGAGTTCGTAGGGCAGACCCTCCTGGTGCACAACGGCCGCAAGTTCCTGCCGGTGTTCTGCACCGAGCGCATGGTCGGCCACAAGCTGGGCGAATTCTCTTTCCCGCGGCTGTTCAAGGGCCACGGCCAGTCGCATACCAAGGAAGCCACGGACCTCACCTAACGGTGCAGTGACAATAAACGGAGAAAATCATGGAAGCTAAATGCCATCTCAGATATCAGCGCTACGGCCGCCGCAAGGTAGCCCAGCTGCTAGACGCGGTAAGGGGCAAGTCCCTTTACGAGGCGCAGTACATCCTGGCCTCGCTGCCCCGCATAGCCACCGACGTGGTGGGCAAGGCCATTAAGTCCGCAGGCGCAAACCTGAGCGTGAAGCTCGGCAAGAAACTGGACCTCAAGCAGATCTGGGTCACCGAGTGCTTCGCCGACCAGGGCCCGATGAAGTTCCTGCGCCGCGTGCAGCCCGGCCCCCAGGGCCGCGCGATGCCGTTCAAGCGCAAGATGTGCCACATCCACGTGGCGGTGTCCGATACCAAGGAGCGGAAATAATATGGGTCAAAAAATTCATCCCCGCGGTTTAAGGCTCGGCTACATCCAGGACTGGCAGTCCCGCTGGTTCTCCCCGAAGAAGATGCCGGAGCTGATCCGGGAAGATTTCGAGATCAGGCACATGGTGACCGAGCGCTTCGCGATGGCCTCCGTCAGCTGGGTGGACATCGAGCGCGCCGGCGCCTACCTGAAGGTGACCATCCACACCGCCCGCCCCGGCGTAGTGATAGGCCGCAAGGGCGCGGACATCGAGAACCTCAAGAAGGACATCGAGCGCCTTACCCGCCGCAAGGTGTACATCAACGTTTCCGAGATAAAGATCCCCGAGCTTGACCCGCGCCTCGTCGGCCAGTCGGTCGCGCAGCAGCTCGAGAAGCGCATCTCCTTCAAGCGCGCCATCAAGCGCGCGATGGAGCGCACAATGACCTCCGGCGCCCTCGGCATAAAGGTCATGGCCTCCGGCCGCCTCGGCGGCGCCGAAATAGCCCGCCGCGAGTGGTTCCGCAAGGGCCGCGTGCCGCTGCAGACCATTTCCGCCGACATCGATTACGGCTTAACCGAGGCGCACACGACGATGGGCAAGATCGGCATAAAGGTGTGGATCTTCAAGAAACTGTTCTTCGCGAAGACCCCCCGCGAGCTGCGCGAGCAGCTCATAAAGATGGAAGCCGAGAACCCCAGCGAGATCCCGGTGATGGACGAGTCCGCCGCCCGCAAGGACCAGCCCTCCGCCTGAGCGCTTTAATCAAGGAGCATAACTATGTTGATGCCTAAGAGAGTAAAACACCGCAAGACGCACACCGCGGCCCGCATAAAGGGCCCGGCCAAGAGCGGCTTCACGCTGGCTTTCGGCGAGTTCGGCCTCAAGGCCCTCGAGCCCCGCTGGATCACCGCCCGGCAGATAGAAGCCTGCCGCGTGACCATCGTCCGCTACCTCCGTAAGAAGGGCAAGATCTGGGTGCGCATATTCCCCGACAAGTCCATCACCAAGCACCCCGCCGAAACCCGCATGGGTAAGGGTAAGGGCGCCCCGGAATTCTGGGTCGCCGTCGTGAGGCCGGGCCGCATCATGTTCGAAGTGGAAGGCCTGGACCTCGCCACCGCGAAAGAAGCTTTCACCCGCGCCGGCCACAAGCTGCCGATAAAGACCCGGTTCGTGAGCCGCGAGAACTAATTAAGGAGAGCAGCCCGAATTATGAAAAGAAAAGACAAGGAAACCCTTAAGAACATGGGCGACGCCGAGCTGAAAGCCCAGGCCGCCGACCTTAAGAAGCAGATCTTCCAGATCAACTTCAAGCGCAGCACCGCGCCGGTGGAAAACCCCCTGCAGCTGCGCCTCGCCCGCCGCAAGATAGCCATGATCAACACGTACCTGCGGCAGCGCGAACTCGCCAAATCCAAGACCGCCGAGGTTAAAAAATGACCGAGAATACCGAGAAGACCGAGAATACCGAGAGCCGGAACAAGCGCAAGATGCTGCGCGGCGTAGTGGTTTCGGACAAGATGGCCAAGACCCGCGTGATCAGCGTGGACCACGTCATCAGCCACGCCGTATACTCGAAAACCCTCCGGCGCCACCGCAAATTTTACGCCCACGACGAGGCCAACGAGTCCAAGATGGGAGACCTGGTGGAGATAGTCAGCACCCGGCCCCTGTCGACGCTCAAGCGCTGGCGCGTGACCCGCATAGTGGAGAAGGCCGCCAGGTAACTGGGCCTAACGGAGAAATACCATGATACAGCTCAGATCCATCCTCAATGTCGCCGACAATTCCGGAGCGCGCAAACTGCAGTGCTTCCACGTTAACGGCGGCAGCTACCGCAAGTACGCCTTCCTCGGCGACACTATCGTCGCCTCGGTGCGCGACGCCATCCCGCACGGCGCCATAAAGAAGGGCGACGTCGTAAAGGCCGTGGTGGTCCGCGTCCGCAAGGAAACCCGCCGCCCCGACGGTTCCTATGTGCGCTTTGACGACAACGCGGTCTGCGTGATAGACGACAACGGCGAGCCGAAGGGTACGCGCGTGTTCGGGCCCGTGGCCCGCGAACTGCGCGCGAAGAACTTCCTCAAGATCGTCTCGCTCGCTCCCGAAGTAATTTAACAAGGCGGTAAATATGCTGAAACTCAAGAAAAAAGATACTGTTATAATTCTGGCCGGCAAGGACAAGGGCAAGAAAGGCGAGATCAAGGAGATCATGCCCGACGTCCGCAAGGTCGTGGTGATGGGGATCAACATCGTCTCCAAGCACAAGAAGACCACCAAGGAAAAGCCGGGCGGCATCCACAAGGTGGAAGCCCCGATGAGCATCTCCAACGTGCAGCTGGTCTGCCCCAAGTGCGGCAAGCCGGCCCGCGTGAAGGTGTCCGTGCAGGGCGGCGAGAAACTGCGCGCCTGCAAGAAATGCGGCGAAGCTATAGTTTAAGAGGTAATTTATAATGGCGAAGGAAACCCCGAAGGTAAACACGAAGGACCAGGCGAAGGTCAACAAAGAGCAGTTCAAGGCCCAGAAGAAGGAACAGCACCAGGTAAAACTGCAGCTGACCGAGATTCCGAAAGGCCCCGTGGCGCAGCTGCCGAAAGGCTACAAGGCGCGCATGATAGACCTGTACCGCACGTCGGTGCAGCCGGCCCTGATGAAGGACTTTGACCTGTCCTCCCCGATGGCCTGCCCGAAGATGACCAAGATCGTCATCAACATCGGCGTCAGCGAGGCCAAGGAGAACATCCAGGCCCTCGACCTGGCCAAGGAAGACCTGATGCTGATCTCCGGCCAGAACCCGCAGGTCCGCAAGGCCAAGAAGTCGATCTCCAACTTCAAGCTGCGCGAGGGCATGCCGATCGCCGTGCGCGTCACCCTGCGCGGCATCCGCATGTACGAGTTCTTCGACAGGTTCGTCTCCCTGTCGGTGCCCCGCATGCGCGACTTCCAGGGCATCGATCCCCGCTTCTTCGACGGCCGCGGCAACCTTAACATCGGCCTCAAAGAGCACCACATCTTCCCCGAGGTCAACATGGAGAAGTCCCCGAAGGCGCGCGGCATGAACATAACTTTCGTGACCACCGCCGGCGACGACAAGAAAGGCAAGGCCCTGCTTGAATACATGGGTATGCCGTTCAAAAAGCCCGAAGTCAAGAAGCCCGCGGCTAAGTAAGATCTAAGGATATAGGAGAAAGAAATGGCTACATACGCTTGGATGGCGAAGATGCGCAAACCCCAGAAGTTCTCTACGCGCTTCCGCAACCGCTGCCAGATCTGCGGCAGGCCGCGCGGTTACTACCGGGACTTCGGTCTCTGCAGGATCTGCCTCAGGAAGATGGCCCACGAGGGACTGATCCCCGGGTTGAAGAAGTCCAGCTGGTAACGCGGCGATAAAGCTTTAGAAAGCAAGGAGAGAAAAGAATGGACCCCATATCTAACATGTTGTGCGCGATAAATAACGCCACGTCCAAGAAGAAAGAGCGCGTAGACGTCCCCTTCTCCGGCATAAAGGCCGGCCTGGTGAAGGTACTCAAGGACGAAGGCTTCGTCTCTAATTTCAAGGTGCTTGATCCCAAGCTGGACAAGACCATAGACCGGCGCGGCGTGATCCGCATCACGCTGAAATACACGGCCGACAAGCAGCCCGTGATAAACGGCATCCGCCGCGTGTCCAAGCCGGGCCTGCGCGTGTACCGCGGCCACGACGAAATGCCCCGCGTGCGCGCCGCTTTCGGCGTGACCATAGTGTCCACCTCCAAGGGCCTGCTGACCGACGCCGAAGCCAAGAAGCAGAAGCTCGGCGGCGAAGTGCTCTGCCAGGTGTGGTAACGAAAAGCTATTAAGAGGTAAAAAACATGAGCAGAATTGGAAAAATGCCGATTAACATGCCCGACAAGGTGAAGGCCCGCGTCGACGGCAGGACCGTCCACGTAGAAGGCCCGCTGGGCAAGCTGGCCTACAACCTGCCCGACGGCATAGACGCCGCCATCGCCGGCAACGTCATCAATGTCAGCATCGCGCAGGGCGCCTCGGACAAGGGCGCGCTCTTCGGCACGTGCCGCGCGCGCATCAATAACATGGTGAGCGGCGTGACGAAAGAATTCGAAAAGGTGCTCGAGATCACCGGCGTCGGTTTCAAGGGCGCCGTGGAGGGCAACCGCGTCACCATGCAGCTCGGTTTCTCGCACCCCGTGATCGTGGACATCCCGCAGGGCATAAAGATGTCCTTCGACCCCAAGCAGGTCGTACTTACGATAAAGGGCATAGACCGGGAAGTAGTAGGCAACCTGGCCGCCCAGATCAAAAAGATCAAGAAGCCCGAACCCTACAAGGGCACCGGCATAAAGTACCAGGGCGAGCACATCATCCGCAAGGCCGGCAAGACCGCGGCCGGAGCCGGCGCGGGCGCGGGCGGCGGAGCCAAGAAATAACTGGGTGCCAGGCACCAGGAGAAACAGGATAAATTATGATAAGCAAACAGGAAAGATACGAATTCCGCAAGGTCCGCTCCCGCAACAGGCTGTTCGAGAACGGCATTAAGAGGCCGCGCCTGAGCGTCTACCGGGGCAACCGGTACATCTACGCCCAGGTCGTAGACGACCTGAAGGGCGCCACGCTGGTGGCCGCCTCCAGCCTCGACAAAGAGCTGAAGGGCAAGCTGAAGTCCGGCAAGAGCATCGACTCCGCGAAGGTGGTCGGGGCCCTGCTCGCCAAGCGCGCCATCGCCAAAGGCGTGACCGAGGTCTGTTTCGACCGCGGCGGCAGGATATACCACGGCCGCATCAAGGCCCTGGCCGACGCCGCTCGCGAAGCCGGTCTGAAATTCTAAGGGAGACGCCAAAATGCTCAGAAACCAGAAACAACTTAAGACCAGCAAGGAACTCAGCGCGCAGGGCAAGCCCGGCGAAGCCATGGAGCTCGACCTGACCGACGCCAGGGAAGAAAAAGTCGTGACCGTGGTCATCAACCGCGTCACGAAGGTCGTCAAGGGCGGCAAGCGCTTCTCCTTCAACGCCCTCGTCGTAGTGGGCGACAGCAACGGCAAGGTCGGCGTGGGCCTCGGCAAGTCCAACGAGGTGCAGGGCGCCATACAGAAAGGCACCGCCGGCGCCCGCAAGGAAATGATACAGTTCCCGCTGGAGAACCACACGATCCCGCACGAGGTGGAAGGCCACTTCGGGGCCGGCAAGGTGTGGATGAAGCCCGCCGTGGGCGGCACCGGCCTGATAGCCGGCGGCGGCGTTCGCGCCGTGCTGGAAGCGGCCGGCGTCAAGAACATACTCACCAAGAACCTCGGCACCCGCAACGCGTTCAACACGGTTTATGCGACCCTCAACGCGCTCGGCAAGCTCAAGAGCCGGGAAGAAGTCATGAAGATCCGCGGCCGCGCCGAATAACAGCGCCCGCTCACAGATTACAGCAGGAGGAGAAACACTATGGTCGGACTTAACAATCTCAAGCCCAAGCCCGGTTCAGCCCACAGGCGCAAGCGCCTCGGCACCGGCCAGGGCTCTGGCCACGGCCAGACTTCCACCCGCGGCCAGAAAGGCCAGAATTCCACGTCGGGCGGTTCCAAGCCGGACGGTTTCGAGGGCGGCCAGCTGCCCTTTCTGCGGCGCATCCCCAAGAGCGGCTTCAGCAACGTCCGCTTCCAGACCAAGTACGAGTGGGTCAACATCTCCTCGCTCGAAAAGTGCTTCAAGACCGGCGCCGCGGTCAACCCCGACGCCCTCGTGAAGGCCCGCCTGGTCAAGCATACCGACCTTATAAAGATACTCGGCGACGGCGAGCTGACCAAGGCCCTGACCGTCAGCGCCCACGCCTTCTCCGCCTCGGCCAAGGAAAAGATCGAAAAAGCCGGCGGCAAGATCGAGCAGCTCGTCGGCGTCAAAGCCGCCAAAGCGGCCGCGGTGATCGCGCAGGCCGCCGCCAAGAAATCAGCCAAAAAAGCCAAAACGGATAAAAAATAATGCAACAGATAACCGACATTTTTAAGATAGAAGATCTTAAAAAACGGATATTCTTCGTGCTCGGGGCGCTGGCCGTGTACCGGCTCGGCGCCACGATCCCGATACCGGGCATCAATACCGCCGCGCTGCAGGCCCTGTTCGAGGCCCAGAAAGGCTCGCTGCTGGGCTTCCTGGACATCTTCTCGGGCGGCGCGCTGGGGCGCTTCTCCATCTTCTCGATGGGCGTGATGCCCTACATCAACGCCTCCATCATCATGAGCCTCGTGCAGGGCGCCCACATCTTCCCGGTGCTGGACCGCCTGCAGAAAGAAGGCGAGAGCGGCCGCAAGAAGATCACGCAGTTCACGCGCTACTTCACGTTCTTCCTGGCGGCTTTCCAGTCGCTGGGCCTGACGATAGCGCTTACGAAGATGCAGGCCGGCGGCGGGCCCTCGATAGTCACGAACCCGACTTTCGGCTTCTACTTCGTGACCGTGCTTACGCTGGTGACCGGCACCCTCTTCGTGATGTGGCTGGGCGAGCAGATCACCGAGCGCGGCATAGGCAACGGCATCTCGCTGATCATTTTCGCGGGCATCGTGGGCGAGCTGCCCTCCGCCGTGATGGGCATGATCAAGCTGATACAGATAGACGAAATCAGCCTGCTGTCCGGCATCCTGATCCTCGCGATGGTGGTCGCCATCATCGGCTTCGTGATCTGGGTGGAAACCGCCCAGCGCAAGATCCCGGTGCAGTACGCGCAGCGCATGGTGGGCCGTAAGATGTACGGCGGCGCCTCGACGTTCCTGCCGCTGAAAGTCGACCAGAGCGGCGTCATCGCCGTCATCTTCGCGGTGTCGCTGCTGAGCGTCCCCTACACCATAGGCTCTTTCAACCCGAACGCGGCCTGGGCGCAGACCCTGATGTCGCTGATGAACCACACCAGCATCCTTTACCAGCTGGTCTATATCGCGCTGATCATCTTCTTCTGCTACTTCTACAACTCCGTCAGCATCAACCCGAAGGACCTGGCCGAGAACATGAAGAAGTGGGGCGGCTTTATCCCCGGCATCCGCCCGGGCGAGCCGACCGCCACCCATATAGAATGGGTGCTTAACCGCATCACGCTCGGCGGCGCGCTGTTCGTGGCGTCCATCGCCGTGCTGCCCGACTACCTCCGGGCCAAGTTCAACGTGCCGTTCTACTTCGGCGGCACCTCGCTGCTGATCGTCGTGGGCGTCGCGCTCGACACGATCGCGCAGACCGAGGCGCACCTGGTGATGCGCAACTACGAGGGCTTTTACAAGAACTCCAGGATAAAGGGCCGCTGGTTTAACGTCGGCACCTGATCCGGGGAACGAACTTTTATGAACGTCATACTTTTGGGCTATCCCGGTTCCGGCAAGGGCACCCTCGCCAAGGACCTCGTGCAGTCGCTGGGCCTTGTTCACGTCTCGACGGGGGACATCCTCCGCGACGAGATCGCCAAAAAGACGCCGCTCGGGACCGAGGCTACTTCCTACATGACCTCCGGCCGGCTGGTGCCGGACCGCCTGGTGATGGATATGCTGAAGGCCCGCCTGGGCACCGAGACGCGCGGCCTGCTGTTCGACGGCTTCCCGCGCACGGTCGAGCAGGCGGAGTCTCTGGACGCCTGGTTCGAGTCCAAGGGCCAGTCCATCGACGCCGTGATTTTTCTGAAGGTCGAAGAGGATGTGGTAGTGCAGCGCCTGGGCTCGCGGCGCACCTGCACCGGCTGCGGCAAGATCTACAACGCGATCAGCAGCCCGCCGGCCAAGGAGAACGTCTGCGACGTCTGCGCCAAGCCGCTGATGACCCGCGAGGACGATAAGCCCGCCGTGATAGTCAGGCGCATACAGGTTTACAAGGACCAGACGGAGCCGTTACTGGCCTATTACAGGTCGTCCGGCGTTTTCCACGAGGCCGACGGCGGCCAGCCCCCGGCGGCGGTTACGGAAAAAGTTTCCGCTCTGCTTAAAAAGTGATAGAGATCAAGACCCCGGCCGAGATAGAAAGCATGCGCAGGGCCTCCCGGGTTGTGGCGGAGGTCCTCCAGCAGCTGAAGTCCCGGGTGAAGCCGGGCGTAACCACGGCGGAACTTGACAAATTTGCGGAGCAGCGCGTGAGGGAACTCGGCGCCGTTCCGGCCTTCCTCGGCTACCGCGGCTACCCGGCCACGCTCTGCGTTTCGATAAACGAGGAGATAGTACACGGCATCCCCAGCCCGAAGAGAGTGATCCGGGAGGGGGATATAGTAAGCCTGGACATGGGCGCGGTGATAGACGGTTTTTACGGCGACGCGGCCGTCACGGTGGCGGCGGGCGAGATCTCGGCCCCGGCGAAGAAGCTGATGGACGTGACCAGGAGTTCGCTCGAAGCGGCGCTTTCCCAGGTCAGGGCCGGGGCCAGACTGGGAGACGTTTCCCACGCGGTGGAGGAATACGCCGGGGTTCACGGCATGGGAGTGGTCCGGGAGTTCACCGGGCACGGCATAGGCAGGAAGCTCCACGAGGAGCCCTCTATCCCCAACTTCGGAAGGGCCGGCACAGGGCCCACGCTCAAGGCGGGCATGACGCTGGCGATCGAACCGATGCTGTGCCTGGGCAAGGCGGACGTGATAGTGAAGAACGACGGCTGGACCGCGGTGTCCGCGGACGGCAGCCTGGCGGCCCATTTTGAGCATACCGTGGCCGTTACCGAGGACGGGTGCGACATACTGAGCGCCCCCTAGGGAAGCGATTATTTTGTATAATATATAAAACTATGTCAGAAAACAGTGAAAAAATAGAAGTAGAAGGGATAGTGAAAGAGTCCCTTCCCAACGCCACTTTCAAGGTGGAGATAGCTCCGGGCAAGACGATACTGGGCATCATTTCCGGCAAGATGCGCATACACCACATTAAGATACTCCCGGGCGACAAGGTGAAGATGGAACTTTCGCCTTACGATCTCAGCAAGGGCCGGATAGTGTACAGGGAAAAGTGAACCGTCGTACGTCGGGCCTAGTCCCTGACGGCGTAACCACAGGCAAGAGGTGCTTCAATGAAAGTCAGAGCGAGCGTTAAAAAAATTTGCGTTAAATGCAAGATAGTCAAGCGCAAGGGCGTCGTCCGCGTTATCTGCGACGACCCCCGCCACAAGCAGCGCCAGGGCTAGCCCGGGCCGGGTCCTGGCGGCGGCAGCGCTGGTGACCGATTACAGCAATCCCAAGGAGAAAGTATGGCACGTATAGCAGGTGTGGACTTACCGAGAGATAAAAAAATCAGCATCGCTTTAGCCTATGTCTTTGGCATAGGCCGGCCGATAGCCAAGAAGATCCTGGCCGGCCTCAGCGCCCAGATCAGCCCCGACCTCCGGGTCAAGGACCTGACCGAAGACCAGATCGGCCTCCTGAACTCCGTCATCCAGAAGGAGTACAAGGTTGAGGGCGAGCTCCGCAGGGAGATCACCGCCAACCTGAAGCGCTACGTCGAGATCAACAGCTACCGCGGCTACAGGCACCGCAGGAACCTGCCCGTCCGCGGGCAGCGCACCCGCACCAACGGCCGCACCCGCCGCGGGCGCCGCCGCACCGTCGGCTCTTCGGGCAAGGCCGCGGCCGCCGGAGCCAAGGCTTAAGGCGCAGTCCCTCCGCGTTAGCGGAGGGGAAAAACTACGGAGGATGATTTAATATGGCAGAAGAAAACAAGAACCCGCAGCCCCAGGACGGGATGAAGAAACCCGAGCAGAAGGGAGCGCCCCGGCGCCGCCTGCGCACCGTGGCTTTCGCCCGCGTGTACGTGAACTGCTCCTTCAACAATACGATCGTGACCTTTACCGACGAGAAGGGCGGCGTGATCGCCTGGTCCACCTCGGGCGGCAACGGCTTCCGCGGCACCAAGAAGGGCACCCCCTTCGCGGCGCAGATCACCGCCTCCAAGGCGGCGGCCCGCGCTTCCGAGTACGGCGTGAGGCAGGCCATGGTTTTCGTCAGCGGCCCCGGCCCCGGCCGCGAGACCGCGATCCGCGCCGTGGCGCAGAGCGGCATCCACGTGGTGTCCATCAAGGACGTTACCCCGATCCCCCACAACGGCTGCAGGCCCCCTAAAGCCCGCCGCGTCTAACAGCAACAGAGAAATTCGAAGGAGACTTTTACAATGTCGAGATATACCGGACCCAGCTGCAAGAAATGCACGAAAGTCAGCCAGAAGCTGTTCCTTAAGGGAACCAAGTGCCACACGAACTGCCAGGTGGACAAGGCTCAGCGCGCCGAGAAGGAGAAGCGCTTCTCCTCCGGCGGCCGCCCCAACAAGATGTCGGACTACGGCAAACACCTGCGCGAGAAGCAGATCGCCCGCCTTACGGCCCAGGTGACCGAAGCCCAGTTCAAGCGCTTCTTCGCCAAGGCCTCCAAGGACAAGGGGCAGACCGGCGCCGCGCTGTTCCGCTTCCTCGAGGTGCGCCTCGACAATATCGTGCGCCGCCTCGGCTTCGCGGTGTCGCTGAAAGCCGCCCGCCAGCTGGTCAACCACGGCCACATCTGCGTGAACGGCCGCTGCCTGTCCATCCCGTCGGCCATGCTCAAGCCCGGCGACGAGATCTATATCAACCCGGCCAAGCCCAAGACGGGCGAGACCGCGCTGGTGAAGCAGGGCCTCGAACACGCCGAGAAGACCACCCACAGGCCGAGCTTCCTCGCCTGGGATTCCGGCGCCAAAAAAGGCAAGCTGGTCCGCTGGCCGGATCGCGCCGAGTCCAGCATCAACGCCGACGAGCAGCTGATCGTCGAATTCTATTCCAAGTAAGCGAGGTCACTAACGAATGTCAACCTTCTCCAAACAGCTGGTAATCCCCGAAGCCCTGAGCATCGAGGATAAGTCCAAGACCGACAACTACGCGAAGTTCACCGCCGAGCCCTACGAGAAGGGTTACGGCCACACGATAGGCAACTCGCTCAGGCGCATCCTGCTCTCCAGCCTCGAAGGCGCGGCCGTGGTGGCCGTGCGCATCAAGGGCGCCCGGCACGAATACGCCGCCGTCAACGGTGTGCAGGAAGACGTCGTCAACATCATCCTGAACCTCAAGAAGCTGCGCGTGCGCCTCAAGAGCGAAGGCCCCGAGACGCTGCTGATCAGCGTTAAGGGCACGAAAGACGTGCGCAAGGTGACCGCCGCCGATATCCGCGAGAACGCCAACGTCGACATCATCAACAAGGACCTCGTGCTGGCCCACGTGGAGTCCGGCGCCGAGTTCGAAGCCGAGCTCGAGATCGCCAGGGGCTCCGGCTACCTCACTTCCGACGAGATCCGCAACAGCATGAAGCTGCCGATGGAATTCATCCCGATGGACGCCATCTTCTCCCCGATCCAGAAAGTGCATTACACCGTGGAGAACGCCCGCGTGGGCCAGCGCACCGACTACGACAAGCTCGTGCTCGAGGTCTGGACCGACGGGACGACCTCCCCGGACGAGGCGGTAAAGAGCACGGCCGCGCTGCTGCGCCGCTCGATCATGCCGTTCCTGCCGGCCGAGGCCGCCGACAAGGAGCCCGCCAAGGCGCAGGAGTCCAAGAAGGAGCCCGCCGGCGAGATGACCGGGAAGCTCGAGCAGGGCGTGGAGATGATAGAGCTCTCCTCCCGCGCCTCCAACTGCCTGAAGGTGGCCGGCATCCGCACGATAGGGGAACTGGTCCGCAAGTCGGAAGACGACCTGCTGGCCGTTAAGAATTTCGGTCAGAAGTCCCTCGACGAGATCAAGGAAAAGCTCAAGGAGATGGGCCTTGACCTCGGGATGAAGATAGACTAAATCGCGGGATTCAGAGGAACGCAATTATGATAAGAAATTTAGGCGCAAGAAAACTTTCCAGGACCGGCGCTCACCGCCGCGCGATGTTCTCCAACATGGCCACCAGCCTGCTGCTCCACGAGAAGGTGGAGACCACGCTGATCAAGGCCAAGGAACTCCGCCGCGTGGTGGAGCGCGTGATAGCCGACGCCAAGAACGGCCGCCGCGTTGAAGTGCGGCGCGTCATCAAGGAAAAGGCCGTCTACCAGAAGGTGTTCGAAGTGCTGGCCCCGCGCTACAAAGAGCGCCCCGGCGGCTGCACCCGCATCCTCAAGCTGGGCGCCCGCCGCGGCGACGCCACCGAAACCGCGCTGGTGAAGCTGGTCTAAGGATTCAATGGGAATGTTCGACTATTTCTTCAGCCTGTTCTCGAACGACATCGGCATCGACCTCGGCACCGCGAACACTCTTGTCTACGTTAAAGGCAAGGGTATCGTGCTGCGCGAGCCGTCCGTGGTCGCCATCGACAAGAACAGGCGGAAGGTGCTCGCCGTGGGTTCCGAGGCCAAGCTGATGCTGGGCCGCACCCCGTCGAGCATTATAGCCGTGCGCCCGCTGCGCAACGGCGTGATAGCCGACTTCGAGCTCACCCAGGAGCTGATCAAGTATTTCATCCGCAAGGTGCATAACAGGCGCAGCCTCCTGCACCCCCGCATAGTGATAGGCATCCCCTCGGGCATCACCGAGGTGGAGAAGCGCGCCGTGCAGGAGTCGGCCGAGCAGGCCGGCGCCCGCGAAGTGGCGCTGATCGAGGAGCCGATGGCCGCCGCTATAGGCTCCGACCTGCCCGTCTCCGAGCCGCACGCCAGCATGATCTGCGACATAGGCGGCGGCACCACCGAGGTGGCGGTCATTTCCCTGGGCGGCATGGTGGTGGCGAAGTCCCTCGACGTAGCCGGCGACGAGATGGACGACTGCATAGTGCAGTATTTCCGGCGCAAGCATAATTTAGTCATAGGTGAAACTACCGCTGAAGAGGTAAAGATACAGATAGGATCGGTTTTCCCGTTAAAAGAAGAAAAGACCATTGAGGTCAAGGGCAGGGACCAGGCCAAGGGACTGCCCAAGACGATTCTTGTGACTTCGGAAGAGATAAGACAGGCCCTGATGGAGCCTGTACAGCTGATAGTGGACGTGATAAAGCAGGTGCTGGAGGCCACCCCGCCCGAACTTTCTTCGGACCTGGTGGACCGCGGCATGGTGCTCGCCGGCGGCGGTTCGCTGCTGCGCGGCTTCCCCGAGCTTATCAG
>MGUI01000033.1 GCA_001799895.1 Elusimicrobia bacterium GWD2_63_28
CTATCAGCGACTGCGACATGTACTGCACCAGCACGTAGTTGGAGTAGATGCCGGAGTTGATGAAGTTGGAGAGCACGAAGTCGATGATGCGGTACTTGCCGCCGAACGGTACCGCCGGCTTGGAGCGCTCCTTGGTGAGCGGGTAAAGCCGCTCGCCCTTGCCGCCGGCCATTATGATTCCTATCGTTTTCATGTTAAACCCCTTTTGAAAGTACGGCTAAGTTCAGCTTATTGCGTCCATTATCTCGCGCAGGTCCCGGCCGAGGCACAGGAACACCGGCTTGTCGTCGAAAGTGTAATGCTTGATGCGCTGCAGCCGCAGCTCGTGCGTGGCCGCCGTCAGGTCTTCCAGGGCCTTGGCCTCGCGGCAGACTATCATGTCCGGCTCGTCGAGGCCGCAGGAGGTGAAGATGTTCTCCTGGATCTCGCGGTAGCGGTTCACCACCCCGGCGCGCTCTGCCATCAGCTTCGCCCGCTCTTCCTCGGAAAGTTCGTACCAGTTGTGGGTCTTCACCACCGGGTGCAGCAGCATGTAGCGGTGCCGGCCGAAGGTGTCCTTGGGCAGGAAGCCGAACTCCAGGTCTTTTTTGGGGATGGAGGCTTCCGCTCCCTGGTGCACGCCGAGGTAGCAGTAGGAAGGCGTGAAATACCTGCCGGCTCCGGCCGAGAAGGTGCGCGCCCCTACCTCCTGCAGGTAGGGCAGATCGTCGGACATGCGCCAGAAAAGTATGTCGGCGTCGGAGCGCAGGCCCGACACCATGTAGGTGCGCAGGAAGAGTTTCTCCTGGGCCGAGCCCACCATGTTCTCGAATTCCTGCTTGGCGGCTATCTTCTCGTTGGAGATGAGCCGGCGGAATTCCGGCTGCAGCTTTACGAACATGAAGCTGGAGTAAATGTTAGCGGCTTTTTTGATCTTTTCCATCTTTGGCGTCCCCCGTCTTGGCCGTGCCCGTGAACGGCGGCTGCAGGTAGATAGAGGTGTGCCCCAGTATCTCCGTCTCCGCGGCGGTTTCCAGGCCGGTCTGCACCTCGGTTATCAGGAAGCGCTTGCCGCCTGATTGCACCAGGTGGCCGCGCGGCACCAGCATCGCGTTCTCGCTCTTGCCCACGAAAAGCTGCCCGTCGAACTGCTCCCCTATCTTGATGCCGTCCTTCAGGTCCTTCACTTCCAGCCAGAGGCGGTTGGTGGAGGCCGTGCCCTTGACGCGCAGGAAATTTATCAGCGTCGTGTCGAATTCGGAATCGGTGCGGGCGTGCTTCACTTTAGCCGTCATGCCGGCGGCGAGCTTGGAATAGACCGGCTCGGTGTTCCGGCCTATGATCACCACTTTCTTGGCCACGGTAAAAAGGCGGTCGCCCTTGTTGACGCGGGTGCGCGGCTCTATATAGATGTTCGTTATCACGCCCTGGACCTCGGGCCGGATCTCCGTGTAGCTGTAGACGTCCTGCCAGCGCCGCTCGGTCTGCTTGCGGGATTCCTCGGTGCTCGAGTCCAGCAGCGCGGCCATCTCGGTGGAAACCATGCGCGCCAGCACGGTCTTGACCGTGGCGAAGCTGAACATCTCGGTCTGCAGGTCTTCTATGCGCCCGTCGAAAGGCGCGAAGATGTCGTAGGTCTCCTGGGCCGTGGTGATGCCCGTCACCGGGGTGTAGACCACTATGTCGCCGGTCTTGATGTTGTGCTGCGGGACTTCTTCCCAGGGCGAGACGGCCGGGGCGGCTTTTACCGCGGTCTTGGGCTGTCCGGGCCTGGTGGAAATAGGCCTCGCCGGACCGGCCGCGTACGACGGGCAGGCCAGCGCCAGGAACAGCGCGGAGTTAATGAGCTTTCTTTTCATTGAGTTTGGCCCAGGCTTCCCAGGTCCACGGCATCCTGGCCCGGAACATCTCCTGTATGGCTTCGGCGTAGCGGCGGATCTCCCACTGCGCGTGGGCGTCGGCGCGCAGGCCGATGAAGTTCAGCAGGCTGCGCGCGTTGATGGTCCAGTGGAACTGAGTGTACTGCGCCACCGGCAGCACCATGCGCGCCATCTCGCGGGCCGCGCCGGCGTCCAGCAGCTCCTGGTAGGCGGCGTAGGAGGCCTTCACGGCCTTGTCGTAGAGCTCCAGCATTTTCTTCTGGTCGAGGTTAGCGGACGGCAGGGACCCCTGGCGGTTGCTGCGGTCCTGCGCCCGGAACTCGGCGGGGAAGTAAAACTCGTCGTGCACCTCGGTGTAGCGGGCCGAGATCTCGTTGTAGGAGGCTATGCGGTGGCGCATCCACTGCCGCGCCACGAAGATGGGGCACTTGATGTGGAACTGGAAGACCGAGTGCTCGAAAGGGCTGAAATGCCCGTGCTCGAGCAGGTACTCCAGCAGCTTGCGGTCGGCCGCCTCGCCTTTGGAGACGGAGCCGAAGGAAACGCGGGCCGAGTCTACGGCGCGCTGGTCGCCGCCCATGAAATCGATAAGCTTTACGAAGCCCTTATCCAGCACCTGGGAAAGGTCCTGGCCGGTTTGAAGTCCTGTTTCTGACATGAGCCCTCCGCGGAGAATTTGAGAAACCCGGATAAAATTATATACTTTTCAAAGTCTTATTAAAAGGCCGCCATGAAAATAAAGCTCACCCCGGAAGGTTCCCGCCTGGCGCGCAGCCGCAGCCTGCGCTCCCTTGAAAAGATCATGAAAGTCCTGCTGAACCCGGGCGGCTGCCCGTGGGACCGGCGCCAGACCCACGCCACGCTGCTGAAATACCTGCGCGAGGAGGCCGGCGAGGTGAGCCAGGCCGTGCGCAGGAAGGATTGGCATAACCTCAGGGAAGAGCTCGGCGACGTGCTGCTCCAGGTGGTGTTCCACAGCGAGCTCGCCCGCCGCGCCGGCCGCTTTTCCCTGGCCGACGTCATAGAGACCGTGAACTCCAAGATGGTGCGGCGCCACCCGCACGTGTTCGGCGCGGGCGCCAAGCTGGACACGCCGGCGCAGGTGCTGCGCCAGTGGAAGATAATCAAAAAGGCAGAAAAAGCAAAAGCCGCCCGCAAGGCGGGTAAGTGAACTCGCGCCGGCTGGCCCGCCTTATTTACCCCGGCTTCAGGTTCGGCTCCTCGGATCCGGGGCTGGCGCTGAAGCTGGCGGAACTGGGCGTGGGCGGTTTCTGCTTTTACGGCGGCGAGGCCGGCGAGGTGCGGGCGCTTTCCCGCCGGCTGAAAGCCGCTTCCGAAACGCCCCTGCTCATCGCCTCCGATTACGAGAACGGCGCCGGCCAGCGCGCGCGCGGCGCCACGGACCTGCCCTCCAACATGGCCATAGGCGCCTCGGGCTCCGAGGCCCTGGCCCGCCGGAAGGGAGAGATCACCGCGCTGGAGGCCCGCGCGCTGGGCGTGGACTGGGTCTTCGCTCCCGTGCTGGACCTGGCGACGCGCCCCGATAACCCTATAGTGAACGTGCGCGCCTACGGCGCCGAACCCGGGCTCGCCGCCCGGCTGGGAGAGGCTTTTATCTCCGGCCTGAACTCGCAGGGCGCGCTGGCCTGCGTCAAACATTTTCCCGGCCACGGCGACACCTCGGCCGATTCCCACCTGGAGCTGCCCTCCGTGGCCAAGAACCTGTTCGCGCTGGAGGAGCTGGAACTGCGGCCTTTCAGGGCGCTGGCCCGCCGGGCCGACGCCGTGATGGCCGCCCACCTGCTGCTGCCGGAGCTGGACGCGGTCAACCCCGCCTCGCTTTCCAAGGAGATCCTGACCGGCCTGCTGCGCCGGCGGCTGGGCTATGCCGGGCTTATCGTCACCGACGCGCTGGAGATGAAGGCCGTCTCCGCCGACCCCGCGGCCGGGGTGAAGGCTTTCCTGGCGGGGGCCGACGCGCTGCTGGTGCCCGACGACCCTTTCGCGCTGCACGCCGAGCTGTCCCTGGCCGCCAATGACGGCCTGGTGACCGCCGCCGCCGTGGACCTGGCGCTGGCGCGGCAGGACGCGCTGGTGCGCAAACTTGCCCCTTTCCGCTCCGATCCCGCGGCGGAGGATATCCTGCGCTGCCCCGAGCATTTGGCCTTCAACGCCGGGGCCGCCCCGGCCTGCCTGGCCTGGGCCTCGCCCGGGCGTTTCAGCCTGAAGTCCGGCGATACCGTAGGCTACTTTGAACCGGGTACCGCGCGGGAGGATTGGAAGGGCGAGGCTTTCGTCGCGGAGCTGTCGCGGCTGGGCGTGCGCGTAGAGCCCTACCAGCCGGGCTGCGGCATGCGGCTGGCGGCCGGCTGTTTCTCGCGGCCGCGCGCCGGCAGCGGCAGCATAAATCTTTCGGACGGCGAGTGGGCCGCGCTTGAGGCCGCTATCGCCGGCGCCGCGGATTCCGCGCTGCTGGCTTTCGGCAGCCCTTTCGTGCTGAACGGCCTCGCGCCTTCGGCGGGGCTCTGCGCTTTCTGCGCGCTGGAAGACTTTCAGCGCGCCGCGGCCGGAGTCCTCGCCGGGCAGGTCAAGGCCGGCGGCTTCATGCCGGTCAAGGTTTCAATGAGGAGTAAAAAATGAACGGGATTTCCGCTTTTCAGCAGATTACCGGCCTGGCCCCCCTGGACTACGCCATACTCGGCACGGCGCTCGTAGCCCTGTTCGTGATCTCTTACTTCAAGGGCCGCGACGAGAGCGATACCAAGGACTACTTCCTGGGCAACCGCAAGACGCCGGTCTGGGTGGCCACGCTCTCTTTCGTGGCTACCGAGATCAGCGCGATGACCATCGTGGGCATCCCGCCCATCGGCTACACCGAGAACTGGCAGTACCTGCAGTTCTTCATCGGCTCGGCGGCGGCGCGCGTGCTGATAGCCTTCTTCTTCATCCCTGCTTTCTATAAGTTCAACTGCACCACCATCTACGAGTTTTTGAAGCACCGCTTCGGCGTCGAGACGCAGTACGCGGGCTCGGCTTTCTTCTTCGTCACGCGCCTTTTCGCGTCGGGCGTGCGGCTTTACGCGGCCTCGCTGGCGGTGTCGGTGATCATGGGCTGGCAGCTGCTGCCCACGATCGGGTTCTTCACAGTTGTCAGCATCCTCTTTATAGGCTTCGGCGGCATCAAGGCGGTGCTCTGGACCGGCACTTTCGAGTCGATAGTCTTCTATATCGCCGGCGGCGCGGTGGCGGGCTGGCTGCTGCTGCACATCGACGGCGGGCTGGCGGGGGCCTGGCAGTTGGCGTCGGAGGCGGGCAAGCTTTCGGTCTTCAAGTTCGGCTGGAACCTCAACGACCCGAACGTGCTGTGGGGCGCGGTGCTCAACGGCGTCTTCGGCTCGATGGCGGCCTTCGGCACCGACCAGGAGCTGATGCAGCGCCTGCTGACGCTGGAGACGCGCAAGGAAAGCCAGAAGACGCTGATCCTCACCATCTTCACCAGCTTCCCGCTGACCTGGCTGTACCTGGGCCTGGGCACGCTGCTGTTCGTCTTCTACCGGCAGAACACGGGGCTGCCGCTGCCGGAGAACGCGGACAAGATCCTGTCGCACTTCACGGTGCACGTGCTGCCGGCGGGGCTGAAGGGACTGGTGCTGACGGCGGTGGTGCTGGCGAGCATCGACTCGCCGCTGAGCTCGCTGTCTTCCTCGTTCGTGACGGACATCTACCGGCCGTTGATAAAAAAGGATGGCGACGAGAAACATTACCTGCTGGTCTCGCGGATCAGCGTGGCCTGCTTCGGCCTGCTGCTGGCGGGCATCGCCTGGCTGTGCGCGGCGGGCTCGGGGCGCATGCTGTGGCTGGCTTTCAAGATCAACGGCGTGACGGCGGGCAGCCTGCTGGGCGTGTTCCTGCTGGGCCTGCTGACCACGAGGATCTCGAACAAGGTCAATGTGCTGGCCATGTTCGCCAGCGCGGCCTTCGCCGGGCTGACGCTCTACCTCTCCGAGCAGGGCCTGGCCCCCATCGGCTGGAGCTGGATCATCGTCCTCGGCACCGTCTCCACCTTCACCCTGGCCTGGCTCCTCGCCCCCCTGGAACCGAAGTTTGAAAAGTGAGCCAAATAAAAACCCCGCGGTTTAGGGCCGCGGGGTTTTTGTCAGCGCTGAACGGTCTCAGTTCGTGTGCTTGAGCAGGTGCTCTTTGCGGCGCTTTATCTCTTCCTCAAGCTTCTCGAGCTTTTCCTTGGCCTTTTCCTTGGTCTCGTCCATCCAGTCGCCCAGCTGCTCGCGGGTTTCCTTGCCCGCCTTGGGGGCGAACAGGATGCCGATGGCCGCGCCTATGAGGCCGCCCACCAGGAAAGCGCCGATTATTTCTCCGCCTCTGTTTTCTGACATAGTACCCTCCGTGAAATTCAGTAAGACTTACCTAATAGTATACATTGCCGGAGGGCTTTGTCAAACGCTTCGGCCGCGGCCGTCCGCCGCCCGGCCAAATCTTATATAATTCCCCTATGAGGCGGCTTCTCCTTTTTCTCGCGCTGGCGCTGCTGCCCGGCCTGGCCGGGGCCTACCAGTACGACGCCCGCCTGAGCGCGAAGCTCCGCAAGGATTTTGAGAAGAAGGTCAGCGCCACCGAAACCGGCCGGGAACTGCTCGGGCGCCTGGCCAAAACGCCCGGCTACGCCGCGCTGAAAATCCTGGTCCGCAAGGACGACTCCGACATCTTCGCCTGGTTCGACCCGGAAGACAACGCCGTGTACCTCAACTCCCGCTTCATCCTGAAGTTCTTCGCCGCCAAGAAATTCCGCGACGCCAAAGTGGTGGAGATACTGTGGAACAACAAGGAAGTGCGCGCGGAGCTGGTGAAGTACATAAACCCGGTCTACCTGCACGAGTTGGTGCACGCGCTGCAGTGCTACCTCTACCCCGAATACCGGCAGGACGCCGGCGCCAACCCGCTGGAGTTCGAGTACGAAGCCTACCTCACCGAGGATATGCACGTGCACGAACTGATGAAGGCGGACCCCGTGCTGCTGCGGGCCTTCATCCGCGGCACCTATACCGACCTCTACACCGCCGCCGTCTTCGGCAGCTATTTCACCCTGTCGCTGGACCCAGGCAAATACCGCGAGAAGATCCGCCGCTATTACGAGGAGGGGCTCGGCGGCTATGTCAGCATGGAGAAGGCCGCCGTCCGGAAGCAGAACAGCGTAGCCGATTCGAAGATCTTCGCCTACGCCTCCGGGCAGGTGGGGGCTTATGTGCGGGACAATACCTCGCTGGCCCGTCTGCGGAAGGAAAAGGCCGACTACGCCCGTTTCCTTGACGACTTTTACAAAAAGCGCTGGCCCGTTTTCAGCGCGGACGCCCTGCTTTTCCTGGGGGAGCTCGCGCTGAAGGAAAAAAATTACCCGCTGGCGCTGGACTGCCTGGCCGTGGCCGACGCCAATTCCGCCGGGTCCGGCCTGGCTCCGGAGGCCCTTAATTCCCTCAAGACCAAGGGGGCCCTTGCCATACTGGAAGCCGCCTCCTTCGTGCGCGACGCCAGCAGGAAAATGGACATCGAGGTGCTCAGCCAGCACCTGAAGGCCCTGGAAAAAGCCTGCGCCGCCACCGGCCGCCCCTTCCCGGAGGACCTGCGGCCCCTGCTGGAAGAGAGCTACCCCAGGGCCATGGCTTATTACGCCAGGAAGCAGGCCGGGGAGGCCGACCCCTCGAAAAAAGACTATTACAGGGAGAATCTGGACTACTTCTCCTCCCGGGCGCACAAGGAAGCGGGCCTCCCGGAGTAGGGCGCCGCGCTTTTTTTCTTGAAACCGAATGTTTAATTAAGTAGATTATTTTAAAGGCGTAGCCGCAAAACATCCAGCGGAGGTACTTATGATCGACATCGCGAAAAACATCGCCACCACCCCCCGGCGCACCAAGGCTTCCGTCATCCGTGAGCTCCTCAAGACCACCAACCAGCCCGGCATCATCTCTTTCGCCGGCGGCCTGCCCGCCCCCGAACATTTTCCTTACGATTTCGTGGCCGATACCGTCAAGGAGATCATGTCCAAGAAGGGCCGCGTGGCGCTGCAGTACGGCCCAACCGACGGCCTGCCCGAACTGAAAGAAGAGTTTATAAAGTTCCTCAAGAAATACGAGGGCCTCAACGTGAAGCCCGACGAACTGATCATCACCACCGCCAGCCAGCAGGCGCTCGACATGGTGGGCCGCCTGTTCATTGACGCCTCCGACCCGGTCATCGTCGAGAAGCCCAGCTACATGGGCGCGCTGCAGGTGTTCCGCTCCTACGGCGCGGAGTTCATCGGCGTAAAGCTGGAGGACGACGGCATCAGCACCGTGGAACTGGAAGAGAAACTGCAGTGGCTCCACGACCAGGACGAGCATTACAAGTTCCTCTACCTCGTGCCCGATTTCCAGAACCCCAGCGGCGTGACCCTGTCCGAGGAGAAGCGCCGGAAGGTCATAGAGCTCTCCGAGAAATACAACGTGGCCGTGATCGAGGATTCTCCCTACCGCCAGATCCGCTTCGAGGGCACGGAGCCCAAGATGCTCTACCGCCTGGACCAGGACGGCAAGCAGACGCATAATATCGTCTCGCTGTTCACCTTCTCCAAGACCTTCGCCCCCGGCCTGCGCCTGGGCATCATCCTCGGCCACCCGCAGATCATCAAGAAGATGGAGATCCTCAAGCAGTCGCTGGACCTCTGCACGTCGAGCCTCAACCAGCTGATCGCCGCCGAGTTCCTGCGCACCGGCTACTTCGAGAAGCACATCGAGGTGATCAAGAAAGATTACCGCGTCAAGAAGAACGCCATGATCGGCGCGCTTGAAAAGTACATGCCGGAAGGCGTCACCTGGACCAACCCCGAAGGCGGCCTGTTCCTGTGGGTGCGCCTGCCCGAGCAGATGAGCGCGGACGACATGTTCCAGGACGCGCTCAAGGAGAACGTGGCCTACGTGATAGGCTCCGCTTTCCATTCCGACGGCTCCGGCAAGAACACCATGCGCCTGAACTTCTCGTTCGCCAGCCCGGAAAAGATAGACGAGGGCATAAAGCGCCTCGCCGCCGCGGTCAAGAAGCGCCTGGTGGCTTCAAAATAAACAACTACTGAATGCCCGAAACCTCAGCTGAATTCAGCAGGAACCTTCGTGCCGCCGGCGTTGTTGGAGCCGGCGGCGCGGGCTTTCCCTCTTACGTGAAAGCGCAGGGGAAGGCGGAATTCGCCCTGGTGAACGCGGCCGAGTGCGAGCCGCTGCTGAAGAAGGACCAGAAGATCCTGGAGTATTTCCCGGCCAAGGTCTTCGACGGGCTCGAGCTGCTGATGTCGGCCGTCGGGGCCGTGCGGGGCATAGTGGGGATCAAGAAGAAGCACGAGAAGATCATCCCGCGCCTCGAGGAACTGGCGAAGGGACGAAAAAACATCTCCATCCTGAAGATGGGGGACTATTACCCGGCCGGCGACGAGCAGTGCCTGGTCTACGAAGCCACCGGCCGGATAGTGCCGCCGGGGGGGATACCGCTGGAAGTGGGCTGCGTGGTCGCCAACGTGGAAACCCTTTATAATGCTTCGTTTGCGCCGCGCCCGGTTACCGAGACTTTCATAACCGTCAACGGCGGTGTAAAGAAGCCCGCCACCTTCCGCGTGCCCGTCGGCGTGACCTGGCGCGAATGCGTGGAACTGTGCGGCGGATCCACCGTGAAGGACCCCGCCTACATAGACGGCGGCCCGATGATGGGCAAGGTCCAGACCGATTTCGACCTGCCGGTGGTGAAAGCTTCCGCCGGCATCATAGTCCTGCCCAAAGATCACCCCCTTATACTCAAGAAAGCGCAGAGCCGCCCCGTATTTACCCGCGTCGGCCGCTCTGCCTGCGACCAGTGCTCTTTCTGCACCGAGTTCTGCCCGCGCTACCTGCTGGGCCATAACGTGCAGCCGCACCGCGTGATGCGCACTATGCTTTTTTCCGGCGGGCCCGAGCACAAGCTGCACAGCCAATACGGCCTGCTCTGCTGCGAATGCTCGCTGTGCTCGCTCTACTCCTGCCCCGAAGGCCTGCACCCGCGCGAGGCCTGCGTGGCCGCCAAGAGCGACCTGCGGGAACAGAAGATAGGTTTTAAAAACTCCGGGCTGAATACCGGCCGCAAGCCGGAAGTTCACCCGGTCAGGGACTTCCGCAAGGTGCCGGTCTCGAAGCTGGTGCGGCGCCTTGGCCTGGACGACTACAACAAGGACGCCCCCTGGTCAGACGCCGTTTATAAGCCTTCCAAGGTCAGGATCCTGATGAGCCAGCATATCGGCGTGCCCTGCTCCCCGACGGTAAAAGAGGGGCAGAAAGTCGAGAAGGGCGCGGTGGTGGGGGAAGTGCCCTCCGATAAGCTGGGCTGCCCGGCGCACGCCAGCATCTCCGGCACCGTCGGCAAGGTCAATCAGAAATACGTGGAGATAATCGCTTAAGGTTTATTATGCTCAATGCAATAGGCGGAGTAGAACTTTCCAGCGTGGCCAAGGGCATGGAAGCTGCCGACGCCATGCTCAAGACCGCTGATATAAAACTCATACTCTCGCGCTCCATCTGCGCGGGAAAATATATCGCGCTGGTGGCCGGCGACGTGGGCGCGGTGAAGGCCGCCGTGGACGCCGGCACGGCCAAGGCCGCGCACTCCCTGGTGGACAGCTTCGTCATTCCCAATATCCATCCCGAGGTTTTCCCGGCCATAGAGGGCACCACCGTGGTGGAGGGCCTCGAGTCGCTGGGCATAATAGAAGCTTTCTCGGTCTCGGCCCTGATAGAGGCCGCGGACGCCGCCGTGAAGGCTGGTGCCGTGAAGCTGCTGGAGATCCGCCTGGCCATGGCGCTGGGCGGCAAAGCTTTCGTGACGATGACCGGCTCCGTGGCCGCGGTGGAAACCGCCGTGAACGCCGGCGCCGCCGTAGTTGGCAAAAAAGGCCTGCTGGTGGAGAAAGTGGTGATCCCCCAGCCCCGCCCGGAACTGCTGCGGGAATTGATTTAGTTTATTATTTGTATAATCTTTTTAATATTTAAGGAGACTCAGAAATGGCCGCCAACAACAGAACCCCGATGATAGCCGGCAACTGGAAGATGCATATGACCGCCAAGGAGGCCGCCGACCTGGCCGCCGCCATGCGCGCAGGCTTGGACCCGGACCTCAAGCACGAAGTGCTGCTGGCGCCCACCTTCACCGCCCTGCACGCCGTCAACGCCGTGCTCGGCGGCTCCAGGATCTTCCTCTCGTCCCAGGACGTGGCCTGGGAGGAGAAGGGCGCCTTCACCGGCGCGGTTTCCCCGTCGCAGATCAAGGACGCGGGCTGCACCCACGCGATCATCGGCCACTCCGAGCGCCGCAAGGTGTTCCTCGAGACCGACGAGGTCGTCAATAAGAAAATGAAGGCCGCCATAAAAGCCAATATCGTGCCCGTGCTCTGCATCGGCGAGACGCTGGAAGAGCGCGAGAGCCAGAAGACCTACCGCGTGCTGGAGACCCAGCTGACCGGCGCCTTCGCCGGCATCACGGCCGAAGAGGCAGCCAAGGTCGTCATCGCCTACGAACCCGTGTGGGCCATCGGCACCGGCAAGACCGCCACCCCCGACCAGGCGCAGGACGCCCATGTTTTCGTCAGGAAGCAGATGGAGCGCATCTACGGCAAAGGCTACGCCGACGCCGTGCGCATCCTCTACGGCGGCTCGGTGAAGGCCGACAATATCGACGAGCTGATGGCCCAGGGCGACATAGACGGCGCGCTGGTGGGCGGCGAGAGCCTGAAGGCCGACAAGTTCCTGCGCGTTATCCATTTTCAGGCGGTGCTGAGCAAATAAATGGACGAGCGGCTGCTTAAAGAGATACTAGAGGACCTCAAGCTCCGCCAGGAGCGGTCCTCCCTGCCCGTCCCTGTGGGGATCTCTAACCGGCACGTGCATTTGACGAAGGAAGATTTTAAGGCCCTGTTCGGGTCAGACTGCGATGACACGCAGCTCAAAGCGGTGAAGCAGCCGGGCCAGTACGCCTGCAACGAGCGGGTGACGGTAGAGGGGCCCAAGGGCGCCCTCAAGGACGTCCGGATGATAGGGCCGTACCGGAAATACAGCCAGGTGGAAGTTTCCCTGGGCGACGCGCGCCGGCTGGGCGTAGAGCCGCCCATACGCGACTCCGGCAAGCTGGACAACTCCCCGGGCGTCAGGCTGGTCGGGCCCAGGGGGGCGGTCACGCTGCGGCAGGGGATCATCCTGTCCAAGCGGCATATCCATTTCAACCTGAAGGAAGGCGCGGCGTACAAGGTTAAAGACGGCCAGGAAGTGCGCGTACTGTGCGGCCGCGGCACCGAGCGCGAGGCCATCTTCGAGCGGGTGCTGTGCCGCGTCTCCGACGCCTACTCGCTGGAGCTGCACCTCGACGTGGAAGAGGCCAACGCCGCCGGCCTTAAGAACTGCGACCCGGCGTATATAGTTTGATTTTCGGTAATTTAGTTTAGGTTTATTGGAGGACAAAATGGACGCACTCGGAATGATAGAAACCAAGGGCCTCGTGGCCTGTGTGGAAGCTGCTGACGCCGCGGTGAAAGCCGCCAACGTCAAGATAGTCGGCTACGAGAAGGTCGGCTCCGGCCTCGTGACCATCCTTTTCCGCGGCGAAGTGGCCGCCTGCCGCGCCGCCTGCGACGCCGGCGCCGCCGCCGCCCAGAAGGTGGGCGAGCTGGTCAGCGTGCACGTGATCCCGCAGCCGCACGGCGACCTCGAAGGCAAGCTGCCGATAGCCGAAGCCAAGAAAAAGTAATCGGCAAAAATAGGGACAGCCCCCTATTTGCTCTATCTTATAGTTAGAGATATCAATGGGACGCGCTGTTCACAGATCGCCGAAAATGGGGTCTGTCCCTGTTTAACTGTGGAGGGAACATGCTATTCGCACGAGTAGTGGGTAACGTAGTCTGCACCCGCAAGGACGACAAGCTGGTCGGCACCAAGCTGCTGATGGTGCAGCCGGTGGGCCTCGACGACAAGCCCCGCGGCAACACGCTGGTCGGCATCGACGCCGTGGGCGCCGGCACCGGCGAGCTGGTGCTGCTGGTGCAGGGCTCCAGCGCCCGCCAGACTTCCAAGACCGAGAACACTCCGGTGGACTGCACGGTCTTCGCCATCGTGGATACCATAGAGAAGGACGGCAAGATCATCTTCAAGAAGTCGTCCGGCAAACTGCAGGAATAGGTGAAAGTTTATGCCCCTTAGCGAAGAAGACCTGAGGAAGATAGTGACGGAGGTAGTGCGCAGCCTCGAGGCGGCCCCGGCCGCCCCGGCGCAGTCCTCCGCCGGCCCGGTATTCGACAGCGTCGACGACGCCGTCAGCGCCGCCGAGCGGGCCCAGCCCGTATTCCAGGAGCTGGGGCTGGTAGCGCGGGAAAAGATAATCTCCGCCATCCGTGACGTGTCGCGCGCCAACGCCCGCCGCTGGGCGGAGCTGGCCGTGGCCGAGACCGGCATGGGCCGGGTGGAAGATAAAGTTTTAAAGAACCAGGTCTGCATCGACGGGACCCCCGGCGTGGAAGACCTGCGCGCGGTGTCCTATACCGGCGACAAGGGCCTGACCCTGGTGGAATACGCGCCCTTCGGCGTGGTGGCCGCCATCACGCCCTCCACCAACGCCGTGGCCACCATCATCAGCAACGCCATCGGCATCCTGGCCGCCGGCAACTCCGTGGTTTTCTCGCCTCACCCCGCGGCCAAGGGCTGCGTGGCCGACGCGGTGCGCGTGCTGGACAAGGCCATAGTGGCCGCGGGCGGCCCCGCCAACCTGGTGACCACCATCGCCAAACCCACGCAGGAAGCCACCAAACAGCTGCTGTCCCATCCCAGGACCAACATGAATATCGTGACCGGCGGCCCGGCCATAGTGAAAGTGGCCATGACCTCCGGCAAGCCCTGCAAGACCATAGCCGCCGGCCCCGGCAACCCGCCGATAGTGGTGGACGAAACCGCCGTGTTTCCGGACTGCGCCAAGGAAATAATTTACGGCTGCGGCTTCGACAATAACGTGCTGTGCATCGCCGAGAAGGAAGTTATCGTGACCGAGGCCGCGCGCGAGCGCTTCCTGGCCGCCATGCGCTCCGACTCCCGCGCTTACGAACTGAGCGGCACTCAGATGGACCAGCTCTCCAAGCTCATTATCCTGGAGCCCGGTCCCGAGCCAAAGATCAACCGCGACTTCATCGGCAAGAACCCGTCGGTGATAGCCAAGGCCATCGGGCTCAGCCTGTCCGACGACATCCGCGTGCTCTGGGCGGAAGTGCCCAACGACCACCCGTTGGTCCACGCCGAGCAGCTGATGCCGGTGCTGCCCGTGACCGTGGCGAAGGATGTGGACGCCGCGATAGAGCTGGCCCGCCGCGCCGAGGGGAACAACCACCACAGCGCCGGGATGTATTCCACCAATATCAGGAACATGACCAAGATGGGCCGCCGCATGGCCTGCTCCATCTTCGTCAAGAACGGCTGCACGCTGCACGGCCTCGGCCTGGGCGAGGGCTACGCCTCCATGTCCATCGGGACGCCTACGGGCGACGGCATCACCAAGACCAGCCATTTCGTGCGCCCGCTGCAGTGCAGCGTAGTCGGCGATCTGAGAATTGCTTAAGGAGTTAATATGCAGGCTAACATCGCAGTGGGTTTGATGGAACTTTCCTCGATAGCCAAAGGCATTGAGGCCCTGGACGCCATGTGCAAGGCCGCCGGCGTGAAGCCGGAGGTGCACCAGGCGATCTCCAAGGGGAAATACATAATCGTGATCTCCGGCCCCCTCGGCGAAGTGGAATCTTCGCTGGCCAAAGGCGTGGAGATAGCCGGCAATACCGTCATCGCCCGCCACCTCATCCGCAATATCCACTCCGGCGCGCTGGCCGCGCTTAACAAGAAAGTAAAGCCCGCCAGCATTGAGGCCGTCGGCATCGTGGAAACCAAAGAAGCCCTGCCCGCGCTGTTCGCGGCCGACGCGGCCGCGAAGGCCGCCTTCGTGCACGTAGCCGAGGTCAACACCGGCAAGGGCATAGGCGGCAAGGGCTACTTCACCGTGGTCGGCGAGCCCGGAGCGGTGCGCACGGCGGTCTCCGCCGGCGTGAAGGCCATAGGCGAAGACGCGGTAGTGAGCCGCATAGTGATACCCAACGCGCACGAACATCTCGGCGCGGCCATATAGGAGATTTGCCATGAGAATAGTCATAGGCGCGGATCACGCCGGTTTCGACGCTAAGGAGCGGCTCAAGAAGTTCCTGCAGAAGCTCGGCCACGACGTCACCGACTTCGGCTGCTATTCCGTCGAGCCGGTGGACTTCCCGGACATCGCGCTGCTCGTCAGCGAAGCGGTGCGCCGGAAAGAATTCGACAAGGCCGTGCTGGTGGACGGCTTTAACGGCGCCATGCCGCTGGCCGCCAACAAGGTGCACGGCATCCGCGCCGTGGCCGCCTACGACACCATCTCTGCCCGCTTCGCCGCGGCGCACGAGGACTGCAACGTGCTGTGCCTGGGCGGCAAGACGCACGGCGAGCTGGCCCTCGAGGAGATGATCAAGGTCTGGCTCAACACCCCTTTCGAGGGCGGCAAGTACCAGAAGCGCCTGGACAAGATCACCGCGATAGAGCAGAAGTGCTATTAAAATGAAACAGGCCAAGGTTATAGGAAGGGTATTCTGCTCCCGCCAGTGCTGCGGCATGGAGAGCAAGACGCTTCTTTTGATACAGCCGCTCGACTGGGAGACGGACAAGCCTTCGGGCGACCCCCTGGTGGCCGGAGATACCGTAGGGGCGGGGGCTGGGGAAACCGTTTTCTTCGTCGCCTCGCGCGAGGCCATACTGGCTTTTGAGGGCTGGGAAGGCGAGACCGCAGCTAAAGAAAACCCGCCGCCGGTAGACGCCGCGATAGTGGGAATAATCGACGGGAAGAAATTCAACTAATTTATGTTCGTAGCTAAAGTTATAGGCAATGTCTGGGCCACCCGCAAGCACCCGGGGCTGAAAAACGCCACGATGCTCCTGGTGAAGGCCGTGGACCCGCTCAACGGCAACAAGCTGGTAGGCGAGGCGCAGCTGGCCATCGACGGGCAGGGCGCCGGCGTCGGCGATACCGTGCTGATAGTGGATGAGGGCGGCTCGGCCCGGAAAATTTTAAAAAACTCCAAGGCGCCGGTGCGCACCGTGATAGCGGGCATAGTGGACAAGGTGCACATTACCGGGAAGGAATAAGATTATGAACGACGAAGATATAAAAAAGATAGCGGCCGAAGTGGCCCGGATCATGAAGGCCGGGGGCCAGGCCGCCCCCAGGCAGAGCCTGGGCGATTCCGTGAGCATCGGCTCCGCCGGGAAAGTCTTCCAGCACCCGCTCGTCAACAGGCCGGGCGCCGCGGAAAAGAAACCCTGCTCGGGCCAGGGCGACTGCCGCCTGGAGGAAAACACCTGCTCCTCGACGTGCCAGAGCTGCAACCCGCTCAATAAATACACCCCGCAGCAGATCAAGGCCAGCGCCGACCGCGTCAGCTTCTGCAACCCCAACGAGTCCAGCTCGTCGATAGCGGGCATGATAGACCATACCCTGCTGAAGGCCAACGCCACGCAGGAAGAGATCGGCAAGCTGTGCGAGGAAGCCCGCAAGTACCGCTTCGCCTCCGTCTGCGTGAACCCCGGCTACGTCGCGCTCGCGTCCCGCCTGCTGCGCGGCTCTTCCGTGATGGTCTGCACCGTGATCGGCTTCCCCCTGGGCTCCACTACCCCTACGGTAAAGGCCATCGAGGCGAGGGACGCCATCGCCAACGGCGCCGACGAGATCGACATGGTGATCAATATCGGCGCGCTGAAATCCGGCAACGACCAGCTGGTGCAGGACGATATCAAGGCCGTGCGCGACGCCACCCGCGGCAAGTGCCTGAAGGTGATCCTGGAGACTTCTTACCTGACGAAGGACGAGAAGGTGCGCGCCTGCAGGATGAGCAAGATAGCGCAGGCCGACTTCGTGAAAACCTCCACCGGCTTCGGCTCCGGCGGCGCCACCCCCGAGGACATCGCGCTGATGCGCGAGACCGTGGGCCCCGAGATGGGCGTGAAGGCCTCCGGCGGCATCAAGAACGCCGAGGTGGCCGCGGCC
>MGUI01000034.1 GCA_001799895.1 Elusimicrobia bacterium GWD2_63_28
CGAGCACGGAGATGGACTTTACGGTCTTGGGCAGGGCCTTTATGAAATCAGCTTCGGAGTAGGGCCTGTAGAGGCGCACTTTCAGCACGCCCACCTTCTCGCCCTTGGAGACGAGGTGGTTGACGGTGTCTTCCAGCACGTCGGCGCCGGAGGCCATCACGACCACGACCTTGGTGGCGTCGGGGGCGCCCACGTAGTCGAACAGGTTGTACTTGCGGCCGGTCAGCTTCTCGAACTGGCCCATGGCTTCTTTCACCATGGTGGGCACGGCGGCGTAGAACTTGTTGCCGGCCTCGCGGCCCTGGAAGAACACGTCCGGGTTCTGGGCGGTGCCGCGCAGGGTCGGGTGCTCGGGGTTGAGGCCGCGGGCCTTGTGCTCGGCTATGAGCTTCTCGCTGATCATGCTGCGCATGACCTCGGGGGAGAGGGGCTCCACCATGTTCAGTTCGTGGCTGGTGCGGAAGCCGTCGAAGAAGTGCAGGAAGGGCACGCGGGTCTTGAGCGTGGCGGCCTGGGAGATCAGGGCGAAGTCCATGGCCTCCTGGGGGTTGGCCGAGGCGAGCATGGCCCAGCCGGTCTGGCGGCAGGCCATCACGTCGCCGTGGCCGCCGAAGATGGAGAGCGCGTGGGCCGCGACCTCGCGGGCGGACACGTGGAAGACGGTGGAGGTCAGCTCGCCGGCGATCTTGAACATGTTCGGGATCATCAGCAGCAGGCCCTGCGAGCAGGTGAAAGTGGTGGTGAGCGCGCCGGCGGTCAGCGAACCGTGGACCGCGCCGGAAGCGCCGCCCTCGGACTGCATCTCTATGACGGAAGGAATGGTGCCCCAGATGTTCTTGTCGCCCTTGGCGCTCCAGACATCGGAAAGCTCGCCCATTACGGAAGAAGGGGTGATCGGGTAGATCGCTATGACCTCGTTGGTCTTGTGCGCTACGAAAGCAGCAGCCGTATTGCCGTCCATTGCAACTCTTTTATTAGCCATTATTATTATCTCCTTAAGGATGTAACTGCGAAATCTGGACTGAGGAACTACCCCCAAAGTATAGCATTTTTGAGCCATGGCCGGTCCGACCGGGGTATACCCCCGCCAGGCCCCGCGAACTTGCAGGCCTGCCGACCCCGCCCTTTGGTTTTGTTATAATAAATATTATGGAGAACAAGCCTAAGAAACCCACACCATCGATCAAACAGAACCTTGGCCGCCACCAGGACCCCCTGGCGCGCCGCTCCAATTTCGACGAAGTCGCCCTCGGCTTCGGCCCGGAAGAAGCCTTGACCGAGGCCGCCCGCTGCCTGGGCTGCAAGACCAAGCCCTGCGAGCTGGCTTGCCCGGTGAACGTAAAGATCCCGGAGTTCATCGACCTGCTCTACAAAGAAGATACCGGCGCCGCCGCCTCCAAGATCTTCGAAACCTCGCTTTTTCCAGCCATCTGCGGCCGCGTCTGCCCCCAGGAAACCTACTGCGAGGCCGCCTGCGTGCTGAAGGACAAGTTCGGCCCGGTCTCAATCGGCCGCCTGGAACGCTTTACCGCGGACTACGCCCGCAACAACGGCCTCATCACCCCCCCGCCCTGCGCCCCCGACACAGACAAGAAGGTCGCCTGCGTCGGCTCCGGCCCCACCTCCCTGGCCGTGGCCGCGGAGCTGCGCAAGCTCGGCCACGCCGTCACCGTCTTCGAGGCCCTGCACGAGTTCGGCGGCGTGCTCAGTTACGGCATCCCCACCTTCCGCCTGCCGCGCGAGGTGGTGCGCTTCGAGGTGGACATGCTGCGCCGCATGGGCGTGCGCTTCCTCAAGAACGTACTGGTGGGCAAGTCCCTCACCATAGAGGAATTAAAGAAAGATTTCGATATTATATATATCGGCTCCGGGGCCGGCCTGCCCAGCCCAATGAACGCGCCGGGCGAGGATTTGGTCGGGGTTTACAGTTCCAACGAGTTCCTCACGCGCATCAATTTGATGGGCGCTTACAAGTTCCCCGAAAACGACACTCCCTATTATATAGGCGAAAAAGTGGTGGTGGTCGGCGGCGGCAATACGGCCATGGACTCGGCCCGCTGCGCCCAGCGCCTGGGCCCCAAGAGCGTCAGCCTGCTTTACCGCCGCACCCGCGCCGAGATGCCGGCCCGCGGCGAGGAAGTTGAGAACGCCATGGAGGAAGGGATCAATTTCGAATTCCTGACCGCCCCGGTAGAACTGGAGGGCGACGAGCAGGGGCGGCTCAAGCGCGTGAAGTGCGTGCGGATGGCGCTGGGAGAACCGGACGCCTCCGGCCGGCGCAAGCCGCTGCCCCAGCCGGGCTCCGAATTTTACATAGAGGCGGACAGCCTGGTGGTGGCCATAGGCCAGAGTCCCAACCCGGTGATACAGCAGACCACGCCCGGCCTCTCCGCCAATAAGTGGGGCGGCATAATCGTCGACGAGGCTACGGCCAAAACCTCCCTGGACGGCATCTACGCCGGCGGGGACGTGGTGCGCGGCGGCGCCACCGTGCTGCTGGCCATGAAGGACGGCAAGGCCGCCGCCAGGGCTATCCATGAAAAGCTTTCAGCCGGGACCAAATAAAATGAAACACGACATCTACTCCACCGAAGGCCTGTATAAAATAGTAGAGAAGACCGACATCTCCGAGACGATCTCGAAGCACGTCATCTTCGCCCCCCTCATAGCCGCCAAGGCCAAGGCCGGGCATTTCGTCATCCTGCGCTCCCGCGAGGGCGGCGAGCGCATCCCCGTGACGCTGGTGGACTGGAGCCCCGAGAACGGCACGGTCACCGTCATCATCCAATCCATAGGCAAGTCCACCACCGAGATGAACGCTTTCAAGCAGGGCGACTCCTTCAGCGACGTGGCCGGCCCCCTCGGGACTCCCGTGGAAATTAAAAAATGGGGCACCGTGCTGGGCGTGGGCGGCGGTGTGGGCATAGCTGAGCTGTACCCTATAGCCAAGGCCTACAAGCAGGCCGGAAACAAGATTGTCTCCATCCTGGGCGCCCGCAACAAGGGCCTGCTCATACTGGAGCGCGAGATGGCCGAGCTCGGCGAAATCATCGTAACCACCGACGATGGCTCCGCCGGGAAAAAGGGCCTCGTCACCGATGCGATGAACGACCTCTACGCCGCCGGCAAGGGCCCGGACGCCATCTTTACCATCGGCCCGATCATCATGATGAAGTTCGTGGCGCAGGCTTCGCTGCCGCACAGAACACCCACCTTCGCCAGCCTCAACCCGGTAATGCTCGACGGCACCGGCATGTGCGGCGGCTGCCGGGTGGAAATAGGCGGCAAGCCCAAATTCGCCTGCGTCGACGGCCCCATGTTCGACGCGCACCAGACCAACTTCGACCTGCTGCTCAAGCGCACCGCCGCCTACCGCGGCCAGGAAAAGGACTCGCTGGAGCGCTACGCGAAGGGCCACCAGTGCCGCATCGGCCTGCATTGAAATATTTGACAGCCCCGCGGCTTTAGTTGCAGAATTAGATTAGTTTGGCAGAAGTTCAAATAAGGGGATAATAAATAATGAAAAAAATACTGTTAACTGCGGTTGTACTGGGCGCGTTCACCTCGGCCGCTATGGCCGCCGGTTACGGCGCCGCCGGTTGCGGTCTCGGCAGCCTTGTGTTCAAGAAGAATGACGCGACGCAGATACTCGCGTCCACCACCAACGGCACCTTCGGGAGCCAGACCTTCGGCCTGACCTTCGGCACCTCCGAGTGCAACAACGAAGGCCTTGTCAAACTGACCATGGCCCGCGAGAGCTTCATCGAAGCCAACTACAAGGACCTGTCCAGCGACGTGGCCAAGGGCAACGGCGAGTACGTGACCAACCTGGCCAAGCTCTACGGCTATACGCCGCAGAACGCCTGGCAGTTCACGCAGCTCCTCCAGAAGAACCACGGCACCATCTTCGCCAATAACGATGTGAAGACCGCAGTAGTCACCATCAACAAACTCGTCGCCAGCATATAAGCGCTGAGTTCAGGACGTATAAACGGGCCGGCGGGTAAAACCTCCGGCCCGTTTTTAATTCTACTGCGCGGGGGCTCTATTAATGTTCCGCAAAACCATCCTTTTTACCCTTCTTAGCCTGGCGGCGCTGCCGCTGCCGGCCAAAACCCCGGAGCAGGAGCTGCAGCGCCTCTCGCTGCGCCAGCGGGCCGCCCACGCCCGCGCCTGGGAGGATCCGTACTGGAGCAAGCTGCTGTACTATGAGAAGAATCTGCTGGGGCGCCGGAGCAGCCCGTCGGTAAACCCTAAATTCTTCCTCGCCAAGTGGGGCCATATAAACCCGCGCCTTGAGCTGGAGGCCGCGGTGGACGGGTTCTATTACGAGGGGGCCGACGACGACAGCCCTGAATGCCGGTTCCCCGAGCGCTACCGCTGGCTGAAGGAGAAGCTGGGCCTTCCGTCCGACGCTTTCCCCCCGCGCTCCTGCGCTTTATTCGAGAGCTGGAAGGCCGGCCTGGACACGGAATCGGTTAGCCTGCTTTTCGCGGCGGGCTACCTCAACAACCCCTCCACCCTTTACGGCCACACCTTCCTGCGCCTGCATAAGCGCGGCGGCGAGGGCGCGGACCTGCTGGACTATACCCTGAATTACGCGGCCACCACCGACGAGCAGAGCGGCCTTTTCTTCGCGCTGAAGGGCCTGGTCGGGGCGTACCCGGGGCAGTTCTCCACCATTCCCTACTACCTTAAGATCCAGGAATACCACAACATCGAGAACCGCGACCTCTGGGAATTCCCGCTGAACCTGACGCAGGGAGAAATAGACCGCCTGCTGCGGCATTGCTGGGAGCTGGGCAAAGCCTCTTTTCCCTATCTCTTCTTCACGCGCAACTGCTCCTGGCAGCTCATGCCGCTGCTCGACATAGTTAAGCCGGAGCTGGATCTCTCCAGCCGCTTCGGTATCTGGGTCATTCCCTCGGATACGGCTAAGGCCGTGCTGGCCGCCTCTCCGAAGGCCGAGGCGGGCTGGCGCCCTTCGCTCTGGAAGAAGGTGGACTGGAAGCGCTCCCAGCTCAGCGAGGACGAGAGAGCCGCCGTACTGGGGCTCGCCAGGGGGAACCAGGCGCAAGAACTGAAAGGGCTGGAGCACCGGCCGGACGACAGGAAGGCCGCGGTGCTGGAAGCGGCCGTGGATTACCTGAGCTGGCGGTTCTACGCCCGCCGCATAGGCAAGACGGAGCTCGATACCCGGACCGACCCGCTGCTGGCCGCGCGCGCCCCGCTCGGGCAGCAGGTCACCTTCACCGGGGGCCCCGCGCGCCCGCCCTCCATCGTGGAGGCCCACGAGAGCCTGCGCCTCGGCGGCGGCCTCGTTTCGCTGAAGAACGGCCCGGCCTACGAGCTGCAGGCCCGCTTCGCCATGCAGGACCTGCTCGACGACCCGTCGGGCTACCTGCCTGACGCCGCCCTTGAAATGGGCTCGCTGCGGCTGCGCTACGAGCCGCGCTACAACAGGTATTACCTCAGGGAAGCCAAACTGGCCCGGGTGCTGAGCCTTAACCCCTGGGACGCCTGGGTGCAGCGGCAGTCGTGGGAGATCAACGCGGGCCTTGAGCAGGCGCCGGAGACAGGCCGCCAGAGCGGCAGGGCCGCGGTCTGGGCCATGAACGCCGGCTCGGGCCTGGCGGCTGAATGGGCCGGCCCCGTGCGCCAGCTCTGGTACGCCATGCTGCAGGGAGACAGCGCCTTCGGCCCGGCCCTGGACGCCAACTGGCGGATCGGCGCCGGCGTGAAGGCGGGCGTGCTGCTGGAGAAGGACAAGGTGCGCGGGCTTATAGAGGCCAGGTACATCAGCTACGCGCTGGGCGACACCAGGCCGCTCTGGGCCGGCTCCGTCGGGGCCTCCTACAAACTTGCCAAGGACAGTTCGCTGCGCGCCGAATACAGCTGGCGCGGAGAGGTCAGGGAAACCGGCCTGTATTTCCACCGGTTCTTCTTCGCGCCCTGATATGCGCTTAAAGCTGCTCTTCCTCTGCGCCGCGCTGCCGCTTTCAGGCTGCACGCATCTTTTCTTCAAGCCTACGCGCCACATCCACGCC
The DNA here is from genome assembly GCA_001799895.1 of Elusimicrobia bacterium GWD2_63_28. GTDB lineage: Bacteria > Elusimicrobiota > Elusimicrobia > Elusimicrobiales > UBA9959 > UBA9959. The sequence continues at coordinate 6,048 of MGUI01000034.1, forward strand.
GACCCGGCGGCGCACCAAATTAAATTCGAGGCGATAAAGTTCAACTCAGCCGACGGCACGGCGCTGACGGGGCTGTTCTTTCCGCCCGAAGGAGCGCCGAAGGGCACGGTGGTGCACTTCCACGGCAACGGGCAGAACATGACGGCGCATTACCCGTACGCGTCCTGGCTGGCCGGCGCGGGCTACAATGTCTTTGTCTTCGACTACCGCGGCTACGGGGCCTCCGGCGGCAAGCCCTCCCTTCAGGGCGTAGTCGAGGACGGCAAGGCGGCGCTGGCCCAGGCGCTGAAACTTCCCGGGGCTGAGCCGGGAAAGATCGTTATCTTCGGCCAGAGCCTCGGCGGGGCTATCGCGGCGGCCGCGATCGGGGAAACTGGTTTCAAGCCTGCGGCCCTGGTGGTTGAAGGCACTTTTTATTCTTACCGGCAGGTGGCGGCGGCGGTTATGCGGCAGCACTGGCTGACCTGGCCTTTCTCCTGGCTGGCGTATCTGACAGTGAGCGGGAGCCATTCTCCGTCGGACTACATTGCGGCTATCGATTGCCCCAAGGTCTTCATCCACGCGGTCAACGACAATACCGTCCCCTTCGCCCAGGGCAAAAAGATCTACGCCGCCGCCTCGGGCCCCAAAGAATTCTGGGAAGTCCCTGCCGGCCACATCGAAGCCTTCTCCGCCTTCCACCGCGCCTACGCCCCCCGCCTCCTCACCTTCCTCGACGAGTCACTTAAGTAATAGTATGGTTTGTCGGCCTAACACATCCGGCGGCCTACCGTGCGTGCAGGAACTACCAGCATATAAGGCCGGCGAGGGTATGCCTTCTCCGGGTACGCTCGGCCACACCGTGGCCTCGCTCTGTCACTCGTGCTCGGCGCTACGCAAGCCTCGCACTCGCGAGGCCCCTGCGAAGGCATGCCCTCACCAGCCCTCCGGCTGTTCGTGACGATGTCGTAACAGAGGATAGCCGGCGGAGACCGTGCGTGCAGAATGCGTACTTGATATGGGGGATACTATTTCATAGTATTAGGGAATGCTGGAAAACATACCTCTTAAATACCTGTGGATACTGCTGGGTTTGGCTATTATGAGCATGGAGCTGTTCCTGCCCGGGTTCATCCTGGTGTTCTTCGGAATGGGCGCCGTGCTGACGGGCCTGCTGCTGGTCTTCATCCCGATGGGGATCAACACGCAGCTGGTCCTTTTTACCGTGCTTTCCATAATACTGCTGACAGTATTCCGGCGCATGGCCCAGGGGTATTTCGTCGGGCGCGTCGCCAACGTCAACCCGACCGGCGCCGCCATGGAGAAATTCAACGGCGAAACCGCCGTCGTCACCGAGGACATAATCCCCAATTCCCCCAAGGGCAAAGTGGAGTTCCACGGCAGCTTCTGGAACGCCGACGCCGACATGGAGATAGCCAAGGGGCAGAAAGTCACCGTGCTTGAGCGCCACAACCTGACGCTCAAAGTGCAGCCGCTGAACTAAGGAGAAAACATGGAATTCATTCTTGCGATAGGCGTAATCTTTATAGTGATGGTCCTGGTCAACGCGGCCAGGGTCGTGCCGCACATGACGGTCTTCATCGTCGAGCGGCTGGGCAAGTACCACACCACCCTCGAGGCCGGCTTCCACATCCTGATCCCCTTCATAGACCGGATCGCTTACCGCCGCAGCCTCAAGGAAATGGTCGTCGACGTGCAGGAGCAGACCTGCATCACCAAGGACAACATCTCCGTGCAGGTGGACGGTATCCTCTACATCCAGATCATGGACCCGGTCAAGACCTGCTACGGCATCACCGACTACCAGTTCGCCGCCACGCAGCTGGCGCAGACCACCATGCGCTCCGAGATCGGCAAGATAGACCTGGACCGCACCTTCGAGGAGCGCGAGAAGATAAACATGGAGATCGTCAACGCCGTGGACAAGGCCTCCATCCCGTGGGGCCTCAAGGTGACCCGCCACGAGATCAAAAACATTACCCCCCCCGACAGCATCAAGGGCGCCATGGAAAAGCAGATGCGCGCCGAGCGCGAGAAGCGCGCCATCATCGCCGAGTCCGAA
>MGUI01000035.1 GCA_001799895.1 Elusimicrobia bacterium GWD2_63_28
CGTCACGGTGCTGGCGTTAAAGATATCGCGGCCGGCCAGGTTCAGCGGCTGGATAGCGGTATGGTTGCCCAGATTGTCGCCCTGCGGCAGGCCCACCGCGCCGGACACGTCGCCGTAGATCTTGGCCGCGTAGACATTGCCGGGCGTGTAGATGTGGGAACTGACGTACACGCCGCCGTAATAGCCGGCCGTGGTGGAGGAGATCTCCACATTGGGACTTAAATATGTTTTCGCCAGGGCCGCGCCTGCGGCGTTCGTAACGGTAACGCTGCTGGCGAAAGTCTTAACCCCGGTCAGGGTCTGGCTGACGTTCAGCAGGTCCACGTTGGAGCTGAGGCGCGCGTCGGGCACGGTGCCGCTGGCCAGGGCCGAGGCGTCCAGGTCCGCCAGCCCGGCGCCGCTGCCGCGGTACAGCCCGGCGTTGACCGTGCCCCCCGCCATGTTGAGGCCGGAGCTCAGCCACAGGCTGTAGCCGCCGGGGTCCCTGCCGGTGACGGTCAGGGAGGAAACGTTGATGACCTGGTAGCCCGCCATGTTCAGCGCCTGGACAGCCGTATGGTTGCCCAGGTTATCGCCCTGAGGCAGGCCCTGGGCGTCGGAGATGTCGCCGTAGATCTTGGCCGCGTAGACATTGCCGGGCGTGTAAATGTGGCTGGAAACATACACGCCGCCGTAATTGGCGGCGGTGGTGGAGGAGATCTCCACGTTGGGATTCAGGTAGGCTTTGGGCAGCGAGGCGCCCGCGGCGTTCGTCACCGTTACGCTGCTGGCGAAAGTCTTTACGCCGGTGAGGGTCTGCGCGGCGCTGAGCAGGTCGACGTTGGCGCTGAGGCGCGCGTCGGGCACGGTGCCGCTGGCCAGGGCCGAGGCGTTCAGGCCGGTGAGCGCGGCGCCGCTGCCGCGGTACAGCCCGGCGTTGACCGTGCCCCCCGCCATGTTGAGGCCGGAGCTCAGCCACAGGCTGTAGCCGCCGGGGTCCTTGCCCGTGACGGTCAGGGAGGAAACGTTGACGACCTGGTAGCCCGCCATGTTCAGCGCCTGGATGGCCGTATGGTTGCCCAGGTTATCGCCCTGCGGCAGGCCCACCGCGCTGGACACGTCGCCGTAGATCTTGGCGGCGTAGACATTGCCGGGCGTGTAGATGTGGCTGGAAACATACACGCCGCCGTAGAAAGCGGCGGAGGCGGAAGAGAGGCTGACGTTCTGCGCCAGGCGGGCGGCCGGCGCCGAGACGCCCAGGGCGGAGGTTACGGTCACGGAACTGGAGAAGGTTTTAAGGCCGGTTATGGTCTGCGCGTTGTTCGTCATCACCACGTTGCCGGACAGGCGGGCGTCGGGAACCGTGCCTGCAGCCAGGCTGGAGGCGTTAAGCGCGGTGACGGCCGCGCCGTTGCCGATGAGGCGGCCGGCGTTGACCGTGCCGCCGGCCATATTGATGCCGGAGCTCAGCCACAGGCTGTAGCCGCCGGGGTCCTTGCCGGTGACGGTCAGGGAGGAAACGTTGATGACCTGGTAGCCCGCCATGTTCAGCGCCTGTACTGCCGTATGGTTGCCCAGATTGTCGCCCTGCGGCAGGCCCTGGGCGCCGGACACGTCGCCGATGAACCTGTTGGCGTAAATGTAGCCGTCGCTGGTCATCCGGATGACGTTAGAGGCGCCGGTGGACACCATGATCATGTCGCGGGACTCGCCGGGGGCGCCGCGGGCCTCGAGGCCGCTGCCGTAGAACCAGCCGGCGGAGACGGAGGAGGCGATATTCACCCCGTAGCCCGGGCCGCCCAGGGTCAGCGTGGACCACGGGTTAATGCTGCCGTTGACCACCAGGTTGGTAGACACCGTCACCGCGGCGCTGCCCGGGCCGGAGGTGATGGAAGTGCCCGCCGACATGGTCAGGGCGCCCGTCAGCGTGAACGGCCCGAGGCTGTTGATGGCGTCCGACCCGTTGCCCGCGTGGGTGGGGGCGTGCGGTATGACGGAACCCGCCCCGGAGAGGGCCTCCCAGGTTATCCCGTTCCAGATCTTGAGTATGCGTTGCAGGGTATCCATCCACAGCTCGCCGAGGACGGGGTTGACCGGCGCGGTGGCCGTGTTGGTATAGCGCTTGCCGGAAAGCATCAGGGTATTGATGGAGTACGGGGTGGAGGTGATCTCCTCGCGCGGGGAAAGTTTAACGCCTTCTATTTCCAGCTCCAGCCAGAGGCTGCCGGTCTGCCAGTCGGAGATGACCGGCTCCAGGGAGACGCGGAACACGCCGGTGGAGATATGCACCGGCAGGGTGACGCTGGTCCACAGCGGCGCCATGGAGGTGGACGAGGAGAAGACGCGGAAAACCATATCGCGGGTGCCGCTGATCAGGAAGCCGCCCTGGCGCAAATTGCCCTGGTAATTGAACTTGGTGGGAACTTCCGCGGAGGCGGAGGGCGTGAACTGGAGGAGGGCAAGGGCGAAAAACGCCAGGACGAGGGCCGCGCGCGGGCCCGCCCGGAACGCGCCCGGCAGGAAACCGCGCCAGGCCGGTGCTGCAGCCGCTTCCAACGGAATTTTATGGTTTTCCATAATGCCGCCGCCCGTTTTTCCCGTGATTTCTACCATATTACCATAAGTTTGCCGGTCTTGCTATTGGAACCGGAACTTACGCGCCAGATGTATACGCCGCTGGCCACTTTCTGGCCTGAATCGTTCTTTACGTCCCAGGCCAGCTTGGGTATCACCAGCCCCGCGGGGATGGGCAATTTCCTGACCAGGCGCCCGTCTATCGTATAGATTTCTATGTTCCCGCGCTGGGGCAGGTCCTTGAAGGTGATGCCGCCCCCCTCCGTGCCGGTCTGGCCGGCCCCGGGGCCGGCCTCGGGGCCGTTAGGCCTGAACGGCACCGGGTAGGCTATCACGTTCCGGACGGCCTCGCTGATGGAGCCCATGATGGCGTAAACGCCGGGCATGGTGAACTGGGAGGAGATGCGCTTGCCGCCGCCGCCGACATTGGGCATGCGCACCCAGGTGTCGTCCGAGGGGTCCAGCACCCAGTTCTGCAGGGTGTCCACGCGCACGGGCGGGTTGGTGCCGTCCATGTTGCCGTCGTTGTCGTCGTCGCGGTAGGACATGGACAGCATGCCGCCGTTGTGGAAGCCGCCTTCCCAGCGCACCTCGTCGTCCACCACGTGCAGCTCTTTGAGATTGTTGGACCAGAGCTGCGACCAGGGGCCCTCGCTGGCCTCTATGCGCCGGGTGGCGTCCACTATGCGGTAGGGCTCGGCGACTATCGGCTCGTTTATCGGGTCCTTGCTCATCACGATGTCGAACATGTCCATGTCCACGAAATCGGCCGGCACGCTCAACTGCACTTCCGAATTCGTGGATTCGATGGAGCCGGACAGGCCCTTCTGGAAAGTCATGCGCGGCGGGTTGTAAAAGCCCACCCGGTTGGAATAATTTCCGCCGCGGCTGTTGCCCAGGTTATCCGGGGGCATGTGCGACTCGGAAATGCTGCCCCGGGACATGAACTCCCCCCCGGTAAGGGCGGCGCCGCCGCCGGCGTCGAAGACCGAGGCTCCCAGCTGGTACCCGCCGCCCGTCATGGCCCGCAGGGGGGCGGGCCCGGCGTAAACGGCCAGGGCCGCGCCGGCCAGCAGGCCAGCGCAGCGCTTTAAATTAAACTTTCCCCGCGGCATTGCCATAGTATCCCCTGATTTATCAAATAGTATAACGGCCCGGGCCCCGGAAATCCCGAAGAAATCCCGAAGCCGGTCCGCGCTTAGATGATAGCAGCCGCCCATTTGGCAAAAGATTGCCTATTTGTTAAGATAATATTAATGGACAACGAGGGCGGGACGTGATTAAATTCGCGCTTTGGCTTATAACCCCTGACGCCGACCTGTCGGCCAGGTGGTACCGCGTTTTTTCCCGCGAATGCTTCCAGACCCTGATCTGCGCCTCCGTTGCCGAGTTCAAGCCTGACGCCGACACCTGGGGGCTGGTTTTCGTAGAGGCCGGCGCCGAAGGCCTGGGGTCCCCCGCCGAGCTGGCCGCCTTCCTGAAGGGCCGCAAGCATATTTCCGCCATAATTTTCTGCCCCCCCGCCAAGGCCTCCAACCAGCTGATCTCCGCCTTCCTGGAGAGCGGCGCCGACGATTTCATCCTGAGCGACCTCGACGAGAAGGTGCTGATCTCCAAGACCCGGGCCCACATACGCCGCCTGCTGCCTTCGCTGAACTCGGCCAGGACGCAGATCTGCTCGCGCTGCGGGGACATCGCCCTGGACAAGGCCCGGCGCACGCTGAAGACCGGCGTAGGCTCAAAAAAAGAAAAGACCATCGAGACGCTGACGCCGAAAGAATTCGACATTTTCTCGCTCCTGCTGGCCCACGAGGAAGAGGTGGTCTCCCGCGGCTACCTGATGGAAGAGGTCTGGAAGGACAAGTCCGGCAAGGTCAACACCGAAACCATCGACAAGCACGTCGAGACCCTGCGCAACAAGCTCGGCGACTACGGGCGCAAGATAAGGACCGTGTACGGCTCAGGCTACACATTCAAGGGCGGGGAGCGCTGAGGAGAATTATGAAAGTCCTGGTGGCTGACGACGACGATATTTTCAGGTCCCTGGTGACCGAGGTGCTGACCGAGGGCGGCTACGAAGTTTCCGCGCACGAGAACGGCCGCCTGGCCTGGGAACACCTGCAGGCCGAGGGCGCGGACATAGTCGTGCTCGACGTCAACATGCCCGAGATGGACGGCTTCGGCGTGCTGGCCAACATCCGCGGCGACGCGCGCTACAAGGGCCTGCCGGTGCTGATGCTGACGATCCGCGCTTTCGCGGAAGACCAGGTGCTGGGCTACGACAGCGGGGCCGACGACTACCTGACGAAGCCTTTCGATAACGACGTGCTGCTGGCCAGGGTAAAGGTCCTGGAGCGGCGCATACTCAACAGATAGGGGAAAAAAATGGACATCATACTCACAGTTTGCCTGATCATAGTGACCCTGGCCTTCGTGGCCCTGGTAGTGCAGGCCATCCTGACGCTGCAGCAGCTGCGCCACACGGCCAAGGCCGTGGAATACCTGGCGCTCAACGCCGACGGCAAGCTGACCGCGCTCGACCCGCTCATCAGCGGGGTCAAGTCGGTCACCGCGGCCGTCTCCAGCGGCTGGTTCAAGGCCGCGCAGACCGTCTATGGCCTTTTCACGAGGGAATAAATGGGCATCCTTAACCTGCTGAACACCATTTACGACGAGGAGATCCTGGCCAAGCTGGATTTCCTCAAGGGCATCAACCTCTTCGAGGGCATAAAGAAGCGCCAGCTGATACACGTGCTGGAGAGCCTGCAGGAGCGCACCTACCTCAAGGGAGAGACCATCTTCGCGCAGGGCGACATCGGCCGCGCGCTCTTCATAGTCTCCTCGGGGAAAATAGCGCTGTCGCGCCTGGACGCGGCCGCGCAGAAAGCCGAGGTCATCGCCGAGGTGAACCCCGGCGAGTTCTTCGGTGAGATGGCGCTTCTGGAGGAAATGCCCCGCACCGCCACCGCTACCGCCGCGGAGGACACCAAGGTCTTCATGCTGTTCAAGATCAAGCTGGATTCGCTGCTCTTCTCGCGCCCCAAGATCGGCGTGGTGGTGGCCTCGCAGCTGGCCAGGATCCTTTCCGCCCGCCTGCGGGCCCTCCTGGAAAAGCCGGCGGAGAACTAACCCCCCATGGCCTCCGACACCGCCCAGAAAAAGAGCTACGCCCAGTTCCTGCTGCCGGCCGTGATGGGGGCCGCGCTGCTGTATTTCATAGTGATGGCCAAGGGCGCCATCTTCCCCTTCATCCTCAGCGCGGCGCTGGCCTACGTGCTGAACCCGCTGATCTCCTACTTCGAGGTGCGCGGCATAAAGCGGGGCTACGCCGTGGTCGGGCTGTACCTGAGCGTGGGCGCGGTGCTGTCCATCGGCGTCTACCTGATGCTGCACTTCCTGTCCTACGACATCGAGTCCCTGCAGAAGTACTGGCCCACCTACGCCGAGCGGCTGCAGGCCTACGTCACCGACATGAACACGAGGATGGTAGCCAACTATCCCTTCCTCGCCAAGCTGGGGCTGGCGGCCAAGCTGCAGCATTTGCTGGAAATGGTGCCGCAGCTGCTGCTGTCGCTGCTGCCGGCGCTGACGCTGCTCTTCATCATCCCCTTCGTCACCTTCTTCCTGCTGGTGGGCGGCTCGGCCATCATAGATTACCTGCTGGACCACCTGCCCTCGCGCCACGCCGAGCTGATCCTGCACGTGGCCTCGCGCATCGACGGCTCGCTGGGCAATTACCTGCGCGGCATCCTGACCGAGGCCTTCGTGATCTTCCTGATAGCCTTCACCGGCCTGATGCTGATGGACCTGAACTACGCCGCGGTGATAGCCGTGCTGATAGGCTTCTCCAGCCTGATCCCGTACCTGGGCGCCATCGTCGGCGCCCTCCTCTCGTCGGTAGTGGCGTACCTGCAGTTCGGGGCCATTTTGCCCATCATCAAGATCCTCGCCTTCTTCACCGGCATCCGCTTCTTCGACGACTGGTTTTTGCAGCCCTACATCATGAAGAAAGCGGTGGACCTGAACCCCGCCGTGATCCTGCTGGCGCTGATGGCCGGCGCGGAGATAGGCGGCATCTGGGGCATAGTCTTCTCCATCCCGGTGACCTGCATCCTCAAGGAGCTGCTGCAGATAGCGGTGGAACTGCAGGAGACCGAGTTCCGCTGGAAGCCCAAGCCGGAGCCCACCCGCATCAGCATCCCCTACACCTGAGCCCCGCCGGAAAATAAAAAAAGGGAACGTTTTAGCGTTCCCTTTTTTATTGGCCGAAAGTTATGGGCGAGGAGGGAATCGAACCCTCATGACCGTGAGGCCGCAGGTTTTTGAGACCTGTGCGTCTACCAATTCCGCCACTCGCCCGCACCGCTATTTTACAAAATTTACCGTTACTTCCCCGGGGCGCCCAGGCCCAGCAGGGCGTCCAGGCGCACCGGCTTCAGCCCCCGCCGGGCGGCTTCGTCGAGCAGCGCCTCCGTGACCTTGAGGTTTTTGCCTTTGTTCTTTCCCCCGCCGTCGTGCATCAGCAGGATGGCGCCCGGCTTGAGCGCCTTCAGGTACTCGGCCGCCATCTTGTCGTCGGACTGCCTGACCCAGTCGCTGCCGTAGGTCCAGTTGACCAGCGTGTAACCCAGGCGGCGGGCCGTCTCGCGCACCCAGGGGCGGTCGTAGCCGTTGGGCATGCGCAGCACCGTCGGGCGGATACCGCAGGCCGCCACCAGTGCCTTCTCAGCCTTATTGAGTTCCCCGGTCAGCACCGCCTCGCGGTCCTTAGCGTTCCCGATCTTGTACCAGTTCTTGTGCGTATCCGTGTGGCTGGCCACCAGGTGGCCCGCTCCGGCCAGCTTTTTCACCTGGGCGGGCTTGGCCCGGGCCGAGGACCCCAGGACGAAGAAGGCCGCTTTCACGCCGCGCTTGTCCAGCAGGGCCAGCAACTCGTCGGTGATCTGCCCGGGGCCGTCGTCGTAGGTGAGGGAGAATTCGTTTACCTTCGGGTCGCCGGCGGAGAAGAACTTGCCGGCGTGCGGGTTGCCGGCGGCGGAGCAGGTGCCGGCCAGGGCGAGGGTCAATACGGTGAGGATAGTTGTTTTCATCATGTTGTCAGTTCACAGCTCGTGTCTCTCCAGGTTCCTTACGCCGGCCTTCCAGGGGATATAGAAGGCCGCCGCGTTGAGCGCGGCGAAGAGCGCGGCGCTCAACGCCACCGCGCGGGGATCCCACGGGTTGTCCCGGCCGAAGCGCTCGGCGAAGTGCATCTGCACCGGCCAGGCCTCCACCCCCACCAGCAGCGAGAGGTAGCCCATGGCGCAGGCCATGTAGAGGAAGCCGCCGTAGGACGACTCGAGCTGGTGTATATTCTCGACGTTAAAATCCGGGAAGACCGCGCCGAAGCCGATGCCCATGACGGTTATCACCACCGCAGCCACCAGGATGGTGAAGGTGGACAGGACGGAGATGAAGAGGTCGGCGCCGAGCAGGTGGTTGGAAACGGTGATCAGCAGGAACCCCACTGCCAGCGACGGCAGCAGCGAGACCATGAGCTTCTCGCGCATGACCGCGGCGGTGGTGAGGGGCGCCGACTTCAGCAGCCAGTAGCTGCTGCCCTCCAGGCTGATGGCCGGGAAGGTGAAGCGCAGGCCGATGGCGGCCATCACGAAGCCCGCCACCCCGACGTTGAGGAAGGAGATGAAGCTTTTGATGTCGGGCGAGTCGAGCGGCAGCTGGCGGATGCTGAACAGGTAGACGGCCACCAGCGCGGCTATCAGGATGATCTGCGACCAGTAGCGCGCGTCGCGCGCCAGCATCAGGCGGTCCTTCCAGTAGAGGGTCAGCGAGGGGCGCAGGAACGGGTACCTGGCGCCCAGGCGCTGCTCGGGCAGCGTCTCCCGCCGCCCCTTGAAGCGCGGCGAGCCCTGCGCGCCGCTGAAGCCGCGCATGTAGAAGCGGCCGGCCAGGTGGTAGATGAGCAAGTACAGCGCCCCGGCCACGCCGCACAGCACGCCGGCGCTGGCCGCGAAGGCGCCCCAGCTGCCGGCGGAATAGGCCACCATGGCCTTGGTCACCCACCACGACGGCATGTAGGGCGCCGTCGGGGACTGCAGGTACTGTATATATTGCGCCACCACTTCCAGCGAATCCGGCCGCAGCAGCCGCTCGGGCCTGGAGAAGCGGAAGACCACGTAGACGAAGCCCACCGACAGGCTGCCGAGCATCCAGGTGACGTCGCGCGTCTTGGACGACGGGAAGTAGTACATCACCAGCATGCTGAAGAAGATGCCGAAAGCCCCGGCCAGCATGACGAAGGGCGCCATCAGGAAGAGGTAGGCCAGGTAGAAGCCGAAGTCCAGGCCCTTTATGCGCCCCAGGGCTATGATGTAGGGCAGGATGGCCAGGATCAGCGTCCACGACGAGTAGAACACCGTCTCCAGCGCCTTGTCCATGAAGACGGACCGGGAATCCAGCGGGCAGGAGAACAGGAATTTCAGGTCGAAGGAATAATAGAGCGTCGTCATGGAGATTATGATCGACGAGACTATCACCATGGAGAAGGTCATCAGCAGCACCATGGAGGTGAGCTTCCAGGAGAGCATCGGGCCTATCAGCTCGACGCCCTCGAGGTAATTGAGCAGGCGCCAGAAGCCGGTGTAGAGCGCGGCCAGCATCAGCATGCCCACGCCGGCGAACAGCAGGTTCTTGATGAGCTTCCAGCCGCGCAGGCCCAGCAGCGCGTTGCGCAGGGTGACGGCTTTGCGGACCAGCAGGACGGGCAGCATGTTATTCGGTGAGTTCCAGGAAGACGTCCTCGAGCGAGCGGACGCCAGGCGCGGCGGTCATCTTCTTGACTTCCTCCACGGTGCCCTTGGTGATGAGGCGCCCGCGGTAGATGATGCCCACGGTATGGCAGAGCTTCTCGGCCATGTCGAGGATATGGGTGCACATGAAGACGGCCGCGCCCTCGCGGGCGATGTCCGCGAGCAGGCCCTTGAAGCGGCGGATGCTCTTGGGGTCCAGCCCCACGGTGGGCTCGTCGAAGAGCACGGCCCTGGGGCGCCGCAGCAGCACGGAGGCGATCAGCAGCTTCTGCTTCATGCCGTGGGAATAGCTCTCGAGCAGCTCGCCGGAGGCCGCCGTCAGCTCGAACATGTCAAGCAGCCCGGGGATGCGCTTCTTCTGGTCGTGCAGCGGCACGGCGTAGATGTCGCCGATGAAGCGCATGAACTCCCAGCCTGTCAGCTTGGGGTAGACGAAGGGCTCGTCGGGGATATAGGCCATGGCGCGCTTGGCGTCCAGCGGGCGGGCCGCCACGTCGAAGCCGGCCACGGAGACCGAGCCCGAGGTGGGGCGCATGATGCCGGAAAGGATCTTGACGGTGGTGGTCTTGCCCGCCCCGTTGGGGCCGAGGAAGCCGAAGATCTCGCCGGGCTCGACGCGCAGCGAAAGGCCGTCCACCGCCTTGAACGAACCGAAAGTCTTGGTGAGGTTGTTAATTTCGATCATCGCTGTAAAAAAAGCGCCGACCGGCTTGGGCCTGGTCGGCGCGTCCCGCAAACCGGGCTGTCAGCGGCCCTGCTCGCGCTGCTCCAGGTAGCTCTTAACTTCCTGGCGCGTCGTCAGCTGGCGCAGCAGGTAGTTGGCTATGTTGGCGAACTTGTCGCGCGCCAGTTCGTCGGTGTACTTGGCGCGCTCCTTCTCGAAATTGCTGAGGTTCCGGTGCTTGGCGAAGTAGTAGGCCTTCACCTCGTCGGGGGTGACCTTCACGCTGGTGTAGATGAACTGCTTGAACTTGGTGGCCAGGCGGGCCTTCTTGCGCCAGGCCTCGTACTCGGCCGGGGACATCTGGAACTCGCTGAAAATGGTCTGGTAGTAGGCGCGCGGGCTGAACTGGCCGTTCTCGCGGAACTGCGGCGTGTTCTGCACCTCGACGGCCACCTCGAAGTCCGGCACCATCATGCCCATCTTCTCGCCCTGCTGGCTGAGCAGCTCCTCGATGATCATCTCGCGGAAGACTTCCTGCTTGACGCTCTTGGAAAGGATTTCGTTGACCTCGGCGCCGGAATCCTTCACGCCGGCCATGACCCGGTTGACCTGGGTGACGAACTGGCGGTAGGGAATCGGGGTGCCGCCCACCTCGGCCACCGAGGTGTCGGCGTCGGAGGTGAAGACGTAGGCGCCCAGGCCCACGAAGACGCCGACGAGGAAGATGGAGACCGTGCCGATGAAGACTACGCGGCGGTGCTTGGAGAAAAATGAGATCATTGCTGTTTAGCCTCTGTTTTTGAATTTTTCGGCTGCGGCTGCTCCGCGGCCTTCCTGGGAACGTCCATCGAGCAGTTGCCGTTGAAAATGGCCCCTTCCTCGAGCATGATGCGCGGGGCGCGCATGTCGCCGTCCACGCGGGAACCCGAAAAAGCCTCTATGTGGTCGAGCGCGGTGACGTTGCCCTTCACCTCGCCGGAGACGTAGCAGATCTCGCAGGAGATGTCGCCCTTGACCTTGCCCGACTTGCCCACGGTGACGATCTTGGCGTCTACGATGGAGCCGTCGATGCGGCCGTCCACGCGCAGCGAGCCCTTGGCCGTCAGCGTGCCCTGGAAATACGCCTCGTTGCCGATGACCGTATCCCCGTTCTTGGTCTCAAAACTGATGTTGGTGTTCTTGAACATTGCCATATCACAGCCCCCCGAAAATTCCGTCGAACAGCCCGGCGAAGTTGCCGGCGCGCTTGCCCCCCACCTGCAGGTACTTCATGGGGTCGCGCGGCAGGCCGCCGGTCCACACCTCGTAGTGCAGGTGGTTGCCGGTGGAAGTGCCGGTGGAGCCCATGCGGCCTATGGTCTGGCCGCGCCTGACGGGCGTGCCTTCCTTGGCGACTATCTCGCTCATGTGGCCGTAAAGGGTGGAATAGCCGAAGCCGTGGTCGACCACGGCGCACATGCCGTAGCCCTGGGCCCAGCCCGAATGCCGGATGACGCCGTCGGCGGCCGCCAGGACGGGCGTGCCGGCCTCGTTGGCGATGTCGACGCCGCTGTGGTATTCGGTGGACAGGCGCAGCGGGTGGATGCGGTAGCCGTAGGAAGAGGTGATGCGGCCCTCGGCGGGCCAGATGGACGGCGTGGCGCGCGCGCCGTTATGCTTGTCGGTCAGGTAAAGGGTAACTTCGGAATAGCTGGAGAGGCGCTTGCGCGACTCTTCCTGCATCTTCTGGATGGAATTGTTGAGCGAGGCCTCTTTTATCTCCGAAGCCTTGGCGTTGAGCAGCTTGCGGAAATCGGCCAGGTCGGACTCCTGCGGGCCGCCGAGGCCCTCTTCCCTGTTGAAGGCGGCGGGGTCCATGCCCAGCACCTTGCGCAGCTGGCTGTCGGTGCGCTTGGTCATCTCCAGGTAGGCCAGGCCCTTCTCCACCTGCTCGGAGACGTAGGCCATCTTGGTGCGCAGGATCTTGTTGTCCGCCTTGGTGACGTAATAGTCGAAATGGCGGCCGGCTATGTAGCCCGCCCAGATGGTCATGCCGGTCCAGGTGACGCCCAGGACCAGCAGGAACATGACCGGCAGGTTGAACCTGACCGAGGGCATGCCGTTGTGCGGAATTATGAAAACGCTGACCGGTTTAGCCGCGTTCTTGAGGAAGCGCGTAAGGGTTCTAAGCCACATATCCCTATATTAAACTAATAATATTATTCACTGTCAACCGGGGACGGGACTTTCTTGGTGGCGACGGCGGAGGTTTTGGCCGGCCCGCTGATGGCCGAAGGGTCGAAGGTCATTTCCCCCTCCTCCTCCGCCTGCTGCCGGGGAGCCGGCTGCGCCGGCGCCGCCGCGCGCGGGGCCGCGGGCATACCGCCCGGCATGCCCTGCATGAGCGGCTTCATCTCGGGGTCGTTCATTACTTCCATCATCAGGCCGAGGAATTCGGGCCGGGTCGAGTATTTGAGCATGAGCTTGTCCATGCCCTTGGAGTTCTGCGCCGCGGATAATACGGCAAAGGGGTTGCCACCCTTGCTGGCGGCGAAGGCCTCCGCCATGGCGGGGTCCTTTTGAAGGTCCGCCAGGAATTCTTTTACAATGGGCCGGTTGGCGTACTTGTTCATGGCTTTTACCGCCTGCTCGCCCCTGGCCATGTCTAGATTGGAGGGCATGCCGGCGGGCAGGCCGCCCGGAACACCGCCCGAGAAAAGGCCCAGCGTGGAAGCGGGCATGGAGGTGGAGGTGTAGACGCCCTCGCCCGCCAGCATATGGTTCTCCGGCTGGTAGCCGGCGGCGGGGGCGGGCATGGCGCGGAAGACCTGCTCGATATTGTCCTTGGCGGCGCTGATCTTGGTGTACACCACGTAAACGACGCCGGCCAGTATAATGAAAATGATGCCGAGGGCTACGGCTATCCCGGTCATGAGCTTGCTGCGGGAGCGGACCTTGGCCAGTTCGGCGCGCAGTTCGCCCTCCGGCTGTACGGGCGGGGGCGTCTGCGCCGGCTGAGGCGGAGGAGGAGGTACTGGCGTATTGTTGGCTTCCGGCATATTCACCCCGGGCTGCGCTTAAAATTTGACATCTGCCGACGGCAATTGCTAAACTATAATTCTACAAAATAAAAGCCGGTGCGCAAGCCGGCTTTAATTGTAGACGCGGTCATGCGCCCCCATCGTCTAGCGGTTAGGACGCTGCCCTTTCAAGGCAGAGATCTGGGGTTCGAATCCCCATGGGGGCGCCAAATTTTTCAGGGTATATACCGGACACACCTAAGGCCATCTGGATTCCAGATGGCCTTAAATTTTATATCGAGTACTTTCCGGTTTTATGCCCGCCAGTGCGCTTGACCACCCCGGCCTCAAGCAGCGGCTTCAGGACAAAATGCGCGCCGGGCTTGGTTACCTTCAGCGCAGACATTATTTCCTGTATACCGCGGGGAGCCTCTTTCAGCAAGCCAAGCAGGCGTTCCTGGTTCTTCGTTAATGATATCTGCTTGCCGCCGCTGATCGCGCGGATAGAATCTATACGCTTCCAGGTACGCCCAAGGGCCTCGAGCACGGCCTCCGAGGAGTATTCCACCCAACCGGAAACATCCCCACCCTGCTTCGGGACGCGGTCCAAGGCGCGGTAATACGCCTGCCGGTCCTCGAGGAACACTTCGTCCACGGCGAAGATGTGGCCGGTGTCGAACTGCTTTCGGTAAAGCTCCCATGTCGCCAGCGCGCGGCCCACGCGTCCGTTCCCGTCGCCAAAGGGATGGATATGCTCAAATTGATAATGCAGGATGGCGGAACTTATCAGCGCGGGCCAATCCTTACCGGTGCCATTAAGCCATTCGCACAATTCTTCGGTTAAATACGGGACAGAAGCGGGCGGCGGCGGCGTGTGGTTGCCGACAAACACCTTATAATCCCGGAAAGCGCCCATAGGCCCCCGGTCCAGCGCGTTCTTGCGGCCTATAATGGCATGAAGTTTCTGGATTTGAGGCACCTTTATGGTTGCGATACTGGAATTTTTACCGATAAACCGCAGGACCTCGAAATAGTTCATAATTTCCTGTACCGCGCGCGGCCTGGCCCCCGGCACGGTTCCGCCAGCCGCAAGCGTCTTAATCTCATAAAGCGACAGCGGATTGCCTTCTATAGCGGTAGAACCGTGCGTCTGCCTGGCCAAGGCCTCGCGTTGCATATCGGGCAGCCAGCTAACACCTATTACAGCTCCCTGTATTTTGGATTTAAGCTCGGCCGCCTGCTCTATAACCTTGAGAAGGTGCTGGGTGGGGTTGAATTTAGGGTTAAATGCCATAAATACAGTATAACAGATAGTAAAGCATAAGTAAAGTGATGCGTAAAGTGACCAGTAGGTTTTAAGCTCCAGCCTTACATGAAATGCCAAGTTACTCGGTATATTATGCAAAAAGTTTGTATCCGGTTGTCTACCTGTCAAAGGGATACAAACTTTTTATGATTTATAGGGTTTCAGGCACTGCGGAGAGGTTTTTTTTGGCCCCTGTTCCGCCTACGCGGAAGATGTTCAGAGTCAAAATAAAGGGGGCCATGTAACTGGTTTTATCAATGAGCGGCTTCTTTAAAAAGTTCGTTTTCGGATCCCCTTGTTCGCGCCAATTTTAAAAAACACCGCCGGGATCTCCGGCGGTGTTTTTTGTCTACCCCCTTAAAGCTTCCCGGCGTTCTTCCCTTGTAATCTGAGTCATTGTGCCTTAATTCGGTCGAATGGAAAATCTGATATGCTGCGGCAATAGATTATATCTGGTCCCGGGGTAAGTAGCCCTTCTTTTACCTGACGGCCACCCACCAGCAGCAGCGGCCGCTCTTTCTCCGGAAGTCTGGCGACTTCCCGGGCTAGTTCTTGTATGTTCTTTACCTGGTCGGGCATGGAGACGGATAAACCAAGAGCTTTGGGTTTAAGTGACCTCGTCTGCGCAATGATCTCGCTTACCGGAATGCCCGGCAGCAGCGTATGGGTCTTCAGGCCGGCTGTCAGCAGGCTGACTTCGAGGAACTTTACCCCAAGGGTATGATAGTTGCCGTCGGCATTAGCAAGCAGAATGTCCGGGTTTTGAGACCGGCTGTTCCTGCTTAATTCCGGGCGCTCCTGGTAGATAGTGCTGATCAGCATTTCAGCGAAGGAGCTGAAACGGTGCTCGGTGGCTACGTTTACTTCGCCTTTTTGCCAGAGCTCGCCAATTTCATAAAGCGCCGGCTGCACCAGGCCCACAAGAATAGAGTCGGCTTTAATTCCAAGCTCAAAAGCTTTGGTCACCCAATCCTTCGGATTAAAATTACTGCCTTCCCTGGCCTCGCGCCTGAGTTTTATGAAAAAATCACTCAGAGGCCGCAGACGCTTTACCGCGTCTCCGGATTCGGCAATGCCGCTTTCTGCGCATTTGGAGCATAGCCCATGTGAGATGCTGAATTTATCGAACGGTTCGGCTTCTCCGAGGTAGTTCTGGCAATAGGCGCACCAGCGTATCATTTTACGGTCTCCTTAGCATTAAAGCGGCAAGTGCCGCCTCCATTTGCATCTTTAAACATTCCGGATACAAGCAGGAACGCCGGTTATGCCCCGCAAGCCCGCCAGGGCGGATAGTTCGTCAAAGGGCCCTCCGCGGCTAGGCCTGGGCCTTGTCGGCTGGGCCGTCCAGCACCTCCCGCAGTTTTGCCGCCAGCGCCTCGGCCGAGAACGGTTTATAGATGAGCGCGATACCCGGGTCAAGAGCCCCGTGCTTTACCATGGCCTCGTCGGTATAACCCGACATATAGAGCGTCCTGCGGATAAGCTTCCTGCTTTCAAGTTGGCGGGCCAGGTCGCGGCCGCTAATCCCGGGCATCACCACATCGCTCAGCAGCAGGTCCACGGGCTTTCCGTACCGCTCCATCACCTCCAGCGCATTCTTCCCGCTGGAAGCCGTAATAACGGTATAGCCGCCCTCCTTCAGCAGGCGCTCGCCGAGGCGGCGCAGCATTTCATCGTCTTCTACCAGCAAAACCGTTTCGGTACTCTTTCCCGCTATAGCTTTGGGCTTACTAATAACGATATCCGCAACGGCTTCTTTCAAAAGCGGAAGATAGACGGAGAAAGTAGTGCCCTTTCCGGGCTCGCTCTCCACGCTTACCTGGCCATTGCTTTGCTTGATGATCCCGAATACAGTGGATAAACCAAGCCCTGTCCCTTTGCCCTTCTCTTTAGTTGTGTAGAACGGTTCGAAAATGTGGTTTTTCACCTCGTCGGTCATGCCGCTGCCGGTGTCGCGCACTCTTAAGCGCACGACAGGCCCGCGCGGCAAGTCAAGGCTGGCCGCGACCATCTCCGGCCCGTCCGCGAGATCCGTCTCCAGATTTAACGTGCCGCCCTTCGGCATGGCGTCGCGGGCGTTGACCACCAGGTTCATGATCACCTGCTCCAGCTGGCCGGGGTCGACCAGAACAGCGCAGGGCATACTGGTCAGTTTAGTAACCAGCTCGATATCTTCGCGCAGCAGGCGTTTCAGCATGTTGGTCATGTCCCCTACTACCCGGTTAAGGTCTACGACCTGCGGGGTCAATATCTGCTTTCTGCTGAAAGCCAGCAGCTGCCGGGTAAGGGCGGCCGCCCTGTCCGAGGCCGCCAATATCTGCTCCGCGTCCGAGCGCATAGGGTTCCCCGGCAGAAGTGCTTTGTAAATGAACCCGGCATAGGCCCTGATCGCCGTAAGGATGTTGTTGAAATCATGCGCGACTCCGCCGGCCAACTGGCCCACGGCTTCCATCTTCTGGGACTGCGCCAGCTGTTCCTCCACCCTCGCGCGGAGGATATCCGCGGCAATAATGTCCGTAACAGCCTGGATAAAATTTTTCTGTTTCGGTGTGAAGGTGACACCCTCTTTTGTGTAGAGATTCAGAACCCCCAGGGTGGCGCCGGCGGCAATAATGGGCGCGCAGTAATGGCCGTGCCGGGGCATACCTTCATAGCCGATCTCATGCTCCGGGCCGACGCCGGCCGAGGCCACCACCTTCCCGCTCTCGGCGGCCCTGCCGCACAGACATTTCCCGAACGGTAACCTGGCGCAGGCAGCCAGCAGCGCGGGCGGCAGCCCCTGCTGCGCCGCCATAGTCAGGCTTTTCCCGTTTACCAGGAAAATGGCCCCTTTTGGCTCCACCGCCAGCCATGGAATGGAAAAAAGATCGGAAAGCTGGTCGGCCAGTTTCTTCTCCAGAGGAAGGGGCGTTAACGAGTGCTGCCGGATGACGTTGAGCATTCGTTCCATCTCATAAGACTCATGGATATCCTTGTCGGCCTTCTTCCGCTCGGTAATGTCGCGTTCCACTGAAATGACCATATGCTTCCCGCCGACCGAGATCTCCCTCACCGAAGCTTCCAGATCAAAGACTGAACCGTCCTTGCGGCGGTGCCGCACCTCGAATACAGCGCTATTGCCGGTCTTTAGCCGGGCGGTCCGCTCCGCTATTAAGGACGCGGGCGCTTCCGCGTCAAGAAATGTAACGGGCTTGCCCAGGAGTTCTTCGCGCGTATAGCCATGCGCAAGCAGAGCCGCGGCATTGGCGTCCCTGATAACCGGCGCCCCTTCCGGCTGCAGTTCAAGCAGCAGGATGGAATCGCGGGCCTGCTCGAAAAGCATCCGTGACCGCTCCTCGCTCTCCTTGAGCGCCAGGCGGGCGGCATCCAGCCGGCGGGCGGACTCAAGTTCCTCCAGCACTCTTTGTACCGCTGATTTAAGCGGGTCAAAAAAAGAAACGCCTTTAACCAGGTAGTCGCGCGCGCCGGCCCGCAGCATGGCAACCGCAACCTCTTCGCCGCTGTGGCCGGTCATCACGATAAAAGGCGGACACGTCTCTCCACGGGCTTTGAAGCTCTCCACGAATTCAAGCCCGTTCTCACCCGGAAGTTTGTAATCAAGCAGGATCAGCGCGGGTACGCGCTCTTTTATGGCGGCACGGGCCGCCCGCGTGTCGGAGACGCATTTTATTTCACACCCGAGGTCGGCAAGGCGCCCGGCCGCCAGCTGCGCGATATCCGGGTCGTCTTCCACCAGCAATATATAAGGCTTGTCTTCGCCCATTCCCCCCCCCTGCGCAGCTCGACTGTGACTCTTCAACGGCCGATATTATTTATATTAATATTGTAAGCTTCCGCGCCTTTGGCTGCTATGCGGAATTATACGGTCTGTCATGGGTAAATTCCCATAAGCAGCCGGCTCAACGCCGTATCATGAATAGACGGAGTGAAGCGGGCCAGGCCGGGGGCGGCGGCGCTCCCGTGCGCAAGACGCTACCGGCCTGGCCTCCGCTACCTTATTTCCCCGCAGTTCCCCCCCGGTGGCTGCAGAACATTAACAGGAAAGACCAGCGCGGCGGCCGCAGCAGCGGCGCCGGGCTGGTGTTTTATAATTACGGTTGCCACCGGATAATTCAGGAGATAGATATCAGTAACAGGCCCGCGCCGCTGGTGGCTTCAGCAGAGGCCACAGGCGAGCGCGGGCAGAATCTGTATAGATATTGGTTCAACTCTTTGCAGTGGGCGCGGGAAATAATTTTCTGCGTTGTACGGACGCCGAAGGCGGATCGGGGGTGGAGTACGGCGACACCGCAGCGCGGCCAGCAGGCCGCGCAAAGGAGGTGGCAATAAGATGCAGCCTACCTTCGGAGCAGGTGCGAAGGCGCGTAGTGCCGAGCCCTGCGGACCCACTTCCAAGCGGCAAGCATGGGCGGCCGCGCTGCGTGGCCGACCGTGCGGCATCTCGCGGATAAGATCGGCCTACCTTTTCGATCCCAGGACGGGCGCTGAAGCGGTACTTATAAAGTTACCTCGGGATGTTGCGCAAAGTAGTTTCGAACGATGTCTTGAAAACAGCGCCACAATTTAAACAGCAAAAAACCGCCGGCCCCCCGGCGGTTTTCTGTATTTCACCCGGTATCAAGCCTGTCACTTTCTCCGTTTATGCGCTTTTTCTGTCAGGTACAGTTTCCCCACAAGATACAGAAGCCCGATGGCATTAAGCGTCTTCCATAACAGCAGCCACCAGGGCCTCCACCACGCGCCACTATAAATCTCAAAAACATCGGATACTCCGAAAGCGACGAACAGTATGCCAAGAGCAACAATGTCCGTCCTCGGGTAACGCACTGCCGTCTTTCTTGAACCCCAATAAAGAAAGAATCCGATAGCGATCCAGATGGCCGCTTCTACGCAGTTAAGCCCGGCCGCGGAATACAACTCAAAGTTGGGCATACGTTAGAGCTCCGCTGTCATACGCTTTTCAAATAAAACCGGTTCAGTATGTCAAAACCGGCTTCCAGGTCCGCCTTCAGGCCGCAATCCCCGGCCATTTCAGAGAAGCGTTTCCCCCATGCCGCCGGGGCCGGCGCAAGGGCCGCAGGAACGGGATGACTTTTCCTCCGGTCGAACACGGACCTCAAGGCATCCTTTGTTTTAGCCGTGGAAAGGCTGCCTTCTTTGATCAGCAGCACCATATCCACCAAGTCCCGCACGCGGGAGTTCGGCACGGAGCGCGGCATGGTATAGGAGTGCAGTTTCTCGGCGAACTGTACTTCCTTAGGAAGCAGCGGGAAAGCCGCCGGCTTGATACCGGCGAAAGACAGCAGCCCCTGCTCATATGCGGTCTCAAGTTTCTCCGGGATAAAGTCGCCTACGGCCACATCTACATGAAAAGATACGAACAGCCGGTCGTCTACTATCGCGCGTACCGGATACCTTGCCCCGCCGTAAATCGGACCGTCCAACTCCATCTGAACGCCGCCAATCTCAAACCCGAAGAAATCTCCGAGGTCAGCCGTCGCGGCGCCGGCCAGCAGCCGCTGCAGGTTGAGGCCCGAATCCGCAGCATGCTTCTGCAACCGGCGCTCCAGTGCCACGCGAAAATCCTTGGCCGATTTATAAGACTTTGCTTTAGTCATTTTTCAGGTGAAACCATATCCGCCTCAGCGGGCGTCATAATCCCCAGCCGGACAGCCTGCTTAGCCGCCAGCTTGATCTCATTGGCGTCCATCAGTTGGGCGGAAAACATATCCTGCAGCGTTTTTAGCGGGGTCGTCACAAAATAGCCCTGTCGTTTTTTTATTTCCGACTCTTTGAGTTCAGCGCGATGCATGACGATCCCCTTCGGTGGGGAATTAAATTTACGGAACTTTGGCGGGACTGTCATATGAAGCTTGGCGGGATTAGCGTCAGTGATCTCATAAAGGGAAAGGGCCGTCTGGTAGGAATAAACCCCCTGTACTTTTCCGCCACGGTCCATAGACCAAAGCGACCACAGCACCAGGTCCGGGCGGTCGGATACAGGGAACTTGGCGAGACGATAGATACCGCGCTGTTCACGCAGCCATTCTCCGGATTTGGCATGAAAATAGGCGGCATCCCGGTAATAGCCGGCGGATAGCGCCTGTTTATAGGTGAAATAGCCCTGCTGACTTTCGGCTAGTTCAAACAGTTTTTCTGAGGCTGTGCGATTCTTTGACATACATGATATACCGAGTTACTAGGTATATTATATATCACAAAAAAACTTTGGCAAGGGGTAAAAATGCGAATCCAGTTGTCCAGGTGTCAAAGGGATTCTAACTTTTATGGATTTAGCGGTAGTCCGGGTCTGCGGAAAGATTTATCCCGGCACCATTGCCGCTTACGCGGAAGAGGCCCAGGTTGAGGATTATAGGGGGCAGGCAGTAGACTTTAGCGCAGTGATATCTTCAGTATTTAACCGGTCAGGCCCGGTCATAGATATTCGATAAAATCCACGTATATGCGGAAACTGCGCGCTCCCGCAAACTCGTCCGTCTTGAACTTTTTTATCACCACCAGAGCGCTCCCACAAGTTTCATGCATCGAACCCCGTAAGCGGAACATCTCTCCTGAATTCTCCACATACACAGACTTGCCCTCCTCCCCATTATACAGCGCCTTATCCTCCCCGACACTTCTTAAACACCAGATAGCCGGCTTGCCCAGGGTATCAACCGGGGCGGTAGTGAGAACGGTCTCATAAGTAAGGTCCAAACGCTTAGCCTGTTCGCGCAGGGGGGCTATGACTTTCCTGCGGGCGCGCTCTTCCCTGAAGGCAGGAAGCCACGACTGAACCCAGAGGTTCGCCAGCATACCGATAAGTATCAGCAGCAGCCCTTCGAACGAGAAGAAGAGGATATTCTTCACGTCAAGCCGCTTTAGTGGTTCCCCAGGGACGCGCAGAAGATACCAACACGACCAGAGAGCGGACCCATCCCGGGATCCTCCAAGAGAAGTTGGGGGCGACTCGCCGCGTTCCATACGGTTCTCTGCGCGCGCTCAGAAAAACCCTGAAGCAGCGATATACTTTATGGCCGCTTCATGATCGGTATCATCTGGCAGGGTCCTCACACTGACTCGCTCCAGTTGCACCACGCGCACGCGGCCGCGCCAGCCGGGGCCCGCGTCTTCAGGCGACCTGGCTTTGTTCCTCCCGGATCCGGGCCATACTGTCAGCGTCAATTTTGTTCCAGCTTCGCCAGTCAATGCGCGGGCAGCTTCCTCCGCGGTGAATTTCCTGGGAACGAAGATCTTGTCCTCACCTTTGTAATTGTGCGGTTCGCGGGGAGTAATATCGAAGATCTGGTCCCCTGGCCTAAGACCGGCCTTATCCGCGGGAGCGTTTGGGGAAACTTCGGAGATAATCATCATTCCATCGGTGAATGAGACCCGCATTCCTATACCGCCGAGCAGCCCTGATTTCTGCGCCGCCCGTGTATCCCGGGACTTCTCCGCGGGGTTCTTTAGCATTTCTTCCGCTTTATTTTCAGCGTACTCCGCTTTTTCCAGGTCCCCCTCGGCCTTATAGACACCGGCCAGCGCCGTCCAGGCCTCCGGCCATACCGGGTCCAGCAGAACCTGCCGCTCAAGGCGCTCAACGGCCTCCTTGTAGCGGCCCAGTTTTTGGAGCGCGATGCCTTCCCTGTAGTGCACCTGCACGTAGTCGGGAGCTAGTGCCCTTACCTGCCGGTAATATTCAAGTGCTCTCTGCGGGTTCCCGGTACCGGCGTCCATAGAAACGTTGCCCAGAAAATATCTGCTCATAATATAACTCCCTGCCCACGGAACTTCCCGCCCATAGGTCCACATGGCCTGATCCCACTGCATCGTTTTGGAATGGAATATAGCCATGTTATGGTCGAGGTCCGACTGGAACGCGCGCAGCGAACCGTATCCCAGCAAAACCGCCGCCGCGACGACAGGCAACACCAGGATGTGTCTGGTTTTATTCAGAGGGAGCGGCAGAGCGAACACTTTTCCCTCTCCATCCTCCCCCTCCGCCGCCAGCACGGCCAGAAGCCCCGCGGCAAAATATATATGCCACCCGGGAGCAGGGAACCGGGAAGAAATGGATCCCAGCATAAGTATGACGCTTCCGCTGACCGCGGCGAATAGCCCTGCGCTATACGGGTTTACACTTCCGGCACCGTTCCTGACTAAAACCTTGGCGCTCTTGATGAGCAGGCCGCCGAAAAGCCAGAGCCACAGGATCAGCCCCGGCAAACCGCCGTCCGCCCACTGCTCCAGAAATTCGTTTTCAGGATGATCGGTCTCGTTATTATGCTTGCCTTCTATGGCGAAGACCTCCGCACGCCTGAAAGCCGGGTAATGTACCCAGAATGAACCAGGCCCGGAACCCAGAAAAGGCTGCGATTTGATAAGCTCCGCTGTGCCCTTCCAGGTTTCGGACAGGAACGCGTAATGCCTGTTGTTGGCCGGTGTCGGGACCGGACCGGCCAATGGGATAGACGCGGCCAGCGCGGATATCCCGGACAACACAAGGACCGCCGTGCGCAGCCGCGTCCCGAGTCCCCTCCAGGATATTGCCGCGAATATGCCTACAGAGAAGATGAACGCCCACCTGCCGACGACCTCGCCGGTCCGCTGCAGCAGGAACGCGCCGGCCACGGCGAGGATCCCTGCGGCAACGCGCAGCCATATCGGCTCCGCTTTATCCGACGCGAAAGCAAGACCTAGCGGCACGCAGATGATCAGATAAGCGGCGAACAGGGTAGGATTCGCCAGCGTGGAGAATACTCTGGCGCCGAACGCGCCCCGCCAGACGAACGGGTCCAGCCCGAAATATTGCACGAACCCGTATATCACGGAAACGGTCCACGCGCCCATGAGCATAAGCAGCGCCTTACGCATGTCAGCTCTGGAAAAGCTCAACAACACCAATATGAACGTCAGAAGGAATATCTCCTGCATAAGAAAACCATGGAGAGCGGCCAGCCGGTAATCCGAAACGGCAAAACGCAGCGCGTTCCAGGAGAGCAGGAGAACGGCAGGCAGCACCAACGGGACAGCCTTCTCCGGGAGCTCAAAGCGCCCATCCGTGACACTCCCGATCAGCCAGATCGCCACCGCGGACAGCGCGCCAAGTTGAAGCATAGTGATCTTCACCATTGCGGAGTCATAGGTGCGCAGATAAAAAGCCAGCGGCAGCATTATTGCCAGGAAGTAAAACGCCGCTTTTAACAGAGCACGCCAGTTAGGCATCTCAGGGAACCTGGAGATCGCAGGTTCCGGGTTCAGAGTGATATCCTTAAGGTCCATGTTCGTCTCCATGTTATTTATTGAGATTCAAAAAGTTCGCTTGAGGAACCCGCCCGGTCCAAACAGGCCCCGGGATACCCGGCCCCAACAGCGAACTGGAAAGCGAAAAAATGAACGCCAGGAAGCTAAAGGCCAGCGACAGGGAAGGGGTGCGGGCCGGGAACAACTCATAGGAAAACCCCAAGTCCGGCTCAGCCGCAGCCCGGCCTGAAACAACGGCTTTCCGTATTGAAGCGGCAAGATCAGCCGGAGGCTGCGGAACAGGCAATGCACGCAGGGCGAACAAGAGACGGCGCATCGAGGCAACCCGCTCAGCACAGGCGGGGCAGGAGCCCAAATGACGTTCCACCCAGCGCGCCTGCGAGGCGGCAAGCCGGCCATCCGCATACAGATCCAGCATGTTTTCAACGCACGCGCATACCATGTTCATATTCCATCCCCTCGTTGCAGCATATCCCGGAGTAGTCTTCGCGCCCGGAACAGCCTGCCGGACACGCTTCCTACCGGCCAGCCGAGTATTTCCGCTGCTTGTACGTAGTCATGGCCCTCCACATCCACCAAGACTACGCAGGCGCGCAGCTCCGGCGGCAGGGTGTTAAGGGCCGACGCAAGCTTATCTCTGAGCTCGGCAGCTTCGGAGAGTTTCTCAGGAGACTCGCCATTCCCGGCCTCCGGCCCCTGGAACGAAGACTCATCCCCCTGCAAAGTCTCAAGTGGGACCTCCCGCCTGCGGCTCTGCGCGCGGCGGCTGTTCAGATAGACGCGGAACAGCATACGGTGGAGCCAGCCGCCAAAATCAAAAGTCTCATCGTAAAGCTCCGCTTTCTCAATAACCCGCACAAAAGTTTCCTGCACCAGATCGCAGGCGTCGGTCTGATTCCCGGTCAGGCGGTAGGCGGCGACATATGCCTTGCCGCTGTACGCTTCAATTAAGCTGTTTATATCCACTAGATATCCCGTTCGCGGAGAATTACCGCATAGTTGCCCGCACTATAACTACACCGGCGGCAGTCAAAAAAATACAGCCAATGCCGGACGACTTAAAAAAGATTCTTGAGTTGTTTAATGCTGAAGAACCTATACCTCGACATATCCCTTAACTTAACAGGGCTATTTTACAAAACCAGAATTGGCTTTAGCGGCATTATTCCTGGTCGGGTGATTACGCCATATTGGGAACAGTTCAGGCGGGCCAGGCAGGGGACGGCTTCTCGCGGATAAGATCCGCCTACCGCAGCTCCAGGGGAAAAGCGTAACCTGTTAAGTTACCTCGGGATGTTGCGCAAAGTAGTTCCGAACGATGTCCAAAAAACGGCGCCACAATTTCAACAGCACAAACCGCCGGCATTCCCGGCGGTTTTGTATTTCTCCCCCAGGCTATCAGTTTACGCCCGGGATAACGTAAATCATTAAAAGGTAGAATTAGTTCAGGCCGGAGGCAGGGACGCGGGTTTACAAAGCGAACGGTTAATAAAGCACGAGCTATGGCTAAAAAGATTTCTACGGGAGACGCCGCTTGATCGGCGCCGAGGCCAGCCTCCTGGGGCTGCTGGGCGCGAGCTTTCTGGCCTCCACGCTGGTCCCGGTCAGTTCCGAGGCGGCGCTGTTCGCGGTGCTGAAGCTGGACTCCGCCCTGCTCTGGCCGGCGCTCGGCGTGGCCACGCTGGGCAATACCGCCGGAGGCCTTACTACCTACCTCATAGGGCGCTACGCGGGCTCGAAGAAACCGCTGACCCAGCTGGACCGCGTGAAGCGCTACGGAGCCCCGCTGCTGCTGTTCGCATGGCTGCCAGTAGTGGGCGACGCGTTCTGCCTTGCCGCGGGCTGGGCCAGGCTCAACTGGCTGGCCGTGGCGCTGTTCTCCGCCGCCGGGCGGTTCTTGCGGTACTGGGTAGTAGCTCAGATCGGCTAATAAAAACCGCCGGTCACCCGGCGGTTTTCAATTTTTCCCCGGCCGTTCGCCGGGCATTTACAGCTTACTCGGGCGAGATGAGCTGTATCTCTATGCGCCGGTTGGTTCCCCGTCCCTCAACCGTATCATTATCGGCAATGGGGCGGAATTTACCGTAGCCTACCGCCGAGAGGCGCGTCGGCTCCACCTTTGCGACATCCTGCAGGTAACGCGCGATTTCAGTCGCGCGCGCGGCGGACAGGCCCCAGTTGCTCGGATATTTGTATTTAAGCTTCTCGCCGATGGGCACGCTGTCGGTATGTCCCTCGATGCGGATGTCCTTGTCGGCGATCGTATTTAAAAAGGCGCCCACCCTGTCCATCACGTCCCGCGCCTGAGGGAGCAGTTCCGCCTCGCCGGAATTGAAGAGTATCTTCTCCACCAGGTTGACCGATAAGCGTCCCTTCAGTTCAGACACCCGCGCGTGGCCGGAGTTGATCTCCGCCCTCAGGCTGGCCTCGATTATCTGGCGGTTCTTTTTGAGCCTGGCCAGTTCCGCGTCGCGGGAGACCTGCAGCACTGTTTTTTCCGCCTCGCACGATTCGGCGCGCCTGCGATAGTCCGCGGATTTCAACTGGGTAGAACAACTTGCCAGGAAAGGCACCAGCACCAGCAGCATAAGACCATTGATCTTCATATAATCCTCCAATAAATCCGGATAACTTCTTTACCGACTCTTCCGCCCTGTTAATACGATAGCATTCCGCTCCTCCGGCCGATATGCGGAGTTATCCCCTGGTCCATACGTAGTTTCGGGTCGCTCTGTGATGCTATTGAAGCCGGCGCAAAAAAAGCCCGGCGGGAAAGAATTTCTTGCCGCTTTGGAAGGCAGGCGGGCCTAAGGCTGGATAAACGGCGTCCAGGCCCTAAGCCTGGAAAAACGGGATGAAGCTCGGTGTCACCTTAACTTTGGCTGGCGGCGAGGGCGGCCAGGTAGGCCGCGAACTCAGGGTCTTCCCCCCGCAGCAGGGCCGGCAGGGCGGCCCTGAAATCGGAACGGCGGCACCAGTCGCGCATGTAGTCCTCCCAGGAGGACCAGCGCCGGGCCTGCATCTCCGTCATCTTCTCCTCGTAAAGCAGCAGGTAAGCGCGCTCGAACAGGGAGATGAGCATTTCGAAGATAATGGCCATGCGCTCCCGCTGCTCCTGGTTCAATTCCCTTACATTGCCGTCGGCGAACAGGTGCAGGTCCGGGTTGGCCAGGGCAATCTTGAGGAACTCCTGGTAATTGTCTGAAAGCGACTGGTAGACCTCGTCCTCCTCGTTCTCGCGCCCCTTGCGCTGCTCGAACATGAACACCCAGATGGCCACCGGCAGACCGATTACGGTCACCACGTAGCTCAGCATTTCCCAGGTTTCAAGGTTAAACATTGTACCCTCCTCGCACGGCTGGTTCCAGCGAACCCGGCGGCCGCCGGGCGCCGCCGTCAAGAGCGTTGATCACACTTCGCAGACCGCTATTTTCAGCGGCGGCTTGCCGTCAAAAGACGGGAAGTCGGCGTCCACCGGGACCGGCTCTATATTCTTTATCGGCCGCCCGGTTTTAATGGCGCAGCGCCGCAGCGCCTCGGTCCAGGCGGCGTAGTCTACGGCGGCCACGTGGTTGGTGGCGATCACGCGCCCGCCCGGTTTTGCGGCCAGCACGGCGGGCTTGAACATGCTCTGGTAGTCGCCCACCACGTCCACCGCGCTCATGGGGCCTTTAGCCCAGGCCGGCGGGTCCAGAAAAACCAAATCAAAAGAACGCGGCTCGAACCGCTGGTAGCGCCGCTTCTGGCCGTAGCGTCCCGCCACGGGCAGGCCCGCCAATTGGCGCACCACCGTCAGGCAGTCTTCGTTGACCAGTTTAAAAACATTCTCAGGAATACCATTGAGGACGGCGTTCTGCCGGCCTACTTCCAGGCTGGACTGGGCGAAGTCCACATTCCAGACTTCGCTCGCCCCGCCCGCGGCGGCGCACACGCCGACGCCGCAGGTGTAAGAGAAAAGGTTCAGCACGCTCGCCCCTTTAGAAGCGGCCCGCACCGCCCGCCTGCCGGCGCGCAGGTCCAGGAAAAGCCAGGGGTCTATGCCGCGGTGCCGGGCCCTGATGGCATACTTCAGGCCGCCCTCGAGGCAGGTAAAGTCCGCCAGCGCGTCGGGGGCGGGCCGGTGCCACTTGTCGAAAGATTCTACGGCCTTCTTGCCGCGGTGATTGTAGGCGAAAGCGAAAGGCCCCGGCAGCGCGCTCCTCAGGCAGTCCTGCGCCGCCTGTATCTCCGCCGGGGAGAAGGGTTCGCGGAAAGTCTGCATCAGCACCAGCCCGCCGTAGCGGTCAACCGTCAGCCCCGGGAGGCCTTCGGCTATGCCGTTAAAGAGCCTGCAGCAGTCCGTTCCCTCTGCGGCAAGCGCGGCCAGCAGCGGAGCGCGTCTTTCAAGCGCTTTCTGCAGCAATTGGGCAAAATTATCGGTCAGCATAAGCCATTGTTAGGCTATTCTATCAAACCCGCGGGCGGGCGTTGACTTTTTTGGCATAGTTTCATAAAGTTATCCTCGTCAGGTAAGGGGTTTGGGTTCAGCTATAAATTAACTCGGCACTAAGCGCGCTGCGCTTGTGTTGTTATTTGTTGCCGAAAAAGGGGCTTATGGAAAACAAGAACAGCGGAAATAACCTTTTTGTACAGCTGCAGATGCTGGAAAACCAGCTGACGGCGCTGGAAAGAAGCTACGGGGTTACGGAGGCGGACAGGAAGGGCCGCGCCCCCCTCCCCGGCCAGCCGGCGGCCGCGCCCGGGGCCCCGGCCGGCAATACCGCCGTGCAGGCGCCCAATGCTATAGAGGAGATGCGCCAGCTGCTGCTGCGCATAAAAGAAGAATCCTCGGCGACGCTGTGCGAGTCGGTCCTGAAGGAGAAGGAAGTCTCCGACATTAAAAAAGAAGTGGACGACGCCAGGGACCACATTACCGCGCTTGAGCACAAAATGCAGGAGAAAGAGCAGAGCGCGGCGGCGGAGCGCGCCCCGGGCCCCTTCTCCAACGGCCAGGTAAAGGCCAACCTCCCGCTTACCGCGCAGGAAGACAGGGCCCACAACGTGCTGGAAGGCGAGCGGCAGGAATTCAGGGCGCATTACGACGCCCTGGAGAAAGACTTTGAGGCCACCGAAAAGAGGCTGCTCGACGAGATCCGCGACCTGCGGGAAAACGACACGAAGCGGGAGCTGGAGCTGGAAAAGATGAAGACGGAGCTGGAGCTGGCGCTGGAAAGAAAGCAGGCGGCCGAGTCTAAGGCTTCCTCGCTGACCATAGAGATGATGGAGCTGAACGTCTACAATAAATCGGCGGCCGCGGCCATCCGGGATAAGGACCTGGAGATCAGCGACCTGAAAGACGCGCTGGAGAAAGCAAGAGCCGAGGCCCTCAAGAACGGGCACAAGCCTTAAAGCCGCCGCCTTACCTGCCGCAAAAAAACCGCCGGGCTGCCCCGGCGGTTTTCATTTAAGCTTTAGCGCGGATAAAATACCGCTATTCAAGTTCCGCGCCGCGCTAGAGCCCTAGTTTCTTTGCCAGGGCGAGCTCGGCCGCGCGGCCGGCGTAGCCCTCGTGCGAAACCGGGGGCGGGGCGGCCAAATGCGCGGAGACCACGGCCGGCAGGTACTCTCTGGGACTGCGCGCGGTGAAACCCAGCGCCAGCGCGGCCGCGGGGTCGGGCCGCGAGCACCAGCGGCCCCAGTAGGGCGCGCAGGTCTCGGAAACGCCGGCCGCCGCCAGATCCGCGGCGCTCACCGGCACGAATTTGGGGCTGAGCCCGCCGCACGCGGCGGCCAGCCGGAGAAATTCAAGCAGGGTGCTCTCTCCGGGCTGTGCCAGGTTCAGCGCGGGCAGCGCCGGCCAGGCCTCCGTTCCGGCCAGGCGCAGCAGCGCCCGGGCCGCGTCATCGGCGTAAACAAAACGAACCACCTGCGCGCCGCCGTCGGGCAGCAGCACCGGTCCGCCGTCGCGCATGCGCTCGAGCCAGGCCCACAGGCGCCGTGAGTTGAAGCCGTCCTCCTCTCCCTGCACCACCGGCAGGCGCAGCGCCAGGGCGGGCAAGCCCCGCGCCCCCGCCTCCCGGGCCAGGGCGGCCTCGGCGGCGCGCTTGCCCATGCCGTAGCTCCACTCCCGCCAGTCGCGCGTGCCCTGCGCCGGCTCGGGCATAACGGCGGCGGCCGAGTCGGCCTCGCGGTAAGGCGGGCGCCCCCCTGTGGTCACCAGGTACACCTGCCCGCTGGAGATCATGACCAGCCGCCCCGGGGCGAAGCCGGGAACTGAAAGCAGGCGTTCCACGTCGGCCCCGTCGTAAGCCAGGAAATCGGCGGTAAAGTCGAAGCGCTGCCCGCGCAGGGCCGCGGCCAGCGATCCGGCGTCGCGGCGGTCGGCCTTAAGCAGCCGCAGCCGCCCGTGCGGAGGCAGCTCGCGCAGGCCGCGGGACAGCACGGTCACTTCGTGGCCGGCGGAAAGGAAAGCCTTGCGCGCGGCCCCGCTCAGCAGGCCGGAGCCGCCGAGCAGCAGGATTTTAAGGGAGCGGGGCGAGGTTGCCATAAGCCTTAGCCCCAGGGAGGCTCTTTGCCGGTCACTTTCAGCCAGGCCATGTCGCGAAACCGCTCGGGGCTGTGGCCGGTAGTCAGGGTCAGGTCGGAAAAGCCTTTGCCGCGCAAATCCTGCGCTATAGCCTCGCCTTTAACCCCGGCGCCCAGCTCGGAATCTATGTAGAGCGGCGTGTCCTTAGGCAGGCCTTCCAGGCCCGCGGCGAACTCTCCGGGGGTTTCGAAGGCGCTGAACTCCACGCCGGCGGCCCTGGCGGCCAGCTGCCAGTTCATCTGCACCAGCATGTCGTCGTCGAGCAGGACCGCGCGCGCCGCCCCCGCTGGCGCCTTTACCGAGACAGGCACCAGCCCGGCCAGGCCTTTAGGTATTATCCGGACCTTCAGCCGCCTGGCTTCGTCCAGTATCCGCTTCTCTTCGTGCCGGCTGGTCACCAGTATTACCTTGGCGCCCAGGCCCAGTTCCTGCGCCAGGCTCAGACCGGTGTCGGCGTGGCCCAGCAGTTCGTAGTCGAAAAGGTAAACCGCTTCCCCGGCCTTGTCCGGGTTGCCGCGGACCCATTTTTTCAGGCGGACCGGCTCTATGAAATGGATGATGTCGATGTCCCGCTCAGGCGCGCCGGCGGCCTTGAACCGGCCCTGCCAGACATGGTGGATGGTGGAATCGTCGTCGAGCACTACCACGGGCCTGCCCGGGACCAGCTCCAGCTTCTGCACGAAATTATCGGGGGCCTCCGCCCGGGGCAGCTTCACGGTGACCGTGGTACCCTTGCCCTGCTCCGACGCTATCTCGACGCTACCGCCCCAGCCTTCGACGGTGGTCCTGGCGTGGAACAGGCCCAGCCCGTAGCCGCCGGCCTTGCCGTGGGTTTCCCCCCGCTGGCCGAGCCGGTCGATGAGCTCCGGCGGTATGCCCCTGCCATTGTCGGTTACGGTCAGCAGGATGTGCCCGTTATCGTGCGCCAGGCCCAGCCTGACGAAGCCTTTGTCGCTGAGCACCTCCACGGCGTTGTTGACCAGGTTGGAGATTATGCGGCCCAGCTCCACCGGCTGTATCCTGGCGAACAGGCCGTAGGACTCTTTGGTCAGCTCGAAATCGATGTGTATGCCCGGCTTGTACTCGAACTGCAGCCGCTTTTCGGTGACCACGGGGTCTATCACGCCGGAAAGCAGGTGCAGCTCCAGCTGGTCGCCGCCGGCGGGAGCGCCGGCCGCCGGGGCCGCGGGCTGGCGCCGAGTCTTCTCGAGCAGGTTGTTGGCGATGTCGCGTATCCTGTTGACGGCGTGCCGCACCATGACGCGCTGCTCTTCCGGCAGCTGCGCCATGCTTTTAAGCGCCGCGTCCAGGGCGGCCAGCGGAGAGCGGATGTCATGCGCGACCTGGGAGGCCATCTGCCCTACGGCGGCGACGCCGGCCACGCGCGTCAGGTCTTCCTGCAGCTTATTGCGCTCCCTGACGGCGAAATCAGTCTTGGACGCCGCCAGGTAGATCTGCTCCATGTCGGTCAGCACGATGAACACGAAAGCGAAGAGCACGATGAAGATGCCGAAAGGGATCAGGTTGGCGCCGGAGGCGAGGTCGACGTAGACCAGGATGTCGTGGGTGAGGGCGCCCACCAGGATGCCTACGCCGAGGGCGCGGCTCAGGTAGTCCGGCAGCTGTTTGCGGTTTACCAGCGTATGGCCGAGGACCAGCAGCAGGTTGGCGTACACGAAGAACAGCCAGGCGGCGTAGAAGTCCGCCGTGCCCTTCAGCGTGCGGCTCAGGAGTATCCCGGCCAGGAACAGCGCGGTGCCGGCGGCGTTCACCCGGTTGAGATAGCGGGCGGTGCGCAGGTTGCCGTAAAAATATTTAACGAAGAAATAGAAGAACAGCACGCCGACCGTGCAGTTGTATTTGAAGATGGCCGCGTAGTCGCTGATGAAGAAATACAGCACCCGGGAGAGCGACAGCGAGAACATGGCGCCGGTGAGGCAGGCGAACGAGAAGGTCCGGTAGCTGCTGAAGTTAGGGTGCCGCCTGAACAGGCCGAGTATGAGCACGCTGACGAAGGCGAACAGGATGGACAGCAGCATCAGCAAATCCGTCTGCAGGTAGTTATGGTACCTGGTCTTTCGCCGTATGTCGTCCCAGCTGCCGATCCCGATGCTGTCGAGCGGGCCGGAGCCGGCCCGGAAGAATTTATGCACCTTCAGCGTTATGTCGTTCTTCTCGCCGAGCAGGGCCGGCGGCAGGTAGTAGGAGCTGTGCAGCGCGTGCAGGTGCCAGCCGGCGGCCGGGATACGGCTGGTAAGCCCTATCTTTTTCCCGTCGAGGTAGAACTCGCTCACGTCACCGACCCGGCCGAGGTAAATAGCCGGGTCGCCGAATTCAGAGTGGTCTTTCTTTACGAGCGTCCAGTTTATGCAGTAGATGCCCGTCTTGCCGACCAGGTGTTTTTTTAATTCGGCCAGGCTGCCTATTTCAGCGCGGCCGGCGGTTTTTTTCTCGCAGGCGTCCCCTTCCGTCACAAAGAATGTTTTGCCGGCCAGGTCGCCCGCGGCGGCGGGCAGCGCCGGCGGCATTGTAAGAGAAAAGAAAAGCAGGTATTTAAATGTCATTCAGTGGTTCCGGGCTGATATTCCTAATGCTAATAATAACAAAAAGCGGCCGTTTTTTGAGTTTTTCCGCTATAATAAGGCCATATGGGAATATACAACGGCAGGCTCGGGTCAGGCGCTGAAGGGGCGCTCTCGCTGCTGGCGCTGGCAAATTTCGCGGGCGCCGCGGCGCACTCGGGGCTTCTCTACGGCCCCCCCTGGTACGCCCTGGCGGCCGGCTGGGCCGGGCTGTTCTCAGGGCTTGTTTTCTGGGCCGGTTCCCGGCGGAGCGGGGCTTTCTGGGACCCGCTGCGCCTGCGCCTGGGGGCCATGGCCTGCGGCCTCTGGGGGCTTTACCTCCTGTTTTTCAGCCTCGGCTACTCTTACTGGCTGCTCGATATAATCTTCTCCATACTGGCGCTGCTGCTGTGGCTGGGCCGCGGCCGCGCGGTTTTCTTCATCTCCGCGCTCGGGATCTTCGCCGTTATCGGCATACGGCACACCGGCAACGGCTTCGTCATGGCTCTGCTGAACCTGCTGCTGTTGGCGCTGGCGCTGTGGGGCGGTGATTTTGCCGAAGAGCGGCTGGCACGCAAGGCGGCAGCCGCCGCCGGAGCGCCCCGGCGCAGAAAAAGCCCGGCGCTGGCCTGGGCCACAGCCGCCCTGTTCGTCCTGCTGGCGATTTACGTAGCGCGGCCTGTGTACCTTATGGTAAACCCGCCGGCCCGGCATAAAGCGCTGCTGGCCCTGGCGCCCTCTTTCCCCATACAGCCGCCGGAAACGCTGTCCCCCCAGGGAGCGCGCCTGCGCGCGCATGTGGTGGAACTGGCGGACAAGATCGGGGAAAGGTCCGCCTATCAGCCCGACGAGCAGGACCAGGCCCGGGATTATATCGTCGCGCAGCTGCGCGCCGACGGGTACGAGACGAAAATAATGGAGTACGCGGCGCAGCGCAAGAGCGCTTCGGGGCGCACCCGGCCTTATTACAATATCGAGGCGCGCCTCTTGCCGGCTAATCCCGCTCCGGACGGCGCGTGGGTGCTGGGCGCGCATTACGACACCGCTCCCGGCACCCCGGGCGCCGACGATAACGCCAGCGCTGTAGCCGTGATGCTGGAAGCCGCCCGCCTGCTGCGCAGCCAGGCCCCGGCGCGCGAGATCCGCTTTGTCGCCTACAGCACCGAAGAGCCGCCGTCCTTCACCACGCGCGACATGGGCAGTTTCCGCTACATGAGATATCTTAAAGAGAGCGGCGTGAAGGTCTACGGCCTGCTCAATTTGGAAATGCTGGGATATTTCAATGCCAAACCCAAGTCGCAGCTGTTCCCCCCTTTCATGAGCCTCATCCATCCCGATCGGGGAGACTTCGTCTCTTTGACCAGCAACCTGGGCAGCTACGGCCTGCTGAAATCGGTGGAGAAGACCTGGCGGCAGGGCTCGGCCTTCCCCCTGGAGACGGTTTTCCTCCCCGCCGTGCCGTCGGCCCTGTTCATCTCGGACCATTTGAATTTCTGGTTCTCCGGCGAGCGAGCCCTGATGCTTACGGATACCGCTTATTTCCGCAACCCCTTCTACCACCAGTACGGCGACACGCCCGACAAGCTGGACTACGAAAGAATGGCCGCCGTAACGGGCGCCGTGACTTTCGTCCTAAAAACTCAGTAGCCGCAGCGGCGCGGCCGCAAATGACGAAGGGCGGACATTAAAGTCCGCCCTTCGTCTTCTCCGCGCTAGCTGGATTATTTAAGGTCCGAGGCGCAGTGCGCGCATTTCACGGCTTTGAGCGGGACGACCGAGAGGCACAGCGGGCATTCCTTGGTGTTCGGCTCGGCGGCGGGCGCCGGCTTGTCGAATTTGGCTTTCAGCCTGTTCATCTGGCTGATCATCAGGAAGATAGCCCCGGCGACTATCAGGAAGTTGATGATGGTGTTGAGGAACAGCCCGTAGTTGATGGTGGCGGCGCCGGCCTTCTGGGCCTCGGCCAGGCTGGCGTAGGCCACGCCGGAGAGGTTGATATAGAGGCTGGAGAAATCCACGCCCCCGGTCAGCCGGCCTATGGGCGGCATTATCACATCGCTCACCAGCGAAGTGACTATCTTGCCGAAAGCGCCGCCTATGATGACGCCGACGGCCATGTCCACCACATTGCCGCGCATTATGAATTCTTTGAAGTCTTTAAGCATTTTTCCCCTGGTACTTTATTGAACCGGCCTTCAGTCCTGCGGATAGAAAGAAGAGCCTGTAAAGAATCCTACAAAAATTAGCGCGCAGTCTGCCAAGAGCTTCCCCGGCCGTCCCGGCGCTCCGGGCCTCCCCGCCTAATTGATATAATTCACTTATGTCCAAATACCTCATCACCAGCGCCCTGCCCTACGCCAACGGCCCCATCCACTTCGGCCATATCGCCGGGGCCTACCTGCCGGCCGACATCTTTACCCGCTTCCTGCGGCAGAACGGCGAGGACGCGCTCTACATCTGCGGCACCGACGAGCACGGCGTGGCCATCACCATCGGCGCCGAGAAGGCCGGCGTGCCGTACCAGCAGTACGTCGACGGGCATCACAAGACCATCAAGGCCTTCTTCGACAAGCTCAATATCCGCTTCGACCATTTTTCCCGCACCACCCTGCCCGAGCATTTCCCGCTGTGCCAGGAATTTTTCCTGGACCTCCACAAGAAAGGCTTCATCAAGCCCGCCGTGGAGGCGCAGTTCTTCTGCGTCAAGTGCAACCGCTTCCTGGCGGACCGCTACGTCACCGGCGCCTGCCCCAAGTGCGGCGCGGGCGAGGTGCGCGGCGATGAGTGCACCAAGTGCGGCGAGTGGCTGGAGCCGTCCAAGATCATCGCCCCCTCCTGCAAGGTCTGCGGCAGCGTGCCGGAGATCCGCAAGGTCACCCAGTATTTCCTCGACCTTACCGCTTTCGCCCCCCGCCTGAAGGAATGGCTGGGCGCGAAGACCGACTGGAAGCCGAACGTCCGCAACAAGGCGCTCTCCATGATTGAGGAGGGCCTGGTGCAGCGCTCCATCACCCGCGAGCTCACCTGGGGCGTGCCGGTGCCGCTGCCCGAAGCCAAGGGCAAGGTGCTCTATGTCTGGTTCGACGCGCCCATCGGCTATATCTCGGCTACGATGGAATGGGCCAAGCTCAAGGGCGAGCCCGAGGCCTGGAAGGACTGGTGGCAGAACAAGGACAGCAAGCTCATCCATTTCATCGGCAAGGACAATATCATCTTCCATACCATTATCTGGCCGGCCATGCTGATGGGCCAGGACAAGCCGTGGATCCTGCCCGACAATGTGCCGGGCAACGAGTTCTACAACCTGGAGAACCGCAAGTTCTCCAAGTCAGAGGGCTGGTACATAGATACCGACGACTTCTTCTCTAAGTATTCCGTGGACGCACTGCGCTACGCCATCGCCTCCAACGGGCCCGAGACCGCGGACTCGCAGTTCCTGTGGGAAGACTTCGCCGCCCGCAACAACGAGCTGGCCGACACCCTGGGCAACCTGGTCAACCGCTGTTTCTCTTTCATGAAGAAGAACTTCGACGGCAAGATCCCCGCCGCCGGCGAGCTGAAGCCCGAGGACAGAGCACTGCTCGACGGCATGGCCCCCGCCTTCGAGGAAACCGGCGCCTTCTACCGCTCGTACAAGGTGCGGCAGGCCGTTTCCCGCGCCATGGCGCTGGCCATGGCCGCCAATAAGTACGTCAACGACACGGCCCCCTGGACGTTGCGAAAGACCGACATTGTCCGCTGCGCCACGGTGCTCAACGTGGCCTCGCGCGCCATCATAAACGCCGCGGTGCTGCTCTACCCGGTGATCCCGGACACGGCGCTGAAGATCCTGGCCAAGGCCGGCCTGCCGCCCGGCGACAAACCGCCGGACTTCAAGCCTTACGAGCCCAGCCTCGACAACATGGCGCTGGGCGAGGATAGCTCGCTGCTGTTCGCGAAGATACTGCCGGAGCAGGTGAAGGCCGAAGTGGAGAAGCTGAAAGCCATGGGAGAAGCGGCGCAGGCGAAATAAGCCGCGGCTCCCTTAAAACAGAAAACCCCCCGGCGGGGTTTTTTGTTTTTCAGGACTTGGTTCTTGAGTTCTTTTGTGAGGCGGTGCGGGCC
Source organism: Elusimicrobia bacterium GWD2_63_28 (assembly GCA_001799895.1). Classification (GTDB taxonomy): domain Bacteria; phylum Elusimicrobiota; class Elusimicrobia; order Elusimicrobiales; family UBA9959; genus UBA9959. Next base: position 36,826 of record MGUI01000035.1, read on the forward strand.
GGGGCTGTTTTTTTGCCGGCCGCGGTTTTAGCGGCGCCGGGCTTGCGGGCCGCCGAGCGGGCGGCGGGTTTTTTACGGCGGGTCTTGCGGCGCACGGGGCGGCGCATCACCCAGTAGCGGCTCTTGCCCACGTCGAGGTGGGTGAAGCCCTTGTACGGGTAATAGCCTATGCCGCCGGCCCCCAGCTTGCGGCCGAAAGTCTTTACCTTGGTGGAACTGTAGCCGGGGATGCGGATGTCGGCCGCCCAGCCCAGCATGTGCAGGCTTTCCCTGGCCGCGCCGCGTATGCGGTGATTGTTCGTGGGCGTGCGGTAGCCGCTCAGGAGAGTGAGTCCCCTCTTGCCGAATTTATCCTCTACGGCGTCGAGCAGCTCTATCAGCTTCACCGACATCTGTATCTCGCGGCCGGTAAGGCTGCAGCGCATGGCTTTATCCAGCCTGGCCAGCTCGGCCCCGTCGTAGGAGCCGTCCTCGCGGCGGTAGCGCGCGGTGATCTTCTCGCCGTTGTCGGCGCGCGTGAGGGTGAGGCTGCCGTTGCCGCCCAGGTTCACCGGCTGCGGCGCATGCGCCAGGCCGCTGCTGATGTAGAGGTATTCCTCGCCGTCTTCGCCCTCTTCCAGGGCCACCACTTCGGCCTCTGTAACGGGCGCGGTGTCGGACTCCACGGCGTAGTCGGGAATATAGGCCAGCTGCTCCAGCAGCGCGGGCGACCGCACTTCCAGCGGGTCCTCGCTGACGGGACCAAGGCCCTGCGCGGCCGCGTAAGGCGCCGGAAGCGTACCCAGTAAGATAGAAATGATGAGGAGGTATCTCATGCGGTAGGAAGGTATTATTTTACCAAAATACCGCCGTCCCCGCTCCGCTTTTCTTGATATCGGTCAACGCCGCTCCGTCAGGCCGGCCGCTCCCCCTTCGAGAAATAGCCGTACAGGGCCGGCAGCACCAGCAAGGTCAGCACGGTTGAGGTAAGCAGCCCGCCTATCACCACCACGGCCAGCGGCCGCTGCACCTCCGAGCCGGGGCCCGATGCGAACAGCATGGGCACCAGGCTGGCCACGGTTATCAGAGCCGTCATCAGCACCGGCCGCAGGCGGCGCAGGCAGCCCTCGGGGATGGCCTCAGCCATGGGCAGCCCTTTGGCGCGCAGCTGGTTGATATGCGTCACCAGCACCACGCCGTTAAGCACCGCCACGCCGAACAGGGCGATGAACCCGACGGCGGCGGGAACTGAAAGATACTGCCCCGAGACATACAGCGCCGCTATGCCGCCGGCCAGCGCCAGCGGCAGATTCAGCAGCACCAGCACAGCCTGCCGCAGGGAGTTGAACGTAAGCGCCAACAGCAGGAAGATCAGCAGGATGGCCGCCGGGACTATCACGCCCAGCTTCTTCATGGCCCTCTGCTGGTTCTCGAACTGCCCGCCCCAGGTCAGGTAATAGCCGGCCGGCAGCGGCACGCTGCTGCGTATCTTCTCCTGGGCCTCGGCGACAAAACCGCCCAGGTCCCGGCCGCTCACATTGGCTTCCACCAAAATACGCCGCTTGCCGAATTCGCGCCCTATCTGCACCGGGCCCTGCACGCGCTTAATGTCGGCCAGCATGGACAGCGGCACCCGCGCCCCTGACGGAGCGGTGATAACGATCTTCCCGAGCGCCCCCAGGGAATCCCGTTCGGTCTCGGGCAGCCGCACGGTGATGTCGAAGGCCCTGTCTCCCTCGTAGACCACGCCCGCCGGGCGGCCGCCCAGCGCGGTCTCTATCACGTCGTTGATGTCGGAGACATTGAGGCCGTAGCGGGAGATCATGCTGCGGTTGAGCTCGATGTTCACATAGGCCTGCCCGCCCTGGCGCTCCATGGCCACGTCGGTAGCGCCGCGCACCTGGCCCAGCGCGGCCGCTATGCCGGCGCCTTTCCGGGTGAGCAGGTCCAGGTCGTCGCCGTAAAGGCGTATGGCCAGCTGCGACCTGGTGCCGGCCACCAGCTCGTCTATGCGGCACTGGATGGGCTGGCTGAAGCCCACCACCACGCCCGGGATCACCGCCAGCGCGGCCCGCATCTTTTCAAAGAGCTCGTCGCGGGTTTTGGCGGTCTTCCACTCCCCGCGCGGCTTCAGCACGCCGAGGAAGCCGGTCTTCTCCACGCCGCGGGCCTCGATGGCCCGGCCGGTCCAGCCGGTCTTGGAAACCACGGTGACCAGCTCCGGGAATTTAGCTTTCAGTATCTGCTCCATCTTCTTCGCCGTCCCGGCCGAGGTGGCCAGCGAAGCCCCGGGCAGGATGGCGGTGTCCATGTCGAAGGAGCCCTCGTCCATCACCGGCACGAACTCGGTGCCCAGAAAGGGAACCAGCGCCAGGCTCCCGGCCAGCAGCAGGGAGCCGCCGGCGAGCACCATTTTCTTATGCGCTATGCTCCAGGCCAGCGCGGGCCGGTACAGCCGCATCGCAAAGCCCAGCAGCGGGCTTTGTTTGTCCGGCGCGGGGCGCAGCGCGGCCGCGCACAGCGCCGGTATCACGGTGAGGGACAGCAGCAGCGAAGAGAACAGCGCCAGCATCACCGTCAGCGCCAGCGGCCCGAACATCTTGCCCTCTATGCCCTCCAGCGCGAGTATCGGGATGAAAGTCAGCGCGATGATAAGCTCGCCGAAGATGCTGGGCTTGCGCACCTCTATTATGGCCTCGGCCACGGACTTTTCGCGGTGCGCGGGGTCCCGGTCAAGGCTCAGGTGATGCAGCGCGTTCTCCACCTGTATAATGGTCGAGTCTATGATCATGCCGATGGAGATGGCGAGCCCGCCCAGCGACATCAGATTGGCGGTCATGCCGAACCAGCGCATGGCCAGGAAGGTCAGCAGCATGGCCAGCGGCAGCGCCAGGATGGTTACAAACGAGCCGCGGAAGCTCAGCAGGAACAAGTATAGAACTACGACCACTATCGCCGAGCCCTCGGCGAGCGCCTTGACGATGGTCTTAACGCTGCTGTCGATGACGGTGTCGCGCGTGTAGAACGGCGCTATCTTCAGGCCGGCGGGCAACAGCGTGCCCGAGTTTATCTCGGCCACTTTCTCCTGCACGCGGGCCACCACGGCCCGGCTGTTCTCGCCCTTGAGCATCATCACCACGCCGCCCACCGCCTCCTTTTTGCCGTCTATGTAGGAGGCGCCCTGCCGCACGGCGTGGCCTTCCTGTACGCGGGCCACGTCCTTCACCAGTACCGGGGAGCCGCCGCGGTCCGCTACCACTATCTCGCCCAGTTCCGCCGCGTTCTTTATCAGGCCCAGGCCGCGTATCAGCAGCTGTTCGCCGGCGGTCTCCAGCAGGCCGCCGCCCACGTTGGAATTATTGCGCCCGATGGCGTCATAAAGTTCTTTAAGGCTGACGCCGTACTGCGTCATGCGCCCGGGCAGGGCCACCACCTGGTATTCCTTGATGTACCCGCCGAAAGAGTTGATCTCGCCCACGCCCGCCACGCTTTTAAGTATCGGCGCCACCACCCAGTCTTCCAGGGTGCGCAGCTCGGCCAGCTGCTCCGGCGTTTCGTCTCCGCTCCCGGTCTCGAGCGTGTACTGGTAGATCTCGCCCATGGCCGTGGCCGGCGGGCCCATGGCTATCTCTATCCCTTCGCCCAGCTTCTCGCGCGCCTCGGTGAGGCGCTCGGAAACCTGCTGCCTGGCGAAATAAAGGTCCGTGCCGTCTTTAAAAACCACCGTGACTACCGAAATGCCGTACTTGGAGGCGGAGCGCAGCTGCGTCAGGCCCGGCAGGCCGCGCAGCACGTTCTCCACCTGGTAGGTCACCAGCTTCTCCACTTCCAGCGGGGACTTGCCCGGCGCCACCGAAACTATCTCCACCTGCACGCTGGTCACGTCGGGAAAGGCGTCTATGGGCAGCGTGCGCAGCGCGGCCGCGCCCACCGCGGCTATGATAAAGGCGGCCGACAGCACCAGCCATTTATGGCGGATGGAAAAATAGATGGAATTAATGAGCATGCTCATCTCCCCCCATCTCGGCCTTCAGCATTTCGGATTTCAGCAGGAAGGCCCCTTCCACCACCACCTTATCCCCCGGCGACAGGCCCTTCTTTATTTCCACCAGCCCGTCCTTCTCGCGGCCGGTCGCCACGGGCCTGGCGGTAAATACGGTTTTCCCGGTCTTGACGAAGACGAAGGCGCCCTCCGGCCCGTTCTGCACGGCGTCGGCGCGCACCGCCACGCCCTGAAAATAGCTCCCGGTGCGCACGGAGGCGTCTATAAACATGCCGAACTTCAGCAGTCCGTCTGGGTTCTCTATCGAGACCCGCGCCTTTACCGTGCGGCTCAGCGTGTCTATCTCCGGCGAGAGCGAGACCACCGTGCCGCTGAACACCGCGTTCGGATAGGCGGCCGTCCTGATGCCGGCTTTCTGCCCGGGCTTCACCAGTTCGAGGTTCCGCTCGGGGATATCCAGCACGCCCCAGAGCGGGTCCACGTCGGTCAGGGTGACCAGGAAGCTCATCTCGTTGACCTGGTCTCCGGCGGCGGCGTGCACCGCCGTTACGAGCCCCTTGTGCGGGGCCGTCACCTGCGTTTCGGCGCCGGCGGAGGTTGTTATTACCGCCAGCACCTCGCCGGGCCGCACCGCGGCCCCGAGCGCGGCTGGCAGGGCCTTCACCCTGCCGGTACCGCCGGCGGTCACATGCTGCGGCTTCTGCGCGTCCTGCAGAACCCGGCCCATGGCCTGGAAGGTCTCGGCCACCGCCGCCCGGCGCATGACCTCCGTTTTTATCCCAGCTTCTGCCTGAGCCGCGGCCGTTATTTCTACGAGCCCGCCGCCCCCGGCGTGTCCGTCCTCGTCCTCGTGCCCGTCATGACCGGCCTCCCCGGCCGCTTCATCATGCCCGGAGTGCTCTTCCGCTGGCGCCGCGGGCTTGTCGCCGCAGGCGTAAGCGCCCAGCAAAGCCGCCGCCAGGAAAAGGTTTATCAGGATCTTCATATTGCCTCCCCGCCGTTCGTCGCCGCGCCCAGCTGCGCGGTCTTCTCGTAATACTCTTTCAGCGCGTCCAGGTAGCTGATATTTTCCTCGAGGAAAACCCGGTTGGTCTCGTAGAAAGCCGCCAGGCCGGTCTTGCCGGACAGGTAGTCCTGCGCCGCCGAGCGCCGCAGGTCGTTGAGCAGGAAAACGGTTTCGCGCGCGGCCGCAAGGCGCGCCAGGGCCAGGTCCAGCTGCAGCCAGGCGTCGTAAACCTCGCCGCGTACCTGCTGTTCGAGGAGTTTTGCCTCCAAGCCCAGGGCGGCCCTGTTGGCCAGAGCCCTGTCTACGCCGCGGCCGCCGCCGTACCAGAGCGGCAGTTCCAGCCCCAGGAAGAGCCTGGTGTAACCGGCCCCGCCGTCGCGGCCGCGGATGAAACCGAGTTCGGGCACGGGCAGGCGGCGGTTGCGCTGCAGGGCCGTCTCCAGGTCCGCGGCTGCGCCGTTAAGCGCCAGGGCGCGGAGTTCGGGGCGGCGCTCCAGGGCCAGGGCCGTATATTTTTCCAGCGGCCCGAGCGCCGGCGGCACCGGCGCGAGGCTTAGCCCGCCATTCCCGGCCAGCAGCAGCGGCTCGTCGGGCCGGCGGCCCATCAGGGCGTTCAGCTCTCCGGCCGCCGCGCTGACGGCCGCCTCGGCTTCCCGCAAATGAAGCCGGCCGCGGGCCGCCTCCACCTTGGCCCGGGCCAGGTCGGAGTTGCCGGCCTCTCCGGTTTCCAGCCGCTGCCCTATCTTTACCTGTATGTCCATGGAAGACTTAAGGTGGTTTTCCTCGAAAGCGCGGCGCTCTTTGGCTATGAGCAGCGCATACCAGGCCTTGCGGGCGGAACTGGTCAAGGTATTTTCAAGCGCCTCCAGTTCTTTCCGGGCGGCTTCGGCCGCGGCGCGGGCGGCGGCGCCGGCGGCGCGGGAACTGCGCGTAAGCGGCACCGGCTGCACCAGCTTGAACTCGGTGAACCCGGCTTCTCCCGGCGCGGCCAGCACCGCCTCCAGCGACGGGTTGGGATAGGCGGCTGCGATGCCCGCCCCGGCCTCGAGGACGGCGAGGCGGCTGCGGGCCAGGGCCAGCGCCGGGTTGGCGGCCCTGGTCTCGGCCAGCGCGCCAGGCAGGGTCAGTTCGGCGGCGGCCTCGGCGGCAGGCAGGGCCGTTACGGCGCAAAAGAGTATTGCGGCTAATTTATTCACACGGCCTCCAGGGCTATGCGGGAACCTGTTAGATGCTGGGCCCGGACCAATGGCCGGGGGATGGATTCTACGGAGTTTTACTGCGGCGGTTTAAACTACGGGAGGGTGGAAGATCTCGTCTTCGAAGACTACGGGCACAAAATCGGCGGAGAAAGCCGCAAGGGAGGGCTTCTCCTGCTCTTCGGGAGCCGCCCAGCGGGAAGCGGCAGCGTCGCAGCAGTTCCCGTACTGAGTCCCCAGGCAGACGGCCGGGCAGGGAGCGTCGCAGGAATCCTCATGCGCGTGCGTCGTCTCCGCCAGGGCGGTGAAGACGAGGAACAGCGACATGAAAAGGACTGGCAACTTCATAGAGTGAGTATACCCGAAATTTTCCCCGCGGCGCAAGGGGCCGGGGAGAGCCTCAGAGCCCGGCCTTGACCGCCGCGCCGCAGGCGAAGATGGCGAAACCGGCCAGCGCATGGGCGTAGCGCTCAAGCTTCTCCGCGGGGAAAAGTTTTATCCCCCGCAGCAGCAGGAAGACGGAGGCCAGCATGGTAGCGATCGTTACCGCTGAAAAGACCGCCGCGGCGGCCGCGGCCAGCCACAGGCCGGTATTCAGCGCCGGGTACATCAGCACGGGGATGAGCGGCTCGCAGGGACCGAAGACAAAAATGATGAAAAGCGTCCAAGGCGTGACCGAGGACCTGCCGTCGTGCGGGTGGGCGTGCGCTGTTTCGTGACCGTGGCCGTGGGAATGGGGCTGCCCGCCGTCATGGGCGTGCAGGTGCGAGTGTTTCTCCCCCCTGACGGCTTTCTTTACGCCCCAGGCCATGTAGGCGAGGCCGAAGGAGAGCAGCAGCCAGCCGGCGGCGCCGCCGCGCAGGCTTTCCAGCCATTCCAATTTTCCGACGGCCGTGCCAAGCGCGATGCCGGCGAACCCTATCAGCACGGAACTCAGCACATGGCCGAGCCCGCACAGGAAGGTAATCAGCGCGGTCTTCGCGCCGGACCAGTTCCTGGCCTTTGAGAGCGCGACGAAAGGTATGTAATGGTCTGGCCCCAGCACCGTGTGGATGAACCCGAGAGAGGCGGCTGTAAGAAGAATAGCTCCGTTTTCCATTATCGCTCCTGTTGCTTACATCCGCAGCGTCAGGCCCAGCAGCAGGCCGGCGTCCTCGGCGGTTTTGGTCAGGCCCATTTTAAAACCTGCGTCCAGGTCCAGCGTCGGGTAAGGTGACCAGACCAGGCCCAGCACCGACGAGACCGGGTGGGAGGGAGAGCTCTTGTCCTTATTGGTTTCGGCGCCCAGCTCCGCTGAAACCATAACCTTAGGCATGACCTCCAGCACGGCGGCGGCCGAGCCTTTGAAGATATTCTTCTGCTCGTTTACAGAGTTGCGGTTCAACTGGTAGGCGGCGTTGAGATAGAACTGCCAGGGGCCGGCCTGCCGCCCCGCGATGCCGTAGAGCCACACGCCTCCCTCGCCGGCGCCGAGGCTGCGGGACTCGTCTCCGGCGGGCAGCGAGAAGCCGGGCTTCAGCGCCAGGGTCCAGCCGGCCTTTTCCGCCACGGGGAACTTGGCCTCCAGCGAGACGTCGCCTATGCCGCTTTCGGAAAGCCCCTGCGAGTTCCAGCCGTGCCAGACGGCGCTGAGCAGCACGTCCACGCGCTCGAACAACCCGTAAGAAAGTTCTGCGTTCCCGGAATTGGCGTATCGGTCGGCGCCTTCGTGCGAGACCATGTGCCCGAAGCCCAGTTCCACCTGCTTGACGTCCTTGCCGAGAAAGGCGGTATCCTCGCCGATCAAAGGGTGGAAAGCGCGCGCCTCCGTGCAGGACAGGGCGAAGGCGGCCGCGAAGAATATTTTTTTCATTTCGATCCCCTCATGTTATTTGCCCGCCGTGGTAACGCTCAGCGTGGAGTGCTTTACGCCCTTCACGGACTTGAGCGAATCGGCGAGGGCCTTAACTTTGGCGCCCGGGCCCTTTACGGCGACGATCTCCAGGCAGTTGTCATGGTCCAGGTGCACGTGCTGGGCGGAGATTATTATGCCGCCGTGGTCGTGCTGAATGTCGAGCAGCCTGTTCACGGTCTCGCGGCGGTGATGGTCGTAGACTATGGTGACGGCGCCGGCCACGGCCCCGCCTTTTTCGAAGAGATCCGAGACGAACTCCTTGCGGATGAGGTCCGCGATGGCCTTGGAGCGGTTGTCGTAGCCGCCCGCGCCGATATGGGAGTCGAACTTCCGGAGGAGCTCCCCCTCCAGCGATACGCCGAACCTGACAAGCTTGTCTTTCATATGTGTTACCTTTCCACAGATAGTAACACATATTTCCGGAGGATGTCAAAACAGCGGCCCGGGTCAGACGAACCGGAAGGTCAGCCCGGCGTAGAAAGTGCGCCCCGGCTGCGGAAACCAGCCGTTAAAGGCGTCAGCGGTGCCGGCGTAATGCCGGTCGAGGGCGTTCGAGACCCCGGCCTTGACTTCCGCCGGGCCGAAGCCCCGGGAAACCGCCGCGCCGAAGACCCAGTATTCCGGCAGGCGCAGCCCCGTGCGGCCACGCCCCGTATATTGCTCGGTGACGCCGCGCCCGTCCAGCGCCAAGGTGAATCCTCCCCCCGAAGCGGAGAGCGAACCGGTGCAGCGGTCCCTGGGGCTGAAATTCAGCGCCTCGTGCGGGCCGGCGCCTGTGCGCACCCTGCTCCTGTTGCGGGCGCAGCCGGCGGCGGCGCCGAACACCTCCCCCTTGTAACCGGCCTGCGCCTCCAGCCCGGAGTTGACGCCGGAGTCCAGGTTGGACGCGGCCCAGGTGGCGGGATCCAGCGCTATTCGGTTCTTGATGGCGGAATAGTAACCGGCCAGGCCCGCGTACCAGCCCTGCGGGGCCCCATAGTAGACCGCGGCGCTGGAGTTCAGGCTGGTTTCCGGCTTGAGGCCCGGCGCCGGCGCGGCCCAGGGGTTATAGAGGTCGGCGAAAGTGGGAGGCTGGAAGCCGCGGCCGGCCGAGACGGAGAACTTCCACTTCTCGTCCGGCGCGTAGACGGCCGAAATTTTGGGGCTTACGCGCTCCTTGTAAATGCCGCTGCGGTCCAGCCGGGCGGCCGGCGTAATTTCCAGCCCCGCCGCTGGCCGGAAAGTTTTTTGGGCGAAGAAGCCGGCCGAATGCAGCGCGTGATCCCCGTAGGTCTCGGACGCCAGAGAGGAAACGCCGCTCTCTCCCCCCAGCACCCAGTCCCCGTACAGCGTCAGCCGCCCGTAGACGGACCTGTCGGCAACTTTGGCTGCGCTGAGTGAGCCGTACTGGAACGCCTCTATGTCGTTGGAAGAGCGCGAGGCGCCGGCCTTCAGGCCGAACTCGGCGTCCCCGACGCTCCAGGAGGCGGCGGCGAACTCCCGCCTGGAGGTCTGCCAGTCGGTGAAGGAATTCGGCGCCTTCTCCTTCTCACCGTCCCAATCCGCCGCCGGGACCGGCGTGCCCGAAGGCAGGCCGGTCTTTAACCTTGAAAAGAGCCCGGTCACCCCCAGCCGCCCGGCGGCGCCGAGGTCCAGGGACGCCCGGCCGCTGACCGAACCTTTGTCCACCCGGGAATTTTTCTGAAAGCCGTCCGAAGCCACGGAAGAGCCGGCCAGGAAAAGGTCGCCGGCCCGCCCGGCCGCCCCCGCCCTGGCGGTGTAGGTACGGGTGTCATAGGAGGAGAATTCCGCGCCTGCCTGCGCCAGCCGCGCGCCCGGGGAGAGGCGGCGCGTGAAGAGGTGCACCACCCCGCCTGCGGCGCCGGCGCCGTAGGCCGCGGCGGCGGAGCCCGGCAGGATCTCGGCCCGGCCCAGTCCGGCCGCCGGCAGCACCGACAGGTCCACGGTGCCGGTGATGTCGGCCGGAAGCCTTACGTCGTCGAGGTAAACGGCGGTCTGCTTGGCCTGGAAACCGCGCATGGAAACCGTAGCCAGCCCCAGCGGGCCGTTGAGCCGCCGCAGTTGCAGCGGCGCGGCTTGTTCCAGCAGGCCGGCCACGGAATCGGAACTTTCGCCCCGGGGAACTTCCAGCGCCAGCGCGTCGGCCGGCGGCAGGCAGCGCCGCGCGGCGGCGCGCGAAACCGAGAAGTAGACCTCGGGGTCCTTGTTGTCAGCGCAATAGGCTTGGTAAGAAGGCAGGCACAACAGCAGCGGCAGCAGGCAGCGTTTCATTTTCCCTCCCGCGAAGATAAGCCGTGCCGGCACAGGGCGGCCTACCCTTGGAAGGGCGCCGTCCCGCGCAGGCTGCAGCTTCCAGGCGGTAGACCGGGCTTAGTCCTTGCGGACATCACCGTTGCGGGGCAGCCCCGGATTTACACCGGGTTCCTCCGCCTGAATATTCAAATTATACAACAAGCCGAAAGGCCGCGGGTTGACCGCCGTCATAGGCCCAAAGTCCCCCGGAGGCCTGGGCCAAATAACTCCGGCCGGGTGGGTCCATGAGCCCATAAGAAAAGGAGGAGAAATGAATATTATTATATAAGCCGTTCATCCGATATCAAGGAGCGCTACAGAATGAAAAAAGTTGAACTTAGCAAGCTGCTGCTGGCCTCGGCATTCCTGGCCGCCCCCGCCGCGGCGCTCGACTTCGACAGCCTGCCTTCCGTCAAGGAAATAGTCAGCCAGGCCAAAACCGCCGAGGTCTCCGCACCCGCCCCGTCCGCCCGGCAGGACGCCAAGGCCGTTAAAGAATGGACCATCATGGTCTTCATGAACGGCAAGAACAACCTGTCCTCCTACGTCATCTCCGACATGAACGAGATGGAAGTGTTCGGCCCGACCGAGAACATCAATATCATCACCCAGGCCGCCCGCATGAAGTACACCCCGCCCTCCAACCCGGGCGGCTACCCCGGCGGCGGTTACGACGATTACCCCTGGGGCGGCGGCGTGGTGCCGCATCCCGGCTGGCCCAACCCCTACTGGGGCGGCATGCCTCCCATGATGATGAAGGGCGGCGACACCAAGGACGCCTCCACCGACTGGTCCGGCGTGCGCCGCTACCTGGTCACCAAGGACGGCGAGAACGGCTCCCTCTCGTCCACCCTGCTCAATGACATGGGCACCGTGGACATGGGCGACTGGAAGCAGCTGGCCGAGTTCGGCAAATGGGTTAAAGCCAATTACCCCGCCAAGAAGTACATGCTCGTCGGCTGGAACCACGGCTCCGGCTGGGAGAAGGGCCTGGACCTCTTCCCCGTCGTGAAGGGCATCTCTTATGACGACGAGAGCGGCAACCACATCTCCACCCCGCAGCTGGCGCAGGCCATCCGCGAGATGGGCGGCGTGGACATCTACGCCTCCGACGCCTGCCTGATGCAGATGGCCGAAGTGGCCTATGAGCTCAAGGACACCGCCAAGCTCACCGTCGGTTCCGAAGAGAACGAGCCCGGCGACGGCTGGGGCTACCACGAGTTCCTCGCGCGGGTGCACTCCAACCAGACCAACCTGACTCCCGACGTGATGGCCGCCGCGGCCGTGCAGGGCTACAAGGCCTTCTACGCGCCCAAGGGCACCGCCACCACGCAGAGCGCCATCCGCACCGCCAACCTGGTCGGCTTCCGCGCCGTGCTGGACCGCTGGGTGGACCTGGTGATGCAGGAAGACAAGAAGCTGGCGACCGACGCCCGCGCCGCGGCCGTGGGTTTCGGCGGGGCCGGGTCCAAGGACCTGACCCACTTCATGGAACTGGTGCACGCCAATACCAAGTCGGCCGCGCTGAAGACCCAGACCGTGAAGGTGATGAATTACTTCTACGACCACGTGCTGGTGGACAATGCCACGACCGGCGACAAGTTCAAGAAGGCCTACGGCCTGGGCGTGTACCTGCCCGGCTGGAGCTTCGACGCGGACTACAACGAACTGTCCTGGGCCAAAGACGGCCGGTGGGACGAGTTCATGCAGTGGCTCACCGCCAAGGACGCCGCGCCCGCGGCGACAACCGCCGCCCGTTAACGGCCGGCACGCGCAAAAAAGAACAGCCCCTCTCCGGAGGGGCTGTTTTTTTTAGGGAATGCTGCTTCCTAGGCCTGCCTGTAGCCCGCCAGGGCGTACCAGGCCTGGCCCAGCGAGAGGCCGCCGTCATTGGCCGGCACCTGCAGGTTGGAATAGACCTTAAAGCCGCTCTCCTTGAGAGCCGCGGTCAAACCCTCCAACAGGGCCCTGTTCTGAAATACTCCCCCTGAAAGGCAGATGGTATCCAGCCCGGCGTCCTTTGCTATGGAGGCGGCCGCGCTAGCGGCGACCCCTATTATCCCGGCGTGCAGGCGGGCGGAGATATAGGCCGGGGTTTTCCCCGCCAGCCTGTCCGCCGCAGCGGCCTTCACGGCCGGGGAGGGATCTATCTGCAAATCGTCTTCACCGCCGCAGAGCCCGAAGGCATAGGGCGCGGCGGCGGGGCCGGGCAGCAGGCTCTCCAGCTCCATGGGGCCCTGCGCCTCGTAAGTGGCCTCGGTCCTGACACCGGCTATGAAGCTGAAGGCGTCGAAGAGCCGGCCCATGCTGCAGGTCCGCGGCGAATTCACCCCGGCGTCTATCATGCGCTCAACCGTGTGCAGCGCCGCGGCGGGTACGGCTTTAAAAAGGCCGGCGGCCTGCGCCCCCCACTCCGGCCCGTAAGCCGCTTTGACCAGGGCCAGGGCGGGGCGCCAGATCTCCAGCGCGCCGATATCCCCCCCGGGCAGGGCGAAATACTTCAGGTGCCCGGCGCGGCGCCAGGTCTGTTTTTCAAACACGAGGAATTCGGAGCCCCAGATCTGCCCGTCGGTACCGTAGCCGGTCCCGTCGAAGGCCACGCCGAGAAAAGACCCGGCCAGGCCGTATTCGGCGGCCACGGAGAGCGCGTGCGCGGCGTGGTGCTGCACCGCGATCTTCCTGCCGGGCAGCGAACGCGCGATGGCCGAGGAGGCATAATCCGGGTGCAGGTCGTGCGCTATCACTGACGGAGAAATTTTAAGGAGGCGCCTGTAATTGGCCAGCGTCTCCCTGAAGAAAGCCTGGTTGAGCGGCTCTGCCAGGTCGCCGATATGCTGGGAGAGGAAGGCCTCGGTGCCCCGGGTAAGGCAGAAGGTGTTCTTAAGGTCGGCGCCGCAGGCCAGCACGGCGGCGCCGCCCGCGGGCAGTTTCACGGCGGAGGGCACATAGCCCCGCGCCCGCCGCGCCAGCCGCAGTTCGCCGCAGGCCTCGAAGGCCACGCTGTCGTCGCACCTGTTATGTATGGGCCTGTCGTGGGAGAGCGAGAAGGCGGCCACGCCGGCCAGGCGCGCCCGCACGTCGGGGCCGTCCTTGCAGATGGGCTCGTCGCGGAAATTGCCGGAGGTCATCAGCAGCGGGCCGGAGAAACCTTTTTTCTCCAGCAGGGCGAAGAGGGCGGCGTGCAGGGGCGTATAGGGCAGCATTACGCCGAGGCGGGACAGGCCGGGGGCCGGCTCTTTGAATTTACCAGGGCGGCGGCGCAGCATGACCACCGGCGCTTCGGGGGAACCGAGGGCGGCGGCTTCAGCCGGGGAGATAAAACAATATTTTTTAACCGCCGCCAGCGACGGAGCCATAACGGCGAAAGGCTTGTGGGGCCTGCGCTTGGCTCCGCGCAGCTTCCTTATGGCGGAAGGGTCGTCGGCGCGGCAGGCCAGGTGGAAGCCTCCCAGGCTGCGCAGCGCGCCTATCTTCCCGGCTATCAGCAGCTTTGCCGCTGCCTCCAGAGCCGCCGGGCCGGCAAAGTTTTTTCCGCCGGCCTCCAGTTTCACCGCCGGGCCGCATACCGGGCAGGCGTTAGGCTGGGCGTGAAAGCGGCGGTCCAGCGGGTCTCCGTATTCCCGCAGGCACTCCGGGCACATTTTGAAACCGGCCATGGTGGTATACGGCCGGTCATAAGGAATGCTTTTAACGATGGTGAAGCGCGGGCCGCAATTGGTGCAGTTGGTGAAAGGGTAAAGATAACGCCGGTTTCGCGGAGAGGAGAGCTCACGGCGGCAGTCGGCGCAGAGGGCCAGGTCCGCCGGTATGATGGCCACGGCGAGCGCCTTGCCCCCGCTCTTCGCAATGATGAATTTTTTATCGCCGGCCGTTGGCAGGGCGCGGCTGACTACCGAGTCCACCCGGGCGGCGGCGGGGCGGCGGCCGGCGAGGTCCCTGATAAAGGCTTCCACGTCCGGGCCGGGACCCTCGGCCTCTATGGTAACTCCGGAAGCGTCGTTCTTAACCCAGCCTGACAGAGAATACTCGGCGGCCAGCTTATAGACGTGCGGCCTGAAGCCGACGCCCTGCACTACGCCCTGCACCAGGATCTGTTTTCTTACGAGGGGAGGCATTACTTTCCTGTCACCACTTCGCCTTTCTTATAATCCAGCTCGCTGCCGAACAGGCTGTGCGGCACCAGATACACCGCGGCGGTGACGGCGAAAGCCAGGTTCAGCCAGAGGCGGGCCTTCCGCTCCTTGAGCACGGCCCAGAGAGCCGGCAGCCAGGCCAGCAGCAGCAGCAGCGTCTTATTGTCGGTAAGGTCGTAGCCGAAAGGAAAGCCGGTCCAGGCCTGGCCGAAAGCGTAATACTGGGTGATCGGCCCGAAGACGAAGCCCCCGGCGAGCAGGAACATGACGGTGGCGGGCACGGAATGTTTTACCGGCGGCGCGCCGAAGGCGGCCGTCAGGAAGATGCGCACAGAGAACAGCATGAACAGGAACATCAGCACGATGTGCGGGATAAGGACCCAGCCCGGCACCGCGCCCTTGAAACGGGTCACTACCGGCCGTTCGGACGGCTCGAACTTATTATCCGGGTGCTCGAGGAAGACGCGGTATTCCAGTTTGCCGGCCGGCGGCTGGTCGGGCAACAGGAAAGAAAGCTCCCCGTCGCCGGCTTGCAGCGCCGCAGCCGAGAAGCCGTCGCCTGTCTTGTAGCGGCGCCACTCTATGCGGCCTTCAAGCGGGCCCTTGTATTTCACCCTGACTACGCAGTCCCCGGCGCCGATGGTGCAGCTGCGGGGCAGGCGGTAGCCCTGTATCCCGGTCCCGTCCACCGCACCGCCCTTAATAGGATAGGTAGGCCCTGTCTTGCGCTGGTAGACGGCGAAGGACAGCGTAATGACGAGGCTGAGCAGCCAGAGCAGCGCTTTGTTCATATCAGCAGATGCGCGGCAGCTGCTCGCCTTCCAGCATCAGCATGATGCGCGAGCCGCCGATGGCGGTGAGCAGCCGCACCTGCGGCTTTTTCTCTTTGACCATGCGGCCGACCACTGCGGCGTGTTTGCCGTAGCGATGGGCGCGCATGGCCTTCAGTATCTTAGGCGCGGCGGCAGGGGAAACGAAAACGGCTATCTTGCCCTCGTTGGCCACGTAGAGCGGGTCCAGGCCCAGCAGGGCGCAGGCGTTCTTAACCTGTACCGAGACGGGCACCGCTTCTTCTTCCACCTCGGCGCTGAGTTTGCAGGCGCCGGAAACCTCGTTGAGCACGGTGGCGAGCCCCCCCCGCGTGATATCGCGCATGGCGCGCACGCCGGGAAATTTAAGGATGGCTTCCGCCAGGCCGTTGAGCGGGGCGGCGTCGCTCTTAATGCCGCCCTCCAGCCCCAGGCGGTCGCGGGCGTTCATCACGGCCACGCCGTGGTCGGCCAGGCCGCCGCTGACTATAATAACGTCGCCGGCCTTCACCGCCGCGGAGGTCAGGCTGCGGCCCTTGGGGATAAGCCCCACGCCGGCCGTGTTTATAAAGATGCCGTCTGCCTTGCCGCGCTCCACCACCTTGGTGTCGCCGGTGACTATCCTGACCCCGGCCTCGTCGGCGGCGCGGCGCATGGAGGCCGTTATGCGCTCCAGCAGGGCCCCGGGAAAACCTTCCTCCAGGATGAAGCCGGCGGAAAGCGCCAGCGGCCGGGCGCCCTTGACGGCCAGGTCGTTGACCGTGCCGCAGACGGCCACGCGGCCTATGTCCGCCCCCGGGAACTCCACGGGCGTGACCACGTAGGAGTCGGTGGTGAAAGCGAGCGTCGCGCCGGGTATCCTCACCTCGGCGGCGTCCTCCAGCGGCTTCAGCGCCGGGTTGGAGAAACTTTTAAGGAAAACGTTTTCCACCAGCTCCCGGCTGAGCCTGCCGCCGCTGCCGTGGGCCAGAACTACTTTTTCCAGAACAGCCATCAGGTCCTCCCCGCGGTTTTTTTAACGCCGTCAAAGATGTTCATAAAACTGCGCGCCACCGAAGAGAGCTTGCGCGACCTGCTATAGACCAGGTAGATAGGGCGCAGGAATTCGGCGTCGGAGATCTTCAGCGCGTGCAGGCTGACGCCGTTCTCGTCGTCCCGGATGGCGGTGCGCGGCAGCAGCGAAACGCCGGCGCCGGAGGCCACGGCCGTCTTTATGGTCTCGATGTTGTCCAGCTCCATCTTCACGTGCGGCTTAACGCCGTGGCGGCGCAGGAAGGAATCTATGTAGCGCCTCGACGGGAAGGCCCGGTCGAAGAAGATGAAATCCATGGCTTCCAGGTCCCGGACGCTGACCGACTTGCGGCCCGCCAGCGGCGAGGAGGAGCCGGCGATCAGCGCCATCTCGTCCTTGGCCACGGGCAGCATGGCCAGCCCCGGCGCCTTGCGGTAGGGGCAGGCCATGAAGCCGAAATCGGCCCGGCCCGAGGTGATGTCCGAATAGATCTGCGAGAACTGCCGGTACTCCACGCTGACGCGCGCGCCGGGGGTCTGCGCCAGGAACTGCTTTATGAAGTTCTGGATGATATAGATGCCGGCGCTATAGATGGTGGAGATCTTTATCTCGTCGCCCTGCCGGTCGCGGGCCAGCGCGCGGATGGTGCGCAGCGCGCCGTCGTAGACGGAGGAGACCTTTTTGGCGGCGTCGTAGAATTTCTCGCCGCAGGGCGTCAGCAGGATCCTGCCGGCCTGGCGGTGATAGAGCTTGCATTTGAGCACCAGCTCCAGCTTTTTCACCTGCTGGCTGACGGCGGACTGGGAGATATAATTGAGCTCGGCGGTCTTTGAAAAACTGCCGGTATCCGA
Organism: Elusimicrobia bacterium GWD2_63_28; assembly: GCA_001799895.1. Taxonomy (GTDB): domain Bacteria; phylum Elusimicrobiota; class Elusimicrobia; order Elusimicrobiales; family UBA9959; genus UBA9959. The sequence continues at coordinate 54,001 of MGUI01000035.1, forward strand.
CAGGTCGCGGAAAACCTTAAGGGTTTCGATGTTCACTCAGCCTCCGTACTTGAACCAGGCGGCGCAGGCCCCTTCCGAGGAGACCATGCAGGGTCCGACGGCGTTGGACGGCGTGCAGGCCTTGCCGAACAACCGGCAGTCCGGCGGCAGCGCCTTGCCGAGCAGTATAGCCCCGCAAAGGCAGCCCTTCGGCTCGGGCGCGTCGGAATAGGGGATCTTGAAGCGCTTCACCGCGTCGAAAGCCTCGTAGGCCTTCGAAAATTCCAGGCCTGTGTCCTTGACGGTGCCGATGGCGCGCCAGGAGGCCGCGCAGACGGTGAACACCTCCGCCAGCAGCGCCTGCGCCGCGGGGTTGCCGCCCGCCCGCACCGCGCGGAAATATTCGTCCTCCACGGCGGGCTTGCCGGACAGGATCTGCCTGAGCAGCATATTGACGCCGCTGAGGATATCCAGCGGCTCGAAGCCGGTGACCGCGCAGGGCACGCGGTATTTCTCGGCGACGAAGCGGTAAGGCTCCAGCCCGATGATGGCGCTGACGTGGCCGGGCAGCATGAAGCCGTGGATCTTGTTCTCCGGGTCGGAGAGCAGCAGTTCCAGCGCCGGCGGGACCAGCTTGAAGAAGGCGGTGGAAGAAAAGTTCTTAAGCCCCGCTTTTTTGGCGCGGGCCACGGCGCCGGCTATCACCGGGGCGGTGGTTTCGAAGCCGACGCCGATGAAGACCACCTGCCGGCCGGGCTCGGCGGCGGCCAGCGCCACCGCGTCGAGCGGGGAATAGACCACGCGGATGTCCGACCCGCGCTCGCGCATGGCGTGCAGGTCCAGGCCCTTCGAGCCCTTCACCTTCAGCATGTCGCCGAAGGTGGTAATGATAACGCCGGGGATTTCCGCCAGGGCCAGCACGCGGTCGATGTCGCCCTGGGAGGTGACGCAGACGGGGCAGCCGGGGCCGGAGAGCATCTTGAGCTCTTTGGGGAACAGGCGGCGCATGCCGCTGGCGGCTATGGCCATGGTGTGCGTGCCGCAGACTTCCATGAAGTTTACGCGCCCGCCCGTCTTCTGCGCGGCGGCGGAGGCGAGCCGCTCCATCTCGGAGAGGGCGGCGGAGGCCAGGGCGCGGTCGCGCCACAGGGGCGAGGAGAACTGTTCGGCGGCCTTCATGGCTTGTTATGCCCGAGCGGGCCGGAGGCGTCGGCGTGGTCCTTGCCGAAGACCTCGGCGAAGACCTTCAGCGTCTCCTGGGCGTCTTTCGGGTCCAGCACCTGTATGGCGAAGCCGGCGTGGACGAGGACGTAGTCGTTCTTCTTGGCGTCCGGCACCAGGTCCAGCGAGACCTGGCGCCTGACTCCGCTGAAATCCACTTCGGCGTTGTTGTTCTTGAGGGAGGTGATCTTACCGGGGACGGCGAGGCACATGTTGTCCTTCCTGGCTATTAGATTTATTAATATTGCCTTTAATAATTATACTATTTCATGACGATAGAATAGGAACGCACCAGGCTGGCCGTGGGCAGCATGACGGCGCGGTCCGGCTCTCCGGGAGCGATTTTAGTGCGGAGGACCGCAGGCCCTCTTCTGCCGCGCACGCTTATGAGCGAGCGGCGAGCCGGAACGCGCGAGGCTTTTGGCCGAGACATAAAAAAAAGATCGTAGCTTTCGCTACGATCTTAAATTTGCGCGGGAAGGGAGTTGAACCCATAAGACCTTTCGGTCACACGGTCCTGAGCCGTGCGCGTCTGCCAGTTCCGCCACCCGCGCTTAAATTCGATTAGTATGGTTGGGATAGGATTCGAACCTATGTAGGGCGTAGCCCGACGGTTTTACAGACCGTTGCTTTTGACCGCTCAGCCACCCAACCAAAATATAAAGAGCAAAACTTCAGACAAATAGTATAGCAAAAAAAGCCGCCGCCCCCAAAATCCCCGTCCTAAAACGGCAGCGTGAAAAAGAAATCCTCGGGAGTGAACAGCGAGTAAAGGTTGATGGCCGCGCCCAGCGCCAGGAAAGGGCCGAAGGGCATATGGGACATGCGGTCCGCCCGTTTGAGCAGCAGCAGCGTCACGCCGTAGACCGAGCCGAAAAAAGAGGCCATGATGACCGCGGTAAGCACGCCCTGCCAGCCGCACAGGGCGCCGATGCCGCCCATCAGGAAGATGTCCCCCTCCCCGACCGCGTCCTTCTTGTAAATTTTCTTACCCAGCAGCGCCAGGCCCCAGATAAAGCCCGCCCCGGCGGCCGCCCCGCCCGCCGAAGAGGCCAGGCGCGCCGCCCAGCTCCCCTCGAAATACGGGTTGACCAGGCTGCCGCCCAGGCCCAGCGCGAAGAGCGCCAGCGAAAAGGCGTCGGAGATGAGCATCGTCTCGAAATCAATAACGCTGACCAGTATCAGCACGTAGACGGCCAGCAGGCTGACCCCCAGCCAGGCCGGACTGCCCTGCCACTTATGGACGAAGAGCACCGTCAGCGCGGCCGTCAGAAGTTCCACGAAGGGGTACCTGGGAGAGATGGGCTCCTTGCAGGAGCGGCAGCGCCCGCGCAGCAGCAGGTAGCTGAGGACGGGGATATTGTCATAGAGCTTTATCGGGGCCAGGCACTTGGGACAGCGCGAGGGCGGGAAATTGATGGACTCGTCCTTGGGCAGCCGGCCTATGCAGACATTGAGGAAACTCCCGAAGGCCAGGCCGAGGATAAAAGCCATTATCAGCGTTACCATTGCAATATTCTAACAATTGCCGGGGCATAAAAAAACCCCGCGCCTTGCGACGCGGGGTCTTTTTTCTGTTCAGCCTTTGATTAGAAGGTCGACCAGGGGGTAAGGATCGCGGTATCGCCGCGGCCCTTTATGTCCTCGTGGGTGCAGCCCACGATGAAGTTGCCCCAGGTGGCGGAATGGCTGGAGTCATTGTAGTAAGCCCAACCAGCGCCGTCAGTCGGAGCCACGCCGGCGGTGACAGCGGTCACGGTGCGGGCATCGGCGTGCGTCGTGCCGGGAGCCTTGGCAAGCGGGATCTCGGCGATATACTTCGCGTTCAGGGTGATGCAGGCGAGCGTGTCGGCCGGGAACCAGCCTTCGTTGTCGCCGTAGTACACCTGGATAGCGCTGCGGACCGAGGAGAGAGCGCCCTTCGTGGCGCCTTCCTTGGACTTGTTGATCAGGTCGGCGAACTTCGGTATGGCGATGGCAGCCAGAATACCGATGATGGCGACGACGATCATGAGCTCTATCAGGGTGAAGCCCTTCTTATTGTTTTTCATTAATATACTTCCTCCTTAACTGTCCCCCCATGGATGATATACAAGATAATGCCCTCAGGGGTTTCTATAAATCTACATAACTACCCAAAACCTTGTCAACAATAAATACGGCCTGTTAGTCACATTCCACTAGCAATAAAATAATCCCCCGCTTTCGGGGGATCTATCTTAGGAAAAAAGTCCGGAGAGGAAGGGATTCGAACCCTTGATACCCTTTCGAGTATACAGACTTTCCAGGTCTGCGCCTTCAACCGCTCGGCCACCTCTCCATCTGATACCGCGCCCCTGCGCTGCGCTCCGGGGGCTTCGCCCCGGCCTTCGTCGGCCGGGCGCTTCTACAAGGGGAACCCAGGTTCCCCGTTTCATCGTCGCTCGCTCCGCCGCCTTCGGCGGCCCGCTCGCTGAACCCCTCCTGAGAGGAGTTCCTGACAATGACACTACTTAACCGTTTTACAATTTTAGGATATTTGGTAACATGAAACAATGGCGAAAGAGGAAAAGGCGGAAAAGATCGAGGCCGTGGCCACCAACCGCAAGGCCAGGCACGACTACTTCATAACCGACACCTACGAGGCCGGCCTGGCGCTGGAAGGCCCGGAAGTGAAATCCCTGCGGCTCAAGCAGGCCACCATGACCTCCTCCTTCGCCAGGGCGGAAAAGGACGGCCTGTATCTTTACGGCCTGCATATCGCCCCCTACGCCTACAACACCCTTACGGAGATAGACCCCATCCGCACCAGGAAGCTACTGCTTAAGCGGCAGGAAATAAAGCGCCTCACTGGGGCCCTTACCACCAAGGGCATGTCGCTGGTGGCGCTGGAACTTTATTTCAAGAACGGCTGGGCCAAAGTGCTGCTGGGCCTGGCGAAGGGCAAGAAAGCCGCGGACAAGCACGAAACCATAAAGAAGCGGGACCTGGACCGCGAGATACGCCGGGAGCACAAGGACAAGTTCAAAGGCTGAGCCCCCGCCGCTCCCAATAAAAAGGCCCCGCGCATGCGGGGCCTTTTTATTGGCGGAAAACTGCCCTAGAAGCGGAAGCCGGCGCTGGCGTTCACCAGCGCCCGGTCGTGGGTATAAGTAAGCCCGGCCGCTATATAGCCGAGCTTCATCTTGGCGCGCAGCCCGGCGGTAAACCGCGGCTCGGAAACGCGCACCTGCCTGCCGGCCAGCGACGCGTCGCCCACGGTCTGGGCCTCGAGGCGCGTGAAGTCGTAGCCGGCGCCGATAAAAGGCGACAGCACGGGCACGTTCACCGAGCAGACGAAGCTGGTGTTAAAATGGACGGCGTAAAAATACTTGTGGGTGGCCATGTTGGCCATGCCCACCAGCGTGGCGTTCACCTTGTATTTTTCGTCGGAGACGTTCCACAGGCCGTAGCGCAGGCCGCCGCCGGCCACCGAGATCCCCTCGAAAGAGCCGCCGCGCACGAAGCCGTCGATCCGGTAAGGCATGCCGATCTCGGCCTGAACCACGCCCAGCCCGAACAGCCTGTTCTTTTTAAGGACGGTGTTGCCGTGGGACGGCCTGAACTGCGCCATGCCGCGCACCCCCAGATCGAAGCCGGCGAAGCCGAGCGGGCGCGCCGTCTGGTTGGAGCCCGACCCGAGCAGGCTGCCCAGGTCCCGGGCGAAAGGCCCGAGGGCCTCCGCCGAGACGCCGTAGAAATTGCCGTAGTCCGCCGCGGAAACGCCGCCGGCCGCGGACAGGAAAAGAGCAGCTGTTATAAAGAGTTTTGGAAACATTTGCTGAACCTCATCAGATCAATCCCCGGTACCGCCGAGCACTTCTTTCACCGTGGTAAGCCCCATCAGCACCTTCTCCAGGCCGTCCATGGCTATGGTGCGCATCCCGTTCTTCATGGCTATTTCCTTCACGGGGATGGCGGAAGGGTCCTTGAGCAGCTGCAGGCGGATCTCGTCGTTGAGGATGAGCAGCTCGTGCATACCGCAGCGGCCCTTGAAGCCCGTGCCCTTGCAGATGTCGCAGCCCTTGGGCTTGAACACCTTGGCGCCGGCCGGCACCTTGACGTTGTTGGCCTCGAAAACGGCTATTTCCTCCGGCGACATGTCCACCTCTTCCTTGCAGTCCTTGCAGAGCCGGCGCGCGAGGCGCTGGGCCAGCACGGCCTTCATGGTATTGGCCACCACGAAGCGCGGCAGGCCCATCTGCGTGAGGCGCTCGAGGGCCGAGGGCGCGTCGTTGGTATGGATGGTGGAGAACACGAGGTGGCCGGTCATGGCGGCTTCCAGCGCTATGTGCGCCGTTTCCTCGTCGCGGATTTCGCCGACCATGATGACGTCGGGATCGAGGCGCATGAACGAGCGCAGGGCGCTGGCGAAGTCGAATTTCTTATTGCCGCCCAGGCTCACGTCGGGATTGACCGGCACCTGGATGATGCCGTCGATGTTGTACTCCACGGGGTTCTCGGCGGTGATGATCTTGATGTCGGGGCGGTTGACATAGTTGAGGCAGCCGTAAAGCGTGGTGGATTTGCCCGAGCCGGTCGGGCCGCAGACCAGCATCAGGCCGAAGTTCTTCTTGCCGCCGATGCCCTTGAACTGGTCCAGCAGCTTCTTCTCGGTGTCGGGCAGGAAGCCCATGATCTTGATGTCGACGCGCACCGAGGCGCGGTCGAGGATACGCATGACGCAGGACTCGCCGAACACCGTCGGAACCATCTCTACGCGGAACTCTATGGGCGCGCCCTTGGCGATGATCTGGATGCGGCCGCTCTGCGGGATGCGCCGCTCCGTGATGTTCATGGAGTTCGACATGATCTTGATCTTGGCGCTGATGGCCTGGCGGAACACCCACGGGATGGTGAAGGAGGCGGGGCGCAGCATGCCGTCCACGCGGTAGCGCACCATCACCTTGGAAGTCTTGCCATTGGGATCCTCGAACGGTTCAATATGGATGTCCGAGGCCTTTATGCTGAGGGCGCCCAGGATGATGGCGTTGACGAGCTTTTCCACTTCGGGGGCGCTCGCGTCCACGTCGCTGATATCTTTTTTGTCTTCGGAGGCCAGCGAGATCGAGCCCTCTTCCCCTTCGGGAATGGCCTGGGACTGCGACTGCGCCACCTGCTCCACCAGCTCCGCCACCTGCGCGCTGTCCTGCTTGCCGTAAACTTTGTCCAGCACCGCCAGGATGCCCGGCGCCAGGGCCAGGTAGGGCTTCACGTCGAGGCCGGTGCGCAGGCTGATGTCCTCGACTATCAGGAAGTCGCGGGGGTCGGCCATGGCCAGGGCCATGGCGTTGCCGTCGCGGGCGAAAGGCACGCACAGCTGCTTTTTGGCGATCTGCTCCTGCAGCAGCTCCACCACCTCGGGCGGCGGCTCCATCTTGGACAGGTCCACCGCCTTGAAGCCCCATTCGTCCGCCAGGATCTTCAGCAGCTTCAGGTCCGGGATGAGCTTCATCTCCAGCAGCACCTGCTGTATGTGCCTGCCCTCTTTCTTGGCGGTTTCTTCGGCGGCTTTGAGCTGTTCTTCAGGGATGAGTTTATCCTCTATGAGGATCTCCCTCATGTTACGCTTGCGCTTTAATCCCTGTGGCGGAGGCATGCTTGATTATTATAAATATATTAGCCGAAAGTTACAAGGGCGGAATAGTACGCACCCTAAGGCCTGAAAACCAGGAGGTCCCCCTCCTCCAGCCGGCCGGAGCAGCGGCCCGCCGGGAGTTCCAGCACCCCGCGGGCCCCGCGGACCCAGGGCGAGAAGCGCCAGGGCCTGAAATTTTCCAGCACCCGGAGCACCTTAAACTCCCGGTCCAAAAAAACCGCATCTATCGCAAAACTCATAAAACACATGTGGATCATCGCGCAGGGTTCCAGCCAGAGCCCCTCTTCAGCCCCCAGGGAGCGCCTGGGGATCAGCCCGAACAGCCGCGTGGAAAAGGTGTCGGCGCGGGAGGCCGAGGCGCTGACCCTGAGATTCTTTGTCGTGTTGAGGATTTCCATCTGGTCAGCGGATCAGCGCGAATTTCCCCACCGCCGAGTCCGAATCCGTCTTCACCCTGAAAATATAGACGCCGCTGGCCACGGCGGCCCCGGCCTGGTTCTTGCCGTCCCAGGTCAGCCCGTCGAGCTTGCGCACCTGCTCGCCTTCCGAAGTGTAGATCTTTATTTCTATCCCGCCCGTGTCGAAGCCGGGCGCCGTCTTGAAGGCCAGGAGGTTATGCGTTTTAGGGCGGAAAGGGTTGGGATAGGCCGAGGCCTTTTTCTCGCCGGCGGCGTAGCTGCGGCAGGGCACGGCGGAGCAGAGCGCCCTGTAGGCGTTCACGCGCCCCCAGCCGAACTCGGCGTCATGGCCGGCGCCGCCCAGGTCGTCGGCGGAATTCCCGATGTAGCCCCAGATATCGCCGGCCGTCTTTTCCGGTTTGGCCGACCAGAGCAGGGCCGCCAGGCCGGCGGTCAGCGGCGAGGAGAAAGAGGTGCCTGTGGCCGAGGCGTAGCCGCCGCCCGCGTCGGTGGTGTACAGGTCCACCCCGGGCGCGGTCACGCCCTTGGTGGTCATGTAGGCGCCGGTGTTGGAGAAGGAGGCCAGTTTATCCTGCATGTCCGTAGCGCCGACGGCGATGACCCCGGTACAGTTGGCCGGAGTATCCACGTTTGTGCCTCCGCCGTTGCCGGCCGCGGCGACCAGCAGCAGGCCGGCGCTCACGGCATTGGCCACCACGGGCTGGAGCAAGGCGCCGCAGGGGTTGTACTCCCCGATGCTCATGTTCACTATTATTTTGCCATAGGCGGCGGTATTGTGCTTCGGGATCACGTAATTGAGAGCCGATATAATGGCGTTGTCGCTGGTGGTGCAGGAGTACAGGCCGGCCTCGTCAGAACAGTCCGGCAGGCAATCCGAATCGGCGAAGATCTTAAGCGAGAGGAGTTTTGCCCCCCAGGACATGCCGGCCACGCCGGAAGAATTGTCGGAAGAGGCGGCCGCCACCCCCGCCACGCGGGTGGCGTGGTTGCAGGCCGGCGTCGGCGGGCTGTCGGGGGATTCCGCGCCGCTGCCGGGATCGAAAGCCCGGCTGATACCGGTCAGTTTACCGGCCAGTTCCGGGTGCGCGGCGTCTATGCCGGTATCCATCACGGCCACCGTGACGCGGCTGGAGCTCCCGGTCTCGTATTCCCAGGCCCCGAAAGCCTGCACCTTGGCCAGCGCGTACTGCCTGGCCGCGTAAATATCGTTTGGCGCGCGCTTTACCCGGTAAGCCCCATTGGGCTCGGCGGCTTCCACCTGGGGCATAGCCTTCAGCAGGCTCAGGCCCGACGAGACAGCCATGCCGCCCGGCAGCCGCACCGCGTACAGCCCGAACCGCTCGAAACTGTTGACGATGCCGAAGCCGGCGCCGGCCAGCGCGGCGGCGGCCGCGGCGGTGGAGACGCCGGTCTTGAACTTGACGAGGGCCGAGCCTGAGACTACTTCCACATAGGCCGGCCCTCCGGCGGAGGCGGCGAAGCGGTGCAGGCGCTCGGTTTTCACGGCGGAAGCGCGCGGAACGGCCAGCAGGCACAATAGGCCCGCCAGCAGGATCCGCGCCGGAGCGCCGGTCATGGTCATATTATTTCTTCTTGGTCCAGGCCGCTATCACGGCCGACTCCACCGCGCTTTTGAAAGCGGGGTCGGTGAAGACCAGGTCGGGCGGGAAGGCCACCCAGAAGGCGCCCTCCTCTTTCCTGGAAGCCATCACGCCGGCCACCACCAGCAGTTCCCCGTCGAAGGAGAGCTCGGCGTTGGCTACGCGCGCGGTGGACTTCAGGGGCTTGAGCGCCTCCACTTTTAGAACGGGCCGGGCCGGGGCCTTGGCGGGTTTGGCGCAGCCGTTCTTGAAGCAGGCCTCGAGCCTGGCGTAAATGCCCCTGGAGAGCAGCTTGATATTGGCGTAGCTCCTGTCGCCGCTCTCGGTCAGGGGCATCACCACCGCGCCCCTGTCCCAGGCCACCGACTTAACGGTGAGGAGCCCGAAGGAGAAGTCGCCTTTAGAGGCGCCCTTGATCCCGGCCGGGGTCACGCCGGTGACCTCCAGCGCGGCGGCGGCCTGCGCGGCCAGGCAGAACAGGACGGCGCTAACGAGCTTTTTCATTTTCCCTCCGCACGATGGCGACCAGGTTGTAGATGTCGTCGAGCTCGTAGTCCGCGCCGGAGACCGGCGTGTCGAACTCGTTGCCGTACTTGGCCCAGGCCGTCTTCATGCCAAACGCCTTGGCGCCCTTGATGTCGCGCTCGGCCCAGTCCCCCACCATGATCGCGGCGGCGGGCTCCACTTCCATCAGCGACAGGATCTTCTTGAACGGCTTGGGGGACGGCTTCTTCTCGCCGGTGTCCTCGAAGGTGACCACGTGCTCGAAGTAATGGTGCAGGCCCAGGCCGACGATGCGCATCCAGACGGACAGGCGCGGCGCGTCGGAGACCACGCCCATGCGCACCCCCATCTTCAGCAGGTCGGTCAGCGCCATCTTCACGTGCGGGTAGAGGGTCATATGTCCCTCCTTGGCGCGCTTGTAGCCGATAATGCCGGCGGCGAGGATCTTGGGATCCACCTTGCCGAACTCCTTCATCAGCACCTTGTCGAAGATGTTCTGGTCCTCGATGCCTTCCTTCCAGTAGATCTCGAAGATCTTCTCCCGGAGGTGATCCTTATGCATGGGCAGGCCGGCGTCTATCATGGCGTCCACGGCCGCGTCCACCGCGGCGCGCTTCATGCGCATGAAGTCCATCAGCGTGTTGTCTATGTCCAGGATTACGGCTTTTATCATTTCAGCTCCGGGCCGGGGGCCGCTTTACTTGGAAACGCGCTCGACGTAGGTGCCGGTCCGGGTGTCCACCCGGATCTGGTCGCCTTCGTTGATGAACATCGGCACCTTCACCACCAGGCCGGTATTCACGGTGGCGTCCTTCATGGTGTTGGAGACGGTGTCGCCGCGCACGCCGTCGACGGTATGGGTGACGGTCATCACCAGGTTGGCGGGCAGCTGTATCGTGAAGAAGGCGTCGTTGAGATAGATCCCCTCTACGGGCATGTTCTCGGTCATATAGGGCAGCTGGGCCTTCAGCTTGTCCTTGGGCAGCCCCACCTGCTCGAAGGTGCTGTCGTCCATGAAGTAGGCCATGTCGGCCTCGGCGTAGACGTAGGTCTTGGGCCGCTTCTCTACCATGACGTCCTTGAACTTGTCCTCGGGGCGGTAGGCCGTCTCTATGATAGAGCCGGTCTCCACGCTTTTGAGCTTCACGCGCACCACGGCGCGGGCCTGCGACTTGCGGTGATGCTGCACGGTCATCACCTCGACCATCTGGCCGTTCTCGTTGATGAACATGTTGCCTTCTTTGAACTGGCTTGCGAGTATCATTTGCGTCTCCTGTTGTTTTAGTTGAAATCCGGCTGCGGGTGCTCCGATTGGTAGGCCATCGCTTTCAGCGCCAGTATCCGTTTCTGCATCGGCGGGTGCGTGGCCAGCAGGTCCGCCGTGAATCCGAGCTTCTCCTCTATGAGGCTGCCGCGGGGGTCCGCGATGCACATGTGCGCCACGCCGTTGTTGATGGCGTTGGTGGGCATGACGGCCTGGCGGATCTTCTCGAGCGCCGAGATCAGGGCCTTGGGGTTGCGCGTCAGCTCCGCGCCGGTGGCGTCGGCCAGGAATTCCCGCTGGCGGGAAATGGCCATGGCGAGCATCCGGGAGATCAGCGGGGCGAGGACGACCAGCACTATCCACACTACGAAGAGCAGCAGCGCGGCGGCGCCGCCCCCCCTCCGGGAAGAGCCCGAAGAGCTTCTGGAGCCGCCGTAGGAAGAACTTCTGCCGCCGTAGCGCATGCTGCGCCCGGCGAAATCGCTCAGCAGGGCTATGGCCCCCATCAGCGCCGCCGACACGGTCATCAGGCGGATGTCGAAATTGCGGATATGGCCCATCTCGTGGGCCACCACGCCCTGCAGTTCCTCGCGGTTCAGCGTAGCCAGCAGGCCCTCGGTGACGGCTATGACGGAGTTGGCCGGGCTGGTGCCGGTGGCGAAGGCGTTCAGGTCCGCGTCGGGTATGATGTAGGCCGCCGGGGCCGGCAGGCCGGCGGCGGTGGCCATCTCCGTCACCACGTTGATGAACTGCCGCTCCTTGTCCACGCCGGAAACCGCGCGGCGGGCCAGCGTGGAGCGCAGCACCATGCGCGGCCCGTTGAAGAAGCTGTTGGCCGTAAGGCCGAGGCCTATCAGCAGGGCGATGATGGTGCCGAACGGCACCGGGGAGCCCGCGCCGGCGGGGCCTGCCGCGTAATAGCCGTCGGAGGTCATGGCCAGCGCCTGGGCGCCCCCGGGCGCGAAGTTAAGGTAGAAGTAGTCGAACCCCAGGCCTATCACCAGGAAAAAAGCGAGGAAGACGGCCATGAGAAAGGCCGTCATCCGCCGGTTGGAAGCCTGCTGTTCGTAGATATTCATTGCTGGCGGCCCGGCGGGAAACCGCCGGGCGTCCGTGATCTTTAGACCGTCAGGTTGACCTTGGGATTCTGCCGCTCAGGGGAATCGGCGGGCAGCTCCCACAACTGGGAGGGCGAGAAGCCCAGCAGCGAGGCGAAGATATTGGTCGGGAAGACCTGCTGGTCGGTGTTGAACTTGGTCACCACGTCGTTGTAGAACTGGCGCGAGAAGCCTATCTGGTTCTCGGTGTGCGTCAGCTCTTCCATCAGGACCTTCACGGACTCGTTGGCCTTGAGGTTCGGGTAGTTCTCGGAGAGGGCGATCAGCCGGCCCAGCGCCTGGGTGAGCATGCCTTCCTTGGCCAGGATGTCGCCGGTATTGCCGCCCTGCCCGGCGGAAACCGCCGCGGCGCGGGCCTGGATGACGCGCTCGAGCGTCTCTTTTTCGAACTTCATCTCGCCCTTAACGGACTCGACGAGGTTGGGGATCAGGTCGTGGCGGCGCTTGAGCTGCACGTCGATCTGGCGGAAGGCGTTGGCCACCTGGTTGCGCAGCTTCACCAGCCCGTTGAACATGAATACCAGCCAGCCCCCCAGGACCAGCAGTACGATAGCTAATATAGTCATTACTTCCTCCCGTTTAGTTTAAGCCGTCTTCGTCAGTATCTCGCAGCCCGCCTTGGTGACGAGCACAGAATCCTCGATGCGCACTCCGAACTTGCCGTGCAGGTAGATGCCGGGCTCCACCGTGACCGCCATGCCGGGCCGCAGCACGGCCTGGAACTTGGTGTTGAGCCGCGGGAATTCGTGGATCTCGAGGCCCACGCCGTGGCCGGTGCCGTGGATGAAATACTGGCCGTAGCCGGCGTCGGAGATGACGTCCCGGCAGGCCTTGTCCACCGACATCGCGGAGACGCCGCCGCGGACCGCCGCGAGGCCGGCCTTCTGCGACCGGGCCACCGTGGCGTACACCTTGTTGAACTCCTCCGTCGGCTTGCCGTGGAAATAGGTGCGGGTAATGTCGGAGCAGTAATGGTTGTAGACGCAGCCGTAATCCAGCAGCACGGCCTCGTTGTTCCTGAGCTTGCGCTCCGAAGTGATGTGGTGCGGCAGGGCCGAATTGGGGCCGAAGCCGACGATGAGGTTGAAGGACGGCCCCTTGGCGCCCATGGCCTGCATGATATCCTCGAGCTCGCGGTAGACGGACAACTCGGTGCGGCCCGTCTTTATGCGGGGCTTTATCAGGCCGAAGGCCCTGGCGGCTATGCGGCAGGATTTGCGGAGGTCCGAGGCCTCCTCCCCCTCTTTGATCGCGCGCAGGGAGCCCAGCAGGCCGCCCTTCTCGGCGAAGCCGTTCTTGCGCCAGAAATTGCCGCGGTTATAGGTCTCGTATTCGGGGTCGAAAGCGGCCTTGCGCAGCTTGTGCTTCTTGCAGAGGTCCAGCACGGCCTGCTCGAAGCTGCCGGCGGGCACCGCCGTTTCCACGAAAGGCGCCCGGACCTTTATGTCCTCCACGAACATCTGCGGCGCTATGGCCCAGGCCGCTCCGCGGGATACCAGCAGCAGGTAATCGTCCATGTGGTAGCCGGTAAGGAAGCCGGCGTCCAGGTTGCGCGTGACCACCAGGGCGTCCAGCTTGCTCTGCTTGAGCAGCTGCTGCAGGTCTTTAATGCGCTTGGCGTGTATGTTCATGGGATAGCCCTCTGTAAAATAGCCGCAAAATACGATTTGCCGGCATTGCCGGAAACGCTATTATACTACTTTTTATTTATTACTTGTAACGGGCGGTGCGCAGCAGGCCGGCCTTGTTGGCCAGGAACTCGGCGCCGGCCAGCAGGGTTTCGAGGCCGTAGCGGATGCTGGGCAGCAGGCCGATGGAAGAGGCCTCCGGGAAATACCTGGCGGGCACCGGGATATCCCCCAGGCGCAGGCCCTTGAAGGCGGCCTGGAAGAGGAACTGGGCGTCGAAGGCGAAGCCTTCAGCGTTCTCCCGCCAGTTAATTTTTTCCAGCGCGGCCCGGGAATAGGCGCGCAGGCCGCTGTGCCACTCGCCCAGGTTCTGGCCGGCGGCCAGGTTCTGCAGGACGGTCAGCAGCCGGTTGGCCAGGTATTTGTAGACCGGCATCCCCCCCGCCAGCGCCTCGGCCCTGGTGCGGATGCGGTTGCCCAGCACCACCTCACAGATGCCGTCCTCTATTATGCCCGTCATGAACGGGATCACGCGCGGGTCGTACTGGTAGTCGGGGTGCAGCATCACCACGATGTCCGCGCCGCGCTCGAGCGCCAGGGCGTAGCAGGTCTTCTGGTTGCCGCCGTAGCCGCGGTTGCGCGGGTGGCGCACGGCGTTCAGGCCCAGCTCCAGGGCCAGCTCGTAGGTGCCGTCGGAGGAGCAGTCGTCCACCAGGAGCAGCTCGTCGAAAGCGCCGGGCGGCAGCGAGGCCACGGTCTCTCTGAGCGTCCTGGCGGCGTTATAGGCCGGCAGCACTATGATCTTCTTCACGCGCCCCCCAGTTCGGCGGTGAGGACCGCGTAACTCTCGAGCGAAAGTTCCTGGGCCCTGGCCGTGGGCTTGAGCCCGCATTTCTGCACGGCCGCCGCGGCCGCCTCTTTCGGGATGCCGCACAGCGCCAGGGAATTCACCAGCGTCTTGCGGCGGTGGCTGAAAGCTTTTTTTACCAGGGCCCGGAACGCGTCCTCCCTCTTCTTCTCGGGAAAATAAAGCCGGGGCTTGAAAACCAGCACCGAAGACTCCACGGCTGGCACCGGGCTGAAGCTGGCGGCCTTCACGTCGAGCAGCAGCTCGGCCGAGGCCCGGGCGGCCGTCACCACAGAGAGCCCGCCGTAGTCGCTGTCGCCGGGGGCGGCCGTTATCCTGCGGGCTACTTCCCGCTGGAACATGAAGATGGCCGTCCCGAACCCTTCATAAAAAAGCACTTTTTCCAGGATAGCCGTGGAACATTCGTAAGGCAGGTTGCCTATAAAAGCGGCGAGGCCGGGCCCGGCCAGCGCGGCCAGGTCGGCGTCCAGGAAGTCCTGGTTTACCACTTCCAGCCCGGGGAACCTGGCGCGCAGGGCCGGCAGCAGCGACGAGTCTATCTCCACCGCCTTCATGCGAGGTCCGTACTTGGGAAAAAGGAATTCGGTCAGCGCCCCTCCGCCGGGGCCCACCTCCACCAGCCGGTCGAAAGGGGCGTCGTCGAGCCCCGCGGCTATGCGCGCGCAGATTTCCTTGTCCGCTAAAAAAACCTGGCTGTATTTAGGCATAAAGCGGGCGGCGGCCCTAGTTCATCAGCTCCATTTTGAGCTTGATCTCCTCGCCCAGTTTCCAGACGTCGCCGGCGCCCAGCGTCAGGAAGACGTCGCCGGGCTTCAGCTCTTTCAAAGTCTCCAGCACGCCCCTGAACTCCGAGGCCGGGGCCCCGTTCCTGCCGAGCTGGCGCAGGATCAGGCCGGAATCCACGCCGGGGACCGGCTTCTCGCCGGCCGGATAGACCGGCGCCACGTAAACCCTGTCGGCCCCGCCGAAAGCCCGGCCGAAGTCCTTGTAGAGCAGCGCCGTGCGGCTGTAGCGGTGCGGCTGGAACAGCACCACCAGCCGCCGGCCCGGGAACAGCCCGCGCGCGGCGTCCAGCGTGGCCCGCACCTCGGTCGGGTGGTGGCCGTAGTCGTCCACAAAATCCACGCCGGAGGCGGCGCCGTGCCTGTCCATGCGGCGCTTCACGCCGGCGAAGTTCCAGAGGCCCTCCGCCAGCCTGCCGAAGTCGAAGCCGAGGTAAGAGCCGGCGGCCAGCGCCAGCAGCGAGTTGCGCACGTTATGCACCCCGCCGCAGCGCAGGCGCACCCGCCCTTTCAATTTGCCCCTGAAGTAAGCCTTGTAGGACGCCCCGGCGGCGTTGAAGACGGGGTCCTTCGCCATCCAGTCGGCCTTGCCGAGGCCGCAGGTCACGAAGGGAGTTTTCAGCGAAGGAATTATTTCCCGTACCCCGGGATCGTCGGAACAGAGCGCCGCCATGCCGTAGAACGGCAGCTTGGCCAGGTGCCGCCTGAAGGCTTCCTTCAGGTTTTCCATGTTCCCGTAATGGTCCAGGTGGTCGCTGTCGATATTGGTCACGCAGGCCACCAGCGGGGAAAAATACAGGAAGGAGCCGTCGGACTCGTCGGCCTCGGCCACCAGGTAATGGCCGCCGCCGAGCTTTATGTTGGAGCCCGCGCCCTTTATGATGCCGCCCACCACGGCGGTGGCGTCCGCGCCCGCGGCCTCCAGCGCCGCGGCCGTCATCGTGGTGGTGGTGGTCTTGCCGTGCGTGCCGGCTATGGTCACGGTCTTCTTCAGCTCCGCCAGCTTGGAGAGCATCAGCGCCCGCCGGACCACCGGCAGGCCGCGCCTGAAGGCGGCGGCCAGTTCGGGGTTGTCCGGCCTGACGGCGGAACTCACCACCACCACGCCGGGCGAACCCAGCGCGGAGGCGGAGTGGCGCTCAAAGATCCGGGCCCCCTCCCGCGCCAGCGCCCTGGTTATCTCAGAGGCTTTCACGTCGGAGCCGCTCACTTTGTAGCCCAGGCCGAGCATCAGCCTGGCGATGCCGCTCATGCCTATGCCGCCTATGCCTATAAAATGCGCGCTCTTCACGCGGCCCATGTCGAAATCTTCGGTGTAGTTCATCTGTTCTCCGTCAGTTCCGCCCGCAAATCCAGCCAGGCCTCGGCCGAGGCCACCGCCTCGGCCCAGCTCTCTTCGGCCAGCTCAATTATAACAGTATCCTCCGCGCGCGCGAAAGTTCCCTCGAAAGAGGCCGCCCCGCGGCGCAGGAAGACCAGGCACTGGGCGCCGGAGAAAAGCAGGCCGGCGGCGCGCGCGCTGAACTTTTCGGACCGCAGCGCCATCGGGCCGAGCTCGTCGAAGAGCAGCACCTTGCCCGCGGCGGCCGCGCTCTCCAGGGCGGGCAGGGCCACCTCTTCAAGGGCGGCCAGGTTGAGCGCGTATTTATTGAAAGAGACGGGCGAGACCAGGTCGCGCGAGGCCAGCACGGCGCGGCCCCCGCCCAGCGCTTCTATCTCGTAGCCGCCGCGCTTGCCGCCGGCGCGCAGCTCCAGCGTGCGGAAGCCTCCCAGCCAGCGGCCGTAGGAGGCGCAGAGCTTGGCCGAGAGGCGCTCTTTGAGCCCGCAGGCCGAGAAGGCGAAAACCAGCCGCGAGGCGCGCAGCAGCTCCTGCGGAATTCTCATTTGCCCTCCAGCCAGGCCTTGTTGGCCAGCGCGGTCTTGTTGCCGGGCTCCAGGCGCAGCGCCTCCAGGCACTCGGCCAGGGCCTTTTCCTCGGAGCCCGCTTCCACCCAGGCCGCGGCGCGGCCCAGGGCGGCCTGCACCCCGCCGCCGGAGAATTCCTCCAGCGCCGGGGAAGGCTCGCCGAGCAGCAGGTAGCCGAGCCCCTTTATCAGCTTCAGCCCGGCGTCGGCCGCCCCCGCGTCCTCCATCTCTTCCAGGGCTTCGGCCGCGCTGTCGAGCCAGTTGTCCCCCATCACCCAGAGCCCCATGTCGTTGCCGACGTCGCGAGGCTTGTAGAGCGCCTTGTTCCTGCGCGGCTTGCCTTCGGCGGCGGGGGCGGAAGTCTCGATATTAAAATTCAGCCGGGCGTCGCTGCCGGGCGATATCCCCGCCAGCAGTTTGTCCGCCTCGGCGGCTATCTCGGCGGCCTTCCGGCGGCGCTCCTCCGGCGACGAAGCCGGCAGGAAAAATTCCCTTTTCGTGTAGCCGACCTTCGGCTTGCTGAACGCCGAGCGCAGCCGGCCCGCCAGCTTTTCCCCGGCAGGGGCTTCCTGCAGCACGGCCTTCGGGGTTTCCAGCATCTCCACCACGGCCCGCGCCTCCTGCTCCGGCGGTATCTTGGACAGCGCGGAATACAGCGGGCCCTGCGGCTCGGCGCCGCCCGCGGGCTGCGCGCCGGAATAGGCCAGCGCCATGGAGATGCCCCCCTTCTCGTTGGCCGGGGCCAGCAGGAAGGCGCCGTCGAGGGCCTTGGCGGCCTCGGCGGTACGGCCCAGCTTGCGCAGGGCCCAGGCCAGGCGGAAGCGGGCCACGGAGTCTCGCGGCTTTACGGCCAGCGCCCGCTTGTAAAGTTTTACGGCCTCGGCGACCTTGCCGTCGCGCTCGCGCAGCACGGCCAGCTCCAGCAGCGCGTCCTCGTACTCGGGGAAGCGCGAGACCGCCCCCTCGAACTGGGCCGCCGCCTCTCCGTAGCGGCCGGAGCGGGCGTAGAACAGGCCGAGCTGGTAGCGGTAAAGCGGGTTGGCGGGGTCGGCCGTGACGGCGCCGCGATAATACTCCAGCGCCTTGTCGCGGTTGCCCAGCGCCTGGTAGACCGAGCCGGCGTTCATCTTCACGTCGGGCCGGGCCGGGTCCAGCTTGCCGGCGGCCAGGAAATCGTCGAGCGCGGCCTGGTAAAGGCCGGCGCGGGCCCGCACGATGCCGCGCAGCTGGAAAGCCATGGAGCTGCGCGGGTCCAGCCGCAGCGCCTCTTCAAACTCGTCGAGGGCCTTGTCCGGCTCTCCCAGCCAGTAGAGGGCGGAGCCGTAAAGCAGGCGGGGCCAGGGGCTGGAGGGGTTCTTCTGCGCCGCCCGGAAGAACTCGTCGGCGGCCGCGGGGTAATTCTCGGCTTCCATCAGGGCGTAGCCGCGCTTCAGGTTGAGGGCGCTCTGGTCCTCCATGATGCGGTCCCACACGGTTTTGCGGTGCGCGGGCGAAACCGCGCAGCCGCCCGGAGAGGGCAGGCAGGCGCAGGCCAGCAGGGTAAGGAAGAATTTGAGGACTCCAGGGTTCATGGCGTGCCCCCCAGGCGCGCTATCTGCCGCTCACCTTAACCGGGCGGGGAGCGCTGAACTTGCCCTCGAAGCCCAGCAGGTCTATCAGCGCTACGCGCATATAATAATTGCCCGGCGGCAGTACGCCGTTGAGGTCTATCTTCTCGAAAGCGTCGTAAGTCTTGTCCAGCAGGGTAGTATTGAAGCCGGCCTCTTTGGAAACCTGCAGGTGGTAGCTCTGCACCGGGTTGCCGACCGAAAGCATCTTGACGATCTCGCTGGAATCCAGGGTCTTGTCGTTGAGGTCCGGCGGCTTGGCGCCTTTCCCCAGGTCGTCCTTGGGCAGCTTCGCCGCCAGGCCGCCCGTCTTTACCGGCTTGCCCATGTCTATGGAAACCACGCCGCCGTCGGACTTGAAATGCGTCCGGGAGCCTGAGGCCAGCGCGGTCTGCGAGCCCTCGGACAGCTGAGGCAGCGGCGGCAGCTTGACTGGCTGGGAAGGCGCCATGTCCATCTTGACCTCGGAGGCGAAGCCCTCGAGGACCTCCACGGTCTTGCCGCCGGCCTCTACGTCGGCCCTGCCCTTGTAGACCTGCACCAGGGTGGTGAGGTCGTCCTTGATCTTGGCGCCGAACTCGGTGTCCCGGGTCTTGGGCGTGATCCTGGCGGACGCGGTGACCACGCGCGAGCGCAGGCCGCGCATTTCGCCGGCCATCAGGCGCACGTCGGTGTTCTTCTCGCCGGGCGGGCGCAGCACGGCTATGGAATTAGGATAGAGGTTGAGCACCTCGCCGGTGTAGAATTTCACGTCGGCGCGGGCGTCGGAGCGGGTGCGCAGGGTATCGGCCTTGTAAAGGTCCATGCCGCCGCTGACGCCCTTCCAGTCGGCGCCGCCGCTGCGGCGCAGCAGCACCTCGTTGAGGAAATAGACCAGCTTGGCCGCGCGGTACTGCTCCTTGAGCAGGTTCACCGGCACCTTCAGCGCCATGCCCGGCAGGGCGATGGAAGGGTCGGCCGCGGGCAGGCGGTTATACTTGAGGAGCTCGTTCCACCGCCTGGGGTCCTTCAGGTAGGTGTTGGAGATGCTCCAGAGGGTGTCTCCCGGCTTGACTATGATGGTCTGCATGGCCTCGGGCGCCGCCGGGGCGGCGGCGCTGAAAGAGAGCAGCAGGCCCAGCAGCAGTTTTATCACGCGGCCTCCGGCACGGACCCGGCCTTGACCACCACGCGGCCGGCCTCATCCTTGCCCAGGTTCTTCGGTATCGTAAAGAGGAATTTAGCGCCCTTGCCGGGCTCGGATTCGGCCCAGATCCGGCCGAGGTGCGAGGCGGCCACGAACTTGCAGATGGTCAGGCCCAGGCCGGTGCCTCCAGCCTTCTGGCCCTTCACCTGTTCGAACTTCTCGAAGACCTTGCTCAGGTATTCCGGGGGGATGCCGTCGCCGGTGTCGCGCACCCAGGCCGTCACGTGGTCCCCGTCGTCGGAAAAGCCGGTGGTGATGGCGCCGTTCTCGGGCGTGAACTTGATGGAATTGCCGATGAGGTTGGTGAACATGCGCTCCATCAGCCCGGCGTCGGCGCTGACCGTCAGGGTCTCGGGGCCCTCCACCTCGAAGCGGATCTTCTTGCGCTGGCCGAGGGACTCCATCAGGGAGTTCACGCGCAGGGCCACCTCGCGCAGGTTCACCGGGGCCAGGCTGATCTCCATCTTGCCCGCCTCCATCTTGGCGGAGTCGAGGATGTTGTTTATCATGCCGAGCAGGCGGAACGAGGCGCGGTCTATGGAGATCAGCATCTTCTTCTGCGCCTCGTTGACGGGGCCGGGGATCTCCTTGAGCATGAACTCCACGAAGCCTTTTATCGCGCCCATCGGGTTGCGCAGGTCGTGCGTGATGGAGTGGAGGAACTCGTCCTTCATCCTGGCCAGCTGCTTGTCGAGCGTGATGTCGTAGAAGCCTATCAGGCGGCCGATGGGCTCTTCGTGGCCCGGCGCCACTATCGGCGTGGAGAAGCATTTGAAGAAGCGCTCGGAAGTCTCCTGCGTCAGCTGGATCTCCCGGAAATATTTTTCTTTGCGGCTGCCGAACACGTCCAGCACCGGCTCTTTTATGACTTCCGAAGAAATCAGGGACTGCAGTTCTTTGCCTTCCACCGGGGCCTCTTCGGGGATGCCCAGCACGGAGCGGGCCTTACGGTTGGCCACCTGCACCCTGCCGTCCATGTCCGCCATCAGGATGCCGTCCTCGGTGGAGAAAAGTATGGCCTCGGTGTTCTTCTGCTCGCGGATGATGCGGTCCACCTGCAGCTCGGAATAAGCTTTCAGCTGGGCGACCATGGTGTTGAACGTATCGGCCAGGTCGCGCAGCTCGTCGGAGGTGGTGACCTCCGCCTTGCGGTTGAAGTCCCCCGCCGCCACGAATTCCGCGGCGCGGGTGAGCGCGGTGATGGGGCGCGTGAGGCTGCGGCTCAAAAACCAGCCTGCGCCCACCGCCACCAGCAGGAAAAGGGCCACGGCCAGGATGGCCTGCCACTTCATGAACATCGCGTACTTGTAGGCCACCTCTTCGGGCTGGCCCACCACCACGGCGCCGCCCAGTTCGGAAATGGGCGAATAGGCGCCCAGCATGGCGCTGCCGCGGGCGTCCAGGAACTCGGCCGAGGCCGAGGAAAGGGACTTCACCGCGTTCCGGGAGATCTCCCAGGCGGCCGCGGCTTCGGCGGCCGCGGACGACACGCCGCCGGGCCAGGCCATGGGCTTGCCGGCGCCGTCGAGTATCACGGGGAAGCCGGCCTCCCCTATCATCTTGAGGTCGAGGGAATCTATGAAGGCCGGCAGGTCCAGTTCGGAGCGCAGGACCATGTCCTTGCCGAAGGGATAGTAGAGGACGGCCATTTTCGTCCTGTGGTCCACCGAGATGTGGCGGGCGCCCTTGCGGGCCGCCTTGAAGCCCGGCTCGCCCCCGAATTTTTTCAGCTCCCCGCCTGCGCCCGCGGACGGCGGGAGGAACTTCACTATCTCCGCCCCCTCCTTGGAAAGCGCCGAGATCTGCGTGATCTCCGGGCGCGTCTCCAGCAGGGCCGTGAGCATGATCTGCTTGTTCTCCCAGTCCATCTGGGCCATGGCGTTCATGGCGGAGCGCAGCGCGGCGTCGGCGCTCCTGATATAAGCGTTGAAATCGGAGGAGATCTTGTCGGCGGCGGCCAGGTTCAGCTCCATGATGGCCGTGCGCACGCCCAGCTGGCCCATAGCGATAAGCCTCCAGCCAAGCAGGGCCATCGGCAGCACCGAAACCAGGGCCAGGATAGCCACGAATTTATGCAGGAGGCGGAATCTCATAGTTGTATCTTTTAATTATAGCAGATATGCGCGGGAGGACCGCCCTGAGCGGATCAGAACAGCTTCAGGAGCGCCGGCAGCAGGCCCCGCAGCGCCCGGGCCCTGTGGCTGACCGCGTTCTTTTCCTCTTCGGAAAATTCAGCGAGGGTACGCGGCCCGGCCCCCACCTCGAACAGCGGGTCGTAGCCGAAGCCGTTGGCCCCGCGGAGGGCCGCGGTTATGCGCCCTTCCAGCGTACCCCGGGAGGTCCTCGTTTCCCCGGAGGGCAGGGCCAGCGCGGTCACGCAGGCGAAGCGCGCCGCGCGCCGCTCCGGGCCCAGCCCGGCCAGCGCGGCCAGCAGTTTAGAGTTATTGGCGGCGTAAGAGGCCTTTTCACCGGCGTAGCGGGCGGAGCGCACGCCGGGCGCGCCGCCGAGGGCGTCCACCTCCAGCCCGGTATCGTCAGCCAGCGCCGGCAGGCCGGTGAAGCGGGCGGCGGCCAGGGCCTTCTTCAGCGCGTTGCCCTCCAGCGAGGGGCTGTCTTCCTCGGCGGCGGCCGCCCCCGGGAAGGAGGAAAGGGCCTTCAGGGCGGCGGGCAGGCCGGGCAGGATCGCGCGGATCTCGGAGAGTTTGTGCGGGTTGAAAGTGGCGATGACGAGTATTTTTTCCATCTAAATGTAATAAAATATGTCGGTGGACGAGAATCCCGTAAATCTTAACATTTTTGAAGGAGCGCCGAACCGCGTCCTGGATGCCCTCCCGCTTTTCGACAAGGTGGCGGGCGCGGCGCTGCCGGTGCGGCTGGAAACGTCGGGCCAGGCGAAGTTCTACACCCTCGCGGATTTCACCGAAGCCGGGCGCCAGGCGCTGGCCGCCTTCACCTCGGAAGAGCTGCTGAACCCGCCGCTGATAAAGCAGGGCCTCGCCGAGACCGCCGCGCTTTTCTTCCACGCCCCCGTCCACGACGTTTTTGTCTTCAACCCGCGCCACCCGCAGTCCCGCCTCAGGACTGAGCCGCTGAAGCTTTCCCGCAGGGAAGTTTCGCTGCTGGCCGGTTTCCTGAAGTCCGGGGCCAAGGCCGGCGCCGGCGACCCCGTACGGGCCGCCGCCTCCGAACTGGCGCTGGGCAACCTGCACGGGGCCCATTACCTTTACGCGCTGGCGGAAGCCAGGAACCCCGCTTCCCGGGCCCGGTATCCGCTGTGCTCGGCGCTGGTGGAGCTGGGCCTGCTGCAGGAAGCCTACGACCTGCTGAAAGCCGACTGGGACCCCGAGGGCAGGCTGCTGCTGGCCGTCATACACCGCAAGACGGGCAATCCCGGAGAGGCCCGCAAGATCCTCGCCGCCCTGGAACAGGTCTCGCCGCTCGTCGAACGCAGGTCGATAGAGACGGCCTGGCTCGACCTGGAAGAGGGCAAAGAGGAGGAGGCGCAGAAAGCCTTCCAGAAGATCTCCTCCTCCGCCTTCGACAAGGTTGAAGCCCTCTCCGGCCTCGGCGCCGCCCTCGCCAGGACCGCCTTCAAGGCCAAGGACAAGGGCCGCCTGGCGGCCGCCGCCACGGCCCTCCGGTCGGCGCTGGTCACGCCTTCTCCCGCCTCCTGCCGCATCTTTTTCCAGCTGGGCAACCTCTACTTCCGCTCGGGGGACATCGTGCAGGCCGAGGCCTGCTACCGCCGCTCGGCGGCGCTGGCCCCGGCGGTGCAGGCCCTGGCCAACCTGACGCTGACGCTGATAAAGGCCGGCAAGCACGCCGAGGCCGCCGCGGTCGCGGCCCAGGTGGCGCTCACCGACCCGGCCTCGGCCAAGCGCCTCTCCGCGGAATTTCCAAAGGACAGGCTGGAGGAACTCTTCCATGCGGAAGAACAGCCCGCCCCGGCGCCGGCACCGGAGATCCCGGCGGCGCCCCCGCCCCGCGCGGCCCCGCTGCCCATGCCCGCGGCCCCGGCCCCGGTTCCGGAGGCCCCGGCCCCGGTTCCGGAGACCCCGGCCAAGCCTCAGCCTTCGGGGCTCGACAGCGCGGCCGGCAGTTTTAAATTTATAAACCCCAACGCGGCGCCCCCGGCCCGCGCCGAGGCCCCGTCCCTGCTGGCGCCGGCCGCGCCCCGCGACGCCTCGGTTTCCGGCAGGAGCAGGGCGCAGCAGGCCCCCGCGCCGCAGCAGGTGGAGATCGAGACTTTCCGCGACGTGATGGCGGCCCACGACGCCCCGACGGAGGAGGAGAGCCGCAAGGACGATTTCATCTCGCGGGCCTTCAGGCTGGCCTCCGACCTGGAGGACGAGTTCGGCCGCAAGATCTATTTCAACCTCGACGGCCTCAGCGAAGTGGAAAAGAAGCTGCGCCTGCAGTTCATCAAGGCCAGGAGCAGCCAGCAGGGCAACATAGACACGGTCAAGAGCTGCGCGGCCTTCCTCTGCTATTTCCTGCAGGAGCGGCACAAGGGCAGGCTGCTGAAACTGACGGATTTCGACCCCTGGGGCTGGCCCATGGTCTTCGAACTGCCCGGCAAGAAGGTCACGACCTACCCCGTGCAGCGCGTCTGGCGCCTGCTCTGGGATGAGACCGTGCCCGAGCCGGGCTGGCTTACCCGCTACGCGAACTGGCTGACCGACACCCTAAAGGACCCGGCCCAGCCTCCCGGCGGCGCCGGGGCTGTCCGCGCCAGGGTGATGAGCCATCCCGAAAAGCTGATCGACGCGCATACCGAGCACCGGCGGATGCTGGTGCTGGTGAGCTCGCTCAGCGAAACCTCGGGCATAGAGATAGGCCGCACCGGCCTGATCAAGCTGGAAAACGTAATCAAGAGCAATTTCAGGCCCAACATCCCCCCCACTACCGACGGCTGGAAGCTGCTGCGCTGCTACGGCCACCTGCTGGCGGCCGTGCTCGAGAGGGATTTCAAGGCCGCCTGGTACAACGTGGACGGCGAGGACGGCGGCTGGTCCATGCAGCTGCCGTGGAAAGATTTCGTTTTCCCGCTCGGCAAGGTTTACAAGACCGCCTCCAACCGCGACGACCTGAGCGCCTACTACGACGCCATGCTGACCGAAAAGCTCAAGTACCGGTAGCCGGTCCCAGCCTCTCCTAGGCCTTTTGACCTTGATTCGGCCCCGCCTTTTCAGTAATAATTAATATAGTTATCCTAAAACTACGCACGGAGCTTTGATGATCTTCTCTTTGATTTCCCCCCTTCTGCTGGCCTCCGCTTTCGCCGCGCCCGCCCTGGATTCCCTGCCCGGCGCGCGGGAAGCCGCCGCGGTGCAGGCGCCCGCCCTGCCGGAAGCCCGCGAATGGACCGTGATGGTCTACATGAACGGCAAGAGCAACATCGAGCCTTTCGCCCTGGCGGACCTCAACCGTTTTGAAACTGTCGGCTCCACCGACAAGGTGGCCATCGTGGCCGAGATAGGCCGCTCCAAGGGCCTGGACAACGATACCGCGGCCGACGGGGACTGGGCCGGCGTGCGCCGCTACTACGTGACGAAAGACGCCGACGCGGAGCACATCGCCTCCCCCCTGCTGGCCGACCTGGGCGCCTCCGACATGGGCGACTGGAAGCAGGCCGCCGCTTTCCTTAAATGGGCGCGGGCCGAGTACCCGGCCAAGAAATACCTCTTTGTAATCTGGGACCACGGCTGGGGCTGGCTGGACCCGTTGAAGCCGGGCGTCCCGGAGGAAGGGACCAAGTCCATCTCCCACGACTTCGTGACCGGCAACTACATCGCCACGCGGCAGATGGGCAGGATCTTCAAGGAAGCCGGCAAGGTGGACATGTACGTCTCCATGGCCTGCTTCATGCAGATGGCCGAGGTGGCCTACGAGCTCAAGGACGGCGCCGACGTGATAGTGGGCGCGGAAGAAGTAATACAGCTGCCCAGCCTCAACTGGGAGGGCTTCTTAGCCCAACTGGCCGCGAACCCCGCCGCCAGGCCGGAAACGGCCGGCGCCTACATGGTGGACACCTTCAAGGAAATGTATTCCCGCCCCGAGATGCAGGAACTGCTGGCGCAGGGCGGCTACGGCACGCAGCTTTCAGCCATCCGCGGCGGCAAGCTGAGGGAGCTCGCCAAAAAGGTCAAAGGCTGGGCCTCGCTGGCCATGGCCGCCGACGACAGGGCCGCGCTGGCCAGGGCCAAGGCCGACGTGGTGCGCTTCGAGATAGGCGACCCGTCCACCGACCCGGACAAGCGGATCGCCTTCTACGGCGACCTGCACCATTTCGTCGAGCTGGCCGCCCGCCACGCCGACAAGTCCCGCCCCGGCGCCGCCACGGCGCTGGCCGCCGGCGCGGAACTCAATAAGTTCATAACGTCCGAGCTGGTCATAAAGAACGCCGCCCTCGGCCGTGACCGCACCGGCAAGGACTTCTCCGCCGTGAAAGGCCTGGCCGTCAATGTCCCCGGCAGGCCCGGCACGCTGATCGAATATTACCCCACCTACTCAAAACTCTCCTTCGCGCGGGACAGCGGCTGGGAGACCTTCATGAAATACCTCGACGGGATAGAAAACAGGTAGGGGACGCTGATGACTATATGACTATTTCCACGGCGAAGTTCCCGGATGTATCCTAAAACAACCCCCCAATTTACACGTGTCACAAAATAGTCATATAGTCATCAGCGTCCCCTACCAATCCTCTTTCGCGCCCGCTTTTTTATTACTGGACAGGGAGCAGCGCAGGGCGCTGTCGGCCTATTACGGCTTCGCGCGCGCGGCCGACGACATCGCCGACGACCCGGCCGCGCCGGCCGAAGAGAAGCGCGCGCGGCTGGCCGCCTGGCGCGACGGCGTGGAAGGACTTTTCTCCGGGGAGGTCCCGGACACCCCGCTGGCCAGGGACCTGGCGCGCGCGATAGCGGCCTTCCCTCTGAAGAAAGAGCATTTCCTGCTGGTGCTGGAAGGCGTGGAGATGGACCTGGAGCCCGGCGGCTTCGGCACGCTCGGCGACCTGGAGGCCTACATGCACCGCGTGGCCTCGGCGGTGGGCCTGGCCTGCCTGGCCGTCTTCCGCTACGAAGACAAATCGGGCCCGCAGCTGGCCGGGCGGCTCGGCTGCGCCGTGCAGCTTACCAACATCATACGCGACGCCGCGGAAGATTACGCCGCGGGCCGCGTCTACCTGCCGCGGGAGGACCTGGAGCGCTTCGGCTGCCGGCCGGAGGACCTCGGCGGTTCCAATTACCCCCCCAATTTTATAGAATTGATGCAATTCGAAGCCGAGCGCGCCCGCGGGTTTTACGCCGGGGCGCTGGCCCTGGCCGCCGGGGAGCAGAAACGCAGGCTGGCACCGGCGCTGGTGATGGGAGCCCTCTACCGGGAACTGCTCGAGAAGATGGCGAGGGGCGGCTTCAGGATAAAAGAGGGGCGGACGCGCCTGTCGGGCGCGGAAAAACTGCGGGCTCTTTACAGGGCCTGGGCAGACTACCGGAGAATTTAACCATGCTTAAACCTGATTCGTGGATACGCGAGATGTGCCGCAAGCGCAAGATGATCGCCCCCTTCGTGGAGGGCCTGGTGGCCAAGGGCAAGGTCTCCTACGGCCTGTCCTCCTACGGCTACGACATCAGGGTCTCCGACGAGTACAAGGTCTTCACCGACGTGCACAACTGCGTGGTGGACCCCAAGGCTTTCAACGACAAGTCCTTCGTGGACATCAGGGGCCCGCACTGCATCGTGCCGGCCCATTCCTTCGCGCTGGCCCGCTCGGTGGAATATTTCAGGATCCCGCGCGGCGTCATAGGCCTCTGCATAGGCAAGAGCACCTACGCCCGCTGCGGCATCGTGGTCAACATCACCCCGCTGGAACCGGAATGGGAAGGCCACCTGACGCTGGAAATTTCCAACACCACGCCGCTGCCGGCCAAGATCTATTCCAACGAGGGCATAGCGCAGCTGGTCTTCCTCGGGGCCGAGGACGAATGCGAAACCTCTTATAAGGACAGGAAGGGCAAGTATCAGGCCCAGCGCGGCGTAACGCTGCCGCGCATCCTGAAGCCGCGCTGACATGAATAACGGGGGCCCTGGTAAATTAACGGCGGCGGCGATCCTGCTGGCGGCGCTGCTGGCGCCGGCCGGCGCGGCCGACGAGCTGAACCGGGCGCGCGAAGCGGCGGCCCTGGGCTCCGAGGCGCGGGCCTTCGACCTGGCCCTGGAGGGACTGAAAGCCTCCCCGCGGGACCGCGAGCTTTTCCTTTTCGCCGTCGAGCTGCTGCCGGAGAATTCCCCGGCCAGGGCCAGACAGCTTTCCGCGGCCGCCGGCGCGGCGCTGGCCAAAGACAAATCCGATTACGCCTGGTACCTCGGCGCCTGCAAGGCGCTGCGCGTGCTGGGCAAAGGTCCGGAAGCCCTCTCCAACTGCAAGAAGGCCCTGGAGCTGGACCCGACGGCATACCCCGTCTACCGTGAACTGGGCCTCACCCACGCCGCCGCCGGCAGCCCCAGGAAGGCCGCCGAAACCCTGGCCCAGGGCGTGGAGATCTCTTCTTCCAGCTACCAGGCCCATTATCACCTGGCGCGCGTGCTGGAGAAGCGCGGGGACCTGTCCCGGGCGGGCGCCTCCTACCGGAGGGCCCTGGCCCTGGCCAAAACCGACGCCGGCCTGGAGGCCGGCTATTACCGCGCCCTGATAAAAGCCGGGATCAAGCGCGCTGAAATCAAAAGACAAAAAGCCCGCGGCAAGCTGGCGGAGCCAGCGGCCCCGCAGCGCAAGCAGCTGGCGGAAGCCTGCCTGGCGAAGTTCCGCGAGGAATTCCTGAAGGACAATCTGGGTATGGCCCTGCAGCAGAGCGACGCCTGCCTGAAATTCGCCCCCTCCGACCCCGGCCTGGCGGCGGAGCGCGCGCCCCTGATGGTGCGCCTGGGCAAGTACGACGAAGGCGTAGCTGAATACGAAAGGGCCGCCGGCCTTTACGGCCGGAACCCAGCCGCGGCGCTGCTGCGCGTGAAGGCTGCGGAGACCTGGCAGAAGCTGGGGCGGCCCGAGAAGGCGCTGGCGCAATACAGGCTGGCCGCGGCCGCCAACCCGCAGGACATGAACGCGCTGAAAGGCCTGGCCGCGGCGCAGGAGGCGCGCTCGGATTTCAGCGGGGCCATGGAAACCTACGCGGATATTTTAAAGCTGGAGCCCGGCAACGCCGCGGCCCGCGCGCGCCGCGAGGAGCTGAAGGCCTCGACGCTGACCAGCGCGCAGATCATGGAAGAGCTGAAACTCCGGCAGGCCTTCGACGAGAAAAAGACCGCCCTGCAGCCCGACGACATTAAGCTTTTCAAGGCCATCAAGGCCGCCGAGATAGACGGAGCGGTGGATTATTTAAGGAAGAAGGTCCCCACCGCGAGGGGCGTATTCATCTCCACCGCCACTCCCGAAGGCACCAGGCTGCTGCTGAGCGGCGCCGGCTACAACTACTATCTTTCCCACGCCTCCAGGGACGCGGTCAAGTTCTTCGAGTCCGAGGGAGTGGGCATGCGCGAGATCTTCAAGTTGAGGACCCAGGCCGGCGCCCCGGTCTTCAATCCCGCCGGCAAGCTGACCTCCGAAGGCGAGGATTTCTGGCGGAAGTCGGCGCCCGGCCGGAAGACCTGGCTGCTCTCCTACGAACCTGTGCCGGACAGCCCCCAGGCCGTGCAGGCCAATAAAGATATTGCCGAGGCCGAGAAGAGCGGCTACCGGGAGATCTCTGAGCCGGAGTACCTCTGGCTGCTGCGCGCCACCGACTGCCCGGAAGAGGTGCTGCAGAAGAACCCGATCAACCTGAAGGTTATAAACGACGGGGCCAGGGTCCGCTACCTGCTCTGCTACATAGACAACACCATCTGCTTCAACGCGCACAATGCCAAGCTGCCCGGCTACATAGAGGCGTACCGGGCCGGCGACGACTATATTTCGGACGCCAAAACCTCCACCGCCTTCTTCGGCACGGGCGCGGTTAAGAAGCGCCGCTTCTGCGAGAAC
Source organism: Elusimicrobia bacterium GWD2_63_28 (assembly GCA_001799895.1). Taxonomy (GTDB): domain Bacteria; phylum Elusimicrobiota; class Elusimicrobia; order Elusimicrobiales; family UBA9959; genus UBA9959. The sequence continues at coordinate 83,721 of MGUI01000035.1, forward strand.
GGCAAGGTCTGGGACGGCGGCCTGGACGGCCCCGACCCCGTAAAAGCCGGCGCCCCGCGCTGAGCCGCGCGGCCGGGTTTTGCACAAATCCGTGAAATTTGATATGATTATCCTACTATGATACAGAAAACCACTTTGCCTAAAGCCGCTACGGCCGAAAAAACCAGGAAATGGCATTTCCTTGACGCTTCTGACCAGGTGCTTGGCCGCCTTTCGACGAAAATCGCCGTGCTGCTCATGGGCAAGCACAAGCGCGATTACGCGCCGAACGTGGACTGCGGAGACTTCGTCGTCGTGACCAACACCGACAAGGTCCGCATCACCGGCAACAAGCTCGAGGACAAGTTCTACTTCCGCCACTCCGGCTACGCCAACGGCGCGAAGACCATCCCGTACAAGCGCCAGATGGAAAACGATTCCACGCGGGTGCTCGAGCTGGCCGTCAAGCGCATGCTCGACGACAACAAGATGCGCGACCGCCGCCTGAAGCGCCTGCGCATTTTCTCCGGCGCGCAGACCCAGTTCCCCGTCCCGAAACCGGCGGCGAAGTAAACAACAAAGGATAACAGACAATGGAAAACAAAAATCTCATACTGGCCACCGGCCGCCGCAAGACTTCCGTGGCGCAGATACGCATGTCCCAGGGCGGGGAAGGCAAGATGACCATCAACGCCAAGACCCCCGAGGATTATTTCGGCAACAACCCGCGCCTCCGCTACGAGATAAACAGGCCTTTAGAACTCACGAAGGACCAGAAGTTCGACTGCGTGATAAAGGTTAACGGCGGCGGCGTGTCCAGCCAGGCCGGCGCGATCCGCCACGGCATCTCCCGCGCCATCGCCAGCCTCGGCGACAGCTTCCGCGCTTCCATGAAGAAGGCCGGGTTCCTTACCCGCGATTCCCGCATGGTCGAGCGCAAGAAGCCCGGTATGCCCAAAGCGCGCAAACGCTTCCAGTTCTCCAAGCGCTAAAAGCGCCTGGTTCACTGCCAACCGCGGGAGGCCCCAAAGCCTCCCGCGGTTTTTTTATCCCCCCGCATCAAACAGCCAGCAGGAGACAAGAGAAGTTTAGGCGGCCTAGCGCAGGGGCAGGATAAGAAAAACCGTCGGTGAGCCCGCCGCTTGCACAGCGCGGCGGGCGAGCACCGAGCGAGGTCACGGTGTGGCCGAGCGTGTTTTTCGTTCCTGCCCCTGCGGTAGGCCCCGACTGGGCTTCTCGCGGCTCCCTTATATATATACTGCATCTTCGAATTGCGGGCGCGGGGTTTGTATTTTTTATATGATTGTTAGGTGAGAAAATTCTGGATTATGATTACGGACGCGAGGGCGCGGGCGGCGGTGAGGATGCTGGAGGCGGCGGGGCCCGGCGTCGGGGATCTGGCCGCGAACCCCGGGGACGCGCCGACTTTTTTCAGGCCGCTGCGCGCCGCGCTGGCCGGGGCACTGAAGGAAGGCAGGCACGGGTCACTGGCGGCCGCCTCCGCCGCCGAGGATTTCGCCGTCAGGCTGGAGAAAGTTTTTTCGGACATGGCCCTGCTCGGCGTCGCGCCGGACGCCGCGCTGCTGGAGGCGCTGCGGGGGCTGCAGCAGGCCTGCGCCGAGGCCCCGGGCCTGCTTTCGGCCGGCGGCAAAGCGCGGGCCGCGGCGCGCACGAAGGCCCTCTGCGCCGCCGGCAGGAAAACCCTCTCGATGGCCAGGGCCGCCGCCGAGGGCGCCGGTTTCCCGCAAAATCTCAAATTTAGTAGTATATACTCCGGGCTGGACGCCGTTTTCGACGCGCTCGACCGCTGCGGCGAAGCCCTCTTCCGGATATAGGAGCCTCCATGAAAAAGTTATTAGCCGCTATATTATTCTGCCTGCCCGTTTCGGGCTGGTCGCTGACCATAGACGTCTACCACACCAGCGACGTGCATGGCTGGTACTACTCCAGGCCCGCCAAATGGGATAAGGAAAACTCCACCCGGATCATCGGCGGCTTCGCCGCGCTTTCTGAACTGGTAAAAAAAGACAAGAACAGCATCCTCCTGGATTCCGGCGACACCTTCCAGGGCACCCCCGAAGGCACGCTGACCAAGGGCATGGCCACCGCCAAAATCATGAACCAGCTCGGCTACGCCGCCGCTACGGTCGGCAACCACGACTACGATTACAGCGAGGCCAACCTAAAAGTCGTTATCTCCTCCTCCGCCTTCCCCTGGCTGGGCGCCAACGTCTACGTCAAAGAGAGCGGCGCCAGCGCGGACTACCTCAAGCCCTATACCATTATCGAGCGGGCCGGCAAGCGCATAGCCGTCATCGGCATAGCGGGACAGCACACCGTTACCTCCACGCTGCCCTCCAACGTCAAGCACCTGGAGTTCAGGGACGAGGCGCAGGAAGCCGCCAGGTGGACGAAAGAAGTCCGGGAAAAAGAAAGCCCCGACGCCGTGATAGTGCTGGCGCATATCGGGATAGGCGGCAGCGTCTTCGGAAAAGTGGACATTTCCACCCTGACCCTCCCGGACAGCCAGGCCTCCTTCGGCACCCTCGCGGTAGCCCGCGCGTCCAAGGCGGACGTGGTGTTCGGCGGCCACAACCACACCGGCCTGATGAAAGGCTGGCGCGACCCGGAAAGCGGCGCCCTGATAGCCGAGAGCTATTTCGGCCTCACCAGCGTCAGCAAACTGACCCTCGACTTCGACGATAAGACCGGCAAGCTCAAAAGCACTTCCGTGGAGCTGGTCCCGCTCTGGGTCGACCAGACCGGCGAAGACCAGGCTGTCCTGGCGGCCCTTAAAGTTTTCAGCGCCGAAGTGGACAAGGAGATGGGCACGGTGATAGGCGAGAGCGCGGTAGACATGGGCCCCTCCCAGGCCGGCCTGGATTCCGACATCGGCAACTGGTTCACAGACGCGATGCGCCGGCAGTCGGGCGCCGACGTGGCCTTCCAGAACACCGCGGGCATCCGATCCGACCTCAAGAAGGGTTCGGTGCGCATCCGCGACATCTTCCAGGTAATGCCTTTCGAGAACACGCTGGTGAAGCTCACCCTGACCGGCTCGCAGATAAAGCGGCTGCTGTCGGATAACCTCCCCGGCGGCTCTTCCAAACTGCAGGTTTCCGGGCTCAAGGTAAGCTTCAAGCAGCCCAAGGACCCGGCCTCGTTCACCCTGGAGCGCAACGGCAAGCCCGTGGGCGACGACGAGAAACTCACCGTCGCAACCAACAATTACCTCACCACCGGCGGCACCGGCGGCAAGGTCTTCAACGAGGACGCCGCCTCCGTGGATACGATGCAGCCCATCCGCGAGCTGCTGATGGACGATATCAAGGCCAACCCGGTGAAAGCCCTGCCCGAGGCCGGGCGCATAATCCGGCTGGAGTAATGGCAAGACCCGCCGCCCTGAAAACCGCCCTGCTGGCGCTGCTGCTGTGCGCCGGCGCCTGCGCGAAGAAAGAGCAGGTGGTGATCTTCGCCACCGGCCGCTCGCAGGGGCGGATCTGGGCCGACGCGGAAGCCGGGACAGGCGGCTTCGCCGTCTTCAAAAAACTCTACGATTCGGAACCGGCCCCCAAGCTGGCGCTGGACCTGGGCAACTGGTCCTCCGCCACCCGGGAAGGCTGGCTGAGCCGCGGCCGCTCTACCGCCGCCTGCGTGAGCGCCGTGCCTTACGCCGCCGCCGGAGCGGGCCTGGAAGACCTGTCGCTGTCCCCGGCCGAGCTGCAGAAAATGGCCGAGGCGTCCACAGTGCCGCTGCTGGCTTCCAACCTCTACCTGAAGAACAACAAGAAGCCCGACTTCCTGCGCAGCCAGGTGATAACGCAGGCCGGGGGCCGCAAGATAGGCGTCTTCTCCCTCATCATCCATTCCCCCTCCAAACCCAACTCAGCCAGGAACGTGCCGAATTACAGGCTGGAAAAAGAGACCTACGAAACAGAGCGCGCGCTGAAAGCGCTTAAGGACGGCGGCGCCCAGCTGACGGTGATGCTGCTGAGCGTAAACCCGAAAGAAAAAGCCGCCCCTGAATATTTCCGCGCCTTCCTGGCCAAGCTCCCCCGGGTGGACCTCGTGATCACCGACGAGCCCTCCGTCAAAAAAGCCTTCCGGGTAGGCAAGACCTGGGTGGCCCCCGCCGGGCTGGAGATGTCCCACGCGGCGCGCCTGGCGCTCACGCTGGAAGCCGGCACCGGCAGGCTGAGCCGGGTCAGGGTGAAGCAGCTGCCGCTCAGCGTAAAGAAATACGGCGAAGACCCTGCCATGCTGAAGGTCATCGACGGCTTCCGCAAGATCGCCGCGGCCCACTTCGGCAGGAAGATAGGGCGCCTGACTTCCCCCCTGCCGCTCGAAGACCACGGCGTTTCCCCGGCCGCGGACTTCGCCGCCGACTGCATGCGGCGCTGGGCCAGGACCAACGCGGCTATCATAGGCCTCAAGGAGCCGGCCGCCGGCTTCGAGAGCGGCGACGTAACGGTCGGAGACCTTCACGACTCTTTTCCCCTCGATTCCAGCGTGGTCTTCGTCAAGATCCGCGGCGACGATCTGGAGCGGGCCCTGGCCGGCCTGAACCCGGGCGAGCTCAGCGTCTCCGGCCTGAAGCTCTTCCTGCGAGACGGCGCGCTGGAAAAAGCGGAGACCGAGACCGGCCCGCTGGTGCCGGGGCGCGTCTACCACGTGGCCGTGCCCGACTCGCTGGTAACCGGGCGCGAGAACCCCGTGCTCTCCAGCGCCATGGAGTTCGCTAATTCCCGCCGCCACCTCAGGGAAGTGGTGGGCTGGTGCTTCTCGAGGCAGAGTTCTTTCTCCAGGCCGGCCGGCGGCAGGATAATAAAGGCGGGTGCTGACTGATGTTCGAGGCCCTGGCGCTTTTTTTCGGCAAGTGGTACGGCAGGCTGAAGGCCTTCTGCATGCTGGCGGGAGCCTGGGGCTTCCTCTTCAGCGTCAACTCGCTCATCGGCTTCCAGGCCGGCTTCGAATACGACGACGGACTGGTCTATTCCACGCCGGCCTTCCAGTCCGCGGAGAAGGACAAGCTGGAGCCGAACACCCCCGACTACTGGAACGCGGTAAACCGCTCCTTCTCCTTCGAGCGGCTCAAGCCGGTCCCGTGGCTGGCCGCCTGGACGCTCAAGGTACTCGGCGTTAAAATAGCTTTTTTCTGCGACCGCGGCAGCGAGGGGGCCGACAGCCTGGAGGCCTCCTGGCGCAAGCTGGCCGACTACTTTCACTTCACCAGGACGGAAGACGAGAAGTACAGGCTGCTAGAGAAGGGCCGCTTCATCCTTTACGCCGCCCCCTCCGACTCCGGCATCATACAGGCCCGCAAGGCCGGCGTGACGCCGCTGCGCGTCAGGAAAAGCCCCAAGTCCTCCAACCCGCTGGAAAGTACCCCCGGCAAATTCAGCGAGCGGACCCTGCCCCTCTCCGGCTTCTGACCGGGCTTACAGCCCGGCCGCGGCCAACTGCTCCAATTTAGCGCGCGCCTTTAAATGCCCCGGGTTGCGCTTCAGCGCCTCCTCGAACTGGCGCCTGGCCGCCTCTGGCCTTCCCTGCTTCAGGTAAACTATCCCCAGGTTGAAATAGGCGCTGTCCCGCTCCGGGGCCAGCTGCTGCGCGGCCAGGAAGGCCTTGACGGCCCGGGGGTAATCCTCCAGGCGCGCCCGGGCCAGGCCCAGGTTGTAATACACGTCGGCGTTGTCTGGGTTGTCCGGGTAAACCGCCAGGGCCAGTTCCAGCTCGGCGGCCCCCTCGGCGAAACGCTCAGCACGGACCAGCACGCTGCCCAGGTTGTAATGCGGGCGGGCCTTGCGCGGGCTCTTGGCCGCGGCATCGCGCCAGAGCGCGCCCTCGTCGGACCAGAGCTGCGCCCGCGCCCGGGCAGCGGAAGAGAGGCCGGCGCAGGCCGCGAGGAAAACCGCGGCGGCGGCGAGCCGCGCGGTCCGGCTGCCGGCGGTGAGCCGGGCCGCCCAGGCCGCCAGCGCCCCCGCGCAGAGGGCGAGGCCGAAGGAAGGCAGGTAGGCGCGGTGCTCGAACATCAGGTCCCCCAGCGGAATCACCGAGGACTCGACGGCGCTCATCACGAAGAACCACCCCAGGCCGAAGCCCGAGACCGCGCGCAGGCGGTCTTCTGAGACCGCCAGCCGCGCGCCGTAAGCCGCCAGGGCGGCCAGCAGAAGCAGCGCTCCCAGCACGGGCGCCCCGGCCGAAGTGCGCAGCGGGGGGTCGTGGTCGGCGTTCTGCCCGGACGGCCAGGCCAGCAGCTTCAGGTAGGCCACCAGCGCTTCGGGCTGGGAGAGCGCGTAGGACTTCACGTCGGGATTCTTGCCGCCGGCGGCCGTCATGGCCGCGGCCGCCGTGCGGGCTTCGCCGCCGTGATACATCAGGCCGGCGGGAATTATCAGCAGCGTAAGCAGCAGCGGCAGCAGCAGCTTCAGCCGGGCCTTCAGGGGCGCGGAGAAGAACAGGAATTCGGCCGCGGCTATCATGAAGGGCAGCGGGAAGGAGTTTTCCTTGGTCTTCATAGCCGCAACGGCGGAGAGCAGCGCCGCCCCGTAAAAGGCCCAGCGGGGCGCGCGGCCCGCCGACAGCCTGGAAGAAAGGTAGCAGCCAAGCGAGAGCAGGCAGAACAGCGCCGACAGGGAAGCGAAGCGCTGTGAGACATAGGCCACCGCCTGCGTCTGCAGCGGGTGGCACAGGAACAGCAGCGCTGCCGCGGCGGCCCCGGCGCGCAGCTGGCCTGGCGTATAGCCCTGAGTCATGTCCGCCCAGCCTCCCCGCCCGGGGACGCGCGAGAACAGCAGCAGGGCCAGCCAGTAGACGAGCCAGGAATTCAGCACGTGCAGCGCTATGTTGAAGACATGGTAGCCGGACGGGTCCAGGCCGCCGGCGGCGTAGTTCAGCGCGAAAGTGAAGAAGGCGGCGGCGCGGCCTGAGAAATGTATATCGACGTTCTCATTGACTCCGGGCTGCGGTCTTTCGCCGAAGAAGGCGGAGAAATTCGTTATCAGCGGGTTGTTCGTTATATAGCCGTGGTCGTCGAACAGGAAAGGCCCTTTCACGGAAACGGCATAGATAGCCGCGCCGAGCGCGGCCAGCAGCAATAGCACGGCCGCGTGGGCCCAAAATCCCGCGCGCGGCACTTTGCCAGGCGCTTTTTCCGGGGCCGCCGGCCTAGGACGTTTTTTGCCCATGGCTTTAAATTATCAAATTATCCCCCCCGCTTAAAATAGGCCCGCCCTTGAAGGTCTGCCCGCATAATGTGTAACCTTGTAGCCTGCGCTGCGGCGGAGACTACGGTGAAAAACAACCTCTTTTACGTAATACCTATGGCCGGCCTGGGAACCCGTTTCCTGGAGGCCGGCTACGCCCTGCCCAAATACATGCTCAGCGCCGGCGGCGCCACCATCTTCGAGCACTCGCTGCGCAGCCTGCCGCTGGAGCTGGCCGCCGGACTGGTCTTCGTGGCGCTCAAATCGCACCAGGAGGAGCACGACCTGGAAGACTTTATAGGGGCGGCCCTCAAGCGGCTGCCCGGCGTCCCCCCGGGCCTCAAGCCCGGGATCATACTGCTGGACGCCCCCACCTCGGGGCAGGCCGAAACGGTGCTCAAAGCCCGCGGCGCGGTGCCGCCCGGCTCCGAGCTGGCGATCTACAACATAGACACTCATTTCAAGTCGCCCACCCTGGCCGGAGCCCTGGCGGACCCGGCGAAGAAGCGCGACGGCGTAATAGGCTGCTTCACGCTGAAGGCGCGCGACCCGAAGTGGAGCTTCGCCGCGCTCGCTCCCGACGGGACCGTGGCCGCCACCGCCGAGAAGGAGCAGATCTCGGAAAACGCCCTGACCGGCTTTTATCATTTCACGCGGGCGGAGGATTTCTTCGGCGCCGCCGCGGAAGCGCTGGCCTCCGGCCGCAAGACCCGCGGCGAACATTATGTCGCCCCCCTCTACAACGGCCTGATAGCGGCGGGGCGGGCGTTCACGCTGGACCGCGCCGAGTCCATGGTCGCGCTGGGCACGCCGGAAGACCTTGTGAAGGCGGCGCACCGTGACTTCTGAAACGACGAAAGAGGGCGCGCCCTTCTGTTCCATAGTGATCCCCTGCTATAACGAGGCCGCCAATCTGCCCGCGCTGCTGGGCGCCTTCGCCGGAGCGCTCAAGAGCGCCGACATCGAGCTGGTGGTGGTGGATAACGGCTCCTCCGACGGCACCGGTGAGATTCTGCGGCGGGAATCCTCGCGTCTGCCCTTCCTGCGCGCCGTCTACTGCCCCGTCAACCTCGGCTACGGCGGCGGCATCCTGGCGGGACTCGCGGCCGCCCGCGGCCGCCTGGCAGGCTGGGCGCACGGCGACCTGCAGTACGCGCCGGCGGACATCGTGGCGGCGGCGGAAAGCCTGCGTTCCTGGCGCGAGAAGGTCTTCTTCAAGGGCCTGCGGGCCAACCGCTCTCCGGCGGATATTTTTTTCACGGCGGGCATGGGGCTTTTCGCCTCGCTGGCCCTGCGGCTGCCGCTGCGCGACGTCAACGCCCAACCCACCTTCTTCAGCCGGGAACTTTTTGAGGGCTGGACCGACCCGCCGCGGGATTTCTCGCTGGACCTGTACGCCTACGCCGACGCCCTGCGGCGCGGCTACGCCGTGCTGCGCCGGCCGGTGCCGCTCGAGCGCAGGCTGCACGGCAACTCCACCTGGAACCGGGGCCTCTCCGACAGGCTGAGGCTGTCGCTGCGCATGGCCGGAGCCGTACTGCGCATCCGCGGCAAGCTCGGCGCGGCCGGGCGGGCGAATGATTGAATACCTGCTGCATTACAGCGTAATCCTGGCCTGGGCGCTGAACCTCTATTTCCTCGCCCGCTTCGCCCTGGACTGGAAGAACAGGGAGCAGGCCCCGCTTAAAGCGCTGCTGGCGCTGGCCGCGGTGGCCGTGCCTGCCACGCTCCTGGCCGCCCTGCTGCCGCCGCGCGGCGGCTATGACAACAACCACGATTTCATGTGCCTGGGCACTACGTTCTTCACCAGCCGCCCGCTGGTCTGGCCGCTGTTCAAGGAATACTCCCCGCTCTTCACCGACGGCATCACCGACGTCCTCAGCGGCCGCTCGCTGCAGGCCGTGCTCTGGAAGAACCGCCTGCTCCCCCTCCTGTCGATGTTCGTTTTCTTCGGGGGGCTGCGCCGGCTCGGCGCGAGCCTCGCTGTCAGCGCTGGCGGCACGGCCCTGCTGTTCTTCAACTTCCTGTCCCCGCTCAACGCCTCTTCCTTTTCCACCACCTCCTCCAACATGCTCATCTGGCTGCTGGCGCTGCTGGCGCTGTTCGACGCTCACGCCGCGAAGAGCCTGGGCGCGCGCAGCCTGGCCTGGATACTCAGTTCCTCCCTGCTGGTGGCCGCCGCCCGCTTCGAGTTCCTGCCCGCCAGCCTTTTCATCCTCGCCGCCGTGCTGTACGCCAAGCCGGCAGGAGAGCGCAAGGCGCTGCTCAGGCCCGCGAACCTGCTGCTGATAGCCGCCGGAGCCTGCCTGCTCGCGCTCTGGTCGGCCCGGGCCCTGGCCCCCGGCCCGGCGCGGCAATTGAACAGTTCCTTCAGGCCGGCGGCCAATTTCGCCGCGCAGCTGGGCACGCACAACCTGGCCATTCTCGCCGGGCAAAGGCCCCGGGAAGACAGCGGCGCGCTCCAGCGGGACGAGCCCGAAGCCGCGCCTGCCGCGGCGGCCCTGGCCTGGCTCTTCCTCCTGGTTTCCGCCGCCGGCATCCTGCTGGGGGCCCTGGGCGGCGGCGGAAGAAGCCCCGGCCTGGCGGTCCCCCTCTTCCTTTGGATATTTTATTTTTCGGCTATCTACGGGCCGCCGGACTTTTACCCGCTGCACTTCATGCGGCACCACCTCTATTTCCTTGTGCCGCTGGCCTATTTATTTACGCTGGGGCTGGCCGGTTTTGAAAGCGCGGCCGCGCGCCTCGGGCGGAGCGGGGCCTTCGCCGTCCTCCTGGCCGTCCTGGCCGCGGCTTACGCCGGGCTGAACGCTAAGACGGCGCTGGCCTTCAACGGGGAATTGCGGACCAACGACAGGGAGCTGGCCCTGCTGCTGGAGGCGCAGCGCAGGTGGGAGCCCGGCTGCCTGGCGGTCCACCCCAAGCTGCGCCACGACGGGACCAGGGCGGACCTGATCGCCAAGTATTTCCCGGTCCTGTCCAACTGCGCGGCGGCCACGGCGGCTTGCGCTCTGAAGTATGTATCCCCGGAGCCTTACATTTTCCCGGGCGCGGTCCATGACCCGCTGGCCCGCCGGGCGCTGGAGCCGGGAGAGGGCGCGCCCTGGCGCACCGCGTCGTTCAACCACGCCTTTTACACGATACTGGGCAGGCAGCCGGGCAATACGGGGATGCGGGAGACGGACGCGCCCGTGCCGCTGACCATAGGTTTTTTCAGGATGGGCCGGGAGGGCCGCGACAGGGCTTTCCTGGACTCGGCGGCCGGGGCCTGCGCCTTCAGCGCCGGCGACCACGCCGAGGCAAACCGCAGGTTCAGGAGCGCCGCGGCGGCGGACCCCTCCTGCCTTAACTGCAAGTATTTCCTGGCGGCTACCGAAGCCGCCCTGGGCAGGCCCGAACCGGCTGAAGAACTGCTGAAAAAAATAGACGCCGCCGCGGCCGGGGCCCTGACGCCCGCCCACCGTGAACTTGTGCGCGCCCTGGCGGCGCGAGACCTGGACAGGGCGGCCGCCCTGGCCGGGGAATTATGGTCCCGGGACCCGGATTTCTTCCTGAGGGAGAATTTCGCGGCGGGGATACGACCCCGCGGCCGCCCCTGAGGCCCATTGCCCTGCCCCCTCCTAATATAATAAAATATAGCCAATGCCGGATTGTATTTTCTGTAAGATAGCGTCCGGGGAAATAAACGCCAAGGTCGTTTACGATGACGCGGACACCGTGGCCTTCCTGGATCTTAACCCGCAGGCTCCCACGCACGCCCTGATAGTACCGCGCCGGCACATAGACCGGCTCACGGCGGCGCAGGAGGGAGACGCAGAGCTGCTGGGCAAGCTGCAGCTGACGGCCGCCAGGGTGGCTAAAGTTTTGAAGGTAGAAGGCGCGTTCCGCCTGGTAATGAACAACGGCAAGGGCGCGGGGCAGTCGGTGGACCATCTCCACTATCACCTGCTCGCCGGCAGGAAGCTGCTGTGGCCCCCCGGCTAAATTTTCAAGTTTACATACCCAAAGGGTGGTGATTTGAGTGGTATTTATAAAAGTCAGAGACGAAGAATCGATAGAAGAAGCTCTCAGGCGTTTCAAGCACGACTGCGAGCGCAACGGCATCCTCAAGGAAATAAAGCGCCGCGAGCATTACGTAACGCCCGCCATGAAGCGCAAGATAAAGTCCCAGGAAGCCCGCCGCAAAGTCCGCAAGGGCAGACGGTCTTACTGAGCAGCCCGCTAACAAAAAGCCGCGCGGGCCACGGTCCGCGCGGCTTTTTGCCTATTTTCGCGCGCGCGTATATAATCTAATGGCCTCGTCACCGATCGTAGAACTTATCAGGGAGAAACTGGACATCATCGAGATCGTCCGGGAGTACGTGCCGTCCCTGAAGAGGGCGGGGCGCAACTACAAGGCCAACTGCCCCTTCCACAACGAGAAGACCCCCTCCTTCACCGTGAACCCGGACAAGAAGATCTTCTTCTGCTTCGGCTGCAGCTCGGGCGGGGACATCTTCAAGTTCGTGATGGACATCGAGGGCCTCTCCTTTCCCGAGGCCGTGCGCAAGCTGGCGCTGAAGGCCGGCGTGGAATACGGCGACGAGCGCGCCCACCACATCTCCCCCGAAGACAAAGAGCGGCTGGACCTCAAGAAACTGATGACCGCGGCCGCCGCCTTCTACCACAAGGCCCTCTTTTCCCCCGCCGGCGAGAAAGCCAGGCTGTACCTGGGCGAGCGCCGCCTCAGCAAGACCACCGTGGAAAAATTCGAGCTGGGCTGGGCCCCGGCCGGCGGCTCGGCCATGATGGAAGAGCTGCAGGCGAAGGGCTGGAGTTCCGACCTGGCGCTGAAGGCCGGCCTGATAACCGAGCGCGAAGGCGGCCGGGTGGCCGACACCTTCCGCGGGCGCATCATGTTCCCGATCCGCAACCAGTCCGGCGAGACCATAGCCTTCGGCGGCCGCGTGCTGGACCCCGAGGGCATCCCCAAATATCTCAACTCTCCCGAAACGCCGCTCTTCTCCAAGCGCAAGACCCTTTACGGCCTGCACGAGGCGCTGCCGCAGATACGCCGCACCGGCCGCCTGCTGCTGCTGGAAGGCTACATGGACGTGATCGGCGCGCACCAGCACGGCGTGGACTGGGCCGTGGCCCCGCTGGGCACCAACCTTACGCTGGAGCATTCCGGCATCATCCGCCGCTACGCCAAGGACACGGTGGTAATGTTCGACGACGACCGCGCCGGCATACAGGCCTCGGTAAAGGCCGCCGAAACTTTCATGGAGTCGGGGCTGTACGTGCGCCTGGCCAGCCTCGACAACGGCCTGGACCCGGACGAATACCTCAACGAGCACGGCCGCGAGGAGTTCGAGAAGAAGCTGGCCGCCGCGGCGGACCCGCTGGATTTCCGGATGAACCTGTTCTTCAAGAACAAGCCCTCCCCCACCGCCCAGGAGAAGGCGCAGGCCATAGCCCTGCTGCTGGAGACCGTGGCGCGCCAGGGCGACGAGATCCTCAAGAGCGAGTGGGTCAAGAACCTCGCCACCCGCTTCGGCGTGGAGCAGGACTCCGTCCTCAAGCAGCTCAGGAAGACCGCGCTGGCCCTGCCCCGCGAGGCCCCGCGCAAGCAGGCGCCCCCCCTCGCGATGCCGCAGATGGAGAAGGGCTACATCCAGCTGCTGCTGCGCGACCCGGCGCTGATAGAGCAGTCCTCCGCCCTGGAGCCCGAAGATTTTTCCAGCCCGCTGGCGCGCACCCTCTTCGCCGCCCTGCGCGCCCTGCCGCCCGAAGCCAGGCCCAAGGCCCCCGCCGCGCTGGCGCAGCAGTACCCGGAGCATTCCTCCCTGGTGCTGGAGCTCGCCGTGACCGACCTGGGGGGCCCCGACGCCTCCGCCGGCCGCGACGCCGCCGGCGCGGTGCGCATGCTCAAACGCTTTTCCGCGGAGAGGCGCCTGAAGGAACTCAAGGCCCTCCCCTCGATGGACCCGCAGCAGCTGCAGGAGTACAGCCGGCTCATGCTGGAACTGAAATCCTCGGTTAAAGACAGGTAGAGACTACAGGAGACAACGAATGGCACAGCCCAAGAAAGCTTTACGCGACCTGGTGGAACTCGGCAAGGAGCACGGCTACAT
>MGUI01000036.1 GCA_001799895.1 Elusimicrobia bacterium GWD2_63_28
GACGACACTGCAGACTTGGTAGCAGCAAAATAAACCTAAAGGAGGTCTGGCCTGCGGGCTGCCCCTTGGGTAACATTCTTAATTGATTTGACAGGTGGGCCGGCCAAAACCGCGGTTCTTTTTAGTAGAATTTTTATAAACCTATGAAAAAGATATTCCCTATACTATGTTCCCTGTTCCTGTCCGGCTGCGCTTCAATCCCCGAGGGCGTGGAGGCGGTGGACGGCTTCGAGCTGGACCGCTACCTGGGCACCTGGCACGAGGTGGCCCGCCTGGACCATTCCTTCGAGCGCGGCCTGGTGAGCGTCACCGCCGACTATTCGCTGCGCGCCGACGGCGGCGTGAAAGTGCTGAACAAAGGATTCGATCCCGCCAAGAAGATATGGAAAGAGGCGGAGGGCCGGGCCTATTTTACCGGCGATAAGAAGACCGGCCGGCTGAAGGTGAGCTTCTTCAGGCCTTTCTACGGCGGGTACAACATAATAGAACTGGATAAGTCCGGTTACACCTATTCCCTGGTGGCCGGGCCTTCGCGCTCCTACCTGTGGATCCTGGCCAGGACGCCCGAACTGCCGCCGGCGGTGCTGGAGAAGCTGACCGCCAGGGCCGCGGCCCTGGGCTTCGACACCGGGGCGCTGATCTACCCCGGGGCTAAAAAGGAGGCAAAGCCATGAGGAGCGGTTCTCTGAGGGTTATTATTTTCGCCGCCGCGCTGCTGCTGCCGCGGTGGGCGTCCGCGCAGGAAGAGGCGCTGAAGGTGCAGCGGGCCTTCAATGCCGTGGCCGAGACCGCCCGGCCGGCCGTGGTCAGCATCCGCGTGCTGCGCGAGGAAGTGGAGCGCGTGGTGGAACCGGAATTCTTTTTCGGCTACATGATGCCGGTGGAGAAATATTACCGCTACGACACCGGCGGCATAGGCTCCGGCGTGATCGTAGACCCCGCGGGCTACGTGCTGACCAACGAGCACGTGGTCAGCGGCGCCGACCGCATCCAGGTGATACTGCTCGACGGCGGCAAGGAGAAGTCCTACCTGGCCGAACTGGCGGCCAGCGACCAGCGCATAGACCTGGCGGTGCTGAAGATAAAAACGAAGGCCAAGGAAACCTTTCCGCACCTGAAATTCGCCGCCGAGCCCGCCAAAGTTGGCGACTGGGCCATAGCCGTGGGCTATCCTTTCGGCTTCAGGCAGACCATGACCTCCGGCATCGTTTCCGCCTCGGAGATCTCCATGCGCATCCAGGGCCGGCGCTACGCGCGGCTGCTGCAGACCGACGCCGCCATAAACCAGGGCAATTCCGGCGGGCCGCTGCTGAACCTGAGGGGGGAGATCATCGGCGTGAACTCGGCCATCTTCTCCCCGTCGGGGGCCTTCGCGGGCATGGGCTTCGCGATCCCCGCGCAGGAGGCCAGGCGGGCCTACGAAGATTTCCTGGGTCTGAAGCCCGCCCGCCGCGGCTGGCTGGGCGCCTCGCTGCTGAAGGTGGACCCCTATACCGCGGCCCGGCTGGGCCTGCCCGCCGGCGCCATGATAAACCGCGTGGTGCCGGGCTCGCCCGCCGCCGCGGCCAGGCTCAAGCGCGGCGATATCGTGGTCAGCTTCGACGGCGAGGAGGTGCGAGACGACGCGGACCTGCTGAGCTACATCTATTCCCGCAAGCCGGGCGACAAGGTGGAGCTGGGCTATTTCCGCGGCAGCGCGGTTAAAAAGCTGCAGGTCCAGCTGGGGGCCCAGCCGGGCGCCGCCGGCGAGGACTTCGACTACTAGCCAGGGCGGTTCCTCAACCGCGGCGGCGCGCTCTCACAGGGCGCGCCGCCTTTTTATATAATGAAATTATGGTAAAACTCTCCGATGTTAACTCAAAACTTCTGAAAGCGCATTATGCCGTACGCGGCAAGATCGTGATCCGGGCCCAGGAGCTCGAGGAGCAGGGCAAGAAAATAATTTACTGCAATATCGGCAACCCGCAGGCCCTCAAGCAGAAGCCGCTGACCTTCGTGCGGCAGGTACTGAGCCTGCTGGAGTACCCGGCGCTGATGGACGACGCGGGCGCCCTGAAGGCCTACCCCGCCGACGCCGTGAGGCGCGCCCGCCTGATCCTGGAGAAGAACCCCACCGGCACCGGGGCCTACACGCAGAGCGCGGGCATCCCCTTCATCCGCAAGGCCGTGGCCGAGTTCATACAGAAGCGCGACGGCATCCCCGCCGACCCCAACCGCATCCTGCTCACCGACGGGGCTTCCAAGGGCGTGCAGGCCGTGTTCACCCTGCTGACCAACAAGCCGAACGACGGCTACATGATACCGATCCCGCAGTACCCGCTCTACAGCGCGACGATAGAGCTGTACGGCGCCAGGCAGGTGGACTATTTCCTCGACGAGCGGAACCGCTGGGAGCTCAACGAAGCCGAGCTGGAGCGCAGCCTGGAAGAGGGAAAGAAGAAAGGCATAAACACGGTGGCCCTGGCCGTGATAAACCCCGGCAATCCCACCGGCGCGGTGCTCACCAAGAAGAACATCGGCATGATCATCCGCTTCGCGAAAAAGCATGGCCTGGCCATACTGGCCGACGAGGTCTACCAGGAGAACGTCTACGGCGCGGGCCTGGAGTTCCATTCCTTCGCCAAGGTCATGCACGAACTGGGCGAGAAGGAAGTGACGCTGTTCAGCTTCCACTCCGTCTCCAAAGGCTTCCTCGGGGAATGCGGCCACCGCGGCGGCTACCTTGAAGTGCGCAACATGCCCGACGACGTCTACGCGGAAATGATCAAGCTGCAGTCCATCGGCCTCTGCTCCAATACCGACGGCCAGATAGTGACCTACCTGATGGTGGACCCGCCCAGGCCCGGCGACGAGAGCTGCGCGCTTTACGAGGCTGAAAAAGCCGCCATCCTCGGCGACCTGAAGGAAAAGGCCGGCATCCTGGGCAAGGGCCTCAACGAGATCGAGGGCATGAAGACCAATATCCCCGAGGGCGCCATGTACGCTTTCGTGAAGTTCGAGCTGCCGCATCCGAAGGGCACCGACCCGGCGGCGATGAGTTCCGAGGAGCGCCACAAATATGAGGCCGCGCGCGACAGCAAGTACTGCCTGCGCCTGCTCGAGGGCACCGGCATCTGCGTGGTGCCCGGCTCGGGCTTCGGCCAGGAGCCCGGCACGCTGCATTTCCGCACCACCTTCCTGCCGCCCAAAGAGGATATCCTGACGCTGGTCGACAAGATGAAGAAGTTCCACACGGCTTACGTGGAAAAGCTGCGGGAAAACTGAGCCGTGGCGAGGGGCGGCGCCCTTGAGGAACTGCTGGCCGCGGCCGACCTGCCGCCGGCCGTGAGCGGCTGCCTGGCGGCCGCCGGGCCGGAGCTGCGCGCCGCGCTTAAAAAAGATCCTTCCCTTATCAAAAAGCTGAAAAGATTCCTGGATGCCGCCGGGGCCGTTCTGGGCCTGCCGGCCGGGACGGCGCTTTTTTTCACCGGCTTCGCACCGGGCGACAGGACGCCCGGCCGGCTGGAGGCCGCGCTGGCCGAGCTGCGGGCCGCGCTTTTCCTGCGCAGCGAGGGCTTCGACGGGATCAGGGCGGTAGAGAGGGCCGCCGGCAAGACCGCCGACCTGCGGGCCCGCCGGGCCGGCACTGAATATTTTTTCGAGGTGCGCCGGGTGACCGGCGGCCTCGACGGCGACCCGGTGAAGCGCCTGGCCGCCAAGCTGGAGAAAAAATCCGCCCAGGTGCGCACCACTCTTAAAAGGCACGGCGGGAGCGCCGCCGGCGGGATAATCTTCGCGGCCGGGGCCCTGCACTTCGGCGCCTTCCGGCGGTCGCGGGCGCTGCTTGAAACCGCGCGCGCCGCGCATTCTTCGCAGGCCCGGCCGGGCCTGCACGTCTGCCTGCTGGAAGGCGGGAGCTGCGCCGTGTTTCCCCCGTGGGGAGGGGGAGCATGACCGAGGAGAGAAAAAACCTTCGGAGCGCGCTGCTGGCCGCCGCCGCGGTCTTCCTGGTTTCGGCCGGCCTGTCGGCCTGGTCGGCCGCCCGCAATTTCGAGGGCGGATTGTCGCACGAATTCTGCCAGTACGCCGAGATAGCCCGCAATATCCGCGCCGGCGAGGGGCTGCGCAGCCGCATGGTTTACCCGGCGGCGCTGGCCGCGCTGGACGCCCGGGGCGTTCCCGGCGGGGACGCCTGGCCGCTGCTGGAGCGCTTCCCGCTGCACGCCTGGGCCACCGCGGCGGCGCAGGCGCTTTGGGGCGAGAACGACGGCGCTTCGCTGGCGCTGTCGGGGCTGACGCTGGCCCTGCTGGCGGCCGGAACGGCCGCCGCCGGAAGTCTTTTGTGGGGCCCGGGCGCGGGCCTGGCGGCGGGGCTGATCCTGGCGCTGGGCCCGTCGTTCCAGCGCGGCTTCGTGCTGTGGGGCCTTTCCGACCTGGGCTTCGCGCTGCTCACCCTGGCGGCCGCGGGCCTGCTCCTCGCCCTGCGAGGCCGGAGCGCGGCGGGCTGGGTCTGGGCGGCCGCCGGGCTGCTGGCCGGGGCGGCCTGGATGTACCGCAGCAATTTCATGATCTGGCTGCCCTTGTTCGGGTGGTGGATATACAAGCGCGGGGGAGCGGGACGCGGCCTGCCGCGGCTGCTGTGGTGGTCGGGCGGCTTCCTGCTGGCGGCGGCGCCGGGCATGGTCTATAACTGGTTCTGGTCCGGCTCGCTCGGGCAGTCCACACTGCCGTGGAACCTCTCCCACCGCGTGGTGACCGAAAACCTGCCGTGGCTGGAGTACAGGGTTTTTACGCTGGGCGAGCCGCTGCGCCACCCGCTGCTGCTGGCGGGCAAGTGGTGGAAACTTTTTTTGATGCACCTGAAAGGCTGGCCCGGGCTCTGGCAGTTCCACCTGGTCTGGCCGGCCGCGGCCTGGGGCGCTTTCACGCTCTGGCGGGAGCGCCGGCGCGAAGGTACAGCCGCAGACGGGGCCGCGCTTTACCTGGGCATGCTGGCCATACAGGTCTTCGTATTCAGCTTCCTGCGCTTCGAGGAGTTGGGCCGGGCCGGCGGCCGTTATTATCTGTGGTTCGCGCCGGCGGCCGCGCTGCTGGCGGCGCGCGGGGCCTGGGCTCTGCGCCCTGCGGCGCGCGTTACTTATCTCGCGGCGGCCTTCGCTTACGCGGGCTGGTGGCTGGCCACGCCGCAGGGCGCGCCGGCTTACCCCGGCCGGCTGCCGGCTAAGGACTGGCCGGAGCTGCGCCTGGCCGCGCAGGCGGCTGGGCCGGGCGGGCTGGTGGCCACCAATCTGCCCGGGCAAATGGTCTGGTACGCGCGCGCCCGCGCCGTGCAGCTGCCGCCGGACCCGGCGGGGCTGGAAGCCATAATGCTGCGCCACAAAGTTGACGCCGTGCTGCTTACGCGCCTGCCGCTGGGCGAGCCGGGCAATCTGCCCGGCTGGCGCGCCATAGCCACTGAAGACGCCGCGCTGAAAGCCTTCTGCCTGAAGAACGGCTTCGGCCGCGTTAAAGACATCGGCACCTCGGTCATACTGGCCAGGTAGCCCGTCCGCCCGCCGCGGCGTACGCTTTATCCCGACAAATATTAAGCGAAAGGCCTAAACGGGTCTGGGCCGAATACCGGGCCCGGCCTGGGCCCTGCGTCTCTTACCGTTGAATGTATCTAATGTTACACTATAGACGGGTGAGGGGGCCGGCGGCGGCTCAAAGGGAGGCATGTCTCGGGGAGTTGAGAGGACTATGGCTGTAAACATACTGGTTGCCGACGACGACAAGGCGATGCTGAACCTGTACTCGCGCATCTTTGCCGGTACGGCTTATACCATCGCCACCGCCGAGACTTTCACCGAAGCCTCCGCGCTCCTGCGCACCAAAGAATACGATCTATTGATAACAGATTTCATGTTCCCGGACGGGCTCGGCACCGAGCTGATACGGCTCTTCAACGAGGGCAAGCAGAACGCGCGCAGCCTGCTGGTGACCGGCACGCCCTACGCCAGGGAGACGCTGGCTTACGAGGGCGTGCTGGGCTATATAGAAAAGCCTTTCAAGGTGGACCAGTTCATAGAGGCCGTTAACAAGGCCCTGGCCTGAGAGCGCTTCCACCGAAGAGAGACCGGCCGCGGGGGCCGGTTTCTTTTTTTGCCCCCGCACCCGGCGCGGCGGCAAAAGGTATAATTATTATAGGATGATCCCGGGAGAACCATTTATGAAAATAAGCCTGCTCTTAGCCGCCCTGGCCCTGCTGCCGCAAGGCGCGGGGGCCGCGCCCAAAAAGGCAGCGGAGAAAGTTTACGAGGTGAAGACCGTCCTGGTGGCGCCCTATTCCGGCGTGATAACCCCGGCCGCCTCGGAGTTCATCGCCGGGGCGGTGGACAAGCTGAACGGGCCCGGCGGGGCCGACCTGCTGGTGCTGGCGCTGGACACGCCCGGCGGGCTGGATTCTTCCATGCGCGAGATCATTAAGAAGATGCTGGCCTCCAAAAAGCCCGTGGCCGTCTATGTGTCGCCGCCCGGCGCGCGCGCGGCTTCGGCGGGAGTGTTCATCGCCATGGCGTCGCCGCTGGTGGGCATGGCGCCCGGCACCAATATCGGCGCCGCGCACCCGGTGATGATAGGCGGCGGCCTGCCCGGCATGCCCGGCGGCAAGGACGGCAAGGAAGAGAAAAAGAAGGACCCGATGGAGGACAAGGTGCTCAACGACGCCTCGGCCTACATGAAGTCCATCACGCAGAAGTCCGGGCGCAACGTGGAATGGGCGGTGAGCGCCGTTACCAAGAGCGACTCCATCCCGGCCGGCGAGGCCGTGAAGGCCGGCGTGGCGGATTTCGTGGCCGTGGACCTGGAGGAATTCTTCGCCAAGGCCGACGGCCGCAGGGCCGGGGAGTTCGGCGCGCTGAAATGCCCCGGCCCCGCCGTGGAATATTTCAGGCAGACGCGGCGCCAGAAGTTCCTGGCCACCATAACGGACCCGAACATCGCCATGATCCTGATGAGCCTGGGCGCGGCGGGGCTGTTCATCGAGCTCTACAACCCCGGGCTGATACTGCCGGGCGTGGTTGGCGCCGTGTCGCTGGTGATGGCCTTCTATTCTTTCCAGACGCTGTCGGCCAATTTCGCCGGCATAGCCCTGATCCTGCTGGGCTTCGTGTTCTTCATCGCCGAGATCAAGGTGATAAGCTACGGCCTGCTGACGCTGGCCGGGGCGGCGTCGATACTGATGGGCGGGCTGATGCTGTTCAACCAGCCCTCCATGGGGGGGATGTCGGTTTCTATGAGCATGCTTCTTTCTACTGTCATCGGTCTTATAGCGGTGGTCGCCGGCGTGGCCTACTTCGCGCTGAAGGCGCAATTGCGCAAGGTGGTGACCGGCATAGAGAGCCTGAAGGACAAGCGCGGCCTGGCCAAGACGGCGCTTACCCCGAAGGGCAAGGTGCTGGTGGAGGGAGAGCTGTGGGACGCCGAGAGCGTCTCCGGAGACATCCCCGCCGGCGCCGAGGTGGACGTCACCGCCGTGGACGGCTTCCGCATCCGGGTGAAGGCCCGGGGCTGAGCCGCCGGGCCTGTCGCCGGCCAGCCGCTTCCTTAAACAGCTGAATGACAGAGGCTCCCAAGACCTTTCCCGCTTCAAAAATCCTGGCGGCCCTGGCCCTGCTGGCGGTCTCGCTGGCGGTGCTGCTGCCGGTGATGCGGGCCGGCTTCCTGGACTGGGACGACTGCGTTTACGTAACCGAAAACCCGCTTATCAAACAGCTTTCTTTCGAAAGCGTAAAGACCCTCTTCACCACCTTCCACCTGGGGCTCTACAAGCCCCTGCCGCTGCTCAGCTTCGCCGTGGACTACCGCTTCTTCGGCCTGAACCCGGGAGCCTTCCATGCGGTGAACCTGCTGCTGCACCTGGCTAACGCCCTGCTGGTCTTCCTCGTCGTGCTTAAACTATCCGGGAAGACCGCCGCCGCCTTCCTGGCGGCGCTGCTGTTCTCCATCCACCCCATGCATGTGGAGTCGGTGGCGTGGATCTCCGAAAGGAAAGACCTGCTGTTCGGCCTGTTCTTCCTGCTGTCGGTGCTGGGCTACCAGCAATACCGGGAAACCAATTCAAAGACTCCGTATTTCCTTTCGCTCGCCGCCTTCGCTCTTTCGTTGGCGGCCAAGCCGATGGGGATAACGCTGCCCGCAGTGCTGCTGCTGCTGGACTACCTGGCCGGCAGGAAGTTCGACAGGGCGGCCCTGCTGGAGAAGCTGCCGCATTTCGCGCTGGCCGGTTTCTTTACCGCCCTGGCCCTGTATTCCGCTGACCAGGAAAAAGTTTATTTCAGCCGCGAGGCCTACACCAGGTTCGACAATTTCGCCGTGGCGATCTACGGCCTGCTCGCTTACGTGAAGCGGCTGTTTCTGCCTGTGGACCTGAGCCCGCTCTACCCGTATCCCCTGAAGACCGGCGGCTACCTGCCGCTTAAGTACCTGCTCTCGCCGCTGACGGCGCTGGCCTTCTTCGCCCCCGTCCTCTACCTGGCGCGCCGCGACCGCAGGGTGGTGTTCGGGACCCTGTTCTTCCTCGTGACCGTGCTGCCGGGGCTGCAGTTCCTGCCGGTCTCGCCCAGCCCGGCTTTCGACCATTACACCTATATCCCGTATATCGGCCCTTTTTACCTGGCGGGGGTGTTTTTCTGCGCCGCGCTCGACCGCTACCCGGGCCTGCGCCGCCTGCTGATCCCGGCCGCGGCGCTGCTGCTGCTCTGGTTCGGCGTGCTGGCCCGGGCGCGGACCCTGGTGTGGCGGGACAATCTTTCCCTGTGGACCGACGCGCTGAAGGCGGACCCCGACTGCGAAATAGCCCTGACCAACCGCACGCTGGAATACTACCGCCGGGGGCAGTACGCCCCGGCCCTGGCCGACGCCGACAGGCTTGCCCGGCTGAGCCCTGACCTGGCCAAGGCCTACGTGAACCGCGGGGCCGTGTACGCCGGGATGAAAGAGCTGGACAAGGCCTTCGCCGATTTCCGCCGCGCGCTGGAACTGGAGCCGGGCAACTGCCAGGCTTACCTGAACCGGGGGAACGTCTACCTGGAGCGCGGAGACCGCGCGCGCGCCGAAGCCGATTACCAGGCCGCGCTGGCCTGCCGCCCTAACTCTTTCGAGACCTATACCCGCCTGGCCCGGGCCTGCCTTGAGCGCAAGGATCACGACTGCGCCCTGGCGAACGCTGAAAGCGCCCTGCGGCTGAACCCGGACCACGCCCCGGCGCGGTTCAATAAAGGGCTGGCCCTGCTCATCCTCAACCGCCCGGACCAGGCGGTGAAGGAATTCACGGCGGCCCTGGGACTGCACCCCGATTTCGCGGAAGCTTACGCCCAGCGCGCGGACGCGCGCCTGAGGCTCGGCGATCTGGAAGGCGCTTTCGGCGACGCGGAGAAAGCCCTCGCCCTGGATCCCAAAAACGCCCAGGCCTATTACAGCAGGGGCTTCGTCTTGCTTCAGGCCGGAGAACATGAAAAGGCAGCCGCCGATTTCAGCGCCTCCCTGGACCTGGACCCGGCGCAGGGCGGCGCGCTGGCGGGCCGCGGCGCGGCTTATTTCTCGCTGGGGGAATACAAGAAAGCCGCGGCTGATTTTTCCTCCGCGCTTAAAATAACCCCGGGCGACGAGCGGCTCTACAATAACCGCGCCGGGGCGTACGAGAAACTGGGCGACCTGGGCGCGGCCCTCGGCGATTACGCCGCGGCGCTCAGGCTGAACAAGAACTATTCGAGAGCGTACCAGGGCCGCGCCGGCGTCTATCTCCGCCAGCGCCGCTACGCCGAAGCCCTCGGCGACCTCGACCGCGCCCTGGCCATAGACAAGAACGACCGCGCAATCCGCGACCTGCGCGCCCGTGTAGAAGCCGAGCGTGTAAACCCGGTAAAACCGGGGACGCTGCTTAGTTTTTGAGTTGTTTTATTGTTTGAAGGGTTTTGTACGCGTATTTCATGGTTTTTTAGTCTGTTCTGTGTTGCAAACAACTCAAAAACTAAGCAGCGTCCCTAAATTGCTTGTGGTGATTTTATTTACGAAATTAAGAGTAATAAGTGGCGTGGTGTATTTGTTTGTCTTGCGGTTACAGTGTCAGCCTTAGTGTTTTCCCTGAGGAAGCAATTGGGGTTGAGCGATTTGTCGGTTTTGGGAACCGTAATCCTGTTATTGGTGGCATTTGTATGGGCTTTCTCCGCCTATAAAAGAAGGAAACGAAGGTAGTAAGATTTAGTCGGAGGAATGGGGACGCTGCTTAGTTTTTGAGTTGTTTCGGATTCCAGTAGTAATCGTCAAAAAAATAATTTTATCCGCAAGTTTATCCCGACAGGCGGTTGTCGGGATGGACTGCTATCCTATTTACGTTGGCGGGGGAACTATCCCGAAGGGGGGAATATGCCGCGTAAACCGAGATTGGATGTTCCGGGTTGCCTGTATCACGTGATATCCCGGGGGAACGAGCGCAGGAAGATCTTTCTGGAAGAATCAGATTATGAGGATTTTACGGCGCGGTTTCGCGAATTATTGGATGCGGCAGGGGCAAAATGCCTTGGCTGGTGCCTGATGCCGAATCATTTCCACCTGGTTATTCTGCGGGGGGAGCGGACGCTTGCGGAACTCATGCGGCGGCTGCTTACCGGTTACGCCGTACATTTCAACCGGAAATACGAGCGCGCCGGGCATCTGTTCCAAAACAGGTATAAGACCATAATCTGCGAGGCCGACGCCTACCTTAAGGAACTGCTGCCTTATGTGCACCTGAACCCGTTGCGTGCGAAACTGGTGGCGGATATCCCGGGGTTGGCCGCTTATCGCTGGTGCGGTCACGGGGCCTTAACAGGGGCGCGGCCGGCTGATTTCGTGGACAGGGAGTGCGCGCTTTCCTATTTCGGGGAAAAAGGCCGGGATGCGGTGAGCAATTATCTCGAGCATCTTGAAGAGGCTTATCTCAGGCAGGCAAACGGGGAATACCCGGGCACCGCGGGGTGTAAATTTACTGGTGCCGCTTCGGAACTCGAGAAATCCGGTGCAAAAGGCGGATTCGATAGCCGGGTTCTGGGGAGCAGCGGTTTTGTGGAAAAGCTTATTGCCAGCAAGGACGGGCGTGAGATGGGAGGAATGACAAAGGCCGGCCTGTTGGCAAGAATAGAGGGAGAATTCGGGATCAGTTATGCTGAAATAACAAGCTCCAGCCGCGCGCGGCGGATATCGGCTGCCAGGGCCGCGTATTGCTTCCTTGCCAAGGAAGAGTGCGGTATGAAAGGCGAGGATTTGGCGCGCGAACTTAAAGTCAGCAGCAGCGGTTTGTGCTTGCTTGCCGCAAGGGGGCGCAGGGTGATAGGCTTAAAATAACTCAAAAACTAAGCAGCGTCCCTCAATTTATATATAATATAACTTCGGCGTTTAGCATTTCGCCGAAGTTATTTATTTGTTCAACGGATTTTTGGCTTCTAATACACGGAGGACTACATGGGAACCAGGTTTACCGACAGGGCGCAGCGCGTGATACTGATAGCTCAGGAGGAGGCCAAGCGCCTCAACCACGACTACGTGGGCACCGAACATATTTTGCTCGGCCTTATCGCCCTCTCCGAGGGCGTGGCCAGCCAGGTGTTCCAGAACCTGGGCATTGACCTGCGCAAGGTGCGCGCCGAGATCGAGAAGATCGTGGGCACCGGCGACAACATGATGCTGCTGGGCGAGATACCCTTCACGCCCCGCGCCAAGAAAGTTCTTGAGTACGCCGTGGAAGAGGCCCAGCACATGAGCCACTCCTACATCGGCACCGAGCACATCCTGCTCGGCCTCATCCGCGAGGAAGAAGGCGTGGCCGCCCGCGTCCTCGAGAACCTGGGCCTCAAGCTCGAGACCGTCCGCGAAGAGGTGCTCAGCATCCTCGGCGAGATGGAACAGAAAGATTCCCCCAAGGAATCCCAGACCCCGCCCGCCAAGGGCCACGCGCATGCCGGTCCCAAGGGCAAGACCAAGACCCCCATCCTCGACGAATTCGCGCGCGACATGACCCAGATGGCCAAGGAAGGCAAACTGGACCCCGTCATCGGCCGCTCCAAC
Organism: Elusimicrobia bacterium GWD2_63_28; assembly: GCA_001799895.1. Lineage (GTDB taxonomy): Bacteria > Elusimicrobiota > Elusimicrobia > Elusimicrobiales > UBA9959 > UBA9959. The sequence continues at coordinate 12,061 of MGUI01000036.1, forward strand.
GAGATAGACCGCGTCATCCAGGTGCTCGGCCGCCGCACCAAGAACAACCCCGTGCTCGTAGGCGAGCCCGGCGTGGGTAAGACCGCCATCGTGGAAGGCCTCGCCCAGAAGATAGCCGCCGGCGAGATCTCCGACACCCTCATCGGCAAGCGCCTGCTGTCGCTGGACCTCGCGTCCATCGTGGCCGGCACCAAGTACCGCGGCGAGTTCGAGCAGCGCCTCAAGGGCATCATCGAAGAGATCCGCAAGGCCAAGAACTCCATTATCATGTTCATCGACGAGCTGCACACCGTCATAGGCGCCGGCGCCGCCGAGGGCGCCATCGACGCCTCCAACATGCTCAAGCCCGCGCTCGCGCGCGGCGAGCTGCAGTGCATCGGCGCTACCACCTTCGACGAGTACCGCAAGCACATCGAGCACGACCCGGCCCTTGAGCGCCGCTTCCAGCCGGTGGTCGTGGAGTCCCCGAGCGTCGAGGAGACCATAGAGATACTCAAGGGCCTCCAGGATAAGTACGAGAGCCACCACAAGTGCAAGTACACCGACCCGGCCATCTTCGCCGCGGCCCAGCTGTCCGATAAATATATCACCGACCGCGCCCTGCCCGACAAGGCCATCGACCTGCTCGACGAGGCCGGCTCCCGCGCCCGCCTGAAGCTGTCCGTGGCCCCGCCGGAGTTCAAGGAGAAGGAGGCCGAGATCGAAGAGGCCGCCAAGGAAAAGAACGCCGCCATCTACGGCCAGGAGTACGAGAAGGCCGCCAAGCTGCGCGACAACGAGAAGGAGCTCAAGAAGGCCCTCGAGGACGCGCGCAAGAAGTGGCGCGAAGGCCGCGACAAGGTTTTCCCGGAAGTGACCGAAGAGGATATAGCGCAGATAGCCTCCAAGTGGACCGGCATCCCGGTCATGCGCATGACCGAGACCGAGACCCAGAAGCTGCAGCACATGGAGGCCGAGATCCACAAGCGCCTCATCGGTCAGGACGAGGCCGTCACCATAGTGTCGCAGGCCATAAAGCGCTCCCGCACCGGCATGAAGGACCCCAAGCGGCCCATAGGTAATTTCATCTTCCTCGGCCCCACCGGCGTCGGCAAGACCGAGCTGGCCCGCGTGCTGGCGGATTTCATGTTCGGCAACGAGGAGGCCATGGTCCGCATCGACATGAGCGAGTACATGGAGAAGTTCTCCGTGAGCCGCCTCATCGGCGCGCCCCCCGGCTACGTCGGCTACGAAGAAGGCGGCAAGCTCACCGAGCTGGTGCGCCGCAAGCCCTACTCCGTCGTCGTGCTCGACGAGATCGAGAAGGCCCACCCCGACGTGTTCAATATCCTGCTGCAGATCATGGACGAGGGCGTCCTGTCCGACAGCCTGGGCCACAAGGTCTCTTTCAAGAACGCCATCCTCATCATGACCTCCAACGTGGGCGCCCGCCTGATCTCCAAGGGCAAGACCCTCGGCTTCATGCCCGCCGACGACAAGGAGAAGGACTACAAAGAGATGAAGGACACCGTGATGGACGAGGTGAAGCGCGTCTTCAACCCCGAGTTCATCAACCGCATCGACGAGGTCATTGTGTTCCGCCCGCTGACCGAGGCCGACACCGAGAAGATCCTGGAGCTCAGCCTGGTGAAGGTCACCAAGAAGCTCGACGCCAAGGGAGTGAAGTTCACCATCACCCAGGCGGCCAAGACCTTCCTGGTCAAGAAAGGCTTCGATCCGAACTACGGCGCCCGCCCGCTCATCCGCACCGTGCAGAAATTCCTGGAGGACCCGATGGCCGAGTTCCTCCTGAACAGCTCGATGAAGCAGGGCGACGTCCTGAAAGTGGATTACAAGGGCGAGGGCGAAGAACTGGAACTGAAGGTCCAGTAAGCCCTTCCCGGGGATTACACCTTGCAGCAGCACCACGCGCATCACCATCCCCACAGCCCTCCCGCCCCGGCGCAGAAACCGGGCGGGGGAGGCTATTACCGCCTGGCGGGCAAGCTGGTGCTGGCCGTGCTGATTGCCGCGGGCGGGGGCTTCGCCGTCTGGCGCGCCGGCACGCTGATAAGCAAAAGCCTGGCTCCCCAGCCGGAGCCTAAAAAGGTAGTGGAGGTCCCGATAAAGGACGCAGAGTGGCGGGAGATGGTGGAGGACCTGGAAAAGATATCCCGTTCCTACCGCGGCCGCGTCGGGATCTACATCAAGGACCTCGAGACCGGCAAAACCTGGGACTACAATTCGGACAGGAAATTTCCCTCGGCCAGCCTGATAAAGGTGCCGATAATGGCCGCCGTCTTCGAGAAGATCCGCGCCGGCGCCCTCAGCCTGGATACCCAGATAAGGCTTACGCGCGGCGGGCGCGTGGGCGGGTCGGGCTCGCTGAAGTGGGTGCGCGACGGCACCAGCCTGAGCGTGATGGAGATCATCTACAAGATGATCACCGAGAGCGACAATACCGCCACGAAGATGCTGATAGACGCCGTCGGGATGGACTACCTGTCTTCCGCTTTCTCCGCGATGGGCCTCGAGCAGACCAATATCACCCCGGAAGGGATGAGCCTGTCTTCCCGGCCGGTGCGCCGCGAGAACTACACCACCGCCCGGGAGATGGGCTCGCTGATGGAGCGCATCTACGCCGGCGAGCTGGTGAGCCGGGAGGCCAGCGAGTTCATGCTGGACGTGCTCAAGCACACCAAGAGCCGCAGCCGCCTGCGCAAAGGCCTGCCGCTCGGCTGGGAGATCGGCCACAAGACCGGCCTGCTGCGCAAGTCCTGCCACGATGTGGGCATAGTCTTCTCCCCGCGGGGCGACTTCGTGATAGCGGTGCTGACCAGCGAATCGGCGAACTATACCATGGCCAAGAATTTCATAGCTAAAGTGGCGAAGCTCACTTACCAGTACTACAGGATAGACTCGAATTACGCCGCCCTGCCGGCGGGGCGCGGCGCGGTATGAAGGACCAGCCCCCGCCGCGCCCCTCCCGCAAGTATGTGCGGCTGGTGCTGGCGCTGCGCGCCGCCTGGCTGCTGCCGGTAAGCGCGCTGGCGCTGATCTACGCCGGGTTCTCTCTTTCTACGCTGCTCAGGGTGCTGTTCTTCCCCATGGGAGTGGCGTGGCGCCTGCTGCCGAACGCGCTGTTCGGGGCGGCCGTGGCCGGCCTGCTGCTCTTCTTCACCTGGCGCATCTGGCGCAAGACCTGGGACATAGTGACCGACCGCGTTTACCCGGAGAAGTCCGCGGCCGCCTGGCAGGTCTGCTGGATAGTCCTGGCCGTGATCCTGCCCGCCCTGACCATCTGGCCCAAGGCCGTGGACGTTTTTCGCTACGTGGGGGAGGGGGAGAACAAGAGCAGTCTGGCCGCGCTGCGGTCGGCGGCCGAGCAGTACCGCGCCGTGAAAGGCGCCTACCCGGCCAGGCTCGAGGCGCTCAGGGACGAGGGGTTCCTGAAAGAACTGCCCCCGCTCTGGGACGAGCGGTTCACCGGCTTCCCTCACGGGGCGACCGCGGCGGCCGCCGTCTACAGGGGCGAGCCGCCCCGCGACACCGGGGGCTGGGGCTACGAGGTCTCGGTGCCGTCGGCGCCGGTGATCTTCATTGACTGCACGCACCCGGACACGCACGGCCGGCCGTGGTCGGCATACTAAGGAAACACTATGAACACTCTCGAACTTCTCGCGCCGGCCAAGGACCTGGCCTGCGGCATTGACGCCGTGAACTGCGGCGCCGACGCCGTCTACATAGGCGCGGAGCGCTTCGGCGCGCGCGCTACGGCCGGCAACAGCGTCTCCGACATCGCCAGCCTGGCCTCGTACGCGCACAAATACCGCGCCAAGGTATACGTCGCGCTCAACACCATACTTTCCGACGAGGAACTGCCGCGGGCGCGCAAGCTGGCCCACTCCCTCTGGGAGGCCGGCGCCGACGCGCTGATAATACAGGACATGGGCCTGCTCGAGGGCGGCCTGCCCCCGATCCCGCTCATCGCCAGCACGCAGGCTCACAGCGCCACGCCGGAAAAAGTGCTGTTCCTCGAGAAGGCCGGCTTCAAGCGCGTAATCCTTGCGCGCGAGCTGACCCTCGCCGAGATCAAGGCCATAAGGGCCCAGACCTCCGTAGAACTGGAATTCTTCGTGCACGGCGCCCTCTGCGTTTCTTACAGCGGACAGTGCTACCTCAGCTGCGCCCACGGCGGCCGCAGCGGCAACCGCGGCGAATGCGCCCAGCCGTGCCGCAAGCTCTACACCCTGAAGGACGCCGCCGGCGGGGTGATCAGCGCCGACAAACATCTGCTCTCCCTGAAGGACCTGAACCTCTCGCGCAGGCTCGGCAATTTGGCCGCGGCCGGGATCACCTCGTTCAAGATAGAGGGACGCCTCAAGGACAGGGACTATGTGCGCAACATCACCGCCTACTACCGGCGCGAGCTGGACAAGGTGCTGGCGAAGAAAGGCTGCTCGCGCCCTTCACTGGGTAAAAGCGTCATCAGTTTCGAGCCCAACCCGGCCAAGACCTTCAACCGGGGCTATACCGAATATTTCATGGACGGCAACCCCTCGGACATCGCCTCTCCCGACACCCCTAAATTCGTCGGCGAAGCGCTGGGTCCGGCCACCGACGTGCGGCTGGGTTCTTTCAGGCTGCACTGCGCCGAGAAGCTGCATCCCGGAGACGGCATCTCGTATTTCGGCAAGGACGGCAAGCTGGCCGGCTCGTTCGTGAACGGCGTCCTGGAAGGCCGCGTGCGCGCCGACAACCTGAAGGGCATGGAGAACGGCACCCTGATCTACCGCAACCTCGACAAAGAGTTCATCCGCTCGGTGGAGCACGGCACGGCGCAGCGCAAGCTGGCGCTGAAGCTGGAATTCGCGGATTGCGAAGGCGGCTTCGTGCTGAAGGCCACCGACGAGCGGGGGGCGGCGGGGGAGGCCAGGTGGCGCGGCGTGAAAGCCCCGGCGCAGAAGGCCGAGCAGGCGCTGGAGACCATAAAGAAGCAGCTTTCCAAGCTGGGCGAAACCGATTTCTGGCTGGAGGCGCTGGACCTGAAACTTTCCAAGCCCTATTTCCTGCCGGTAGCCGCGCTCAACGATCTGCGCCGCGAGGCCCTGGCGGCGCTGGAGAGGGCGGTCCCGCCCGCGCCCGAGCGGGAGCAGGCCAAGATCGTTCCCAACGAGTTCCCGTACCCGGAAGAAAAGCTGGACTATACCGGCAACGTGTTCAATTCGCGCGCCGCGGCTTTTTACAAACGGCACGGCGTGAAAGAGATCGGCCCGGCGGCCGAGGGCGGGGCGGACCTGACCAACAAGCCGCTAATGACCATGAAGTACTGCCTGCGCCGCCGGCTGGGCCTGTGCAAGAAAGGCAAAGAGGTGGAGCCGCTGTACCTGGAAGACGGGGAAGGGCACCGCTTCAGGCTGGAGTTCGACTGCGCCAAATGCGTGATGAAGCTTTTTATAGAGAGCAAGGCCGAAGAGAGCGAAGCTGAGGACAAGGATGAGTAAGGCCGCGGCCCTGGCCCTGGCGCTGTTCGCCGCGCTGTCGGTGGCCTCCTGTTCTAAAAAACAGCCGGCCGCCGAGATCCCAATGATGGGCAGGCTGGAAACCTTCAGTTATGACCCGGCCGTCCGGTTCGAGGACCGCATAGGGGCGATGCCGGAAAAATTGCTGGAGCAGTACCGGCTCATGGACGGCCGCCCCGGTTATAAATCCTATATGCCCACCGCCGAAGAGCGGGCCCTGGTGCTCGAATACCTCAGGCTGATGCCGCCGGTAGCCGAGCGCGTGTTCAGGGAGAGCTGCGTCGGCCTGTACTTCCTGGAAGGCTTCCAGGGCAACGGCATGGTCAGTTGGGTGCTGGACGAAAAGGGCAAACTATATTTCCACATGACGCTGAACCCGGCGTCTTTCAGGCAGACCTTGTCTGAGACCCTTACCGAAAGGGAAAGCAGCTGCTTTAGCCCCGGCGCGGGCTGGGCCGTTTCAGTGGACGCCGGCCGCAAATACAAGGGCCTGGCCTACGCTCTTTTTCATGAGGCGGCGCACGCCGTGGACCAGATGCGCGGGGTTACGCCCTTGGTGGATCCCAGCCAGCCGGAAGCGAGCCGCGTGCCCGCCCGGCCCGACGGGGGGCTTTTCACGGAGGTCTGGGACTCTCATTCGCGGCCTTTTTCGCGCAACGAATTCTGGAGCCGCGACAGCCTGACCTTCTACGGCTTCGGCGGCGGGCCGAAGATCAAGGTGTCCGACGCCTACGGGGTTTACAAGGGTTTTTCAGGCACTCCCTTCGCTTCGCTTTACGGTTCCAAGTCCTGGGCCGAGGATTTTGCCGAACTCACGGCCTACGGCCTGATAACCGGGAAACTGGGCCAGCCGTACAGGATAAGGCTTTCCGGCCCCGGCCCTAAAGACGATGTCTTTGAGCCCATGAAGGGAGCGGCCGCCAGGCGTGCCGCCGCGGCCCTGGCCCTGCTGGAAAGAATGTAAATTATGACCCTGCGCTGCGAACTCAATATAAACGGCGGCTCCCGTCGCGTCATCATCGTCGGCAGCGAGGAGGAGACCCACGACCACCTGGCCCTGCGCCTGGCCGCGGCCATCCTCTTTTTCGACGGCGAGCCCGTGGAGCCCGGCCCGGCCGACCACGCCCTGGCCGACATCGGCTTCGTGCCCGACCTGATGGTGCCCGACGGCATAGGCGGCATCAAGGTCTGGGTGGAGTGCGGCAACGTGGCGCTGAACAAGCTTACCAAGGTGGCCCGGCGCATAAAGGACGGGCGGCTGGTTATCCTGAAGGAAGACGAGCCCGCCGGCCGCCGCCAGCGCGAGGTGCTGAAGAAAGAGGTGCGCAACGCGGACAAGGTGGAGGTATGGGCCTGGCACCGCGAGGAGTTCAAGCGCTGGAACGAGGCCCTGCAGGAGAGCAACTACATCTACGGCGAGGCCTCCGGCCAGACGCTGAACCTGGTGCTCAATGACGCCGCCTTCAGCGTGGACCTGGTGTCCTGCTAGCCGGTCTTTCCGGGGCCCAGCGGGGTTTAGGCCCTTAGGTACTTGCGGTTCGGGCGGGGTGCTGTATACTATAATGTCATAGTAGACTGCGTTAAGGGGAGAAGACATGCGTTCAAAAGCCGGTTTTTTTAAACTGTTTTCAGCAGCTTCCATCCTATTGATTCCCGGTCTTTCCGCCCTCAGCGCGGGGCCAGCCGCCGACCTCCTGAGAACCGAGGCCGGACCTTACGAATTCACCCTGCCCTCGCCGCAGCCGGACCGCCTGGAAAATTCCCCGCTGGACAGGCCGCGCGCCGACTGGCTCAACGCCAGGAAGCTTTATTCCGATTCTGTCTTCAAGCCCGGCAAGCAGCAGCGCGTGGATACCGAGCGCAGCAAGCTGGTGCTGCTGCAGGGCTTCCACTGGTTCGCCGACGATTACTGGTACCATCCGCCGAAGGGCTGGTGGGGCGTGCTGGCCGACAGGGCCGGCGACGTGGGCCGGGCCGGCTTCGACCTGATCTGGTTCCCGCCCGTCTCCAACGGCAGCTACTATCCAAACCAGTGGTACAACCTGGATTCCCAGTGGGGCAAGAAAGAGGATCTGCTGCGCGCCGTGAAGGCCATGCACGGGGCCGGCGTGAAGGTGGTGGCCGACATCGTGCTGAACCACCGCAACGGCACCAAGGACTGGGCCGACTACACCAACCCCGACTGGCCCACCACCACGATAGTCCGCAACGACGAATGGCAGGGCTCGCCCAAGAGCATGTACGACGACGAGGGCCAGGGCGACTTCGGCTGCCGCGACCTGGACCACCGCGCCCCCGTGGTGCAGGAAGACTCCAAGGTTTTCCTGCGCTGGCTCAAGAACACCGTCGGTTTCGACGGCTGGCGCTACGACATGGTGAAAGGCTACCCGGGCCATTACGTCGGCATGTACGACGCCGCCTCGGCGCCCGTTTTCTCCGTGGGCGAATTCTACGACGCCAACCGCCAGCTGCTGGCCAACTGGATAGACTCCACCGACAGTTCCCCGGACAAACGGAACGCCGCCACCGTTTTCGACTTTACCACCCGCTATAACCTGGTCTCGGCCGTGGAGACGGAGCGCTACGAGCTGCTCCGGGACGGCGACCGCCCCTCCGGCATGATAGGCTGGTGGCCGGCCAAGTCCGTGACCTTCGTCGAGAACCACGACACCAGCCCGCGCGACGTGAACTTCCTGCCCAACGCCTCGGCCGAGTACAAGACGCAGCGGCTGATGGGCTACGCCTATATCCTGACCCACCCCGGCATCCCGTCGGTGTTCTGGCCGCATTTCTTCGACTGGGGCTCCGAGTACCGCGGCAAGCTGCAGGCCCTGCTCAATACCCGGAAGGCCGCCGGTGTGCACTCCACCAGCCGCATGGCCATACTGGAGGCCACCAACGAGCTTTACGCCGCCGTGATAGACGGCGACAACAGCCGGGTGGTGGTGAAGCTCGGCAAGAACTGGGGCTGGAACCCCGGCGCGGGCTGGACGCTGTCCGCCTTCGGCGAGCGCTACGCCGTCTGGACGCAGCCGCTGCCTAAATAAACCGCGCAAGATCTTTGCGCTGAAATAGGCCCGCTTCGGCGGGCCTATTCTATTTCTTCTTTTATGGCCGTCGGGAGGACGGCCTTTTTGCTGTCTTCTTTGAGGAACTTGCGGCTCAGCAGCAGGGTGGCGGCGCAGTAGCAGGTGATGGTGATGAGGAAGGGCAGGGTGAAGCCGAAGTCCATCTGCAGGCGGCCGCTGAGGCGGGCGCCGGCGCTGTTGGCCAGGTTCCAGCAGGTGGTATAGAGGGCGCTGGCGGCCTGGTGCTGGGCGGGCTGGAAATGGTCCAGCATGAAGACGCTGTAGATGGGCCAGCCGGCGTTCATCAGCATGGTGCGGGCGAAGGCGGCCAGCAGGGCGGGCAGCAGCGCGCCGGAGAAGCCCATCAGGGCCAGGAAAGGAATGGAGAGGGTCTGGAAGGTTATCAGGGCGCGCACGCGGCCATAGCGCCGCACCGTGGCCGGGCCTATCATGGCGCCGGCCGCCATGGCCAGCTGCATCAGGGCCATGCAGTAGCCGAGGGCGGCCACCGGCAGGTCGAAGCCGGATTTGAAAAAGATATTGAGGTAGGGAATGATCATGCCGGCGCCGAAGGCCACGATGAGCTGCGGGGCCAGCACCATCAGCGCGGGGCCGATGGCCAGGCCGGCGAAGGCCGCGGCGCCGTTGGCGGGGCCGGAGCGCTTGCGCTCTTTCATCCCGAAGGCGTAAGGGGCGGAGGCGAGCAGCATTATGCAGGCGGTGAGCAGGGTGAGGCGGTAGGCGCCGGAGGTTTCGGCGCCGCCATAGAGGGCCGCGGACCACAGGGCGGTGAGCCAGCCGGAGGCGAGGTTGCCGAGGAAGGCGGCTATCATGGAGGAGGCGTACTGCGCGCTGAACAGGCGCTGGCGGTCTTCGTCGGAGGTGAGGCTGGCCATCAGGGGCATGGCGGTGATGGCCATCAGGGCGCCGGCGGTGCCGGCGAGCACGGAGAAGAGCATCAGGGCGGCGCGGCTGGTGAAGAAGCTCATGCCGGTCATGGCGGCGAGGCTTAAGGCCATGGCGGCGAGTATGGTCTTGCGGGCGGAGAGGCCGGAGCAGAAGAGGGCCAGCGGGATGGCGAGGGCGGCGATGGTGAGGCCGGGGATGGCGCCGAGGGTGCCGAGGAAGTCGCGGGTGTAGCCTAGCTCCAGTACGTAGAGGTTGAAGACGAGGCCGAAGATATTGGCGGCGAAGGCCTGCAAAAAAGACAGCACCAGGAACCGCCTCGCGTCCGGGTGAAAGGACTTGTACCCTTCCATGTAGCTGCCGAATATTTTTTTCATTCGAAGTAAATCCGCCGAAGTGGATCCGCGAGAAGCCCAGTCGGGTGCCAGCCGGGGAGGGGCCCCGTGCTCCTGGGCAGAGGGGAACCGTTGCGCGGTTCCCCCCGCCCTTTGGGAAATTAAGGGCGGGACCCCCTTCCCCAAAGTCGCACGGAACCCCTCCCCGGCCGGCCCCCTCCGTATCTCGTAGACGCAACTCTCGCAGTTGAAAATCCTGCTGAAGCCGTGGGCGGCAGGGGTGTTGTTCCCCGAACCCTTTGGGGAAGGGGGGGCCCCAGCACTTTAGTGCGTGAGTCGGAGTTTTTCACGCAGGAAAATCCAAAGAGCTGAAGGAACAGACTAAAGTGCTAGGGGGGGAACCGCGCAACGGTTCCCATCTTCCAGGGTTCGGGGAATAACACCCCTGCCAGCCCCACAAACCTGCAGTTCTATTCGCCTGCGCTAGGCCGCCCGATATGAAAGAGCCATTCTTACGCTACTTCCCCGGCACTGGGGAGGTAGAGGGGGGGAGTGAAAGGGTGGTGGTGCTGAGGGACGGCATGGGGCTGGCCGCGGGGGCGGGCTCGGGCTTGGGCGGGTGGTTGATGTACCACACGTAGTTGGCCATGTCCTTGTGTTCTTTGGGCATGGTCTCCGGGCATTTTTCGGCGTTCTCGGTGTAGAAGGAGGCCTGGCGCACGTCTTTGACGCGGGCTTTGACCGAGGCGGGTATGGCGGCGTTGTAAAGCAGGTGGCCGTTGCCGGCTATGACCAGCACGGCGTAGCCCGGGTTCAGGGTGAGGAAATCGGCCACGCGCGCGCCCATGCCCTCGTTCCAGGCGGCCATAGAGGCGAGATAATTTTCCATGGTGAACATCTTGGCCATCGGGGAAGAACCGTGGCCGCCGAAGGTGGCTTTGAGGTAATCGTTGTATTTCTTATGCTGGGTTATCTCCACTTTTTCCGGGAGGTATTGCTTCTCCTCCGGCGTAAGGCTCTCCAGGCCCGTGCGGGCTATCTTCCCCACCACCTTCTTGGGCACGTTCAGGGCTATGGCGCGCAGCTTGTTCTGCACTATGAAGTCGAACAGCGGCTTGTACATGGCGTAGTCGAAGCCCCACTCCTTCTGCCAGTCGATCTTCGCCAGGAATTCCGCTTCGGTCAGCTTGCCTTCGGCATAGTCGTTCAGGACCGGCTGCAGGGTCTGGTTGAGCATCTCGAAGCCTACGGCTATCCTGGAGCCGCGGGCTATCTTCATGGCTTTCAGCGCCTCGTACTGCGCGGCGTGGTCCAGGGGCTGGTCGTGGGTCTCTCCGACGTAGATTACGTCGTTCTTCCAGACCACGGACATGAAGGACGCCTCGCCGTGGTGGGCCTTGCCGGACTGGCCGCCGAACAGGCAGAAGTTCGGCGCGGCGGTGGTGAGTATGACAGGCGCCTCCGCGTTCTTAGGGGCCTGGCGCTTTTCGATATTGGCCTCGGGCTTCTTTACCGCCTTGGCAAAAAGGTTGAAGGGCAGCAGGATAAGCAGGGGAAAAAGGATTAATCTCATAAATTTATTATATTAAAAAACGTAAGGGCGCTTTTTTACCCGCCCAGCGCGTCCTTTTATATAATAGGAATTGAAGACTTAGAGGGGCCCTATGAAAAAAACAATCATTTCCATTTTTTGCGCGGCGGTCCTGGCGGCGCCGGCGGCGGCGCAGGTCCTGGTGGTTTCCAAAACCCCGCACGGCCCGACCGCGGACATGAACGCTTCCCGGGCGATTACGGCCACCTTCAACCGGCCCATGGCGGCGCTGAGCTCGGCCGGGAAAATGGGCGAGGCCTGCCCGCTTGAAGTCTTCGAGATAAAGGACTTCCTGCCGGGGCAGCAGAAGTACGAGGATTATACTTCGGCCGCGCTGGCGGACTTCAAGGACATAAAGCCCCTGGCGGGCCGCTGCCGCTGGCAGGGTACCCAGACCGTGGCCTTCGAGCCGGCCGCGCCGCTGCGGACGGCCTCGCTTTACGCCGCGCGCATAAAGCGAGGATTCGCCTACGGCGGCCAGGCGCTGGGAGAGGACACCGAGTGGTTCTTCGAGACCGTGCGGCCCGCCATAAAAGCCAGCGCGCCCCACGACGGGCAGCTCTGGCTGCCGCTGGACACGGTGCTCTACGCCGCCTTCAATCTGCCCATGTCTTCGGCCAGGGCCAGGGATACGGTGGTGCTGGAAGAGCGGTCCCCGCAGAACGAGACCCGGGCGGTGCTGGCCGGGGTGCGCCTGGCCAAAGACGAGGAAGTTAAAAAGATCTGGCCCTACCCCTGGCAGGGGATCTCCACCGGCACGGTACTGGCCGTGCGCCCCGCCGAGAAACTCAAGCCCGACCACGCCTACACCCTGCGTTTCCGCGCCGGCACGCCGGCCGCGGAGGGCAGCCTGGGCCTGGCGCAGGGCCAGGAGATAAACTTCGAGCCGTATTTCAGCTTCTTCCTCAAGGAAAGCCCGAAGAACGCCTGCCTCCCGGAGACTTTCAGCCTCGGCTTTTCCAACCCGGTGAAATATTCCGAACTCTACGCGCACATGTCGGTGAGCCCTTCTTCCGCCATGCCGCCGCTGCGGCCTGAAGAGGCCGGCCGCCAGAGCTATGGCGACCAGCATGCCCGCATAGCCCGGCTGCAGCTGCCCTATGAGCTGTTCAAGGCCGAAACCGTCTACGATTTTAAGCTCTCTCCTGAATTCGCCGATATTTTCGGCAACAAACTGGGGGAAGCCCTGGAGTTTTCGCTGGGCCCGCTGGATTACTGCCCTTACTGGGAGATGCCGACTGGCTTCGGCATACTTGAAGGCTATCTCCCGGCGCGGCATCCCTTCACGGCGGTCAACGCCCCGGCGCTGAACCTGCTGAAGGGGCGCGTCGGACAGGAGAACCTTATACCGTTCATGCTCGGCCATATGCGCAACGAGGCGCTGGTGGATACGGCGGAGCAGAAATCCTGGAGCCCCACCGAAAACGATCGCAACTCCCGGCTGCTCACCTTCCTGGAGCACGACGGGTTCGGCCCCGAGGGCGGCGGCTTCGGCTTTCTCAGGACGCCCGCGCCGCACGGCAGCGATTACCGCGCGCTGGACAATATAACGCGCGTCGGCCTGACGCTCAAGAGCTCGCAGGACTCCACCCTTATCTGGACCAGCTTCCTCAAGACGGGCCGCGCCGCCGCGGGGATACCCGTAGAGATGCGCGACGACAATAATAAAGTGCTCTGGACCGGGACCACCGACAAGCAGGGCTTCGCCGACGCGCCCGGCTGGCTGAAGCTCGGCATAACCGACTGGCCGCGCTGGCAGCGGCCCGCCGTCTGGGTGTTCGCCAAACACAAGAACGGCACGGCGGTAATGAACAGCCGCTGGACCGGCGGCGTAGAGCCCTGGCGCTTCTCGGTTAATTACGACCAGTTCCCGCGCCCGCGCCGCTACGCCGCGGCCCTGTTCACCGAGCGCGGCGTGTACCGCCCCGGCGAGGCCGTGGACATCAAAGGCTTTGGCCGCAAGCTGGACGGCGGCGACTGGGCCGCGCTGGACCTGCCCGTGGTCCAGCTGTCCATAACAGATTCCCGCGGCAACAGGGTTTTCAAAGCCACGGTGCCGGTCAGCGCTGAGTTCTCTTCTTTCGACTACGCCTATAAAATATCCGAGGCCGCCCCTACCGGCGTCTGGACGCTGGAGGCCGCCGAGCCTTACGAGGATGATCCTTCTTCGGTCCGCGCCGTAGATGGCAGCGAAGAAGACGAATACAGGAATTACCGGGGCAAAGAGAGGCCTTTCCTGTTCACTGAAACCTTCCGGGTGGAAGAGTTCAAGCCGGCGGTCTTCGAGGTTAAGGCGCGCTCGCTGGAGGCGTCTTACCTGGCCGGGGACAAATTCCGCGCGGCCGCGGAAGGCTGGTACCTGTTCGGCGCGCCCATGGCCGGCAGCCGGGCCGACTGGACGCTGCGGCTGGAGAGCACTCATTACGAGCCGCCGGGCAGGGAAGGCTACAGTTTCGGCGGCGAATTCCGGGGTGAACATTTCGACAGGCTGGCCGGTTCCGGCGGCGTTGAACTGGACGGCAAGGGCAAGGCGGAGATAGAAGTACAGCTGGATAAAAACTACGGCGGCTCTGGCAACGCGCTGCGCGCCTCTTTCGAGGCCGGCGTTTCCGATCCCGAGCGTCAGCGGCTGTTCGGCCGCGCCTCGGCCTTCATTCATAAGGCCAACTTGTATTTCGGCGTAAAAGCCTCCGGCGGTTTCGCTGAAGCTGGCCGGCCCTGGAGCGCCGAGATCGTCGCGGTGCGGCCCGACGGCTCCCCGGCCGGGGGTCTGTCCGGCGCGGGTAAGCTGATAAAACGCCAGTGGCTCAGCACTCAGCGGGCCGGCCTGGGCGGGCGGCTGGAATGGATCAGCGAGGTCAAGGATACGGTGGTTTCCACCTTCGCCTTTACGGCGGCGGCTGCCGCCGAGAACAGGGCCTTCACGCCCGCCGAGGGCGGCTACTACATCCTCAGCGTGTCCGGCAAAGACGAGGAAGGCCGCGAGACCGCCACCTCTTTCAGCTTTTACGTCTTCGGCGGCGGGGACGCCTGGTGGGCGCGCGAGGACTCGGACATCATAGAACTGGTGTCTGAAAAATACGACTACAAGCCCGGAGAGACGGCTAAGATCATGGTGAAGTCGCCCTACGACGAGGCGCAGGCGCTGGTGACCGTGGAGCGCGAGGGCGTGCTGGACCGCTGGCTCACCACCACCAAAGGCGGCGCGGACTTTATCACCGTGCCGATAAAGGAAAAATATCTTCCGAACGCCTATATCAGCGTGATCCTGCTGAAGGGCCGCGCGGCCGAGCAGAAATACGCCGAGGACGGCGAGAAGGACCTGTCCAAGCCGCAGGCCAAGTTCGGCTACCTCTCGTTCCGGGTAAGCCCGGCGGGGCGCCGGCTGGCCCTGGAACTGAAGGCCGACAAGGCCGATTACCGCCCGGGCCAGGAAGTTAAGCTGGACCTGCTGGTGAAGGGCGAGGACGGCGGCCCGGCCGCCGCCGAGCTGACGGTGTTCGCGGTGGACGAGGGCGTGCTGAGCCTTACCGGCTACGCCACGCCGGACATATTCTCGGCCTTCTACGGGCCGCGGCCGCTGAACGTGCTCACCACGGATTCCCGGCTGCACGTGATAGGCCAGCGCAATTACGGCGAGAAGGGCGAGGCCCGCGGCGGCGGCGGCGGGGCCGGCCTGGCCGGCGTGGATCTGCGCTCCAACTTCGTGCCCACGGCCTACTGGAACCCGGCGGTGAAGGCGGGGCCCGACGGCAAAGCCTCTGTCTCGTTTAAATTGCCCGACAACCTGAGCCGCTTCCGGCTGATGGCGGTGGCCAACTCGGGCAAGCGCTTCGGCTCCGGCGAGACCTCGCTGACCGTTTCCAAGCCGCTGATGCTGCGGCCGTCCATGCCGCGGCTGGCCCGGACTGGCGACGCTTTCGAATGCGGCGTGGTGGCGCATAATTACTCGCCAGCCGCGGCCAAAGTGAGCGTCCTGCTGGAAACATCCGGCGAGGGAATAACGGTGACAGGCGCCGCCGCCCGCGAGGCCGAGGTGGCCAGCGGCAAGGCCGCGGAGATAATCTGGAACTGCTCCGCTGAAAAACCGGGCGTCACTACCTTCCGGTTCCGCGCTTCAGCCGGCGGCGAAACCGACGGGTTGGAATGGGCGCTGCCGGTGAAGAACCGGGAGCCGGCGGAATACTCCGCCACCAGCGGCGTTTCGGAGAAGAGCATGTCTGAAGAGGCGCTGCTGCGGCCCTACCCCGGCGCGCCGGGCGATATCGCCCTGGAGATCTCCCCGACGGCGCTGACCGGACTCAATGAGGGCGCGCGCTATTTGCTGGAATATCCCTACGGCTGCCTGGAGCAGAAGCTTTCCCGCTCCATGCCCGTCATCACCGGCGCGGAGCTGGTGGAGACTTTCGGCCTGGGCTCCCTCGGAACACTGAAGGCCGAGGTGCAGAAGGTCTTCGACCGGCTGCCCGACTTCCAGCACCCCGCCGGCGGCTTCTGCTACTGGCCCGGCGGCTGCATAAAGCCGGACCCCTACCTGAGCGCCTACGCGCTGGAGGCCGCCGTATTGGGCCTGAAGGCTGGCTACAGCGCGGACCCCGTGGTGCTCAAGCGCAACGCCGACTGGCTGGAGAAATACCTGTCGCTGGAAAAGACCGACTGGGCCTATCCCTACAGCGCCAGCGAGGATTATGCGGCGCGGGCCTACGCGGTCTACGCGCTGGCCATGTACGGCCGCAACATGACCGCCTACTTCAACCAGCTCTACGCGAAGCGGGCCCAGGTGCCCTACCTGGCCAAGGCCTACATGGTGAAGGCGGCGGCCCTGCTGGGCGTGGACGCCCGGGCGGCCAAAAAACTGTCGGCTGAAATAATGAGCCAGGCGCGCTACTCCCCGACGCAGCTGCATTTCGAGGACGGCGAGAGCATGCCGTGGATACATAATACGGCGGTAAAGACCACCGCCGTGATGCTGGACGCCCTGCTGCAGGCGCAGGGCGGCTTCCCCGGCGACGAGAAGGCCGTGAAGTGGCTGACCACCGAGAAGAAGAACAAGGGACGGTGGCGCTCTACGCAGGAGAACGCCTGGGCGCTGAGGGCCTTCGAGGCCTTCTACCGCCGCTACGAGGGCGAGCCTCCGGACTTCAAGGCCGAAGTTTCGGTCATAGACAGCCCGCTGCGGCTCTTGCTGGAGGACCAGTTCTCCGGCCGGAGGCTGGCTTCCGCCTCCGGGCGCTATCCCTTCGGCCTGGTGTTCGGCGAGGGCGGCGAGGCGAAGCTGCTGTTCTCCAAAACCGGCTCCGGGCGGCTGTATTACTCGGTGCGCATGGGCTTTATACCCGAAAAGCGGGACAAGCCGGCGGCCGAAGGCCTGGAAATCAGACGTGAAATGCGCCCCATCGACGGCGGCAAGGTGTTCAGGGCCGGCGCGCGCGCCGTGGTGACCATCACGATGAAGACGCCGCAGGACCGAACCTTCGTGGCCGTGAACGGCCCGGTGCCGGCCGGCTTCGAGATAGTCAACACCGAGTTCGCGGTTGAAAGTTCCGAGGACGCCCGCGCCCTGGCCAAAAAAAGCCGGGGCGGCGGCTGGGGCGGTTTCGAGCGCGCCGAGCGCTACGACGACCGCATCCAGATCTTCGCCGATTACCTGACGGCGGGAGAGCACAAGTATTCCTATGTGGTGCAGGCCACCTCGCCCGGCGCCTACTACTGGCCTTCGGCCCTGGCCGAGGGCATGTACGAGCCCGAAGTCTTCGGCCGCACCGCCGGCGGTAGCGTGGAGATAACGAGGTAAATATGAGCGGACAGTTCGTGCGCGAAGGCGCTTGCGGTTGGAGGAAACTCTTATGAAAAACATAACCGCCGCGGACTTGATCAGGATCTATGACCTGAAGCCTCACCCAGAGGGCGGTTATTTCAGGGAGGGCTACAGGTCCGAAGAAAAGACCGCCGACGGGCGCAGCCTGTCCACGGCCATCTATTTCCTGCTGCCCGCCGGCCAGAAATCGCGGCTGCACCGGATCAAGTCCGACGAGCTCTGGCATTTTTACCTGGGCGGGCCGCTGACGGTGGCGCAGATCCTGCCCGACGGCTGGACGGAGAGCGTGACCCTGGGGCCTGACGCCGCGGCCGGACAGCTGTCGCAGCACGCGGTGTCGGCCGGCTGCTGGTTCGGCGCTTATCCCGAAAAGGGGACAGAGTTTTCTTTCGTGGGCTGCACCGTGGCGCCGGGCTTCGAGTTCTCCGACCTGGAGCTGGGCGACCGCGCAGCGCTGCTGAAGCGCTATCCGGGAGCCAAAGAGCTGATAAAAAAGCTCGCCTGATAAAACCACGGGGGAATGGAGGCTAAAGGGCGCCGACCAGCCTGTCTATGCGGCCGCCGCCGGGTTTTACGCCGGCCGTAAAGTAGGCGGCGTTCACCAGGTAAAGAGTCTCGGGCAGCAGCCGGCTCTCCAACTTCCTGGCGCCGCGCTGGCACGAGTAGCGGCAGCGCTCGCCAGTCCAGAGTTTTTCCCAGGGGCAGAAGCGGGTAACGCCGGCGCAGGTGTAGGCGGCGTGGTAGCTGAAGGAGAGGCGGCCGAAGCGGGAGAACCGCTCTACCGTTTCCGGCCTGTCGGCCTCCAGCCTGCTTATGCCGTGCTCCCTGAAAAATTTAGCCAGGAAAGGGTTGGGCGAGGATTTAAGATAGCCTGCCAGCACCCGGCCCACCGACAGCGAGACCCTGTCCGCGTATTTTCCGGCGGCCAGGTGTATCAGCCCGAAATCGTTAGCTACCACTTCCAGCCTGCCCTGCCCGGCCGGGTGCGCGCGCAGCACGGCCTCGACGGCGGCCAGCGCGTTCCCCGTCAGCAAAGGGGTGGCCAGCGCCACCGGCCTGCCGGCCAGCGCCCGGGCCCTCTTGAACTGGGCCGGAGTCGGCAGCAGGTTCTGGCAGAATTCGCTGCCGAAGTAGACCATGTCCGCCCGCGCTCCGCGGCAGGAAGCCAGCGTCCTGGGGTTCAGGGTTATCCCGGTTTTCGTCACACCCTCCCGCTCGCGTAGACTTTCCTGTGCCGGGCCCTGAAGCGCGCGCGGGAGATCCCGCCTTCCAGCAGGCCGTTCAGCTCTTTCGCGTCGGCCAGGAACTTCTTCATCCCTTCGAAATCCAGCGTCCTCGGTATCTTCAGGTATTTGACGCCGGCCTTATGACCGTCGTAGAGGAGGTCGGCCATCGCGTCCATGCCGGGCGAAGGCATGCGGAAGTTGCCGAGGGCTATCTTGCAGGGCTTGTAATCCCCGCTCGAATCGCAGAAGCGGCAGAGCGGGTCCACGTTCTGGCAGAAATGGCTGGCGTAGTAGAACATCTCCGTTTCCAGGCCGAACCTGTTCCTGATTAGGCCGGCGGCCTGCGCCGGAGGCAGCTGGAAGGGGAGGATCACCCTCTTTATCCCGAAGCGCATGAAATATTCGAGCGCCGCGGGGTTGAAGGCCAGGGCCAGGCTGCTGAGTATCAGGTCCGCCTTTATTTCGGCGCCTGCCAGCAGCTCCAGTATGGAGGGCTCCCTCACCACTGCGCCGCCTATGCCACGCTCAGCCAGTCTCTTTACGCGTCGCGCGAGCAGCGGGTATTTGGCCGGATCGCAGGCTTCGTTCACCAGCAGCAGGGCCTTCTTGCCCTTTCTCCGGGCCAGCGCGGTTATGCGCAGCAGCTCGGCCTCGCTGCCCACCGACAGCGAGGAGCGCCGGTGGTTGGGCAGGTCCGCCAGGGCGCAGTAGACCTCGGCCGCCCCGTTGGCGAACAGCCACTCGGCCTCTTTGAAGTTTTTAGCCCCGGCTACTATGATCATCGCTGGATTTGCGTCTTTTACGGGTCAATCTTTCGCTATTTAAGTTCTACCAGTTTATAGCGGCGCTTGCCCAGGCCCAGGGCGGCGGCGTATTCCAGCGCGCGCACCCCGGAGACTCCGGTCTCGTGCTTGAAGGCGTCTTCGAGGCCCGCGGCTTTGTTCACCAGGTCGAAGCTGGCCTGGTCCAGGGCCACCGGGTCGTTGGAGGCCAGTACTCCCACGTCGCCCATGAAGGGGGCCGGCGCCCCGGCGCGGCAGTCGCAGGCCGCCGAAATATTCATCAGCAGGTTGATGTAGGCGAAATTCCCTCCGGCGGTGACGCCCTGCGCGTATTCCGCTATCTTTTCCTGGAAGGCCACGCCCTTGGTGGCGGCCGGGGCGGAGTCTATGGCTTCGAAGGGGCAGATCTCCACGCATTTGCCGCAGCCTATGCATTTCTTGCGGTCGATGACGTAATCCGCGCCGATCGCGCCCACCGGACAGTTCCTGGGGCAGATGCCGCACTTGGTGCACTTCTTGTTTATCGTCGGGTACTGGCCGGAATGCTGGGCCTTCTTGCCCGTCGGCGAGCCGAAGCCCATGGCCAGGTTTTTCAGGGCGCCGCCGAAGCCGGCCCCGCCGTGGCCCTTAAAGTGGGAGATCACCAGGAAAGAGCCGTACTTCGCCATGCCCTTGCCGACATAGACCTTGTTGAAATATTTGCCCTTGTAGGGCACGGCAGTCTCGCCGCCGGTGTCCAGGATGTCTATGGGCGCGTAGCCCCAGCCGTGCTTCCTGGCGGTGGCGATATGGGTCTTGGAATCGGAGCGCGAGCCGCCGTAGAGGGTGTTGGTCTCCACGAAGGTGCCCTTGAGCCCGGTGACCAGGTCTTTGAGCAGCGCCGGGGGGATATAGTTCTCGTTGCCGTCCTCGCCGAAATGCACCTTGACCCCCAGCTGGCCTTTAGGCTTGAAGTTCAGCCTGTCGTAGACGGCTTTAACCTTCGTCCGCGAGATCTCTTTGGAGAAGTAAACCTCGGGCAGGCTGTCCGCCGGGGCCTTCACGGCTTCAGACAGGCCGCGGAAACCGGCCAGGCAGGCCAGGCTCCAGAAAATAATATAAAAGTGATTCCGTTTCATGAAGACATTATACAAATTGAAAAAAAGCGCCCGCCGTAAAATAGGTAGAATATTTCCGGGAAGGAACAAATTATGAAAATATTGGCGCTGATCTTGATTTTGGGACTGGGCACGCCCGCGGCGGCCGGCTACCCCGAGGCGGTCGCCGCTTCCGGCCTGGACGGAAAAAGTTCCGTGGAGCTGGATTCGCTGCTGGCCCAGCCGGGGGCGGCCCTGGCGAAGAGCGCGCGGGTCGCCGAACTGCTGAAAGCCAACGCCCCGGCGCTGGAGCTGTTCAGGCAGGCCGCGCGGGAAAGCAGCGACGGCTACCTGCTGATGGCCAGGCCTGAACAGCCGGCCGCCTCGTCGCCCATGCCTAATTTCGGGCCGCAGCTTGGCCTGTACCGCCTGCTGCTTATCAGCGCCAAGGTCAATTACGCCAGGGAGCGCGCCGGCGAGGCGGAAAAGGACCTGCTGGCGGCGGCCGGCTTCCTCTCCCAGTTGTCGGCGCAGAAGGCCGGGGCCATGATGAGCGCCCTGGTGCAGGCGCTGTGCCTGCAGAAGGCTTTCCCGCTCCTGTCCGACAGCCTGCGCGGCGACGGGGCCGCGCCCGCCTACCTGGCCGAACTCGCGGCCCGCCTGGACGCCGCGGCGGCCAGCCAGGATTTCATGCGGGGAGCCATGCTGGAGGAAGCGGAAATCAGGAAGGCGACTTTCAAGGCGGCTTTGAACCCGGAAAAGATGGCCCTGGAGATAGAAAAACTGCCCTTCCTGAAGCGGAGGGCGATGAAGCGGCTGCAGGGCGGCGACTTTTACGAACTGGTGCACCGGAGGGTCGCGGCCGCCGAAGACGAGCGGGCGCAGGCCTTCGTCGCCGCTTTCAACGCTAACGACGCCGCGGTGGCCTCTACCCGCGTGGAGCAGCAGAAGCAGCGCCACCTCGCCGACGTGGCGGCGCACGCCAACAGTGGGCCCCTGGCCTCCTTGAAGGATTGGGTCTTCGCCGGCCCCGAAGCCAAAGAGCGCATGGTCTTCGCGGTTTTCGCCAAATTCGAAGAGGTGGAAACGCCCTCGTACGGCAAGGTAGTCCCCAGGTACCACGTGGCCTACAATGCCCTGCACGTACTGCGCGCCGCTCTGGGCGTGAAGCGCTATCAGCGCGCGACCCGGAGGCTGCCCGAGTCGCTGGCGGCGCTCGTGCCGGCGTATCTCGCCGAGGTGCCCACGGATACTTTCAATAACTGGACGCCGCTCAGTTACGCGAAGGCAGGGCGCAGGTTCGCGGTTTACAGTATCGGACCCGACGGCAAGGACGACGGCGGTGCTGTACCGCTGGACCAGGCGGCTTACGGCGAAAACCCCGCCAGCGACGCGGGGGACATAGCTTTCGCCGGTTATTGAACGAAGGAGCGCATATGAAAAAGGTTAAGGCTTCGGAACTCCGGGCGCGCGAAAAATTTCTGCTGGAAGTGACCTCCCTGCCGGTGGCGGCCGGGCACGAGGGGGCCGCGATCGGCCTGGTGGAAGACTGGGTGGCGAAACGGCGCAACCTTGCGCTTGACCGCGACGCGAGCGGCAACCTGGTAGTCCGCCGGAAAGATTTTAAGCGGGCCTGCCGCAAAACTGCGCCGCTATTTATCACGGCGCACATGGACCATCCCGCTTTTGTGGTCCTGGCCGTTAAGGCGCGCGAGGTTAAGCTGGAATTCCGCGGCGGCGTGCAGGACGCGTATTTCAAGGACGCGGTCATAGAGATCTTCGACCCTGAGCTGAAGCGGAGCCGCCCCGCGAAGATAGTTTCGCTGGACCCGGCGGCCAAGCCCTTCAAGACCGCGCTGGCCCGCCTGGCCTCCGAGGCGCCGCAAATAAAGTCAGACTGCATCGGGCGCTGGAAATTCCCGCCGGCCGCCGTGAAGAAGGGCGTGGCCTATACGCAGGCCTGCGACGACCTGGCCGCGGTGGCGGCCGCGCTGACGGCTTATGAAAAAATTTCGCGGGATAAAAGGCTCGGCCATGTCGCGCTGTTGTTCACGCGGGCGGAGGAAGTGGGCTTCGTGGGCGCCATAGGCGCGGCGCGGGGCGGGACCATCCCGAAGAACGCGCGGCTGATCTGCCTGGAATGCTCGCGCAGCTTCCCGCACGATTCGCCCATAGGGGCGGGGCCTATTGTGCGCGTGGGCGACCGGATGAGCGTGTTCACCCCTGAGCTGACCAACCTGGTTTCCAACGCGGCCGCCGCCTACCAAAAGGCCAACCCGGCTTTTAAATTCCAGCGCAAGCTGATGCCCGGCGGGGTCTGCGAGGCCTCGGCCTTCTCTTTCTACGGCCTGCGCTCCACCTGCCTGTGCCTGCCGCTGGGCAATTATCACAACATGGCCGATCTGGACGGCGTGGCGAAGGGGAGGAAGGCGCGGCCAGGGCAGGAGTACGTTTCCGTTTCGGATTTCCACGGCTTGGTGGAGCTGCTGGGCGTGATAGCCCGCGGCCTGGACGCGCCGGGGCCCTCGCCCCGGCAGTCCATGGAGAAGATCTGGGCCGACCGCGCCTTCGTGCTGGGGTGCTAGCCCACTTTCTCGAAACTAAGCAGTTTTATCTTGGTGCTGAACTTGTCCTGGTAGAGGTTGCCCGAGGCGTTTTCAACTTCGCCCCGCTGGTTGTCGGTGGGATCGCTGCGCCAGAATTTCTTGGGCGGCCAGAGCGGGGCGCCCATCTCGGAGTTGGCCACCATGCGGCCTGCGTCCAGATTCCCGAAATAGAAGCGCCAGCGCGCCTCCTCGCCGGCGGCGCGCCTGCCGGTGCCGAAGGAAATATCGGCCGGGCGCCAGCCGCCCGCGTAGAACATGGCCCAGTCGTGGAAGCCGGCCCTGTCCGGCCTGGCCACCCAGCCGGACTGCCACTTGGCCGGCACGCCGGCCGCGCGGCACAGCGTGATGAAGCCCAGGGCCTGGAAGCCGCAGTCGCCCTTCAGGTTAGTCAGTACATGCTCGGAGATGTTCTCGAAGATGCCGTAGGGCAGGGTGTAGTTGTAGGTTAAATTGGCGGTCAGCCAGTCGTAGATCCTGCCGGCTTTCCTGTAGCCGTCTGTTTCCCCGCGGGTTATTTCAGCGGCCAGCTTTTTTACATAAGGCGTGAAGACTATATGCGGCGGCTCCTCGGCCAGGTATTTCCGCGCCGCGGCCGGCACGGGGCCGGCGGTCCTGCTTCCCGGCACCCATTCGGATATCTCGTATTCGAACTCGGCGAAGAACTTCCTGTCCTTGCCTTCAAAATATATCGTCCGGTGTTCCGCGCCGGGTTTGGCCAGCCTGTAGCGCTTATGCGAGGCCGCGATCAGCCGCGCCGACGACACCTGGTCTCCCACCCTGGGGAAAGGCAGCCAGCAGCGGACGGTTTCCTTCGGCGCGGTCTTCAGCGTCAGCGTGACGCGGGCCCGCGCCCGGTATTTAGCCGGCGCGGCGCCGGAAATAAGTTCGTCCACGCGGGACAGCAGCTTTTTAAGCCCGGCCCCGCCGGCTTTGTCCTGGTCCTTGAGCCTTTTTTTTAGCGCGCGTCCGCCGCAGAAGATTATATTGGAGGCGAAGGCCGCCATGAACCTCTCTTTGCCGCCTATGGTCCTGGGCGCGGCCCAGCCCGCTTTTATCCAGCCGTCCAGTTCTGAATTCCTGAAATTCTTCAGGCGGGCGCGCAGTATCTTCAGCGCGGCGGCCCGGTCGTAGGGGTAGGCTTCGCGTATGCGCTCCAGGCGGTCCGTTTCGAACTCCAGCCTGGCGGCCAGGCCCGGCGGCAGCGGCCCCGCCAGCAGTTTATCCAGGAGCGCGCGGGCCAGTTTAAAATTGCCCGCGGCTTCCGCCAGCCTGACCGTTTCCGGCAAAGAGGGTATAAGGTAATCCATAGGCAGATTATAAAATCTTTAGCGCGGGCGGCGCAAGGCCCGGCCCCTGTCAAATCAATTAAGAATGTTACCCAAGGGGCAGCCCGCAGGCCAGACCTCCTTTAGGTTTATTTTGCTGCTACCAAGTCTGCAGTGTCGT
>MGUI01000037.1 GCA_001799895.1 Elusimicrobia bacterium GWD2_63_28
TCTGCGCCACGATGGCCGACGCCGTAGTGGACGGCCGCGCCGAGGCCGAGGCCGAGAAGGCCGCCGCCCACCAGCAGGCCCAGGAAGCCGCCGCCGTTGAAGCCGGCGAGCAGCAGCCGGAGGGCGACCCCCTCAACCAGGTCGAGGAAGCCCCCGTCGAAGAGCCGGTCCGCACCGAAGAGTAAAGTCTTTCACTAGGCACTGGGGGCGCGGCTATTACGCCTGCGCCCCCTTTTTACAGGAAACACCAAGGAGAATCACTATGGCAATAACCAGCGAACAGGTAATGACACTCCGGAGCCAGACCGGCGCCGGCATAATGGACTGCAAAGGAGCCCTCAACGAGGCCGGCGGCGACCTGCCGAAGGCCTTCGAGATCCTGCGCAAGAAGGGCCTGGCCGGCCTGGCCAAGCGCGCCGGCCGCATGATGAAGGAAGGCGTGGTGGCGTCCAAATGCTCCGGCTCCGCGATCTCACTGCTCGAGCTCAACTGCGAGACCGACTTCGTAGCCAAGAACCCCGACGTGATCGGCTTCGCCGCCGCGCTCGCCGCCGATATGCTGACCGACGCCTCCCTGGCCAACCCGGCCGAGAGCGAGAAGGCCAAAGAGCGCCTGCAGGCCGTCGCCGTGAAGATGGGCGAGAACATGGCCATCCGCCGCGGCGTGGTCTATGCCGCCGCCGCCGATACCGCCGTGAACGTCTACGTGCACAACGATAACCGCAAGGCCGCCATCGTGGAACTTTCTTTTGACGGCAATATGGCCGCCGCCAAGGCCGAGCTCGAAGCCCTCGCCAAGGAGCTTGCGATGCAGGCTGTCGCCATGAACCCCCGCTTCCTGCGCCGCGAGGAAGTGGCCGCCGACGTGGTCACCAAGGAGCGGGAGATCTACAAGGCCAAGATGGAGCAGGACGAGGCCGCCGCCCAGGCCCGCGCCGTCGAGACCGGCAAGCCCTACAAGGCCAAGCCGGCCGAGGCCATTGAGAAGATGCTCGACGGCCGCGTGAACAAGTTCTTCCAGGAGTGCTGCCTGATAGAGCAGGCCTCCATCCGCGACTCCAAGAAGACAGTGGCGCAGGCCGTGAAGGACCTGGGCGCCAAGCTCGGCGGCAACGTCGCCGTCAAACGCTTCAACTGCTTCATCGTCGGCGTAGAATAGGGCAGGCAGCCCCGTCAGGAACTCCTCTTAGGAGGGGTTCAGCTAAACCGGTGCCTCCGGGCGCCGGTTTAGCGACGACGAAACGGGGAACCTTAGGTTCCCCTTGTCGAGCACCCGGCCGACGAAGGCCGGGCCGATTGAGTAAAACGGCCCCGCGCGTTCTCCGCGCGGGGTGCGACAAACCGGGAGGTTTATGTACAAGCGCGTACTTCTGAAGCTCTCCGGCGAAGCGCTGGGCACGCCCGGCGACAGCCGCTCCATCAGTTCCTCTTCCCTCACCTACATCGCCAAAGAAATAGCCTCCGGCCTTAAAAAGACCACGCACCTGGCTATCGTCATCGGCGGCGGCAACATCTGGCGCGGCGCCCGCGACGGGCGCATGATAGACCGCGTCACCTCCGACAATATGGGCATGCTCGCCACCATCATCAACGCGATGGCGCTGCAGAGCGCGCTCGAGCATGAGGGCGTCTCCACCCGGGTACAGACCTCCATAGAGATAAGCCGCCTGGCCGAACCTTTCATCCGCCGGCGCGCGCTGCGCCACCTGGAGAAAGGCCGCGTCGTCATCTTCGCCGGCGGCACCGGCAACCCCTACTTTACCACCGACACGGCCGCCGCCCTGCGCGCGGCGGAGATCAACGCCGACGTGATCTTCAAGGCCACGCAGGTGGACGGCGTCTACACCAGCGACCCCAAGAAGGACCCGAAGGCGAAGCTGATAAAGGACATCACCTACATGGAGGCCATCAACAAGGGCCTCAAGTTCATGGACGCCAGCGCGCTGACCCTCTGCCTCGAGAACCACATCCCGATACTGGTGTTCAACCTGCACACGCCCGGCAATATCCGCAAGGCGCTCGCCGGCGAGAAGACGGGCACGCTGATCAGGCAGGCCTGACCATGGAGCAAAAGATCCTCTCCGCCATAAAGCAGCACCAGGCCGCCGCCGCCGCGCTGGCGGCAGACCACGCTTCCATAAAGCCTATCGCGCAGCTGATGGCCAAAACCGCCCTCTCCGGCGGCACGATCCTCATCTGCGGCAACGGCGGCTCCGCCGCCGACAGCCAGCACATAGCCGGCGAATTCGTGGGCCGCTTCAAAAAAGAGCGCCGCGCTATCGCCGCCATAGCGCTCAGCACCGATACCTCTATCCTGACCTGCCTCGGCAACGACTACGGTTTCGACAAGGTCTTCGAGCGACAGGTGGAAGCCCTGGGCCGCCGCGGAGACCTGCTGCTGGCCATCTCCACCTCCGGCTCCAGCCCGAACGTCCTGAAGGCCGCCGTAAAGGCCCGGGAAACCGGCATGGCCGTGGTCGGCTTCTTCGGCGCTGGCGGCGGCGCGATACTGCAGCACTGCGACCTCGCCTTCCTCGCCCCGGAGACCGACACCCCGCGCGTGCAGGAAATGCACATCCTCGCGGCCCACATCATCTGCGGGCTGGTAGAGGACGAAGTGGCGGCCGCAGGCTGACGGCAACATCCGCGATAATTTAATATAATTAATATTGCCCGGGAACTTTTTCCACGCGGCAATGGAGGAGCATTTATGGCGGAATTTTCAATAGCGGACCTTCTCTCCGAAACGGAGATGGAGATGATGGACAAGATAGAGAAATTCAAGAGGGAACTGACTTCCCTGCGCACCGGCCGCGCCAACCCGCAGCTGCTCGACACGGTGACCGTGGAGTATTACGGCGCGCGCGTGCCGCTCAAGCAGGTGGCCGCTGTTTCGGTCCCCGAGCCGCGCACGCTGGAAGTCCGTCCCTGGGACAACGCCGCGGTGGACGCCGTGGAGGCCGAGCTCCGGAAAATGGACTTTGGCTCTTCCCCCTCCCGCAATGGAAACGTCATCCGCATCAACCTCCCCCCGATGACCGAGGACCAGCGCAAGAAGATGGTGAAGATCGTGCACAGCATGGGAGAGGATTCCCGCGTGCAGATGCGCAATGTCCGCCGCGACGCGCTGGAGAAAGTGAAGAAGGCGCAGAAAGCCGGCGAGGTGACCGAGGACGATTTCAAGAGGCACGAGGAAGCCGTGCAGAAGCTGACGGACTCCTACACGAAGAACGTGGACGACATGGCGGCCGCCAAGGAAAAGGACCTGCTTACCATCTAAGCGCATGACAGCCCCCGAGAAGCCCGACCCCGAGCGCCTGCCCGCCCATGTAGCCATAATCATGGACGGCAACCGGCGGTGGGCGAAAAAGCGGGGGCTGCCCTCGGTGGCCGGGCACAAGGCGGGAGTGGACTCGGTGCACGCGGTGGTGAAGGCCGCCAGCGACGCGGGGATAAAGGCCCTGACCATCTACGCCTTCTCCACCGAGAACTGGCACCGCTCCAAACTGGAAGTCAGCGCGCTGATGTTCCTGCTGAAAAAAACCATCGCCGCCTACGCCGACGAGCTGGCGCGGGAGAACGTCCGCCTGATCTTCAGCGGGCGCACGGAAGCGCTGCCCGCGGCGGCGCGCGCCGTCATGAGCGGCGCCGTGGAGCGCCTGAAGGGCAATACCGGCATGGTGCTCAACATCGCGCTCAACTACGGCGGGCGGCAGGAGATCGTGGACGCGGTCAACAGGGCGCTCGCCTCCGGCGTCAAGTCCGTGGACGAGGCGTCGCTCGCCAAGCTGCTCTACTCCCCGGAACTGCCGGACCCGGACCTGCTGATAAGGACCTCAGGCGAGATGCGGATCTCCAATTTCCTGCTGTGGCAGGCCGCCTACAGCGAGTTCTACGTTACGGAAACCCTCTGGCCCGACTTCAGGGCCGAAGAGTTCATGAAAGCCCTGCTCGATTACCAGGCGAGAGAGAGAAGGAGAGGAAAATAATGCTTTTACCCCGCGTGCTTACCGCACTGTTCGGCATCCCGGTGGTGCTGTTCCTTATCAACACCGGCGGCCCCTCTTACGCGGTCTTCGTCTTCACTATAATCGCGCTGTCGCTCTACGAGTATGCCACGCTGATGAAGATGGGCGCCAAGCCCGTGAACTCTCCGGCCCTCTACCTGTTCGGCCTGCTGCTGCCGGCGGCCCTCTACTTCGACAGGTTCGGCGCCGCGCAGGCGGGCGTGAATAATTTTTCCGGCCTCCTGGTCTCGCTCACCGTGATAGGCGTGATGGCCTGGGAGCTGTTCACCCCTAAAAAATATATTGAGCGCATGGGCCTGACCCTCCTGGGCATCTTCATGGTCTCCTGGTGCCTTTTCCACCTGGTGGCCATCCGCGACATCCGTCCCGCCGGCCTCTGGCTGACGCTGATGCTGATAATCACGGTCTGGATAATGGACACCGCGGCCTATTTCTTCGGCAAGAACTTCGGCCGCCGGCAGCTTTCTACGATCAGCCCCAAGAAGACCTGGGAGGGCGCGGCCGCCGGTTTTATCACGGCCATCCTCACCGCCTGGGCCATCAGCAAACTCTCAGGGGCTTTCTCCCCCGCCTTCGCCGCCGGGGCCGGCGTGCTCATCGGCGTCTTCGGCCAGATCTCCGATATCGCCGAGTCCATGCTTAAACGCGCCGTAGGCGCCAAGGATTCCTCCAGCCTGCTGCCCGGCCACGGCGGGATATTGGACCGCTTCGACTCCTACATCTTCCTCGCGCCGGTCATTTATTACTATTCCATCCTCGCCCTGTAAATGAAAAGAATCGTCATCCTGGGCTCCACCGGCTCCATAGGCGTTAACGCGCTGGCGGCCGTGCGCAAGCTCGGCCGCGACTGGCGCGTGCTGGGCCTGGCGGCCAACTCCAGCGTGAAGGCGCTGCTGGCCCAGGTTAAGGCCGTCCGTCCGGCTTACGTTTCCGTTTTCGACCACGCCGCCTGGCAGGAGCTCCGGGCCGCCGCGCCGAGGGGCGTTAAGGTGCTTCCACCCGGCGTGGAAGGCCTGGCTGAAATGGCTTCCCTGAGCGAGGCGGACATAGTTCTGAATTCGGTCACCGGCTCCGTCGGCTTCGCCCCGCTGCTGGCGGCCATCCGCGCCTCCAAGCACATCGCGCTGGCCAACAAAGAGCCGATGGTGATGGCGGGCGGTCTTTTGATGCAGGAAGCCTTGCGCTGGCAGGCGAGGATAATCCCGGTGGATTCCGAGCCCTCGGCGATCTTCCAGTGCCTCTCCGGCATAAAGCCGGGCGGCTATGACGCCGCGCTTTCGCGCGTTTTCCTGACGGCCTCGGGCGGGCCGTTCTATTCGGGTAAGGGCTCCCTTGCCCAAGTGACCCCGGCGCAGGCGCTGAAGCACCCCCGCTGGAACATGGGCCCCAAGATCACGGTGGACTCGGCCACGCTGATGAACAAGGGCCTCGAGGCCATAGAGATCCAGAACCTTTTTTCGCTGCCCATCTCCAAGGTGCAGGTGCTGGTGCATCCGCAGTCGGTGGTGCATTCCGGCGTGGAATTCCGCGACGGCTCGGTGCTGGCGCAGCTGTCAAACCCCGACATGCGGCTGCCCATCCAGTACGCCCTCACCTGGCCGGAGCGTGCCCCTTCCCTGGCCGAGCCGCTGGACTTCTTCAAGCTTTCCCGGCTGGATTTCCTGAAGCCGGATTTCCGCCGCTTCCCCTGTCTGGAGCTGGCGCTCGAGGCCGCGCGCCTGGGCGGCATCCGCCCGGCGGCGCTGAGCGCCGCCAATGAAGTGGCCGTGGAACGCTTCCTGGCCGGCAGGCTGCGCTTCACCGGCATCCCGGCGGTGGTGGAGAAGGTCCTGGCCGCCTGCCGCGGGGATTCCGCGCGGCTGACGCTGGCCGGCGCTGTGGAGGCCGACGCGTGGGCGCGGCAAAAGGCGGCCGACTCGGCCGACCAGGTCAGAAAGAGGTAATAATGATACTATCGATAATCGCCGTGCTTTTCACTTTCGGGCTCGTGATCTTCCTTCACGAGTTCGGCCACTTCATAGTCTGCCGCCTGACCGGCATAAGGGTGGAGGCCTTCTCTTTCGGCTTCGGCCCCGAGCTGTACGGCCGCACCTCAGGCCCCACCAGGTATTCCATCCGCGCCATCCCGCTGGGCGGCTACGTGAAGCCCGCCGGCGAGAGCATTGACGAGGTCTCCGGCGCCCCCGACGAGTATTTCGCCAAGCCCTGGTACGCCCGCTTCGCCGTGGTGCTGGCCGGGCCCGTGATGAACTACCTGCTGGCCTTCGTCCTTTTTTCCGGAGTGATCCTGCTGGTCGGAGAGCCCAGGCCCTCCACCGCCCCGGTGATCGGGGACCTCTCGCAGGGCTATCCCGCCGACCTGGCCGGCCTGAAGGCCGGGGACAGGATCCTGAAAGTCGACGGCACGCCGGTGGCCGACTGGCCCGCCATGGCCGCCATCATTTACGGCAAGCTGGAAAAGAACATCACGCTGACCTACGAGCGCGCCGGCGGCGAGGCCACGGTGAAGCTGAAGACCCGCAAGGCCCCCGACGGCGGCGGCCGCGGCGTGATAGGCATCTCCCCCGGCGTGGAATACGCCTCCGTGCCGGTCCTGAAAGGCCTGGCCATGGGCGCCCACCAGTGCTGGTACTGGACCAACTTCACCGTGCAGACGCTGAAGTCCAATATCGTCAAGCGCGAGAAGCCGGACCTGGCCGGGCCCATCGGCATCGTCAACATCGTCAGCAAGGCCGCGCATACCGGCGTGGCGGATTTCTTCTTCCTGATAGGCCTGATCTCGGTGGCCGTCGGGTTCTTCAACCTGCTGCCGATCCCGCTGCTGGACGGCGGCTGGATGATCCTGTACCTCTTCGAGGGCATCTCCCGCCGCAAGCTCACCGGCGACATCATGAAATACGTCAACGGCGCCGGCATGGTCATGCTGCTGGGCATACTGCTGTTCGCCACCTACAACGACATCATGCGCATAGTCACCAGCCGCGCCGCCAAGAAGGCCGCCGCGGCGCAGGCACAGGAAAAGTAGCATGGCCTGTTCCTGCCGCGACAAGCAGCGCAAGACGCGCAAGGTGCGGGTGGGCCGCTTCTCTATCGGCGGCGCCAGCCCCGTGTCCGTGCAGAGCATGTGCAATACCGATACGCGCGACGTGAAGGCGACGGTGGACCAGGTGCGCCGGCTCGAGGCCGCCGGCTGCGAGATCATCCGCGTGGCGGTGCCCGACATGGAGGCCGCCCAGGCCCTCGGCCGCATCAAGAGCGCCATCTCCATCCCGCTGGTGGCCGACATCCATTTCGACTGGCGCCTGGCCGTGGAGGCCGTGCGGCAGGGCGTGGACAAGGTCCGCATCAACCCCGGCAATATCGGCGAGCGGGACAAGGTGAAGGAAGTCGTCAAGGCCTGCAAGTCCGCCGGCGTGCCGATACGCATCGGCGTCAACGCCGGCTCGCTGAAGGCCCTGAAGGAAAATCCCCACCCGCGCTGGCAGCCCTACGACTGGGCGAAGCAGATGGTCAAGGAAGCCCTCGACGAGGTCCGCATGCTGGAGCGGCTGAACTTCGCAGACATCGTAGTGTCGCTCAAGGCCGACGACATCGAGCGCACCGTGATGGCCAACGCGCTGTTCGCCTCCAAGTCCGACATCCCCCTCCATATCGGGGTCACCGAAGCCGGCAGCTTCCTGGCCGGCACCGTCAAATCCTCTATCGGCATAGGCCTGCTGCTCTCCCAGGGCGTGGGCGACACGGTGCGCGTCTCGCTTACCGAGGACCCTGTGATGCAGGTGCGCGCCGCCTACGAGATACTCAAGAGCCTGGGCCTGCGGCAGTACGGCCCGGACCTGGTCTCCTGCCCGACCTGCGGGCGCTGCCAGGTCAACGTCGGCAAGGTCATCCACGAGCTGGAAGAGCGGATCTACTCCGACCCCCAGCTGCTGAAAAAATCCGAGGGCATGAAGATCGCCGTGATGGGCTGCGTCGTGAACGGCCCCGGCGAGGCCCGGTCCGCGGACTTCGGCGTGGCCGGCGGCAAGGGCCGCGGGATCTGGATAGAGAAGGGCAAGCAGATCAAGGTGGTCAAAGAGACCGAGTGGGTCAACGAAGTCATCCGCAAGATCCGAAGTTCGAAGTAGCCAAAGGCCGAATGAAACTTTCCAATTTTTTCCTCCCGACGCTGCGGGAGGCCCCGCAGGACGCCGACAATATCTCAGTGAAGCTGATGTTCCGGGCCGGCATGATCCGCAAGCTGGCCAGCGGCATCTACGAGTGGCTGCCCGTGGGCCTGCGGACCCTCCGGAAGGTGGAGAACATCGTGCGCGGGGAGCTCAACCGCGTCGGCGGGCAGGAGGTCTGGCTGCCGGTGATACAGCCCAAGGAGCTGTGGATGGAGACCGGCCGCTGGCAGGTCTACGGCAAGGAGCTGCTGCGCATCACCGACCGCAAGGATTCCGAGTTCTGTTTCGCCCCCACCGCGGAAGAGGTCATCACCAACATGGTGCGCCGCGACGTCAGCTCTTACCGCCAGCTGCCGCTGCTGCTCTACCAGTTCGGCCTGAAGTTCCGCGACGAGATCCGCCCGCGCTTCGGCGTGATGCGCTCGCGCGAGTTCCTGATGAAGGACGCCTATTCTTTCCACGCCTCCGACGCGGACGCGCAGAAGTGGTACGGCCTGCTCTACGGCGCCTATGAGAGGATCTTCACGCGCTGCGGCCTCACCTTCAGCCCCGTCGAGGCCGACAGCGGCCCGATAGGCGGCAACCACTCCCACGAGTTCATGGTCATCGCCGACACCGGCGAGGCCGAGATCGCCCTCTGCGAGTGCGGCTACGCCGCCAACACCGAGAAGGCCGAGACCGCCGAGCATCCCGCCCGCCAGGCCGACCCGTCCAAGCTGGAGCCGGTCCGGGATATCCCCACCCCGGGCCTCTACACCGTGGAGGACGTTGCCAAATTCCTGAAGAAGAATCCCAAGCAGTTCATCAAGACGCTGTTCTTCCTCGCCGACGGCCTGCCGGTGATGGCGCTGGTGCGCGGCGACCATGAGCTCAACGAGAATAAACTGCGCCGCTTCCTCGGCGTGAAGGAGCTGGAGAAGGCCCCGCAGCATATCTACGAGGCCATAGCGGGCTGTCCCGCCGGGTTCGCCGGACCGGTGGACATAAAGAACAGATATGCGGCCGGCAAGGATACCAGGCCGCTCACAAAACTAGTGGCCGACCACGCCCTCAAGAACGTCTTCAACGGCGTTTCCGGCGCCAATAAAAACGACACCCATTCCACCGGCATCAACCTGGGCCGCGACTATCAGCCCGACGCCTTCGCGGACCTGCACGTGGCCGCTCCGGGCGACCTCTGCCCCAAGTGCGGCAAGCTCCTCGCCTTCAAGCGCGGCATAGAGGTGGGCCAGACTTTCAAGCTGGGCACCAAGTATTCCGAGTCGCTCAAATGCAATATACTCGACGAGCGCCAGCAGGAAGTCCCGATGGTGATGGGCTGCTACGGCATAGGCGTCACCCGCACGGTGGCCGCCGCCATAGAGCAGGGCCACGACGAGTATGGCATCATCTGGCCCCCCGCCATCGCGCCTTTCGAGTTCTCGCTGATAAGCATCGAGAGCGAGGACGCCGCCGTGGCCGGCGCCTCCGCGGCCATAAACGACGCCATCCTGGCCGAGGGCATGGAGGCGCTCTGGGACGACCGCGACGAGCGCCCGGGCGTGAAGTTCAAGGACGCCGACCTGGTGGGCCTGCCGTGGCGCCTCGTGGTCAGCACCAAGACCCTCAAAGACGGCGAATGCGAATTCAAGCGCCGCGCCTCAAAGGAAGCCGCCCGCTGGAAGCTGGCCGAAGTGCCGGCGAGGCTGAAGGAACTTAAGGCGGAGATAAAATAGTGGACAACCTCTTTAACAACGCGGCTTTCATGCGGCACGCCCTGGACGCTATTCCTTCCATGGTGCTGGTCACCGACGACGACGCGCGCATCCTTTACCGCAA
>MGUI01000038.1 GCA_001799895.1 Elusimicrobia bacterium GWD2_63_28
ACCGTGCCGCCCTTCGTGATCTCGGCGTAGGACTTCAGGTTGGCCAGGCCCTTTTCGGACTGGACCTTTACCAGCGCGGTGGTAAGAGTGGATTTACCGTGGTCGACGTGGCCGATGGTGCCGACGTTGACGTGGGGCTTGCTGCGGTCAAACTTTGCTTTTGCCATTGTGATCTCTCCTGAGTTTTAGTCTATTGTAAAAACCGGCGAACAACACTTCGCTTACTTCCTGCAAAAAAGTAAGCTGGGGATGGGGATTGAACCCACGACCTCTTCATTACCAATGAAGTGCTCTACCAGCTGAGCTACCCCAGCAAAACGAACTTACCTTACTGCTTTAACAAAGAACTGCTTAGTCCGAAAGCGGGCGACGCGCGAGCGTCAGCGAGCTTCTTTATCAGGCCATTCACATCGTCCGCTCTTCGATATCCGGCAAGCCGGATATCGAAGAGCGGGCGATGGGAATCGAACCCACGTGATCAGCTTGGAAGGCTGACGTTCTACCATTGAACTACGCCCGCACATTATTAAAGATCCAAAAACAGCCGGAGGGGCAAACCCCTGCGGAAGATAAATTATATTTATTTATCCCTTTCCAGTCAAGGAAACTCCGCCCGCTTGCTCCCGCATTCCTTTAAAATTATATAATAACCGTGGCAAGGGGGCCGCATGTACCAGAAAGATTCGGGCGATAAAAAGTATTTCCGGGTACTCAACATTCTCAACAGGCTCAACGAAGGCCCCGTCCGCGTGGCCGAGCTGTCCGCCGAGTTCGGCGTCTCGGAACGCTCCATCCAGCGCGACATCGAGCGCATCAACCTCACCGGCTTCCACCTCGACGCCCCCGAAAAAGGCGTATATACCTTCTCCGGCGGCGTTTCCCTGAAGACCTTCAACCTGACCAGCGACCAGCTCTCGGTGCTGGTGCTGATGCGGGAGATGGCGGGCGGCATGGGCGGCGCCATAGCGGAGGCCTTCGACAAGGTCTTCGCCAGGGCCACCTCCGCGTCCGCCTCCGATTCCCACTTCTACGCCGTGGGGCCGCGGGCGCTGAACCCGCTGACCCGCAAGTTCTACGAGGACATCTCCTTCGCGATAGAGCAGCGCAAGAAGCTGAAGGTCCGCTACGCCTCCGTCAGCGGCGAGAAGGAGCGCGTGCTCTGCCCGGTCAAGATCCTGGCCAGCGAAACTTTCTTCTACATGATGGCTTCCGTGGACGGGGGCAAAGAGGGGCAGTTCCCCAAGTTCCGCGTGGACCGCATAAAGAAGCTGGAGATCCTGCCCGAAGAGTTCACCCCCCCGCCGCCGGAGCTCATAAAGAAGATCATAGGCACCGCCACCAGCATCTGGGGCGTCAACGAGGGCAAGAAGACGCCGGTAACCCTCAGGGCCGCCGGGGCCGCCGCGGATTTCCTGCTTAACAAGGAGATCCTGCCGCGCCAGAAGGTCTCAAAGCCCGGCGCCGACGGCAGCGTAACGGTGAAGGCCGTGATCCACCATCCCATGGAAGTGGTGCCGCTGGTGCTGCACTGGATGCCCGAGATAACTATTTCGGAACCGGCCGACCTGCGCGCCGAAGTGAAGAAGCGCATAGACGACTACCTTAAACTATAACTCCATGAAACCCGCGACACTGAGATACTGCTGCCTGCTGCTGGCCGCCTGCTTCGCCGCAGCGGCGCGGCTGGGCGCCGAGTGGGAGGACAAACTGGTGCTCCCCCTGTGCGGCCGCGACCTGCTGCGGGCCCAGTCTTCCGAAGACGAAGAAGAGGACGAAGAAGAAGAGCAGGAATATACCTCCAGGGAAAAACGCACCGAGAAGGGGACTTCGCAGAAGATCTTCCGCGAAGGCACCGCCCTGAAGGCGCAGTACGGCTTCATTAATTTCAACAAGGACCAGGTCACCGTCAGCTTCGGGATGAGCGCGGCCGAGTATAAAAAATACCTCGCCGGCTACGGCTACAGCGATATCGACCTGGCCAAGCTCAGGATCTGGCGGGACGCCACCCGGACCGAGGCCTGGAACGAGACCTACAAGGCCGGCGGCAAGGCGGCGGCCGAAAAAGCCGTGGCCGAAGTGGACATGGATTACGAGACCAAGCTGCGCGCCCTGCTGCGCTCGCGCGGGCTGGCCATGCGCGCGGGCAATGTCGTGGAGAACGACATCCCCGTGATCGTGAGGAAGAACGTCAAGCTGCTGAGCCCGCTGGCGGTGGCCCTGCAGAAGGTAGCGACCGAAAGGAACTACTCGGAAGAAGAGCTGGTGGGCTCCGCCGTTTCCCTGGTGCAGACCTCCATACGCTACAAGGTCCCCCCTGCCATGGAAGGCGACCTCCACACCTGCGGCCTGCTGCCGCCCGCCCGCGCGCTGCTCTCCGGCTGGGGCGACTGCGACACCAAGACCGCCCTGCTCGGCTCCATACTGGGCAGCTGGAACGGCATAAAGATGGTCGGCATAGCCGTGCCGGGCCATTACCTGATGGCCATACGCCGCCTGCCCGGCAAAGGCGACATGTTCGTGCGGCACGAGGGGCTGGAATACGTCCTGATAGAGCCGGCCGGCCCGGCCTGGCTTGAACCCGGCATGGTGGGCACGGCCACCAAGGGGCTACTCGCCGGCAAGCAGGGCTACAGGCTGGAACCGTTTTTTTAGCTCGCGCCGGCTTTCAAGGCCCGCAAGAATTTAAGTTTAGCTGGAGGAAAAATGTTCAACACAAGGCTGCTGGTAAGCGTTTTCGAGTTTATCCTCTCCGTCGTGATGTCGGGGCTGATCATAGTTCTGACATACAGGGTTTTCATAAAGGCGAACCCCGACTTCAACATGGAGGAGGAGATAAAGAAAGGCAATACCGCCGTCGGGGCGCTGGTGGCGGCCATCCTGTTCGCGGCCTCGATGATCCTGCAGAAGGGCTTGGGGTCGGTGGTCAGCATGTTCCGCCTGTACGTGTCCGCCCCCGGCGAGAACAGCCTGAGCTTCGGCAAGCTGGCGCTGCTGTCTACCGCGCACCTGGGCCTCTCCATGCTGCTGGCCGTGATAACCATCTCGGTGACGCTGCGCCTGTTCGGCAAGCTGGTGCGCAACCACTACCGCCCCGGCAAGGAAAT
Organism: Elusimicrobia bacterium GWD2_63_28; assembly: GCA_001799895.1. Taxonomy (GTDB): domain Bacteria; phylum Elusimicrobiota; class Elusimicrobia; order Elusimicrobiales; family UBA9959; genus UBA9959. The sequence continues at coordinate 3,105 of MGUI01000038.1, forward strand.
TGAAAGAGGGAACCTGGCCGTGGGCCTGGTGCTGGCCAGCGTGGTGCTGGTGGCCGCCATGTACGTAGGCGAAGGCGTCAGCGCCATTTCCAAGGCCCTGGTGCCGCAGCCTTCCATAGGGCAGATAGAAATAATGCAGTGACGCTTCAAAATTAAAAGAACAGCGAAAACGAACCCGACACGCCCTTGTCGGGTTCGTCTGTTATGCTATAGGCATGACAAACAAGAACCGCAGATCGCTACTCAGCGCCCAAGCAGGCGCCTTCGGCGGCAGGCTCAGGGGCAGCCTGCGCGTCTACGCCCTGGGGGGCGGGGCCGACACCGATATCTACTTCTCTTTCAGGCTTTGGCTCGCCGCCGCGCAGCGGCAGCAGCGGCTTTCCGGCCAGGCGGCCTACGCCGTACGCTAGGGGCGCTAATCCGCCCCGCGCATGCGGGGTGCGACAGGCGAGGGAGGTATTATGAGCTGGAAGATAAAGGATTGGGTGGGCGGCGGCTTCAGGGCAGAAAGGGAAGACGGGGAGCTGGTCTTCATCTACAAACGGCCGTCCTGGGGCACGGGGATGTCCGGGCTGAAAAACTTCTACGAACTGCGCAGCCGCGGCCTGCTGGTGGGCAGGATCTCCTCGGAAAATTCCTGGCGGCCGCAGGTCAAAGCCGAATGGCTGGCCGAAACCGACCGCCCGGTGAACGAGACCGACCTGATAGAAATAACCGCGGCCCTTAAGTTTTGACGGCCGCTTCGCGAAATATATAGTAGAATTCAGGCTGCCGGGCTCGGCCCGGCGGGGGCATGGACAAGCAAAAAGGTTTTCTCGAAGAATCGCTCGCGGAATCGCAGGGCAAGGACGTCTGCCGGGCTATTTTCGACGGCTCGCCCGACGCTATCTTTTTGGCTGACCCCAAGACCGGCATTATTATAGACGCCAACCCCGAGGCCGAGCGCCTCCTGGGCCGCCCTTTGAACGAGATAATCGGCCTGCACCAGACGGCCCTGCATCCCCCGAAACGAGAAGCCGCCTCCCGCAATATCTTCAGGGAACACTCCGCCTCTAACGGCAGAACCATCTCCGCCGGGCCCGAAGAACATTACGCGCTCCGGTCCGACGGCACGGAACTGCCGATAGAGATCACAGCAAAGGTCATCAGGATAAAAGGCCGCAAGGTCCTGCAGGGTTTTTTTCGAGACGTCTCCGCGCGCAAGGCGGCCGAGCTGGCCCTGGTGGATTCCGAGGAAAAGTTCAAACTGCTCACGGAAAGATCCGTGATGGGGGTCTACCTTATACAGGACGGCCTTTTCCGCCACGTAAACCCCGTCCTGGCGCAGATCTTCGGCTACACGCCGCGGGAACTGATAGACAAGAAAGGGCCCAAAGACCTGACCCACCCCGAGGACCTGCACCTGGTAGAGGAAAACACCCGCAAGCGGTTCGAAGGCGGGGTGGTGACCACCAACTACGGTTTCCGCGGGGTAAAGAAGGACGGCGGCATAATTTACGCAGAGGTCTTCGGCTCCAGGATAGACTACCTGGGCCGCCCGGCCATCATAGGCACGCTGCTGGACGTCACAGAGCGCAGGAAGGCGCAGGAGTCCCTGCGCGAGAGCGAAGAGCTGTACCGCTCGCTGGTGGACCACGCCCCGGTCGGCATAGTGGTGCACGCCCTGGGGGTGATACGCTTTGTCAACAAAAGGATGGCGGAAATAGTCCGCGTGGCGGACCCCTCCAAACTCATAGGCGGGGACGCGCTGAGCTTCGTGCACCCGGAAGACCGGGAGAGGGCCAGGGAGAGGACGCGCGAGATCACCGTGGACGGCAAGCTGCTGCCGCCGGTGGAGGAAAAGTTCATCGCCGAAGACGGGACGGTGCTGGACGCGGCCGTGCACTCCGTGCCCATAGTGTACCGCGGGGAACGCTGCATGCTGACCATGATAGAGGACATCACCGCCCGCAAGATGGCGGAGCTGCAGCTGGTGCTGGCGCACCGCAAGCTGGTAGAGACCAACGTCCTCCTTGAAGCGCGGGTGGAAGAGCGCACCTCCCAGCTGGAGGACCTCAACAAGGAGCTGGAGGCTTTCTCCTACTCGGCCGCGCACGACCTGAAGGCCCCGCTGCGGCGCATAAACATCTTTTCGGACATGCTGGAGAAAGAAGCCGGCAGCGTGCTGAAGCACGACACCCACGATTACCTGGTCAACATACACAAGTCGGCCACCCACATGGCGCGGCTGGTGGACGGCCTGCTGACGCTCTCGACTACCGGCCGCAAGCCGCTGGACATGGAGCCCGTAGAGCTGACGGACCTGCTGGAGGAGGCGGCCGCCGACATAAAGGCCGAGAATCCCGGGCGCGAAATAGAGTGGAAGCTGCAGAAAATGCCTGCGGTAAAATGCGACAAGCTCATGATGCGGCAGGTTTTCATCAATCTGCTCAACAACGCCGCCAAGTATTCGCGCGGCCGCGCGCCGGCCCGCATAGAAGTATTTTACACGGCGGCCGCCAGGGAACATGTCATAGCGGTGCGCGACAACGGCGTGGGCTTCTGCATGGATTTCGCGGACAAGGTCTTCGGGGTTTTCCAGCGGCTGCACAAGAGCGAGGATTTCGAGGGCACGGGCATAGGCCTTTCCACGGTGAAGCGCATAATCGCCCGCCACGGGGGCCGGGTCTGGGCCGAGAGCGAGCCCTGCGTGGGCTCTACCTTCTATTTCACGCTGCCGGCTAAATGAAAAAACCTTTCCGCCCGAAAGGCGGCCCCAGGCCCGGCAGTTGATTTTCCTCAACCTCTTTATGTAGTATTCTCCGTATGAAGTCAGCCGCCCTCTCCCTCCTTTTAGCGCTGCCGCTGCCGGCTACCTGCCAGGCCCCCTGGTACGCCGCCCCGCGCGAAGAGATCTCGTTCCCCGCCCCCGAGCTGGCCGCGGATATCCTTGATACCTGCCCCAAGCTGAACCTCAAGGCGAACGAAGGCTACGCGGACGCCCCGGCGGTGAAGGAAGTGGCGCAGGTCGGGGGAGAAGTCCTGCCGCTGCCCGCCGACGACCTGGAGCGAGCCGGCCTGCTGGAGATCTTAAAAACCGACCTCGACTACTGGAACGCCCGCCCCGACTCGGCGAAGATCCAGGTCGGCCCCGATTCCTACGACGCCCCGCGCCTGCGCCGCACGGCGCAGGCCCTGCGGGAGCTCTTCGCTTCGGAGCTGCCCGCCGCCGAAATACAGCGGGCCCTCAAAGAGCGCTTCAGGATCTACCGCGCCTCCGCCGACGACGGCACCGGCAAGACCGTGATCACCGGCTATTACGAGGCGGAGATTAAAGTTTCCAGGACGCCCGACGCACAGCACAAGTACGCGGTGCATTTGAAGCCGGCCGACCTGGTAAAGACCACTCCGGCGATGGGCGTGGATTTCGACTACGGCCGCTACGACGAGGCCGGCAGCCTGGTGCGCCATTATTCCCGGGAGGGCATACACGCGGGGGCGCTGGCCGGGCAGGGCCTGGAACTGGTCTGGTCGGCCCACCCCTCGCAGATCATGCTGCTGCAGATACAGGGCTCGGGCATACTGCGCTTCCCGGACGGGGATTATACGCGGGCCGGCTTCGACGGCGCCAACGGCCACCCGTTCCGCAGCGTGCAGAAGATCCTGATAGACTGCGGCGAGGTCCCGGCGATGTCCTTCAAGGATTTCATAGCCTACCTCTCCGCCCAGGGCCCGCGCGAAGAGCGCCTGGCGGACCTGAACCCGCGCTATATCTATTTCAAGGAGCGCCCGAAGGACAGCCGCCCCTACGGCGCCATCGGCCGCGCGCTCACGCCGGGCCGCTCCGTGGCCATCGACCCCAAGTACGTGCCGCTGGGCCTGTTCGGCCTGCTGAAGTCGCGCCGGCCCGTCGCCTCGGGTCCCGGCCTGGCCTTCAAGGATTTCTCCCGTTTCGTCTCGACGCACGACACGGGCTCGGCCATCCGCGGCCCGGGCCGCGTGGACCTGTTCTGGGGCTCCGGCGCGACGGCCGAGACGGAGGCTTCCTCCATGAAGGCCCCCGGCGAGCTCTACCTCTTCATAATAAAATAAACCGCTCTTGACTTGTCAATGTTTTCCCCTTGACAATTCAAATCCATCTGCTATACTATTTTCGGAGCGGAACACCTTATCGACGGTTGCCTTCCGCTCCTTACTTTTGAGGGAGACAGCGACGGCGCGGGCGCAAGCCCGCGCCGCCAGTTTTTATCCCCCATGTCCACAAAGGCAAGCCCAGCCGCAGAATCCTTAATAAGAAGTCGTCCATAACAAGGCGGCCTACCGTGCCGACCGGAACGCCCACTATAGTAGGCCGGCGAGGGCATGCCTTCTCCGGGTACGCTCGGCCACACCGTGGCCTCGCTCTGTCGCTCGCGCTCGGCGCTACGCAAGCCTCGCACTCGCGAGGCCCCTCCGAAGGCACACCCTCACCAGCCTCAGTCTGTTCTTGGCGATGTTTTAAGTGGAGAGCCTGGCGGAGACCGCAGGGGCAGGATAAGAAAAACCGTCGGTGAGTCCGCCGCTTGCATAAGCGCGGCGGGCGAGCACCGAGCGAGGCCACGGTGTGGCCGAGCGTGTTTTTCGTTCCTGCCCCTGCGGTAGGCCGCCTAAATTTCAGCGGTTAATTTATCTTCTTGGAAAGTTCGTAGAAGGTGACGGCGGCGGCGTTGCTGGCGTTGAGGCTTTGCACGCCGCCCTTCTGCGGGATGGAAACCATCTCGTCGCAATGCTCGCGCGTCTTCTGGTGCAGGCCCTCGCCCTCGGAGCCTATGATGATGAAAGCCGGCAGGGTGAATTCCACCTGCGGCATAGGCTTGCCGCCCATGTCCAGGCCGTAGATCCAGAAGCCCTTTTCCTTCAGCTTGAGAATGGTCTGATTGAGGTTCACCACCTCCACCACGTTCACGCGCTCCAGCGCGCCGGAGGCCGCCTTCTGCGCCGTCGGCGTAAGCCCGGCGGAGCGCCGCTCGGGCAGCACCACCGTGGTGACCCCGAAACAGGCCGCGGACCTGATGATGGCCCCGAGGTTCATCGGGTCCGTGATGCCGTCCAGGGCGGTCCAGATAGTTTTCTTCGGGTCCCGGATGAGGTGCAGCGCGTCGTCCAGGGTCAGCTTCTTCGGCGGCTCGGCCTCTATGATAACGCCCTGGTGATGGCCGCCCTTCGACAGCTTCTCCAGGACATTGGAAGAGCAGAACTCCACCGGCACGCCCTTGCTGCGGGCCAGCCCGGACAGCGCGTTGACGCGAGCCCCTTTCTCGTCGCGGGAGATGAGCAGGCGCACCACCCGGCGGCGCCCGGCGTTCAATATTTCCTCGGCGGTGTTGATGCCGAACAGGATTTCAGTGGACATAAGTTTTCAGCCTAGAACGGAGAAGGATAGACCGGGTCTTTTTCCTTGGAGATCACGTAGAGCACGGCTGCGAGTATATGGGCCGGGTGGCCCAGCCGCGCAAAGGCGAAGTCCATGTGGATCTGGAAACGGTCCGCGGAAGAGGGGTCCAGGAAGACGAAGCCCGCCCGCCTGTCCTGCGCGAAGATGCCATAGCGCGAGCGCAGCGCCCCGCCGAGGCTGCCGAAGAGCTTGCGCAGCAGGTAGCCCTTGGGGAAATCGTCGCGGATAGAGAAAACCACCAAATTATCGGTGTCGACGAACTCCCAGTAGCGGTAGAGGAAGGTGCCCTTCTTGACGAGCCGCGCCACTTCCTTGCCCGCCCCGTCCTTGATGAGGCCGTAGACGATCTCGGGCTTCGCCTCTAGCACCAGGGTGTTCTGCGCGTCAAAAAGCTGAAGCTCGCGCTTCTTGGTGAAATACATGAACAGCCCCGCCGCGAAGGGCACGATAAAGAATATCTCCGGCAGGGAAGCCAGCGCGCGGCCGAGCAGCGGCACGCGCAGCAGGATGTTGGTCACCGCCTCGCCGTTGCCGGTCAGCGCCAGCAGGCTCCAGGCCGCGTGGAAAAGCGCGCAGCCATAGATCGAACCCGCAAGGTACACGTCGTGCTCGGAGACGTACTCCGCCATCAGCCGCTGCTTCTGGCGGGTGATGATCTGGTACGTGACGTCCCTGAACGAGGAGGCCTTGGAGATCACGAAAGGGAAGAAGAAGTCCGGCGGCACGTCCGCCGGCGGCGGCGGCAGTTTGGGATTCTGGTAAGTGGCCGCGATGCCGCGGGCGACGAAAGAGCCGCCCACCCAAAGAGCTATCAAGCCCCCCCACAGCAGGGCGGACAGCGGCTGGCGCGGGATGTAGGGCGGCAGGCCGGAGTCGCCCTCTTTCTTCCTGGAGAGCTCTGTAAGGAAATTCTGCGCCGCCTCTCCGGCCGCGCCCGCCACCGTCTGAGTGGAGACCGCGCCTATGGCGGTTTCGGTGGAAGCCGAGAAAGCGTTCAGGATGGAATCGGTGGAGCCCGCCACGGCGGCGGTGGAAACCGCATCGCCGTCGCCGTCCTTGAAGATCTGCGTGGTGTAATCTTCTTCTGGCTCCTTCTTCTTGCGCAGCACCTTTATCTTCTTGGGCTTGGGGACCTCTATCTTCTCGCCCGGCTTGCGCACGCTGGCCATTACCCCGCGGAACTCCCCGTCGGAAAGCCCCCGCGCGGAGATGGCGTAGGAGGCCGAGTTATAGGTGAAGAAGGCGATGTAGGACTCGGCACCCATGGATTCGTAGGAGGTGTAGTAGGCGGTGGAAACGCCGTGCAGGCTGACGGAGCGCACGTCGCCGCCGAGAGTGGTGCCCTTGGAGCGCAGCGAGTCCACCTGCTCCTTCACGCGGGCCTTCAGGTAATAATCCCCAAGCTCCGAATCCTGCTTCGAGAATTCAAAAGAAGCCTTGCCTTTTTCAAGCTTCAGGGTTACGGTGGGATCGTCGCTTTTGCCCGCGGCCCAGCCGGCGGGGAAATCCACGGCTATGGTCTCGCCCTTATCCTTGAATTCCCCAGCGAAGGCGCAAAGGGGCAGCAGCAGGAGCGTCAGCGCGGATAAAAGGACTTTTCTCAGCATAGCAATGCGGATTATAAAATAAAGCGCGGAATGATTATTGAAAGTATAGAATATTATGTAACTCAAGTCACATCAAGAAACATTCAAGACATTGCCCGGGCAGTTCAGCCGTGGCCGTGCCGGTGGTGCGCGTCCGGCTGGTGCGAATGCTCGTGCTCGTCCGGCTCGTGCCGGTGGAGGTGCGAATGCGCGCCGGGAGGCGCCCCGCCGTGCGTGTGGCCGTGGTGGCCGTCGTCGTGGGAATGCGCGTGCTCGTGCTCCAGCGGGTCGTGGAAGTGGCGGTGGCCGTGGCGCTCGGTGACCAGCGCGGCGAAAGCCGCCAGCATCAGCGCGCCAGCTACCAGCAGCCTGCCCGTCACCGGGTCCCCCAGCAGGGCGACGCTCAGCGCCGCGCCGATGAACGGGTAGGAGCCGAAGAAAGCCCCGGCCCGCGAGGCCCCGAGCCCCCGCATGGAGAGGATGAACAGGACGAGGCTAAGCCCGTAGCTGAAAAGGCCGAGCACCAGCGCCGCCGCGGCCCAGCCGGCCGGCGGCAGGGAACGGTAGGCGTATAGCGCCAGGGCGCCGTTTATCAGGCCTCCGGCCAGCCCCTTTATCATCGCCAGCGTGACGGGGTCCTTTATGGAGACGCGCGCGGTGAGGTTGTTGTCCACCCCCCACATAAAGCTCGAGCCCAGCACCAGCGCCGCGCCCCAGCCGAAGCTCAGGCCGCCTCCCTCCCAGGAGAGCGCCAGACCGCCCGCGGTAATAAGCGCGGCGGCCGACCAGAACCGCCAGCCGCCGTGCTCACGGAAGACCAGCACAGCTATCAGCGAGGTGAAGACCAGCTCGAAATTCAGCAGCATCGACGCCGATGACGAGGAGGTATGGTTCAGCCCGGTAAAAAGCAGCAGCGGCGCCAGCACCCCGCCGGCCAGCACGAAACCCGCCGCGTAAGGCAGTTCCCGCCGCCCCAGCGGGGCCTCGTTCGGAGCCCCGGAGAACAGGCGCCAGGCGGCCAGACCCAGCCCGCTGCCCAGGTAGCACAGCGCGGAAAGCTCCAGCGGCTTCAGGTGGGCCAGCAGGAACTTGCCGGCCGGCACGGACAGGGCGAACAGCACCGCCGCGCCGAGCGCGAAGAGGTAATTCATGGTTAAATTTTACTAAAAAGGGCGGGGCTCGCCCCGTTTTTTTATAACGGCCGCCTGTGTTGACAACCCATATTTAGGTTTGTAATATAAATCTATAGCTTTTAGTCTGTTTTCAGTTTCACACCTCGGCAAATAAAAAAAAGGATAAGGAAAGAAATCATGTCTAAACCCTCAGCTGTAGCGGAGAAAGGCAAGAAGTCTGTTCACGATTATGTAAACGGCGTGCTGGCGAACGTCATCGCCAAGAACCCCGGCGAAAAAGAATTCCACCAGGCGGTCAAGGAAGTCCTCGAAACCCTCACCCCGGTGCTCGAGAAGCACCCCGAATACGTGAAGGCCAAGATCCTCGACAGGATCGTCGAGCCGGAACGCTCCATCACTTTCCGCGTGCCGTGGACCGACGACAAGGGCGAAGTCCAGGTCAACCGCGGCTTCCGCTTCGAGTTCAACAGCGCCATCGGCCCGTATAAGGGCGGCCTGCGCTTCCACCCCTCCGTCAACG
>MGUI01000039.1 GCA_001799895.1 Elusimicrobia bacterium GWD2_63_28
CAGTCTATGGTCGAGACATAGTTGAGCACCTTGATGAAGCCGGTCCAGGTGTCCACCTCTATCTCCGCGTAGTGCGCGGCGAAAGGCGGCGGGGATTTCTTGGTGATATGAGAGGCGGTGCCGATGATCTGGTACTGGTTCTTCTGGTAGAGCGAGTACTTGGCTATGTCGCCGTAGGTCACCTTCTGTTTTTCGTCTTTTTTGCTCAGGACGGCCGAGTTCTCGCAGAAGACCTCTTCCACGGGCAGCCCCAGCATCTCGGCGCCGGTGTTGAGGATCTGCCGCTTGGCGTCGGCCGCGGCCTTGCGCACCGCCTCTCCGGAGAGGTAGGTGGTGGACGAGGCGTAGGCGCCCACGTCGAAAGGCGTCAGGTCGGTGTCCGACGAGTAGACTATCATCTTGTCGGTGGCGGTCTCCAGCTCTTCGGCCGCTATCTGGGCCAGCACGGTGTCCGAGCCGGTGCCCAGGTCGGTGGCGCCGACCAGCAGGTTGAACGAGCCGTCGTCGTTGATCTTGATGGAGGCGGCGCCCATGTCTATGTCCGGTATCGACGAGCCCTGCATCAGGCAGGCCATGCCTATGCCGCGGCGGTAGCGGCCGGTCTTGCCCCGCCAGTCCTTGCGGTCCTGCCACCTTATGGCCTCTGCGCCCTGGACTATGCACTCGGCCAGCGCGTTGGAGCCCACCGTCATGGGCGTGCCCTCGCGGCCCTCGCCCAGCGCCGCGAAGATGGGGGAACCCTCGCCTTCGCGGATGTGGTTCATCTGGCGGAACTTCATGGGGTCCATGCCTATGGCTTCGGCCATCTGGTCCATCAGGGACTCCATGGCGAAGAAGGCCTGCGTGGCGCCGAAGCCGCGGTAGGCGCCGCAGACTGGCAGGTTGGTGTAGCAGGACTTGCCGTCGAACTTGATGTTCTCGCAGTGGTAGAGCGGCAGCACCTTGGAGCCCGCGCACGAGACCACGGTGAGGCCGTGGCCGCCGTAGGCGCCGGTATTGTTGATGGCTTCCATGTTGATGGCGGTGATGGTGCCGTCCTTCTTGACGCCCGCCTGCAGGCGGATGCGGAACGGGTGGCGGGTGCGGCCGGTGCGGAAGGTCTCTTCGCGGTTGAACTGCCACAGGCAGGCGCGGCCGGTGCGCAGGGCGAACATAGCCGTCACGTCGTCGAGCAGGATCTCCTGCTTGCAGCCGAAGCCGCCGCCTATGCGGGGCTTGATGACGCGGATCTTCTGCACGGGCACGTCGAGAGTCTTTGCTACGATGCGGCGGCAGTGGAAAGGCACCTGCGTGGAGGTGGTTATCTCGATGCGGCCGGACGGGGCTATGCGCGCCATGGAGGTATAGGGCTCGATGGGGCAATGCTGGGCGTAGGGGGTCTCGTAGGTCTGGTCGAACTTGAAGTCAGCTTCTTTCAGCCCGTTCTCGAAGCTGCCGGCTTCGCAGGCCACGTGGGCGACGAGGTTCTTCTTGGGCTCGTAGGGGATCGGGATCGGCACGTGGGCTTCGGCCTCGTCGTGGATGACCGGCGCGCCGGGGGCGAAAGCCTCGTCTATGGTGAAGACGGGTTTCAGCAGTTCGTATTCCACCTTGATGACCTCGAGGGCGGCCAGGGCCTGCTCTTCGGTCTCGGCCGCCACGGCGGCCACGCGGTCGCCTACGAAGCGGACCTTTTTATCGAACATGAAGGTGTCGTAGGGGGACGGCTCGGGGAAACCCTGGCCGGCGGTGCAGTGCGCTATGCGCGGCACATTGCCGTACCAGAGCACGGCTTTTACGCCGGGCATCTTCTCCGCCTTGCTGACATCCAGCTTCTTGATGCGGGCATGGGCGTGCGGGCTCCACAGCATCTTGATGATGAGCGCGTCGTTAGGCACGAAGTCGGCCACGTAGGAGTCCTTGCCGAGGGCCAGCTGCAGCGCGTCTATCTTGGTGACGGAATGGTTGACCTGCTTGAAATTCTTAGCTTTTTCGTGCCTGTTCATTTCTTGGACCCCTTCGAGGAGGATTTTTTGCCGGCGCGCTTCGCCGGGGCGGAGGCCTGGCGGTCCAGCGTCTTGCGCAGGGCCACCCAGATCTTCTCGTAGCCGGTGCAGCGGCAGAGGTTGCCGTCCATGTATTCCTTCACGATCTCGTCCTCGAAGACCTCTTCGGTCTCCATCAGGGCGGTGGCGCTCATCACCATGCCGGGGATGCAGTAGCCGCATTGCACGGCGCCGGCGGCCACCAGTTCCTTCTGGAACTCGCCGGGCTTGTCGAAGGTGCCGACGCTTTCGATGGTGCGCACCGTCCGGCCCTCGGCCTGCATGGCGTAGAGCAGGCAGGCGTAGGTGGCCCGGCCGTCAACCAGCACGGTGCAGGCGCCGCAGGTGCCCTGGCCGCAGCCGTACTTGGTACCGCGGTAGCCTTCGCGGCGCAGCAGGGTGAGCAGCTTCTCGTCGGGCCTGGTGCCGAAGGTCTTCTTCTCGCCGTTGAGGGTAAAGTTCACAGTGTGCGTAGTCTTGGTCATTATTCAGCCCTCCCGCGGGCAAATTCAGCGGCCCTTTCCAGGGCGTCCACTATGGAAACTTCGGCGAGCTCGCGGATATAATCCGCGCTCATGCCTTCGCCGCCTACCCATTTAGCGGCGGTGCCGGCGGCCGCGGCGGCTTCTTTAAAGACCGCGGTCACGGCTTCTTTGCCGACGAGGGCTGCCTCGACGGGCTTGAGGCGCTGGGGAAAGGGGATGGCGCTGCCGGCGGCCACGCGCGCGGACTTTATGACGCCGTCTTTCAACTCCAGCAGGGCGGCGATGGTAGCCAGCGAGAAGGCGGCAGCGTTGCGCGTAACTTTTACGGAGCCGAAGCCGTGATGCGCCTTGAGCACCGGTATCTTAACGGCGGTGAGCAGGTCGCCGCCGCGGAAGAGCCGCGCGGGCTGGGACGAGAAGTATTCGTCGGCCGGAATTTCTTTTTCCTTGCCCGAGTAGACAACCATGCGCGCGTCCATGGCCAGCAGCACCACGGGCAGGTCGGCCCAGGGGAAGACGCGGGCTATGTTGCCGCCGATGGTGGAGACGTTGCGGATCTGGTGGGTGGAGATGCGCCGGCAGATCTCGTGCATGGCCCAGCGGGGGCCGCGGTAGCGCTGTATGTCGGAGAGGGGGGTGGCGGCGCCTATGACGAAAAAATTGCCTTTCTGTTTGATGTAGGAAAGGCCCAGGCCGGTGATGTCCACGGCGGTGACCGGGGTCTTGCCCTGCATGAAGTGGAGCGCGGTGCCTCCGGCGAGGACCATGCCCTTGGGGCCCAGTTCGCGCAGGGTCCTGCGCGCCGCGGCCAGTGTGTCGGGTCTGGTGAATTCGGATAGTTTCATAGGGTTCCTGTAAGTCGCGAATAATTTGAATTAAATATAGCAGTTTTAACTTATGCGATAAAGTGCCTTGAAAGCGCCGGGGCGGGGCGGCGTCTTTTTTGTATCATATCCTCAGGCATATGGGAATAATACTTTACGGTTTTCTGGGTTCTCTGGCCGCCGGCCTGGCTACTTCGCTGGGCGGGCTGCCGGTCTTCTTCATCAAAAAGATCAACCACAAGGCCTATTCGGCCATGCTCGGCGTTTCCGGCGGCATCATGCTGGCGGCCACCATCTTCAGCCTGCTGCTGCCCGGCATAGAGAAGGGCGGGGTTTATACGGCCGCCGCCGGGCTGCTAGCCGGCGTGCTGTTCATCGAGCTGATAGCGCGCTTTGTGCCGCACGAGCATTTCTTCAAGGGGCACGAAGGCCCTTCCTCGACGCTGAAGCGGGTCTCGCTCTTCATCCTGGCCATCACCATCCACAATTTCCCCGAAGGGATGAGCGTAGGCGTGGGCTTCGGCATGGGAGACCCGGCCAAGGCGCTGGCCCTGGCCATCGGCATAGGCATACAGAATATCCCAGAGGGCGCCGCCGTGGCGCTGCCCATGCTTTCGCTGGGCTACGCGCCGCGCACGGCTTTTTCTGTGGCTTTCCTTTCAGGGCTGGTTGAGCCGGTAGGCGGCCTGATCGGCGCCAGCGCCGTGGCGCTCTTCTCCGGGATCCTGCCTTTCGCGCTGTCTTTCTCGGCGGGCTGCATGCTCTACGTGATCAGCGGCGAGATGATCCCGGAGTCCCACGAGAAAGGTTACGGCAAACTGGCCACCTGGTACCTGGTGGGCGGCTTCATCGTCATGATGCTGCTGGATAATCTGCTGGGTTAGGCGGACATTGAATCAATGCGGACCCCCGGGCCCGGGGCGGGAACCTTGTCATGAAAGCCGATAAGAAGAATGATCGTTCTGTAAGGCGCGGCGGGGTAAACCCCGGGAAAACTCTGCCGGGGATGAAGGAGCCTGTCTGCGAGTCGGGTATCCCGCTCCTGGGCGCGGTCCCTTGGGGGACACACTTCTGCCAGTTCTACGGGGCCAAGCAGGACCTCCTGGATATCCTGGTCCCTTATTTTGCGGCCGGGCTGAAGAACAATGAATTCTGCATGTGGATTACCTCCGATCCTCTGCAGCCGATGGAAGCCGAGCGTGCGCTGTCCAGGGCCGTGCCCGGCCTGGCGGAATGCAAGCGCCGGGGCCAGATAGAGATACTCCGCCATGACCAGTGGTACACCAGGTCCGGGCGTTTCAATGCGCCGCAGGTGCTCAAAGGCTGGCTGAACAAGGAGGCCTGGGCTCTGGCGAACGGCTACTGCGGTCTCCGCGCGGCCGGCAGCATCTCCTGGCTGAAAGACCGGGACCGGCGGGCCTTCCTGGACTACGAGCGCATGGTGGACATCGCGATCGGCGAACACCGGATGTTGGCGATTTGTTCGTACTCGCTTGAGAAATGCCCGCTGCCAGACATCATCGAGGTTCTTGATACGCATGAATTCGCCCTTGTCAGGAGCCGCGGCGCGTGGCGCAAGGTCGCGGGCGGACGCAGGCGGGCGGAGGCGGCGCTGCGCGAGAGCGAGGCCAGATATCGCGCGCTTTTTGAAGCCAGCGCCGACGGGATACTGATCGCCGACCTTGAAACCAGGATGTTCAGGTACGCGAATCCCTCCATCTGCCGGATGCTCGGGTACAGCGGCGAGGAGATACTGACGCTCGGAGTGCGGGACATACATCCCAAGGCCGATCTGCCGTCCGTTATAGCCATGTTCGAAGCCCAGGCCCGTGGAGAGATCGCTGTCGCATCCGTTCCCTGCCTCAGGAAGGACGGGGGGATCTTCTACGCCGATATCAATACGGCTAAAGCCCGCATCGACGGCCGGGAATGCAATATAGGCATATTCCGCGACATAACCGAGCGGCTGAAAGCGGAGGATGCGCTCAAAAGAACTTGCGCGGACCTGGAAGTGGAGAGAAAACTCCTTCAGGACAAGAATATCGCTTTCCGGGAAGCCATGAACGCCGTAGAGGCTGAAAAGAACAAGATGAAGGACGAGATCATCGTGAACGTGAATAAGATAATCCTGCCGATCTTGAAGCGGGTCAGGCTGAAGGGCGGGGCTACGCGCGGTCATCTCGACTTGCTGGAAAAGAGCCTTGGGACATTGATCTCCTCGTTCGGCCGCAGGCTGACCGAAAGGGATATCAAGCTTACGCCTAAAGAGATAGAGATCTCCAATATGGTCAAGTCGGGGCTGACTACAAAGGAAATATCCGGCCTTATGAACGCTTCTCCGCAGACGATAGCTAAACACCGCAATAATATCCGCAAGAAACTCGGCCTCGCCAACAAGGGCGTCAACCTAGTCTCCTTCCTGCAAAGTCTTTGAACCGCCCTGATCGCTAGTGGGTATTTATTGTACCCATTCCCTACCTGTTTTTACCCTATAGTCAATCCCGCCCAAAAGCATGTATATTCGTTTCAGGGGGGAAAGCCTTTAACGGGTTTCCTTATGATTTTAGCAGCTGGCCTGGCACAGGCCAGCCTGGTATAACGGTTCGCTGCCGTCGCCGCGGCGCTGAACCGGTTCAGGGAGGAACACATGCCTTCGTCAGGCTCATTAGCCGATAAGAACATACAGCCGGATGCCGACTCGAAAGCCTTGCCTGAAGGTTACGGGACTACAATGGCGGCCTTATTGCCCAGGGACCCCAACTGGATGTTCACATACTGGGAAGTAACGCCCGCTTCAAAAGCCCGCCTCGCCCGCGAGCATGGTGCGGACATCTTCGAGAAAGGCCGCCAGGTCCTGCGCGTTTACGATATGGCGCATACGGACGGGCAGGCCGGCAAGCATTTCGACATTCCCGTAATGCTGGATGCCAATAACTGGTACGTACACGTGCAGGCCGGCGGCGGCTCTTACAGCTGTGAGCTCGGCCTGGCGCTGCCGGACGGCAATTTTATAGGCATAGTAAAGACGAATCCCGTCACCCTGCCGCCCGGGAGGGTATCGGACATGATGGACGGGAAGTGGCTGGCCGTCTCCGAGGATCTTGAGAAACTGCTGCAGCTTTCCGGCGTTGAGTATATCGGCAAAGGCTCGGGCGAAGTCGCCAAGTCGCTGGCGCAGCGCTGGGAAATGCTGCGGGCCGTGTTCTCGCGGGGCGCTTCGTGGGGCGTCAGTTCGCTGGCTTCACAGGCCCGGCAGAGGCCGGAGGAAAAGAAGTTCTGGCTGGCCGCCGACTGCGAACTGATACTTTACGGGGCCACCGAACCGGACGCCTTTATGACCGTCTCCGGGCGCAAGTTGCAGTTGACCCCGGACGGGACCTTCTCCATGCGTTTCGCCCTGCCGGACGGCGCGGTTGACCTGCCGATCAAAGCGATGTCGAAAGACGGGCGGGATACCCGCCAGATAAAGATCGGCGTTCGCAGGAATACCGCCCGGCCGGAGCCAGAAAACTTTTAATGATATGAAGTGCTTAATATTCCGGAATAAGTCGGCGGTGATAGAAGATATCACCAACAGGCTGGGCCGGGGCCGGGCGGACGGCGAAAAAGCAAGGCTGGCCAGGAAACTGGGGCAGGAGGCCGACTCGCTGCTGACTTGCGCCGATTATAACAGGAACAGCCAGGACTGTAAAAACTGCCGCGCTATAGCGGCTCGGCGCAAAAGGCTGATGTGGTGCCTGTTAAAGAACATAAAACCAGGCCGGATAATAATAACTGGAACTAAAAGGAGACCGCAGGAACATGGGAATAAGCAAACTGATACGATCAATTGGCAGAAAGAAAACCGCGGCGCGTGAAGCAGCGGAGGCAGTAAAGACCGGCTGGGGCTGCGCCGTGCTGGATCACCCCCGGGAGGGGGAGATAATTACTGCGCAGTACTACACATTCCGTGTGGGGGCGACCGGGGATATTGCGCGGGTAGAGATCTCGATCAATGCCGGCCCCTGGCAGCCCTGCCGGAATTCGGTAGGCTACTGGTGGTATGACTGGGCAGGCTATGCGGAAGGGCGATACCAGGCCGCGGTCAGGGCGCAGGCTAAAGATGGCCAGGTGTTTACCTCCGAACCGTGCAAATTTCAAGTAACTTCGGGGAGAGACGGGAAACAATCAAAACGCCTGAAGTGAAGCCATAGCGGTAACGGCGGATCCCCGATTGGCGCGAGCCGGGTTTTGCGGCAGCTTGGGTGCTGGCCTCGTCAAGCCGGCAGGTTCACGTCAGGGCCTTGGTTACCGCGGCCATAAAAGCTTCCAGTTTAAAAGGCTTTTCCAAATACACTTCCGGGCGCTGCTCCGGGGGGAGTTCCTCGACCGAGCCTGTCACAAGCAGGCTTTTGGCTCCGTCGCGTTTTTTCTCGAACATCTTTATCAATTCGGTCCCCAGGCCGTCCTCGAGCATCAGGTCCGTTATGAGCAGGTCATAATCGTTCGAATTTATCAGGTTTGTGGCCTCGGCAAAACTGGAAGCCAGTGAAATCGTGTAATCCGTGCTGGAAAATATGCGCGTATAAAGGTTGAGCATGGCCTTATCGTCGTCGGCCACAAGTATACTTTTAAGCATCTTCCCGTCCTGTTGCCCTTAGGATGCCCTCACCTGCTGCATAGCCCCCCGGCTACCTTAAGAGTGTAACATAAGTTACATACACATGGCAGAGACATACGGCCCATGCGGCCCTGGGCCCCAGAACCTATGACGCCCGTCAAATCCACGGCCGGCGCTTTACGGCAAACCTCGTGTTTTAGCCTGACCCGGCATTTCTATTTGCCCCGAGCGGGCATTTAAGAAATATTTAAATTATTCAAGGAGGCCTTGACATGTGGATTATTTGTGTTAAAATCTAACATACCTAACAAAGCTAACACTTCTAGTGGTGCCTGGGGGGCGAGAATGAAAAAGTTCCTAACAACGTCAGAGGCGGCTGAGATTTGCGGCGTAGCTCACACTACAGTGATACGCTGGATCACTGATGGTAAACTTAAAGCGCATGAAACGCCGGGAGGGCACCGGCGTATAGACCGGGAGGAACTTCTGGACTTCCTTCACCAGTTCAAGATCCCTGTGCCACAGTCGCTCGCGGACAGCCGCTATCGCATACTTGTGGTCGATGACGACCGGGAGGTACTGGCCATGCTCGGCAGGGTATTCTCGGAATACGGTGAAACCATCGAACTTCACACCACCGCGAGCGGTATGGAGGCCCTGGTCCTGCTCGGCCAAAGCCGTTACGACCTGCTTATACTGGACGTGGTAATGCCTGAGATGGACGGCATGCAGGTCTGCTCCACTATAAAGACCAACCCGGATATTTCCGGGATCAGGATCATCGTGATAACGGGGCATCAGCTTTCCGAGGAGCAGGAGGAATATCTTAAGAAAAATGCCGAAGCCGTGATGTACAAGCCGCTGCAGCCCACCCTTCTGCTGGAAAAGGTCAAAGACCTGATGGAGCGGGCGCGTTAGCCGGGAGCAAGACATGAAGACTGTTGCTACAACATGCGAAACTACCGCGGCCAGGCTTCTCCTGGAGTATCTCAAACAGGAGCAGGTCAGCTATATCTTCGGTATACCCGGAGCCCCGCTGATGCCACTGTACGAGGCGATATTCGAAACGGGCTGGATAAAACCGGTGCTCGCCAAGCACGAGCAGGGCGCGGCCTTCATGGCCGATGGCTACGCCCGCGTCAGCGGGAAACTTGGGGTCTGCTGCGCCACCACCGGTCCCGGCGCCACCAACCTCATTACCGGGGTAGCCTGCGCCCATGCCGACTCCATACCGCTGCTCGTGCTGACCGCCCAGGTCGCCACGTCCTCTTTCGGGAAAGGGGCGGTACAGGAAAGCACCTGCCACGGGGTAGACGTGGTCGGCATGTTCAAGCCTATTACCAAAAGCAGCCTGATGCTCCATTCCGCGGAGAAAATGGGGGATATTCTCCGCACTTGCCTGCGCATAGCGCTCAGCGGCAGGAAGGGGCCCGTGCACCTGAATATCCCGGCGGATTTCCTGAAGAAGAGCGTGAAGCGCCACCTGATACCGCCGGAGCGGTACCGCGTGACCGCGGGGCAGTTCGACAGGAACGCTATAAAGGAGGCATCCAAACTCCTGGTGCACGCCAAAAGACCGGCCATCCTGGCCGGCAACGGCGTGAACCTTTGCGGCGCGCAGCCGGAACTGCGGCGCCTGGCGGAACTGCTGCATGTCCCCGTGGCCACCTCTCCAAAAGCCAAGGGCGCTTTCCCCGAGAACCATCTCCTGTCGCTGGGGGTTTTCGGTTTCGGAGCCTCGGCGCAGGCCGAGAAATACCTCTTGTCCGGGGATGTCGACGTGCTGCTGGTGATAGGGAGCAGCCTGGGGGAGCCCGCCACCTGCGGCTGGGACGCGCGCCTGGAGCCTTCCGGCGCGCTGGTGCAGATAGATATAGACCCCCACGAGATAGGCAAGAACTACCCCGCGCCGCACGGCATCCTGGGGGACGCCAAGGTGGTGCTGCACGAACTGAATTACCAGATAGAGCGGGACCGCAACTGGCTGGAGCCGGCGGACGGCCTGTCCGCGCTGGAGGGGATCCGGCTGTTCAAAAAAGCGGTGCCGCGTTTCGAAAAGCCGGCAGCGATGGACTCGGAAGAGCTCCCTCTGAAACCGCAGCGGGTCATGAAAGAACTGCGCGAACTGCTGCCCGCGAACGCGCTGCTGTTCGTAGACATAGGGACCGTCATGTTCTGGGCCCTGCATTATTTCCCCGTGTACAAACCGGGGACGTTCTACGTGAATATGGGGCTGGGCTCCATGGGGCACGCCGTAGCCGCCTGCATCGGGGGAAAGCTGGCCAGGCCGGACAAACCGGTAGTGGCGCTGGTCGGCGACGCGGCTTTCGCCATGAACGGCATGGAGGTGCATACCGCGGCGGAGGCCGGGGCGCCGGTGATCTGGATAGTGCTCAACAACGGTGGGCACGGCATGGTCTACCACGGTGAAAGGCTGCAATTCGGGGGCAAATTCACCACTGGGATCTTCTCTCACCGGCTGAACGCCGCTGAAATAGGCCGCAGCCTCGGCGCGGAGTCCTTCGACGCCTCCACCCCGGAGGAGTTCAACGCCTGTCTGCGGACCGCGCTGAAGTCGGAGCGGGCCTGCGTGATAAACGTCAACGTGGACCGGGAAGAGCTCCCGCCGATGGGCCACAGGCTGCGGGCCCTCGACAAGATATTCGCAACGTGAGAACTGCCATGAAAAACAAAGACAGGAAGATCATCGGGGACCTGATAACCGGCTGCCGCAAAGCCAAGGTGCTTTTTGCGGCCGTGTCGCTGGGTGTATTCCAACTGACCCGCGGCGCGGGGGCGGCTTCCCGGAGCATAGCCGGAAAGCTCGGTTCGGACCCGCGGGCGACGGAAGTGCTGCTTAACGCCCTCGTCCCGATGGGGTTCCTGCGCAAGAGCTCAGGGGTTTATAAGAACACGCCGATATCCGACAAGTTCCTGCTGCCGGAAAAGAGCGGTTTCCTGGGCCATAACCTCCTGTACCAGAACATCCTCTGGGACGCCTGGGCGCGGCTGGAACAGGTGGTAAAGCGCGGAAGGACGGATTTCCCCCTGCGGAAACTATTGTCCGGGCATAAAGGTTTCCTGGACGGCTATATACGCGGCATGAGCGATATAGCCAAACGGCCGGCCGCCCAGATAGCGGAACTGTTCCCTTTAGACGGCGCCAAAGACATGCTCGACGTGGGCGGGGGGCCCGGCACCTATACCGAAGCCTTGCTTAACAAGGCCGAAGGCCTCAGGGGGACTATCCTGGACCTCCCGGAAACGCTAAAGCTTACGAAGAAGATCTTCAAGGACCACCCGTTGTCGGACCGGGTTCGTTTCCAGGCGGGTGACTACCACAAGGCGGATCTCGGGACCGGCGCGTACGATATGGTCCTGTTCTCCAACGTGACGCACGACGAAGGGCCGGCGGAGAACCTCTCCCTGCTGCGCAAAGCCTTCCGGGCCCTGCGGCCGGGCGGGCAGGTGATAATCCATGATTTCATGCTCAATAGGGAGATGACCGGCCCGGAGTTCTCCGCGCTGTTCTCCGTACACATGCTGGTCTACACCAACAGGGGGAGGGTCTATTCCGTGGACGAATACCGCTCCTGGCTGAAGAGGGCCGGTTTCATCCGGCTGCGTTCGCGCGGGATCTGCGCCGGGGCGGACAACCCGTCCATGGCGCTGGCGGGCAGAAGACCGTAAAGACCTATGAATGCTGCACTGAGAGCGTTGGTTTGCCTTGTTATATGCCTGGGAGGCCGCC
The DNA here is from genome assembly GCA_001799895.1 of Elusimicrobia bacterium GWD2_63_28. Lineage (GTDB taxonomy): Bacteria > Elusimicrobiota > Elusimicrobia > Elusimicrobiales > UBA9959 > UBA9959. Next base: position 11,685 of record MGUI01000039.1, read on the forward strand.
CGGCGGCCGCCCGCGTGCTCTCCGTGGCCGACGACATAACGGACCCGCTGACGCTGGACCCTCAGAAACAATTCTCCGAGAAGAACCACACCATCTGCCAGCAGATCTTCGACGGGCTGATCCGCTTCGACCCGGACGGGAAGATAGAGCCGGCCCTGGCGGAATCCTGGGAGAGGATTGACGCGCTGCGCATGCGTTTCAAGCTGCGCCGCGGCGTGTCCTTTCACAACGGGGAACCCTTCGACTCCTCCGCGGTCAAGTTCTCCATCGGGCGCTATCTCGACCCCGCCACCGGCTTCCCCGCGCGGGCCTTCATCGATTCCATAGACAGGGTGGAAACCCCGGACCCGTACACGGCCGATGTCGTGACCAAGTACCCGGACGGGATACTGCTTAACCGGCTCGCGGGTTTTGTCCTTATAGTCCCGCCGCGCTACCTGGGGGAAAAGGGCCCCGACTATTTCGCGGCGCACCCGGTGGGCACCGGGGCTTTCGTCTTTAAGAACTGGGAGAAGGGCAGCGCGATAACCCTGGCCGCCAATGGAAAATACTGGCTCGCCGGCCATCCCAGGGTCAGCGGCCTCGTCTTCCGCTTCATACCGCAGGACAGGCAGATACAGGCGCTGCTTTCCGGTGAGGTGGACCTGATCACGAACCTGCCCGGCACGAAAACGCTTGCGGTAAAGTCCGCCCCTGGCTTTAGCGTAGTGAAGAAGGCCTCGTTCTATACGGTCCCGCCCTGCCTGAACCTGTCGTCCGCGCCTTTGAACGACGTGAACGTGCGGCGGGCGCTCAACCACGCCCTCGACAAGCACAGCCTTATCCGCTACGACCTGCTGGGGAACGGCAAGCCGATCGCGACCTTCAGCATGCCGGGAGAGGTCGGGCATAACCCGCTGCTCATCCCTTATAAATTCGACCTGCGCCGCGCCAGGAAGCTCCTGGCGGAAGCCGGCTATCCCGGCGGTTTCAGGCTCAAGGCCCTGGTAAAGGCCAACGCCGAGAGGACCGCTAAAATAATCGCCTCGAACCTGGAGAAAGCCGGGGTGAGGCTGGACATGGACCTGGTCTCCGACGCCGAGATGATAGAGAAGTTCGCCAGCGGGAAGTACCAGGTGGCCATAGGCGACGTGCCGGACCCGATGTGCCACTCGTATTTCATCCAGGCGGTGACCCTGTACTCAAAATCCCCGTACTCTCTGGGGGCCGACCAGAAATTCGACGACATGCTCGACAGCATGACTGCGCTTACTAACCCGGATTCGTCGGCAAGGGCCGCCGAAAAAATAGACTCTTACATCTACAATAACGCCTTAAGCCTTTTTACTTATCAAAAGATAGCCCTTTACGGGGTCAGGAAGGAGCTGAACTTCGCTCCGTACTTATCCAGAATGCCGTACTTTTACAGGACATACTTCAATGAGAATAAAAAAGCGCGCTAGAATTTCATACGGCTCGGTAGGTGATATCGCGCCCCGGAAATTAGGAGACTTGCGCATGAGGGCCATTGCCGGCGCGGCCGGCCTGAATATCACTTTCCTCCATGAAGAGCTTCCCCCGGACGGGGCGGCCCCTACCGTGGTGCATTCCGCAACCGCCGAGTTCGTATATATGCTCGCAGGTTCCGTTACGGGCCTGGTCTCGGGGAAAAAGATCGAATTAAAGCAGGGGGACTATCTTATGATCCCGCCGGGTGTGGCGCATAAATTCACGGCTGGAAGCGGTGGGGGGGAGGCCATTTCCGTCTTCTCTCCGCCGATGGACCCGGCGAAGCCAGATGCTAAGATCATCCCCGATGAAAACAATACCAGGAACAGGAGAAAGTCATGAACCTGCGCCTTACGCGGACCACCACGCTGTCCCGGCGGCTGCTGCTGCGGATAGTCCCGGTCTCCCTGGCGGCTATAGCGCTGCTCGGGGTGTGCGGCTTTTACGTAACGAAACACCACCTTACCGCGGAGATAGAGAAGAACCTGGCGCTGTTCAGCCGCAACGCCGCGGCCAGGGTGGACGAGTTCTTTTCGCAGAGACGCAACGACCTGGAGACGGTATCGCAAAACTCCCTGTTCGCCGATTATTACAATAATGCCGACTACGGCCTGCGCGAGGAGGCGGAGCAGTACAGGCTGGAACTCGCCAGGTATTTACTCGGCTTCTCCCGCAGGGCCGGGGTTTACCTCAGCATCGTCTACGCCGACGCGTCCGGGCGGGAGGTATGCCGCGTGGAGGGGGACAGGATAGCCGGGCCGCGCGGGGAGTACCCGCAGCGGCATGTTCTCGCCGGTGTCCGGGCCCTGAAAAAGGCGGAAACCCTGCTCTTCCCGGTCCTGAACAAACCCGGCTACGGGCCGGCCGCCGTATATTCCCGGTCGGTGTTCGACTCGTCCGGCGCCTTCAGGGGAATGATAGCCATGGAAGCGGGCCTGAAGCCCCTTCAGGAATCGCTTTCCAGGCTGGCGCTGGGCAGCAGCGGCAGGATACTCGTGACCGATCAGCTGGGCAGGCTGGTGGTCTCCGGCGGGGCCTCCACCGACGATGGCGGGCGGTACGATTTCAGTTCGAGCGTGCCGGTGGCCGGAGAGGATTTCGTGGTGATCGTCACCGCGCGTCTGAAGGATTTCCAGGCCCCGATGCTTGTGATACAGCGGTTCACGCTGCTGTTCGCCCTCCTGTTCTGCGCGGTGGCCGCGCTCTCTATCTATTTCACCATACGCGGGATAACCCGCCCGATACGGGGACTCGCGGAAGCCACCAGACGCTTCGCGGCGGGCAACCTCAAGGAAAGGGTGCCGGTGGACGGCGCCGACGAGATATCCGCCCTCTCCTCGGCCTTCAACACCATGGCGGAACAGCTGATGCGGCGCACCGGGGAAATGGAGGCGCGCATAACGGAACTGCTGTTCCTCCAGGATATGAGCGCGGAAGTGGTAGGGAATCTCAGCGAGGACAATATCAGCAGGGTCTGCCTCAGGGCCGCCGTGGCCGGGCTGGGTTTCGACAGGGGCACCATCTACCTGGTGAACAGGGAAGGCACCCACCTGGTGGGCCGCAAGGTCCATTCGCCGCACCAGAAGGATTTTACCGACGAGGATATGCGCAAGCGGACGGTGGCTCTGGACGGCGGGGACGTACTGGCCGAGGCGGTGCGCACCAGGAAACCGCTGCTCGTAACGGATCCCGGCAGCGATCCGCGCGTCAACAAGGCCTTCGTGGACGAGGTGCAGACCCGGTCCTTCTGCCTCGTGCCCATCATGACGGAACAGCGGGTGCTCGGGGTCATGGGGGTGGATAATTACTACAGCGGCGCCGGGATCACCGCGGATCACCTGTCCAAGCTCATACTGTTCTGTAATTTTACTGCGCTGGCGCTGGAGAACGCGGCGCTGGTGACGGACGTGCGGGTCTCCCGGGAGAGGTACCGCGCCGTGCTCGACAACTCCCCTGAGGCCATCCTCGGCCTGGACGCCGGGTTCCGCGTTACGGTATGGAACAAGGGCGCTAAAGAACTGTTCGGCTATTCCGAGGAGGAAATGCTGGGGAGTTCCGCCTCCCGGCTGTTCGATCCGCTGGCGTTCGAGGTCTTCTCCCGTGACCTGGCGGCCAAGGGCTCCTTCGCCGACCCCTGCGTGCCGGGGATAGGCTCGAACGGGAACAAGCTTGAACTGTACGTTATCTGCGCCGGTTCCGGGACGGGCCGCCGCGGCGGCGAAGAGTGGACGGCCGTCATCCGCGACACTTCGGAGCAGCGCAAGATGCAGGCGCAGTTGATACAGGCGGAAAAACTTTCCGCGGTCGGACAGCTTATATCCGGGGTAGCCCATGAAATGAGCAACCCGCTCTCGGTGATACTGGGTTTGTCGGAGATGTTCCACAGGTCCGGCGCCGACCCGGTGAAGGTCACTGCGGAGGAGATGACGCTGCTGTTCAGGAGTTCCCTGCGCTGCGGAGATATAGCGCGCAACCTCCTGGCTTTCGTAAGGGAAAGCCGCAAGAAGAAGCAGGCGGTTTCAATTCCGGAAGCGGTGGACGGCGCGGTAACCCTCATGGAATACAAGTTGCGCAGGACGGACAATATCGTCATCAGGAAAATATACGGCGAACACCTGCCTCCGGTCCTGACGGATCTTTCCCAGCTGGAGCAGATCCTAGTCAACCTGATACAGAACGCGCGCGACGCCATGTTCCTGCAGGAGGGAGAGAAAACGATAACCATCAACGCTTTTCGCCGCGCGGAGGCGGTCGTTATAACCGTGGCGGACAACGGCCCCGGCATCCCGGCGGCGGACCTGCCGCGCGTCTTTGAGCCCTTCTTCACCACCAAGGCCGAAGGCCAGGGGACCGGCCTGGGCCTGGCCATCTGCCGCCGCATCGCTGAAGAACATGGCGGCCGCATCTCCTGTGAAAGCGCCGACGGTATGGGAACGGTGTTCACGCTGCTGCTCCCGATCGTGAACCAGTCACCGGAAGACGAGGCGGGCAAGTCCAAGTGTCCCGCGTCCCTGCCGCCTGGAAAGTGCGTGCTGGTAGTGGACGATGAGCCGGACATGCTGCGGATGACAAGAAAGATCCTGGAGGCCGAAGGACTGCTGGTGCATACCGCTTCCTCCGCCCCGGAAGCGATAGAGAAGCTGAAGGCGGGCGGATATGACGCGGTGCTCTGTGATGTGGAAATGGGGCCGGCCAAGGGGTTCTCCGTAAGGGAGAAATTCCTTGAACTTAATTCTGAAGCCGGCTTTGTGTTCACTACCGGCAACATGCTGAACCCCGCCCTGGTCTCAAGGCTCAAGGAGTATCGCGTTCCTTTCCTGCCCAAGCCGTTCAATCAGACGGAACTTGTTTCGGCCATAAGCGAAGCCCTTTCCCGCCCAGCCTGCGGAGCCAATGACGACATAAAAGCCGCGCCCTCCGGGGGGTAGGGCGCGGCCCCGCTTCGCATTGGGGCGGCTGTCCCGCAACTCTGCCGCTTCAGGCCGGAGCTATATTGCCGCCGCCGCCCGCAGACTGACCCGCGGGTGATCTGTATCCTTAATTGGTGTTTATTTCGTGACGGGCAGGCCGGCGGCGATCCAGGCCAGGATGCCGCCCTCCAGGTGGCCGGCCCCTGCCCGGCAGGGAGGAAGATTTTTTGTATCATATGGCTTACCCTATGGCCAGGAAAGTCTCCATCCCCGTGCTCCTCGCTGCCGCCGCGCTGGCCTTCCACCTTTTCGCCGGGCTCTCTTTTATCCGTTCGGCCGCCGCCACCTACGACGAGACCGTGCACCTGGCCAGCGGCTTCTCCTACCTGCATACCGGGCGCTACGTGATGAACATCATGGACCACCCGCCGCTCTCCGAGATGCTGTCGGCCCTGCCGGTGCTGGCGCTGAAGCCGCAGGCCTTCACGGCGCATCCCTACTTCGCCAATTTCATGCCTTACCATTACGGCGACCTGTTCCTTTACCAGAACACGGTTTCCCCGGAGCGCCTGCTAAATACGGCGCGGGTCTTCACCTTCCTGCTCTGGACGGCGCTGGCCGCCTGGCTGATCTGGCTTTTCGCCTCGCGGCTGGAGTCCCGGGCGGCCGGGGCCTTCAGCCTCTGCGCTTTCGCCTTCATGCCTGTTTTCATCTCCAACGACGCCATCATCAGCACCGACGCCGCGGCGGCGTTATTCTATTTCGCCGCCTTCGCCCTGGGCTGGCTCTTTACGGCGGAGGCGCCCGCCGGGAAGAAGGGGGAGAAGGGAGGCCGCCTGCGGCTGTGGGCCGCGCTGGCCGGCGCCGCGTCCGGGCTGGCGCTGGTCTCCAAGTTCAGCATGTTCGTAGTGCCGCCGCTGGTGGCCGCCTTCTGGATAGCGGATAATTATTTCTGGCCCCGGCTTAAGTTTTCGAAACTGCTTGGCTACATTCTGCTCTACGCCGCCGCCTGCCTGCTGGTGGTGGCGCTGGTCTACAAGTTCAACCTGGGGCTCTACTGGGACGGTCTCCACGCCACGCTGAAGCGGCTGGATACCGGGCGCTCTTCCTTCGCCCTGGGGCAGTATGCCCTGAATGGCGTCTGGTGGTATTTCCCGGCGGCGCTGGCGGTAAAGACGCCGCTACTGGTGCTGGCCGGGGCGGCCGCGGGCACCTGGCTGGCCTTTAAGAATTTCCGCAAAGACTACCTGTGGCTGCTGCTGCCGCCGGCTTTCTTCTTCGCGGTGGCGCTGACCGCCAAGGTGCAGATAGGCTACCGCCACATCATGCCCGTGATGCCTTTTCTAGCCGTACTGGCGGGCCTGGCGCTGGCGCGCCTTTACGAATGGAAGAGGGGCGCCTGGCTGGCCGCGGCGCTGCTGGCGCTGAACGCCGCCTCCGTGGCGCGGGCGCACCCGCATTACCTGGCCTATTTCAACGAGTTCGCCGGCGGGCCGGCGGGCGGCTATAAACTTTTCGTGGATTCCAACCTGGACTGGGGGCAAAGCGTCAAGCAGGCGGCTGAGTATCTTAAAGGGCGCGGGAACCCCCCGGTCATCTTTTCCTACTTCGGCGTGGCGCGCCCGGAGAGCTACGGCGTCAATTACGTCCCGCTGGGCGTGGTGTCCAACGTGGAACTTAAGGGGACCGGCGCGCAGGTCTGCGGCATGACGGAAGTCCTGCTGGCGGTTTCGGCCACCAATCTGCAGGGCACTTATTATCCCGACAAGCAGACCTTCGGCTGGCTGAAGGGCAGAAAGCCCGCATTTATCGCCGGCTATTCTATTTTTATCTACGACCTCACCCGCGACGGGGAGGGACTGGAAAAGCTGGCCGCGATCTTCGACCGGGAGGGGCGCAACGCCGAGGCGGACTGCCTTTACGGCCTGGCCGGTAAATAGCGCGCAGGCGGCAATATGAAAAAGATCCTGAAATGGGCGGGAGTGCTTTTCGGAGTTTCGGCGGCCGCTTCCGTGGCGCTGAGCCTTTTTGTCTCGTCAAAAAAGAAGACCTGCCTGCAGGGAGAAGGCTGGCCGGCCATGGAAGCCTGCTCCTTCCTGGTGAACTGGCAGAGCGGCACGGACAAGGCCGAGTACCTTTTCAGGAGGGCCCAGCTGCGCGCCAAAGGTCAGATGTGGGACGGCGAGCTGGCCGACCTGGAGGCCGCGGCCGCGGCGGGGCTGGACGCCGGGCTGGCCAAAGAGCGCCTGGCCCTGATCTACGGCGGGCTGGTGAAAGCCTACGGCCTGAAGGGGGACGCCCCCGCGGTGGTGAGGTCCGCCGGGCTGGCGGTGCAGGCCGGCATTACGGACCCGGAGATACACATAGCGCTGGCCGGGGCCTACATAGAAGAGAAAAAATTTGCGGAGGCGGTGGAACTGCTGGACCGGGCCGGGAGTCTGCCGAACGCCAAAAAGCATCCTTACTATAATATGTTGGCCGCGGCTTACGGCGGCCTGGGCGAATACGAAAAAGCCTACGACGCCCTGAAGACCGCGCTGACGGTGCCGGCCCCGCGCCCGGTGCTGGCTTCCACCTCCAAGAATATGGGGCTGGCCTGCTTCGAGCTGAAGCGCTACGGCGAGGCCGAGACTTATCTTGCCTACGCCCTGCGGGCCGGGGCAGACTGCCCGGAATGCGGCCTGCTGCTTACCACCATACGAGGTGCGCTGGAGCCGGCCCCGCGGCCTTCCCGGGCTAAAAAGCAGCGCAACTGAACCTTCTCTGTTGAAAATAAACATTTTCACTCGAAAACATCTTGCGGCTTTTGCCGGTGACGCCTCCCCGCGGTAAGAGCGTGGCATTAAAATTGTTCAGGACAGGCGAGGATGTTTGTCGGTTTAAGTAGTATATAGTAAACTATGGTTTCCCCAGCGGTACAGCAACTATGAAAAAACTGATCCTTTACTGTCTTTGCGCGGCGCTGCCGGCCTGCTTCTGCGCGGGGTCCGCGTCGGCGGAAACTTTCACCTCCAAATCCTACATTAAGGCCGCGCTCGGCGCCTCGCCGTCCATGCGCAAGGCGGAGCAGGCTTTCAGGCAGGCCGAGAGCAATTACAAGGCGGCGCTGCTCGACGCCGCGCTGCCGGCTTTCACGCTCAGCATGGGGGAAACCTTTTACGACCAGAGCGACACGCGCCTGCGCCTTGAACGGGAGGACGTTACCTCAAGCCTGTCCGCCTCCTGGAACCTCTACGATTCCGCCTCCAGCCCCCTCAAGAAGGTGAGGACCGCCAGGCTGGACTACGAGGCCGCCAAGCTTTCCTTCCTGACCGCGCAGCAGAACGAGGCCCTGAAGGCGCTGGGTCGTTTTTACGCTCTTTACTCGGCGCAGCAGCGCATCGGCACCTCCAGGATGAACCTGGCCTCGCGCGAGCGCCAGTACAAGGATACTAACGAACAGTTCCAGTCCGGCACGCGCAGCCGCCTGCAGGTGACCCAGAGCGAGGGCGACAAACTGGCCAGCGAGATCTCGCTGGCGAGGGACGAGGCCGGAGAGGTTAAAGCCCGTATGGCCTTCAATGAGCTGCTCAACGCCGAGCCGGAGACGGAGCAGTCCGTGGAGGTCAGCACGCAGGCCGCCGACATTAAGCTGCCTCTGCCCAGGACGGACGTGGCCAGGGCCCTGGAGAACAATTTCGCGCTGCGGCAGCAGCGCCTGGCGCTGGAGAGGACGCGCATCACCAGCCGCACCTCGGTGCTGTCCAATTACCCGCGCTTACGCGTGGACGCCGCCTGGCGCAAGAGCGCGCTGGGGCTAATCGGCGAGCCGGCCTACGGCGGGCCGAACAACCCGTCCTACAGCCTGGGAGCCTCCCTGAATTTCCCTTTCGGTTTCTTCGGCCTGCAGAACTACCTCGAGATAGACGCCGCCGGCGCCGCGCTTAAATCCGCAGAGCTGGAGCTGGAAAATTCCGAGCGGGCGCTCAAGACCCGGGTGCTTTCCGCGCAGAAGGACATAGAACTGCAGGTGAAGTCCCGCCGGCTGCTGGAATTCCAGGTGAAGGCGCAGCGGGAGACCACGGAAAACCTTATGAGCGAATATTCGCAGGGCGGCGCCGATTCAGTGCAGCTGGACCTTGCGCAGTCCAAGCTGCTGGATTCCAGCAACAACCAGATAGCGGCCCTGAATGACCTGGACCTGGAGCTGGCCAATTACAGGATCCTGATGGGCGAAAAGATCTGGGAATAGGAGACTTATGAAAAGGTTAGCTAAATCTTCGTTCTGGATAGTGATGCTGGCCGTGCTGGCCGCCGCCGGGTTCGCCGGCTACACGCGCTACAAGAAAATGACGGTGCGCCAGGACCTCACGGACTTTATCCGCGAGGTGAGCCGCGGCGACCTGAAGCTGGACCTGCAGGAATCCGGCGAGCTGGTCTCGCGCGACACGGTTGACGTGTTCCCGCCCGGCAAGGGCTTCGTCGTCGAGGTTTTTAAGAAAGAGGGCGAGTACGTAGAGAAAGGCGAGAAGATAATGATGTTCAAGGGCGGCGAGCGCATAGATTCTACGCAGTATGTGCCCGTGCCCATCGTCGCCACTCGCGCCGGCCTGCTGACCCGCTGCGCGGCCAGGGGCTACGGGGCGGAATCGGAAGAGATCCGGGAGGGCAAGCGCCTGGACAGCGCCAGCACCTGCGTGACCCGCATCGTGGACATGAACACGCTGGCCGTGAACCTGAAGATCAGCGAGATAGATATTTTCAAGCTCAAGCGCGGCATGCCCGTCTACATTACCTTCACCTCGATCCCCGGAGATAAGTTTTCCGGCAAGATAGACGTCATCGCGCCGGCGGCCGAGAGCAAGAATTCCGGCTGGGGCGGCGGCAGCAGCAAGGTGTTCCGCGTCGTCATCAATATCGACAAGCCGAGCCAGAAGATGCGCGTCGGCATGAGCGCCGTGGTTACGGCCAACATGAAGGCCAAGAAGGACGTGCTGAAGGCGCCCATAGAAACCGTTTTCCAGGACGGCCTGAACTATTACGTCTACCGCCAGAAGGAAGGCTACGAGGCCGAGAAACTGCAGGTGTATCCGGGCCTGCGCTCTGAATACGAGCTGGAACTGGCCGGGCCCGTAAAGCCGGGCGACAAGCTCTTTACCGCCGCGCCGGAGAGCCTGAGATGAGCATAGCCTGCGAAGGCCTCACGAAGGTCTACGAGGGCGGCAAGGCCGGCTGGCCGGCGCTGCGCGGGCTTTCTTTCGAGATATCGCCGGGCGAATTCGCCGCCGTCACCGGTCCTTCGGGCTGCGGCAAATCCACCCTGCTCAACATCATCGGCCTGCTCGACGAGCCCAGCGGCGGGCGCTACGCGCTGCACGGCCGCGACGTTACCACGATGTCGGACCTGGAGCGCTCCGTCGTGCGCCGCGACCAGATAGGGTTCGTCTTCCAGTCCTTCCACCTGCTGAACCGGATGTCAGCGCTGGAGAACGTCTGCCTGCCCATGCTCTACGCCGGCGCGGACCGGCACGCCGCGCGCGGGCGCGCCGGAGAGCTGCTGAAGAAGGTCGGCCTGCACGGCAAGGAAAAGAAAACCCCGCTGGAACTCTCCGGCGGCGAGCGGCAGCGCGTGGCCATAGCCCGGGCCCTGTCCAACTCCCCGAAGCTCATACTGGCTGACGAGCCTACCGGCAACCTGGATTCCATTTCCAGCCGTGAGATCATGGACTCCCTCTTCGCCCTGAACGCCGAGGGCATCACGATAGTCATGGTTACCCACGACAAGGAACTGGCCTCCAGGGCCGGCCGCAATATAAAAATGCGCGACGGGAGGATAGAGCCGTGACCGCCCTGCTCAACGCCGCGCGGACCGGCTTCGCCGAGATCTGGGCGCACAAGACGCGCTCGGCCCTGAGCTTCCTGGCCATCGCCGTGGGCTCGGTGGTCTTCATAGACGCTTTTTCCGCGATAGTTCATACCTACGAGCGGCTGGAGCAGCAGAAACAGGTCTCCGGCATGGCCCGCATGCGGATCTCGCAGAACAACAGCCAGCGCTTCGCCTCTCCGGACGACGTCGGGCCCCCGCCGGTCTTCACCTACGAGGACGTGACCGCGCTGAAGGCGCGCCTGCCGGGCATGTACATGATCTCGCCCGAGGGCCGGGACTGGATGAACGTCTTTCAATACGGCGAGCACCGGGTGATGACCGGCGTGCACGGGGTCACCCCGGACTGGGCCAAGCGCGACTTCGTCTATACCCTGAAGGGCCGCTTCCTGGACTGGCACGACGTGGAAAACAAGCTGCGCGTCTGCGTGCTGGTGCGCAAGGCCCCGCCGCCGCCCTCCAACGCCTACAATAAGACGATGATGAAGAAGTACAACTTCAGCGGCGGCTTCGATACGCTGGTGGCCCATAACGACCTGCTGGGCAAGAAGGTCAATATAGACGGCTACACGTTCACGGTCATCGGCGTGCTGGAAGAACTGCCTTATTCCAAACGCCCCGCGAACATCATCGGCAGCCAGCAGGATTACAAGATACTTGCGCCGGTCACCACGCTGATCCACTACAACTTCATCGGTTCCTACCAGTCTCTCGACGTGAATATAGACACCGGCAGCGAGGCGTCCTTCGGCGAGACGGAGCGCAAGGTCGCCAATTTCCTGAAGATCCAGTTCGGCGACTCGGAGCTCTTCGTAATAGAGAACCAGCTGGAGGCTATCCGCGAGCGCATCGCCACCAGCCTCAAGTCGGCGCTGGTGACGATCTCGCTGGGCATGCTGGCCTTCATCGCCGGCGGCATCGGCATCATGAACGTCACGCTGGCCACCGTTTTCGCGCGCACCAGGGAGATAGGCATACGCCGCGCCATCGGCGCCACCCGCAGCGACATCATGCTGCAGTTCATCGTGGAGGCCGTCATGCTGGGCTTGATAGGCGGCCTTATCGGCTCCGCGCTGGGCTGGCTGTGGGGCGTGCCGGTGAAGGTGATGCTGGGCATGGGCGGCAGCCCGATTGAGCCGTGGATGCCGCTGGTCGCGGTCCTCATCGCGGCCCTTACCGCTTTCGCTTTCGCTATCTACCCGGCCTGGGTGGCCGCGGGGCTGAAGCCCGCCGACGCGCTGCGCGCCGAATAGGAGGGGAGATGAAAAAAGAACTGCTGCGGTCCAAGGCGTTCCTCGCCGGGGCGGGGCTGCTGGCCATAGGAACCGCGCCGCTGCTCCTCTACATACTTTACGAACTGGCCACCGGCGCCAAGGGCGGCAACCCCATAGGCCTCGGCCTGCTGTTCTTCGTCTCCTTCTGGCCCGCCGTTATCCTGATGGTCATCGGCGCGGTCTCCGCCGCCCGCCGGGCGAAGAAAGACGGCGCTCCCCCGTTAAATTAAACTAATACGCTCCTTCCCTCCCTCGTGCGCCGGCGCTCTTGCCAAGCGGGCGGGTATTTATGGACAATACTGTATATCTTACGACGAGAGGTGCTTAAATGTGCGGAGTCATAGGCCTGCGGTGCGGTAAGGACAGGGAAGACCTGGGGGCGGAGGCCTCCCGGCTGCTGCGGATGCTGGAATACCGCGGCTACGATTCCACCGGCGCCCTGATACAGGACGCCTCCGGCAAGATCACTTTAAAAAAAGACGTCGGGGCTCCCTCCGTCATCACTAAAAAGCTCGGCATAGACCGGCTGGCGGGCAAACTGTTCTGCGGCCAGGTGCGCTGGGCCACTTTCGGCATGGTCACCAAAGAGAACGCGCAGCCCCACGAAATGAGCTGCCACACCCACCTCTACGGCGCGCATAACGGCAACATCACCAACTGCGACCAGCTCAAGGAATGGCTGACGGCGCGAGGCCATGACGTGAAGAGCGACAACGACGGGGAAATGCTGGTGCACATGGTGGAGCATTTCTTCGCGATCGAGCTTAAGAAACTCAAGAATATCAAAGACGGCAAGCAGCGCTACGGCGCGCTGAAGGCGGCCATCATCGCCGCCGCGCAGAAGACCACCGGTTCTTTCGCGGCCGTGGTGGTGGACCCGGTCACCGAGCTGATGGCCTGCATAAAGGCCGGCAGCAGCCTCTACATGGGCGCCGGCGCGCACAACGAGCACGGCCCGTTCATCCTGGCCTCGTCGGACCTGGCCAGCGTGCTGTCCTCCACCAAGATGCTCTACCCGATAAAAGAGGACGAGTTCGCCCTCTACACGCACGAGCGGGCGGATTTCTTCCACCTGCGCACCGGCCGCGCCATCAAGAAGGACAAGGTGCGCAGCCACCTGCGCGTGGAGGAGACGGGGCTCAAGAAGCCGTTCAAATATTTCATGGAGCAGGAGATCTTCAGCGAGGCCGCCGCCGCGGCCAAGGTGCTGAGCTATTTCGCCGACAGGTCGCCGCTGACCGACCTGGCGAGGAAAGCCGTCGCCGCCGACCCGGCTTTCGCGCGGGACCTGCGGGCCAGGGTGGCCAGGCTGGCCGACGTTACCGACGAGGCCGAGCTTAAGAAAGAGGCCGCCGCCTTCTTCGGCTGCCGCTCCATGCGCAAGGCGCTGGGCTACGCCCGGAGCTGCCGCCTGCCGCTGGCCTCCATGGCGCCGGAATCCGTCATGGCCGATTTCTTCAACGAGCTGCGCAGCCTGTGCGGCTCGGCCGAGTGCGGGCAGGCGCTCAAGTTCGCCGACGCGCTGTTCATGCTGGAGGAGATAGACGAGACGCGCGCCAAGATGAAGGATTACTGCGCGCGCATGGCCGCCTGCCGCCGGAAGGGCCGCACGGCCTACTTCGTGGCCTGCGGCACTTCTTTCAACGCCGCCAAATGCGCCTCGGTGTTCTTCAACCGCATCGCCGGCGTCAACGTGACCGCCTACCTGCCCGGCGACTTCCGGGCGCAGTGCCTGGAGGCCGTGCGCGACGGGGATATCATCATCGGCATCAGCCAGAGCGGCGAGACCAAGGACCTGATAGACGTGTTCAACCAGGTGAAGGCCGCCGGCAAGAAGGTCGACTACATCAACGTGGTCAACAACGTCAATTCCACCATCGCGCTGGAGAAGTCCGATATCTTCATCCCGCTGCACTGCGGGCCGGAGATAGCGGTGCCGGCCACCAAGAGCTTCGTGAACCAGCTGCTGGTGCTCTACATCATGGCGCTGCGCCTGGGCGAGCGCTTCGCGAAAGACAAGCTGGTGGCCCTGCCGCAGGAGAAGCTCAGGAAATACGCCGAGAGCCTCTACCTGATCCCCGAGCTGATCGAGGAGACCATCAATAACACCCGCGACGCCGTGCAGCAGGCGGGGCGGGATCTGTACCTGGAGCCCAGCATCCACATCCTGGCCACCGGCATGCAGGGCCTGGCGCGCGAGGGGGCGCTGAAGGTGCGCGAGGTGGTGCTCAACCACACCGAGGGTTTCGAGTCGCCGGAGTTCAAGCACGGCCCGAACACCATCCTCGGCGTGAACACTATCTTCGGCATGGAGGGCGTGGGCGCGCTGGTGAATAAATTCGCCGACACCGTCCGCTACGCGACCGGGCACTCCGGCAAAAAGCTGCCGCCCGAGAGCCTCGCCCGCATCATTCGCGCCGTTTCCGACTACGCCTTCTTTGACAAGAAGCCGGCCGGGCTTTCCCTCGCGGAGGCGGAGGTCTTCGGCGGGATCCTGAAGCAGCATAACTTCTTCGAGAGTATGTACACCAACTACCCGCTGTTGTTCATAACCGGGCCCAACGCCCGCGACGTGAACCTGACCATCTCGCAGATCAACACGCACAAGATCCGCGGCGCCAACATCTACGTGATAGCCGAGGAGGATAAGCTGCTGCGCGACGCGGCGCAGAAGAGCGTGCCTTCCATGTATTCCAAGACCTACCAGCACGGCTATGTGGCCCTGCCCAAAACCGGGGACGACCTGCTGGTGTTCTTTACCGGCTCGGTGGCCCTGCAGCTGCTGGCGCTGGAGATGAGCGTGAAGAAGATGAACTTCCTGGACCGGCTGGAGATCCGCGACCACGGGGTACACCCGGACTCGCCCAAGAACGTCAGCAAGTCTATAACGGTAGATTAAAAAGGCTCCTGTCGCCTTTTGGCGCGAAGCGCCGCCTTAATGGGCGGCGCTTTGTGTTTATAATAAAAGTCTTGACAACTAGTGTAAATCCATGTATATTTAGTATTAGATACTTAAATATTCCTTTTAAAGAGGGGCTATGGACAAATTCAATCCCGCTGACGGCGCCGCGCTGAAGAACTTCCTGGTTATACCTTATGACGAGCTGGAGGCCCTGAACCTGGAGGCGGCCGCGGCGGCCGAGAAACTTTCCCCGGCTGAACTCGAGAAGAAGTACTGCGCCTACCTGCGCGGCGAGAAGCGCCTGAAGGCCGTGACCGTCTGCTTCACGGACATAGAGGGCCGCTTCCACATGCTGGACTACGACAAGCAGTTCTTCCTCTCGGCCAACGACAACCTGACTTTCGACGGCTCTTCGATACGCGGTTTCTCGGCCCAGCGCGAGAGCGATTTGCGCCTGGGCATAGACTGGGGCAGCATCGTCTGGCTGCCGGCCGACGTGTTCGGCCCCGGCAAGGTGATAGTTTTCGGCACGGTGCTCAACCGCGACAAGAGCCTTTACGACTCCGACTTCCGCGCCCGCCTGGGCGAGCTGGCCAGGGAGATAAAGAAGGGGGCTGGCCTCACCGCTAACGTGGCGGCCGAGGTGGAAGGCTTCCTGGTGAAGGGCCTCAACGCCGAGCAGGGCTATAACGATACGCATGGTTTCGAGCTCATCTCCACCGGCGGCTACTACCATTCTCTGCCGCTGGATCCCCTGAAGAAGTTCATCGACACCGCCGCCGAGGCGCAGCGCGCCATGGGCTTCCGCAACGAGAAGGACCACCCCGAGGTGGCCCCGTCGCAGTTCGAGCTGAACTTCTCGCACGCGCACGCCGTGCGCGCCTGCGACCTGATCCAGCTCTACAAGCTGGTCTGCCGCCAGGTGGCGGCCAACATGGGCATGACGGCCACCTTCCTGCCCAAGCCGGTTTCCGGCGTGAACGGCAGCGGCATGCACCTGAACCTCTCATTCTCGAAGGGGGGAAAGAACATCTTCTTCGACGCCAGGGGCGAGGAGGGGATGTCGAAAGCCGCCTGGGACGTGGTTTCCAGGATACTCAACCACGCGCAGGAGCTGTCGCTGGTGCTCAATCCCAGCGTCAACGCCTACCGCCGCCTGGACCCCCATTACGAGGCCCCGAACCAGATCAAGGTGTCGGCGGTGGACCGCGGCGCCATGGTGCGCATCCCCGCCGGCAACGAGCGCTCCGCGCGCCTGGAGATCCGCTCCGTAGGCCCGGACGCCAACCCCTACCTGGCGCTGTTCGCCCTTATCGGCACCGCGCTCAAGGGCGAGCCGCTTACCAAGGACGAAGGCAAGCGCGACCGCGTGCGCTACCTGCCCGGCAACATCCACGACGCCCTGCGCCTGTTCCGCGGCAGCGAGTTCATGAAGGCCCTGCTGGGAGAGGCGCCGCACGAGAAGTACGCGCACCACAAGCAGGCCTCGGCGGACCGTAATCCCAAGGAGCTGGGCAGCATCGTAAAGACTTCCGAGGTGCTGTTCCACCACGACGTGACCACGCAGATGCTCTGGCACAAGTTCTGACGCCTGCGGCGCAGGATAAAAAACCCGGCTTCGGCCGGGTTTTTTATTTGCCGGGGCTGCCGCGGGCCATAGTACCCAGCGGCGCGTAGGCCGTATTACTGCGGCCGGGTTACCCTTACGGCTCTTATTGAGGGAGAGCCATTATTTATAAACTTCTACAGGAAGGCAGACGGTTAAGGAGGCATCTTGACTATTATAGACCACAGACTGGTTCGGGCGGCCGCGGCGGCGGCGGCGCTTTTTTGCTGCGGCCCAGCCGCTGCGGAGAACATGGATTTTGACCGCGGCGGCTCGCCGGTGATAGCCGCGGTTCTTTCGGGGGAAACCGTGGCCGTGCCCCAGGCGGCCTCCGCGGACGCCGCGGACAAGGCCTTGCGCGGAGAAACCTTCGTGGAGCGCCAAGGCGTCGCCTATATCTGGCCCGAGATAGTATTCGCCCGCGGCGGGGATTACGCCGAGTTCGCTTATACTATGAGCCAGAATCGCGACCAGGTGCGCAAAATGCTGCTGCAGGAGTTCGGCGAGCTGCTGCTCCCCATGGCTTACTCCAACACAGACGTAAACGAGCTGGCCAAGACCATCCTGGGCGCCATCCTCACCTTCGACGGCATGCACGCCGCGCACAAGGACGAGGCCGTTCAGGGCCTCGGGGTTTCTTTCGAACACGGCCTGCGCGCCGAGCTGGACCGCCTGTTCATGGCCAACATGCTCAGCGATAGCCGCCGCCGCGTGGAGTTTCTCTCCAAGAACGCCTACGCCTACAGGGGCGTAAAGAACGGCGCCGCCGACCCGGAGCTGCCCGTCGGGGCCATGAAGTCGGTGGGCTTCCTGATCCACGGCTCCTACACGCTGCTGGGCGGCAGCCGGATACAGGTCACGGTGACGCTGGAAAAGCTGACCGGCGGCACCAGCCGCAGCTTTACCGCCTCCGAGCCCATCTCGCAGATCATGCCGGTGCTGGCTAAGCAGCTCTTCGACTTCTTCCAGGCCAACGAGTTCCAGGAATGGGTCAACCCGCAGCCGCACCTGCAGTGGCTGCCCTCTTCCGTGACCCGGCCCGAGGCCACCGCCACCGAGGGCAAGCTGTACTGCCGCGGCCAGGGCGCCCGCCTGCCTTACTCGCGCGAGCTGCTGCTGGCCAGCCAGGGCGGCAACTACCTGCCCGGCGGCATCCCGCCGCTGAAGTACGGCGTCTACCTGGTGGCCGACAAGCAGCGCCACGACGAACAGCACTACTTCTTCACCGACTCGTCCTCCGACGCCACCGGCGGGCCGGTGCGCACCTCGGCCGGTTACGGCACCATCCGCGCTTCCTACTGGTGCGTGAAAGGCGCGCCTTCCGCCGAGGTCCGCTTCTACGAGAGCCTCTACCGCCTGCGGCGCGAGTCCGCCGACGCTGAGGTTACGCGCGCGCTGGAGTGCCTGCTGCTCAAGCTCGACGACTTCGGCGCCAGCGACTGGTTCTGCGGCGGCGCGTACCCTTCCGCCGCCAAGGCGCAGGACTTCCTGGCCCGCAAAGGCTACGTGATAGAGCTGCCCTGAGTTCTTTGCCTGTAGAGCGCTGCGGGCCGGAAGGTAAACCTTCCGGCCCGCTTCGCTTCAGGCCGCTGGCCGCTTTTTGTTATCATAGCGGATAGGGAAACCTCAGGCAGCCGCCCTGGTTCCCGGCAATTTATGACATTCAAAAACCTGATCCTGCCCGCCCTGCTGGCCCTGTCGCTCTCCGGCTGCGGCGGCGCGCAGTATTACCTCTACACTCTGTTCGGGCCCGACCACCATTACGCGGCCTCCGCCGGGCCCGTGGCCGCCGTGCCGCCGCCTCCCGCGCCCGGCTCGGCCGCCGATAAAAAAGACTTTGAAATCCTCCTTGACTGGCAGGCCAGGCGTACGGAGGCCGACTGCGCCGGGGCCAAAGCGCAGTCAGCGGCCGACTACGACAAGTTCTTCGGCGAAGTCTCGCCCTTCCCGAACCCCCTGCCGCCCGAAGCCTCCACCATACTCTTCCGCGTCTATTACGACGGCGGCAAAACGGTGGGGGCCGCCAAGAAGCGCTTCTCGCGCCCGCGGCCTTTCCGCAGGGACAAGGCCATAGAGCCCTGCCTCGGCCGGATAGGGGGGCTGGCCTACCCGAGCGGCCACGCTACGGTCTCGCGTCTTTTCGCGCTGCTGCTGGCCGACGTGCAGCCTGCGCGCCGGGAAATCTTCCTGGCCAGTTCGGACCGGGCGGCGCTGAACCGCGTCATAGGCGGGGTGCACCACCCTTCCGACATCGAGGCGGGCAAACTGCTCGGCAACGCCATCTACGCCGAGCTCCTTAAGAACCCGTCCTTCAGGGCCGACCTGGAAAAGCTCAGGGCCCTGGCTAAAAAATAAAAAGGGCCCTATGAAACTCCTGCTCGCTCTGCTCCTCTCCGCCTGTCCGGCCGCGGCCGCCGAGGCGCCCTATTTTGTGAACGTCGCCTCCGCCGCCGGCCTGGCCGCCGTCAGCGCGCAGAACCCGGCCTGGGCCGACCTGAACGGCGACGGCTGGCCGGACGCCGTGCTGGGCAGCACCTTCGGGGGGCAGGCCTCCTATGTCTTCCTGAGTTCGCCTTCCGCGGAGGGCAGGGGCTTCCGCGATTTTACGGCCGAGTCTGGCTTGAACGCCGCCCCGGCGCCTAGCACGGCGTCCCGCGCCGGCAGCGCGCTGGTTTTCGGCGACCTGGATAACGACGGTGACCTCGACCTGTTCAGCGCCCGCTACTCGGAGTTCGAGAAGCCCAGGACCGATCCCAAGACCGGCGAACTGCTTAAGGACGCCGAAGGAAAACCGGTCTTTGAAAAGCAGGACGACGGCCTGCGCTCCGCCGTGCTGCTCAACGACGGCACCGGGCGCTTCACCCACCTGGACAACTCCGGAGTTGAAAACCCGCCCGAGACCTCCGGCTCCGGCGCCCTCTTCGACTATAACGGCGACGGCATCCTGGACCTTTACGCCGGCAACTGGTACAAGGAATACGGGGTTTCCTTCCTCTGCTATCCCTCGCGGCTGTATAAGGGCCTGGGCAACGGCATGTTTCAGGAGGTTACGGCCGAAGCCGGCCTGCTGACGAGCCTGACCGAGGGCCGGCCGGATTCCAGCCGGCCCGTCTACGGCGTGTCCCACTGCGACTGGGACAACGACGGGCGGCAGGACATCCTGGTCTCGGTCTACGGCCGGCAGGGCAACCGCCTCTGGCGCAACAATGGGGACGGCACCTTCAAGGACATGGCTTCCGTCAGCGGCTTCGACGGGGACGCCGTCAGGCACGGCCGCTACCCGCCCGGCGTGAAGCGCGAGCCGGAGCGGGAATGGCGCTCCCACGGCAACACCTTCTCCGCCGCCTGCGCGGACTACGACAATGACGGGGACATGGACGTCTTCCTGGGCGAGATCACGCACGCCTGGGCGGGAGAGGCCTCCGACCGCTCGAGCCTGCTGGAAAACCTGGGGGCCGGGAAAGGCTTCGCTTTTAAGCGGAACTCAGACGTGCTCTACCGCGTGCACCAGGATACCCGGAACTGGAACCAGGGCGACATGCGAGTCTCCTGGGCCGACTTCGACAACGACGGGCGGCAGGACCTGCTGCTGGCCAGCGGCGATTACCCGGACGCGCAGTACCTGCGGCTATTCCGGCAGATAAAGCCGCTCAAGTTCGAGGAGATCACGGAAAAAGCCGGGTTCGGCTGGGAAAGCTCCGGCGGCATCTCCATCGCCGACTACGACCGCGACGGGGATTTGGACATACTGGCCGGGAAATCCTGGATGCGCATGCCGGCGGCCCGGCGGCAGGGCGCCTGGCCGGCCCCGGCCCTGTTCCGCAATGATTTCAACAACGGCAATCACTGGTTGGCTGTAAAGCTTGAAGGCCGCGGCGCCGGCGCTGCCAATAAAGGCGGCATCGGCGTGCGGGTGACGGTGAAGGCCGGGAAATACCGGCAGGTCCGCGAGCTCTCCACCGCGCACGGCCACGCGGGCCTCTCCGACGAGCAGACCCTGCATTTCGGCCTGGGCGGGGCCAGGAAAGCCGACTCCATAGAGGTGCGCTGGCCCGGCGGAGCGGCCGTCTATAAAAATATCCCGGCCGACCGGTACATCAAGATAACAGAGGGAGGGGGGCTCACGGATTGGCTGCCCGGCAAGCGGGCGAACCCCTGATAAACAAAAAGCCCCGCCGGATGGCGGGGCTTTTGTTTTGGCGCGGCGCTTTAATTCTCTACTTCGAACTCTTCCTTGCCGGCGCCGCAGACCGGGCACACCCAGCCCTCGGGCAGCTTCTCGAAAGAAGTGCCGGGGGGGACGTTGTTGTCGGGGTCGCCGACAGCCGGGTCGTAGATGTAGCCGCAGAGCTTGCAGACGTATTTTTTCATGTGTTCTCCTTGAGTCAGGCTTTCCATAGCCCGTGCAGGTTGCAGTACTCCCGGGCTTCCAGCGTCTTGGGCGTGAAGCACAGGCAGAAAGTCGCTTCCGGGGCCATGCCGGGCTTGAGATATTCGCGGTACACCTTGCCGTCGGCCACGAGCTCTATCCACTCTATAAAGTGCTCGGCCAGCATCGGGTGCGCCACGGAGCCCACCTTCACCGTCACGCCCTTCTCGGTCTTCTCTATGACCGGCACATGCTTCTCTTTGGCGCCGTCCGAGGTGTTCTCGAACATCGCCTTCATGTCGGTGCCGCAGCAGATCAGCACGCCCGGCCCGCCGTGCAGGACTTCCACGATGTTGCCGCAGGCCTCGCACTTGTAGATTTCCCTTCTTTCAGCCATATTAATTTCCTCCTTAACCTTCACCCTAAATTAAACCAGCGCCCTGAGCGCGGTCAGCACTTCGTCGTAATTCGGCTCTTTGGCCACTTCGGGGACCAGCTGCGCGTACTTCACGATGCCGTCCTTGTCCACGATGAACACGGCCCTGGCCAGCAGGCGCAGTTCCTTTATCAGCACGCCCCAGTTCTTGCCGAACTCGGCTTTCTGGTAATCGGAGAAGGTGCGCACCGCTTTGACGCCGGCGGCGCCGCACCAGCGCTTCTGGGCGAAGGGCAGGTCCATGCTGACTACCAGCACGCCCACATCCGGGCCCAGGGCCTCGGCTTCCTTGTTGAAGCGGCGGGCCTCCAGGTCGCAGACCGGGGTGTCGAGGGACGGCACGGCTATAACCACGGCCACCTTGCCGCCGTAGACCCGCGAGAACTTCATCGGCAGCATGTCGTTGTCGGTCACCTTGAAATCGGGCGCCGGCGTGCCGACCTTCATCTCGTCGCCGACCAGCGTCACCGGGCGACCCTGCATGGTCACCGTGCGCTTCGCGGTTTCTTTCTTTTCTTCGTTGATGTTTTCGTCCATTGTTTCCTTTACCAGTTATGCGCCAGCACTTCGAAGTAGGCCTTGGGATGCGCGCAGGCCTGGCAGTTCTCCGGGGCCTCTTCGCCCTCGTGGGTGTAGCCGCAGTTGATGCAGCGCCAGGTGGTCTTTTTGGCCTTCTTGAAGACCTGGCCGTCCTCGAGGTTCTTCAGGAAGCCGCGGTAGCGGGCCTCGTGCTGCTTCTCGGCCACGCCGATGGCGTCAAAGGCCTTGGCCACGGGTTCGAAGCCCTCTTCGCGGGCGGTCTTGGCGAAATCGGGGTACATGCTGCCCCACTCGTGCTTCTCGCCGTCGGCGGAGGCTTTCAGATTGGACTTGGTGTCGCCGATGCAGCCGGCGGGGAAGGTGGCGGTTATCTGCAGGTCGCCGCCCTCGAGGAATTTGAAGAAGCGCTTGGCGTGCTCCTTCTCCTGCGCGGCGGTCTCTTCGAACGCCATCGAGATCTGAACGTAGCCCTCTTTTTTCGCGGCGCTGGCGAAATAGGTGTAGCGGTTGCGGGCCTGCGATTCGCCAGCGAAAGCCGCAAGCAGATTCTGCTCGGTCTTGGAACCTTTTATCTTCATTTGTCCTCCTGGTTTATGTAAAACACTGCCGGAACCCAACCGGCAGCGAAAGAGAGAGATTATATTCTACTAAAAATCAGGTATTGTTGCCCCTGATGCCGGCGCGGGTCAGGGCGAAATCGTATCTTACCGGGTCCTCCGGCGCCAGGCGGCCGAAAAAAGCCGTTATCTCCACGGCGGTCTTCATGGAGGTGTCTTTCCTTTTGGTTATCCCCATGCCCATCGAAACCTGCCGCATGTGAGTATCGAGCGGGATGATCAGTTTCGAAGGTGACACACCGGTCCAGACGCCCGGGTCCACCGCGTCCTTGCGCACCATCCAGCGCAGGAAAAGGTTCACCCGCTTGAAAGAACTCTTGTGTTCGGGACAGGGCGTCAGCGTGGGCGCGCAGGCCTGCGTGTTGAAGGCGTTAATGAACCTGTACAGCGCCTCCTCCACGGTGGGCTCGGCCTTGTCGTAGCCTGCCAGGAAGAGTTTTTCCAGCGAGCCGTATTTCTCCAGCGCGCGCTTTATATTGAGCAGGAAGACCGCCATTTCCTCTCCTGTCGTAAAGCGGTGCTTGTAACGGGCCAGATTCTTCTTTATCTCCGCCGGCGGCGTAGTCTTAAGCCAGGCCGCCGGGGTCTTGCCCATGGGGGCAAGGACCTTCTCTACGCTTTTTAAAATCTGCGTGACATTGCCGTAGGCCAGGCAAGCCGCTATCAGGCCGACCACCTCGCGGTCGGCGGCGCTCTTATACCTCCAGACGAATTCCAGCGGGTCCGGGTGTATAAATTCCGGCCGGTTCATCTCGCGGTAGGTCTTCTCAAGGAAAGCTTTTGTGGGGAGCATGATGTAATTATATTAAAGAGAGGGGCAGAGGTCTCTCCTCCTCTGCCCCGCCCCGTTTACTAGTGTTAAGCGCTGGCTTTAGCGCCGAGTATGGCTTCCAGGTCCTTCTGCGCGGTCGTGGTGGGCATGATGTTGAACTTCTCCACCAGCACCTTCAGCACGGCCGGGGTAACGAAGGCCGGCAGCGTCGGGCCGAGGCGGATGTTCCTTATGCCGAGGTGCAGCAGGGTCAGCAGGATGCAGACGGCCTTCTGCTCGTACCAGCTCAGGATCATCGACAGCGGCAGGTCGTTGACGCCCACGTTGAAGGCCTTCGACAGGGCCACCGCCACCTGTATGGCCGAGTAGGCGTCGTTGCACTGGCCCATGTCGAGCAGGCGCGGGATGCCGCCGATGTCGCCGAATTCCTGCTTGTTGAAGCGGAACTTGCCGCAGGCCAGCGTCAGGATAACGGTATCCTTGGGCGCCTGCTCGGCGAACTCGGTGTAGTAGTTGCGGCCGGGCTTGGCCCCGTCGCAGCCGCCGATGAGGAAGAAGTGCTTGAGCTTGCCGGCTTTGACCGCGTCGATCACGGTGCCCGCCACGCCCATCACGGTGTTATGGCCGAAGCCCACCAAAATGGTCTTGGGGTCGCCGTCCTCGGTGAACCCGGGGGCTTTCAGCGCCGCTTCCACGGCCGGGCCGAAGTCGCCGTTCTTGAGGTGCGTCACGCCGGGCCATTCCACCAGGCCGGTGGTGAAGAT
>MGUI01000040.1:0-17014 GCA_001799895.1 Elusimicrobia bacterium GWD2_63_28
CATGGGCCAGAGCAACTACGCGGCCTCCAAGTTCGGCATCATCGGCCTCACCAAGACCTGGGCCAAGGAAATGGGCCGCGACGGCATTCGCGTTAACGCTGTGGCCCCCGGCTACACCATGACCGAGATGCTTGGCACCGTGCCGGAGAAGATCCTGACCGCGATCTCCGAGAAGACCCCGCTCAAGCGCCTGGGCAAGCCGGAAGATATCGCCAACGCCTACTACTTCCTGTCCAACGAAGAAGCTTCTTTCGTGACCGGCCAGGTGATCTCCGTGGACGGCGGCCTGGTAATATAATGACCTCGCCGGCTACCCCCAAGGGTATTAAAACCCGTGAGCGCCTCATAGAGGCGTCCGGGGCGGTGTTCGCCCGCAAGGGCTGCGCCGCCTCGGGGGTGGCCGACATCTGCAACGCGGCGGGGCTCGCCGTGGGCGGGTTCTACCGCTACTTCGCTTCAAAAGAAGAGATAATACAGGCGCTGACGCGTGAGCTGCGCGACGACCTGGTGCGCGCTATTTCAGAGCTGCCGCAGGGCGCCGACGCCGAAGCCGAGGCGCAGGCGGTGGCGCGGGCCTTCTTCGAGACGGCCGGCCGTCGGCTGGACGCCTTTAAGGCCATGCGCGAAGCGGAAGCCGGGAACGAGGACCTGGCCCGGGATTTCTACGGCCCGGTGGCCGAGGTGATAGCAGGCCGGCTGGCCCGCTACGCTCCGGGCGCCAGGGCTTCGGCCCACGCCTGGGCGCTGCTGGGGACCCTGTATTTCTACGCCGTAAAGTTCATGGTCTGGGAGAAGGGGGGTGCGCCCGCGCGCGCCGCTCAGGCCGCCGCGCGGCTCTGCGCCGGCGGGATAACCAGCAAGCCTTTCCCCTGGTGGGAACCCGCCGGGTCCGGCCCTTCGAAGGCCAGGCCCGCCGCCGGCGACACGCAGGGCCTGATGCTTGAGGCAGCCGAAGAAGTGTTCGGCCGCTGCGGCTATAACGGCGCGCGCGTGGCGGAGATAGCCAAGAAGGCCGGCTTCGCCGCCGGCACCTTCTACCTGTTCTTCGACTCCAAGGAAGACGCGCTGGAGAAAGTGGTCATGCGCATGCGCGACTGCCTGGTCAAGAAGGCCGCGGCTTATTCGGCGGGCGCGGGCAGCCGCGTGGAGACCGAGGCCATGGCCTTCAGGGCGCTGTTCGACTTTATCCGCGAGCATCCCTACGGCTACCGCATCATGCGCGAGGCCGAGTTTACCGACGAGTCGCTGGCCGACGCGTACTACGGCTACATCCTGCGCAATTACTCGGCCCAGCTGAAAAAAGCGGCGCGGCCCGGCGATTTTACCATAGACGACCACGAGCTGCTGGCGCTGGCGCTGATGGGGATGGGCCATATGCTGGGCATGAAGCGCGTGCTGTGGGGCGGTTTCCGCGGCATGAGCGAGAACGAACTGCTGAAAGCCGTTTTTGAGGGTATAAAATAAAAAGGTGAGGAGAATAAAATGTTCAAGATAATAGCCACGGGGATGTACCTTCCCAAGAACCTGAAGAGCAACGAAGACTTCTACAAGAAATTCGGCGACGACCCGCTCAAAAAAGTGTTCGAGCGCATCGGCCACGGCGCGCGCTACTACGCCGACAAGGACGAGAGCTCGGCCACGCTGGCCATAAAGGCCGGCGAGCAGGCCCTGAAGAACTCCGGCCTGAAGCCCGAGGACATCAACCTGCTGATCATCTCCACGGACACGCCCTCGCAGCTCTCCCCGGCCACTGCCGCTGAAGTGCAGCACAAACTCGGCATCAAGAGCGCCGGCGCCTTCGACGTGAACTGCGCCTGCGCGGGCTTCGTGACCGCCGTGGACATGGCCGCCAAATATCTCAACGGCGAGGAATACAAGCGCGCCCTGGTGATAGGCACCTACGCCATGAGCAAGCACCTCGACCACGACGACGGCAACACCGCCATCCTGTTCGGCGACGGCGCCGGCGCTTTCATCATGGAATACTCCCCGAATCAGGGGCCTATGGCTTCCACGCTGAAGGCCGACGGCTCTTTCTGGGATTTCATGGGCATCTACGGCGGCGGCAGCGCCCTGCCGGTGGACGAGCAGGTGCTGCTGGACCGCACCCACAAGGTGAAGGTCCCCAAGAAGTTCCCCGCCACGCTCAATACCGAAGAGTGGCCGCCGCTCATCGAAAACACCCTGGCGAAGATCGGCCTTAAGCCGCAGGACGCCCAGGCCTACGTGTTCACCCAGATCCGCAAGCCCACCATAGTGGAAGTGATGGAGAAGTTCGGTCTTCCTATGGAGAAGACCCACACCATCATGGAGAAATGGGGCTACACAGGCAGCGCCTGCGTGCCGATGGCTTTCCACGACATGGCGGCGGAAGGCAAAGTAAAGCGCGGCGACCGCGTGGTGCTGTGCGCCTCCGGCGGCGGCTACTCGATGGCCTGCACGACGTTTATTTACTAAAGCGGCAGGACCGCTCCCCGGCGCAGGCCGGGGGGCCCGGCCCGAACTAGGCCTTTAGGCTCTGTCGGGACCCTCACCGTGGTTGTACAATATGTTCACGTGGAGGACACGGTGAAGCTATTTGCTTTTATATTACTGACTCTCAACACAATGAATTCTATCGTTAACGCCGGCGAAACCGGCGCCTTCACGCAGCTTTCCTCCGCCGCGCCCTCCGCAGCGGTAGTTCCCGCCCCTCAGCCGGAGCCTGCGGAAAGGGCTAAAGCCCCCGCTGGCCTGCGCCTCGTCCGCTCCATCCAGTCCAAATACTGGGAACGCATAGAGTGCTGGCAGGACACCGCCCGCCCGTTCGCGCTGGAGCCCATGCTGGAGAAATCCCGCCATGAGACGCCGGAGATCATCACCGCCTTCGGCTCCAACAAGCCGGCGACCTCCAATTTCCTGCTGCATTACGGGCCCAAGTGGAAGACCAATACCGGCAAGATAGTCATGCTGGTGCACGGCGCTTCCGACAACGCCAACCGCGCCTGGGCCACTCCGGCCATCCTGCTGGGCGACGCGTCCAAGCCGGGGCTGCTCAAAACTTTCGAGGATAAGGGTTTCCGCGTCTTTGCCGTCACCTTCCCGCACAAGCACGGCAATCTCTTCTACGAGGCGCAGTACCTGGCCGACGCGCTGGAAATAGTGAACTCCCAGGCGCGCGGCGGTAAGGCGACGCTGATAGGCCATAGCGCCGGCGGCCTGGTGGCGCGCATGTACGTTTCAAACTTCATGCCTAACGGCGGCTGGACCGGCTACCGCGGCGACGTGGAGCGCCTTATAACGCTGGCCGCCCCGCACCGCGGCCAGGACTTCGCGTTCCGGCACCCGGAGTTCAATTACTATTTCATGAAGGACGAGCTGGCGGCCAACGCCCCGATGAGCTGGGACAAGGTGCTGGCTTACGGGCAGTGGAAGGACACCTTCGAATTCAGCATCTACAGCGATAATTTTCCCATGCAGCAGCAGGTGCTCTACAACTGGACCGGCCGGTTCCCGATGGCGGTTACCGCGCCCGACGCCTATACCACCCTGCACGGCGGGCAGGGCATGTTCAGCCACGCGCTCGGCATAGACAATGCCATAGCCCGCGGCGGCAACTTCATGAACGCTTTCCGCGCCTACCCGGTTCCGGCCGACATAGCGGTGACCGTTATAGCGGGCACGAAGCAGGCTATCGAGAACGTGCCCCAGACCGAAAAGGACGGCCCCTCCGACGGGCTGGTGTTCGTGGAGAGCGCCTCCCACACCGCCGACCTCACCCACCCGGCCCGCAAGGAGCCCATCCAGAAGCTGCTGGTCAACGAGAACCACGTGACCATCGCCTTCAGCGCGGACATGCTGAACCTGGTGACGGGTCTTGTAAAATAAACAAAAAATGGACAGGCTGCTTTTCATGGTGAAAAGCAGCCTGTCCATTTTTGTTATGTGTTTTTTGAACAGGGGAAGGGGCGCTATCTCTTTAGATTGTTCTCGATCATGGAGGACAATTCGAAGATACTGACCTGCTTCTTACCTGCGAACAACCTGCCAAGTTTTTCGTCCGGGCGTATTATTCTGCTGTTCTTCTTGTCTTTCAGCCCGTTCTCCTTTACGTAAACCTGTATCCCGCTGACAAGTGCGGCGCGTGTCATCGGCCCTTTGCCTACTATCTCCGCCAGCGCGTCGTTTGGAGTGACCAGCGCCTCCTGCATCCCGATGACTTTTCCGGCATCAAGGCCTCCGCCCAGGATAGTTGTTTCGACGATCCCGAGGTGTGTGTTTTCCGGGTCTTTAGAGCAGGACGCAAAAAGCAGGCACGCCGCGCACAGTGGGGCGAATCGGGCAATCCTTGCCGCTGCATGCTGTAAGAACATAGTGCTATTTCCCGAATAGCGATTTGAGCGGCGCGGTGAAGGCGTTGAACATGGCCCGCGCGTCGTAGAGAGCTACGCCTACGCCCATCAGCGACTCGCCGGCTATTACGCCTGAGGCGACCGGGATGATGTATTTCTCGGCGGTGGCCTTCGCCTTCTTCTCCAGTATCATCGCTATCAACCCGCCGATGAACATGGAGAAGGAGTTGTAGAAGCCGATCACCATGGAAAGCCCCAGGCCCATGGCGGAGGGGATATACTTGCGGTGCTTGGGGAAGGCCAGCTCCAGCAGCGGTATGATGATGCCTACCGCGGCGCCTATGAACATGCCGTTGCGGGCGGCGGGGTGCAGCGAGTGTATGCCGTTGGACAGCAGCTTGGCCACCGCGGCCCACACCTGAGCCGACGGGGCAGGCCACTGGTCGGAGCCCAGGATGGACGCGTCAGGCACCAGCACGTAGAAGGCGGGCACCACTACCAGCGTGCCGGCGAAGATACCCAGGAACTGCGCTATGAACTGCTTGCGCGGGTTGGCGCCCAGCAGGTAACCGCTCTTCAGGTCGGTCAGCAGGTCGGCGGTGGCGCCGGCCGCGCCCGCCGTGACGGAGGCGGTCATCAAATTGGTGGTCATGTTACTGGGGGCCAGCACGCCGAAGGTGAGCTGGGTGATCTTGCCCATCGCGCCTATGGGCGTAATGTCGGACTCGCCGGTGGCGCGGGCGGCCACTATGGCGAGGAAGAAGGTCATGACTACGGCCACCAGGCCCATCCACCAGCTGGTATTGAAGGCGTAGTGCAGCACCAGCATACAGCCCAGCCCGGAAAGGGCGGTGCCGGTGACAAACCAGGAAGACGGAACTTCTATGTGCGCCAGCGGGTCTGCGGCGGTGTCTTCCCGCTTGTGGAAGATGTTGGCCAGGCCTGAGAAGGCGCGCAGCACGGTCTTCCACTGCAGCGCGAACATGAACAGGCCCGACGTGACCATGATGGACGCGCCGCCCCAGGTGCTCCATTGCACTATGGCGCGGTAGCCCAGCTTGGTGGTGTCGATGGCCAGTTTGCCGGCGGCGTCCGCGGGCAGGCCTGAAACGTAAGGCGCGAGGATGCCGTAGTTAACGACGCTGCCCAGCAGCAGCGACCAGGCCATTTTCCAGCCTATGATGGCGCCCGCGGCTATCATCAGGGCGCTCATGTCGAAAGAGAAGGTCCATTTTTCCAGCGGCTGGCCTTTTATAGAACCGGGGAAAGGCAGGGCCGCGGGGAAGAGCGGTACGCCGTTCCAGCCCTTGTCGCGGAAGAAGGCTATGAGCCCGCCGAACAGGCCGGCCAGGCCCATGGCCCGGGCCTTGTCGGAAGCCTCGCCGCCCTCGGCGTGCAGGCTCCGCAGCGTTTCCGCCGCGGCCACGCCGCTGGGGAACTTGAGCTGCTCTATATTTATCATCTGCCGCTTCATGGGTATGGCTATGAACACGCCCAGCGCGGCCAGCACTATTGTCCAGGCGGTGAGCACCTGCCAGGACATGTGCACGCCGGTGATTATCAGGTAGGCGGAGATGGCCGACACCATGGTGCCGCCGGTAGAGTAGCCGGCCGAGGAGGCCGTGCTCTGCATGCAGTTGTTCTCCAGGATGGTCATGTCGGTCTTGAAGAGGAACGGCATGGTAAGGCGCAGGAATTTCCAGATGGCGTAGGAGAGGATGCAGGAGGTGATGGCCACGCCCAGGCCCCAGCCGGTCTTGAGGCCGATGTAGAGGTTGGAGAGCGACATGAAGGCGCCCAGGAAGCCGCCCATGATGACGGCGCGCAGCGTGAGCTGCTGCATATTGTCGCCCTGGTAGACTTCCCTGTACCATTTCAGTTCCACGTCTTCCACGGCCGCGCCGGCCACGTGGGGGGTTTCTTTAGGCTCGTCTATGAGTTCGACTTCGGCCTCCGTATGCGCTTCTTCAAGCGGGAGGTCGTCGCGTTTTTCGTCGGACATGTGGGGTTCCTTTAAGGAAGGTTTTTTAAAAGTGGTGCGCAGTACAGGATTTGGTCACGGGGGAAAATATATGCGCAGTACAGGATTTGAACCTGTGACATCCTCTGTGTAAGAGAGGCGCTCTACCGCTGAGCTAACTGCGCGTTTTGCTGCTTTCCGCGTTTTCTATTCTACTAATTTTTTATAATGGTTATATATGGACAAGAACGACGCGGAGCTGGTTGAAAAGGCCCAGGCCGGGGACACGGCCAGTTTCGAGCTGCTGGTAAAGAAATACCAGGACAAGATCTACGGCCTGGCCAACTATGTGTGCCTGGGCCTCAAGTCCGAGGCGGACGACGTGTACCAGGAAACCTTCATCAACGCTTTCAAGAATATTTCCAAGTTCAAGGGCAAATCCAATTTCGGCACCTGGCTGTACCGCATAGCCGCCAATAACTGCTGGATGAAGTTCCGCAAGAAGAAGAGCGAGAAACTGGTGAGCATCGAGGACCTGGCTGAAATGCAGGACCTCACCCACGCAGA
Source organism: Elusimicrobia bacterium GWD2_63_28 (assembly GCA_001799895.1). Taxonomy (GTDB): domain Bacteria; phylum Elusimicrobiota; class Elusimicrobia; order Elusimicrobiales; family UBA9959; genus UBA9959. The sequence continues at coordinate 6,859 of MGUI01000040.1, forward strand.
AGACATCAGGAAGAAGGACCTTTCCGAGAGCGTGGCTAAAGCCCTCTCCAAACTCTCCGTGGACTTCCGGCTGGCCGTCACCCTGGCCGACATTCAGGGCCTCTCCATGGAAGAGGCCGCCAAGGTGCTCAAGATCACCGTGCCGGCCTTCAAGACCCGCCTGTTCCGCGCCCGCCAAACCCTAAAAAAAGAACTCGTCGAATAACCCATATCGAGGCGAAGCCTCGATAGGCGCCAAAGCCGGAGCGATCCGGCTTTTTATTTGGTGTAGTAGGTGAGACCGGCGAGGACCAGGAACTGGGCGTCTATCAGCGCCTCGGAGGCGACGCGCTCCGGTATCCTGCCGAAGAAGAAGAAGAGCATCAGCGCCAGGTAGTAGAGCATGCCGGTCAGCAGCGCCGCGGCCAGTTCCGGGCGCCAGCCCGAGCCCTTGAGCGTGAAGAGTATCGCCGACAGCAGCAGGAAGATGGAGAACAGGGCGAAGTAGGTCAGCCGGGGGCCGGCGGCCTTGTAGAAGTTCTCCCGGCCGGCTATCAGGTCGCTGTGGGCATGGCTGATGCCGAACAGCAGCGAGCGCATGAACACCAGCAGGAAAACGAAGAACACCGCCAGCTGCGTGGAATTGTCCAGCGCCCAGCCCTGCCGCAGGCCGGGCGCGTAGGCGCAGATGAAGGTCCAGCCGGCGGCGGTGACTATGTCCTTGGAGGCGGGGAAATTGGCGAATTTTTCCAGGCCCATGGGCAGCTTGTAAGGATAGAGCATGCCGACGGCCCAGAAGAAGGCCGCCGCCAGAAATATCTGCCAGCCCAGTGCGGCCGACAGGAAGATGGCCAGCGCCCCGCTGGCCAGGGAGACCAGGCGCGTTGCGCCCTTGTATTTAATGAACAGCAGCCGCCGTGCTTTGTCCGGTTCGGCGCCGCCCTTTTCAGCCGCGCGGTGGGCCATGTGCAGGCTGAAGGCGAAGAGGCCCGCCATGAGCAGGAATTTGCCCGAGACCGGCGCGCCTTCCAGGCGCATGCAGACATAGGTGAGGGCGGTGGCGGCCAGCGCGGTGTAGAGCGAGCCAGTAACCACCAGCCTCCAGGCGAAGGAGAGATGGTCCATCAGGCCGGCCGCTTCGTGCCCTGCCAGCTCGCGGGCTTTTTCCAGGACCTTATCCGTCATCCAGGTGGGGGTGGAGGCGCCGGCGGTGATAAAGATACTCTTCGCGCCCTGAAAAAGCGCCTTCTCCAGCTCGTCCTCCCGCTCTATATGCACGGCTTTCTTTGCCAGCCGCTCGCAGATCTGGAACAGCCGCGCCGTATTGGCCGAGTTCTTGCCGCCCACCACTATAACCAGATCGGAATTCCTGGAGAATTCCACGGTTTCGGTCTGGCGCATTTTTGTAGGGTTGCAGATAGTGTTTGAGACTTCCAGCTCGCCGGCGATCTTGCGGGCCGCTGCGGCGGCGGCCAGGAAAACCTCGGTTTCCTGCGTGGTCTGCGCCACGATATTGGCTTTTTCCAGGCGGGGCAGGCCGGGCACTTCCTCCGGCCCGCTGACCACGAAGCCGCGGCCTTCGGTATAGCCCATCAAGCCCAGCACCTCGGCGTGGTCCGCGTCCCCGACGATTATGGTGGAATAGCCCTTGCGGGCGTAAGCCCGGATGTTCTCCTGCACGCGTTTCACCAGCGGGCAGGTGGCGTCCACCACCTCCAGCTCCAGCGCGCGGATGCGGGCCTCTTCCTCCGGCGGTATGCCGTGGGCGCGGATGACGAGGATGGCTCCTTTTTCCTTTATCTCCGCCGCCGACTTTACGGCCAGTATGTTCTTTTCCCTGAGGGTTTCTATGACCTGCTTGTTGTGTATCAGCGGGCCCAGGGTGTAAATGGTCTTCTGGCGCTGGGCGGCCAGCTCCAGCACCTTGTCTATGGCGTTTTTGACGCCGGGGCAGAACCCCGCGCTTTTCGCCACCGTTATCTGCGCTTTTTTCTTCATCCGGAAAACAAATTCTATCATTTTCAAATTGGTAGAATCTTTAGATGGAAGGCAGGTTCAAACTAGTTGCGCCCTATAAGCCCGCCGGCGACCAGCCGGGAGCCATAGACGCCCTGTGCTCCGGAGTGCTGGCCGGCAAGGCCAACCAGACCCTGCTGGGCGTCACCGGCTCGGGCAAGACCTATACGGTGGCCGCAGCCATAGAGCGCCTGCAGCGGCCCGCGCTGATAATTTCGCCCAACAAGGTGCTGGCCGCCCAGCTCTACGGGGAGTTCAAGACCTTCTTCCCCGAGAACGCGGTGGAATTCTTCATCTCCTATTACGACTACTACCAGCCCGAGGCGTACCTGCCCTCCACCGATACCTATATAGAGAAAGACTCGTCCATCAACGAGCACATAGACAAGCTGCGGCTGAAGGCCACCACCTCCATACTGACCCGGCCGGACACTTTGGTGGTGGCATCGGTTTCCTCCATTTACAATATCGGCTCTCCGGATAATTTCTCCGGGCTGGCGCTGAACATAAAGCGCGGACAGAAGGCCGACAGGAAAGAACTGACGCGTTTCCTGATCAGTATAAATTACGAGCGCAACGAGGTGGAGTTCGCCCGCGGCCGGTTCCGCCTGCGCGGGGCCAACCTGGACATCTTCCCCGCCGACGCCGAGACCGCCTGGCGCGTGGAGTTGGGCGACACTGTTGAAAGCATCAAAGAAATAAATCCGCTCACCGGCGATACCATCCGCGAACTGCCGGAGATCTGGGTTTTCCCGGCCACCCATTTCGTTTCCACCACGGGCGAGGTGGAGACCGCCGCGGTTTCCATAGAGGCCGAACTGGCGGCGCGCCTGGCCGTGCTGAAAGGCGAGGGCAAGCTGCTGGAGGCCGAGCGCCTGGGCCAGCGCGTGCGCTACGACCTGGAGATGATACGCCAGGCCGGCTACTGCTCCGGCATAGAGAACTACGCCCGCCACCTCTCCAACCGACCCCCGGGCAGCCGGCCGGACTGCCTGTTCGACTATTTCAAGAAAGATTTTTTGCTATTCATCGACGAATCCCACGTGACCGTGCCGCAGATTCGCGGCATGTACGAGGGAGACCGCTCGCGCAAGCAGACGCTGGTGGACTTCGGCTTCCGCCTGCCTTCGGCGCTGGACAACCGGCCGCTGAAGTTCGCAGAGTTCGAGGAGATCAGGCCCGCCACTATTTTTGTTTCCGCCACGCCGGGGCCCTACGAGCTGAAGACCTGCCCCAAGGCGGACATCGTGGACCTTATCATCCGGCCGACCGGCCTGGTGGACCCAGTGGTGAAGATACTGCCGGTGACCGGCCAGATAAAGGCGCTGACGGCAGAGATAGAGGTGCGCGCCGCGAAGAAAGAGCGCACGCTGGTGCTGACCTTGACCAAGAAGACGGCCGAGGATTTGAGCGCCTTCCTGGGCGAGAAAGGCCTGCGAGCGAAGTACATGCATTCCGACATGGATACCCTGGAGCGGCTCGACATCCTGGCCGCCTTCCGCAAGGGGGAATTCGACGCGCTGGTGGGCATCAATCTGCTGCGCGAAGGGCTGGACATCCCCGAGGTGACGCTGGTGGCCATCCTCAACGCCGACAACGAGGGCTTCCTGCGCAGCGAGACCACGCTGATACAGATCTCCGGCCGCGCCGCCCGCAATTTATGCGGCGAGGTCATCCTGTTCGCTGACCGCATGACGGGCTCCATGGAGCGGGCCATAGCCGAGATGACGCGCCGCCGGAACCGGCAGATAGCCTATAACAAGAAACACAATATAGAGCCGAAGACCATCATCAAGAAATTCGTGGAGTTCGAAGAGCTGCGCACGCAGGCCAAGCGGCAGGGCATAAACGTGGCCGAGCCGCTGCCCAAGGGCCTGCCCAAAGCCGGCATCAAGGCTATGGCCAACGAGATAGAGAGCCGCATGCGCGAAGCCGCCGACAATTTGAATTTCGAACTGGCCGCCGAGCTGCGCGACCGCCTCTACGAGATAAAAGAAATGGCCGGGGTTAAAACCAAGCCCGGACGACGGGGAAAGAAATGACCGACTCTATTCCTGCTTTCAGGCGCTGGGCCGGGGCGCCCTCCAGGGTCTGGGCACGGTTTTCATATAAAGAGTCGCTAGTGGCCCAGGGCGCAGCCTGGACCTTGGGCGCCTGGCTCATTTCCGGAATTTTAGCCACTCTTCTTTTCGTCCTCGAGGGAAGCCTGGGAGAAGGCGGCGACGGCGGCCGCGCGGCAGACAACTCCATATCGTCTTTATTGGTAGTTTTCCCCGGCACGCCGCTCATCGGTTTTATCACCGGCGCCGCGCTGTCAGGCCGCGCCGCCGGTTTTTGGCACGGGATGAAGCGGGGTTTGAAAGCGTCCGCTTTCCTGTTTCTTGCGGTGCAGTTCCTGGCCGTCTTTTTTTTAATTTTCGGGGGGGAGAAGGCCGGCCTGGCGGCCGCCATCCTTTTCTGGATAGGCGTCTCCGGGTCCCTGGCCGGGCTGACCGGAGGCGCTCTGCGCCGGCTGGGCGAAAAAGTCCTGCCTGCTCCCAAACCTAAACCCGCTCCTGAAGCGGCGCAGGTACAGGTGCCGGCCGGCTCTCCCTGGCTGGACGCCGTGGCTGCCGGACTGCGTGAGGCCGGGCTTTGCGATTACGCCACGGCTACGGCTTTCCACAGACAGCTTCAAAATACAGGCCAGGCCGCACCCGGGACGAAGGCGCCTTTCGAGGAGAAGTACGACGCGGTTTTCGCCAAGCTGAGCGCGGATTTCCCCGGCAAGGGCAGGGGCGACTGGCTGGCGGCCAACGAGACACTGCACAGCGCCGCCCTTATAGCGGCCAAGGCTTTTTCTAAATCCCCTGCCCGGGTCAGGCCTGCCCTGGAAGCCGCTTTCCCCGGCATGAGCGGGGCCTTCTACGAATGGGCCGCCGAAAGCGCCCGCCGGCTCCCCTAAGCCGGCGCCGTAAATGGTAAAATTTAGCCAATGAAGTTATTCGACAGCGTTATTAAGGCGGCACTGAAAGAGGATATCGGGACCGGCGATGTAACGACCCGGTTCTTTGTGCCCCTGGGCACCAGGTTCCACGGGGAAATGAAGGCCAAGGACGGCGGCATAGTCTGCGGCCTGGGCGTGGCCAAGCGGGTTTTCGAGCTGGCCGCCCCCGGTTCCCGGGTGACGATAGTAAAGAAGGAAGGCGCCCGCATTAAGAAAGGCGACGTCCTGATGACGATAGCCGGCCCGGCCTCTATCCTGACCGCCGAGCGCACGGCCCTGAATTTCCTGCAGCATATGAGCGGCGTGGCCACCAGGGCCGCGCTTTTTTCTTCGGTAATCAAGAATTCCCGCACCAAAATCTACGATACCCGCAAAACCCTGCCCGGCCTGCGCGCCATAGAGAAATACGCCGTCCTCTGCGGCGGCGCGCGCAACCACCGCATGGGCCTCTACGACATGGCCATGATAAAGGATAACCACGTGGCTTTCGCCGGCAACAGCGCCGAGGTGCTGGGCCGGCGCATAGCGGCCATGCGCGCGTCCAAGCCCGGTCTCAAGATAGAGCTGGAAGTGGACACGCTGGCCCAGCTCAAGGCTTTCCTGCCGCTGGGCGCTGACGTCATCATGCTCGATAACATGACTTACGCCGCTATGAAGACGGCCATAGCCCTGATCCGCTCTTATAAAGGCAGGAAGCCTGAAATTGAAATTTCCGGAGGCGTGGACCTTAAGAAGGCCGCGCGCTATTCAAAACTCGGGGCCGACCGGATCTCGGTAGGCTCCATTACCAGCGGCGCCAAGCCCCTGGATATCTCTTTAGAGGTGAAAACAACATGACTAAAACCGCCTGCGCCTGTGAAGCCCTGAATCTGGACGGCCTGCCCGGCCTCAGCAAGATAGTCTGCCTCGACGAGGTGGAATCCACCCAGGCCGTGGGCCGCGAACTGGCCCTGGAAGGCACCGCCGAGAAGACCCTGGTGCTGGCCGAGACGCAGACCGCCGGCAAGGGCCGCCTCGGGCGCGAATGGGAATCCGGCCCCGGCGGCATTTACATGACCCTGCTGCTCAAGCCCGAGACCGGCGTGAAGTTCCTGCCGCACCTGAGCGTGCTCAGCGGCGAGGCCGTGGCCGAAACGATAACCGAAATTTACGGCATTAAGACCCGCATCAAGAAGCCCAACGACGTCTACGCCTGGCATCCGCGCCGCCGTAAGTGGCTCAAGCTCGCCGGCATCCTCACCGAATCCTCCTCCATCAACAAGGACGCCAGCTGGCTGCTGCTGGGCGTAGGAGTCAATCTTAACAACACTCCCACGCTGGACACCGCCGTCAGCGTAAAGGCCATAAAGGGCGCCGCGGTTTCACGGGAAGAGTTCCTCCAGGCTTTCTTCAGGAATTTCTGGGTGGAATATTCCGCCTGGGAGTACGGCAGCCAGGCCAAGTCGTGAGCGCCGGCAGGATAAAGGAAATTGCGCTGGCCTGCGGCGCGTCGGCGGCCGGCATAGCGCCCGCCTCGGACCTGGCGGAGTTCAGGAGATTTTCAGAGGCCGTCACCATGATCCCCGACGGCCTGATGTACCTTAAGCGGGACCCCCTCGTAAGAAAAAGTATAAAAAAATGGCATCCGGACGCGCGTTCCGTGCTGATGTGCGCGTTCCGCTATTGGACGCCGGACATGGACCACGCCGCCGCCCTGAAGGCCGCCGGCGAGCCTGCTGACTTCCTGCAGCGGACGGACCGCAAGGCCTGCCAGCCCAGGCTGCTGACGGCGCCGGGCGCTAAAATTTCGCGCTACGCCCTCTGCCGGGACTACCATCTGACGGTGAAGGAGAAGCTTTCCTCCATCCTCGGGGAAATAAGAAAAGCATTCCCCGGCGCGGAGGGCAGGACCTTCTGCGATACCTCGCCGGTTATGGAAAAGGAACTGGCCCGCCTGGCCGGGCTGGGCTTCCGCGGCAAGAACACCCTGCTGGTCTCGCGCGAACTGGGTACCTACTTTTTCCTTGGCGGCATCGCCCTCAACCTGAACCTTACCCCCGACAAGCCGCTGGAGGACAACTGCGGCGGCTGCGACCAGTGCGTTAAGGCCTGTCCCACCAAGGCGCTGGCCGGCGGGCGGCTGGACGCCGGGCGCTGCCTTTCCTACTGGACCACCCAGGCCAAATGGATCATCCCCGCCGAGGCCGAAGAACGGGGCCAGGGCTGGGCCTACGGCTGCGACGCCTGCCAGGAAGCCTGCCCCCAGAACAAAGCGCCGGGGCAGCTCGCCCCGGGTTTCGAACCGATAAAATAACTGACCGGAGCGGCTTGCGCCGTTGACGGAACAAAAAAAGAGGAGAGCGGACGCTCTCCTCTTTTTCTATTGCGGTAATTGTTACTTCTTGGCGAGGCCGTTCTTTACGGCTTCCATCAGGTCGTCGGTATTGAAAGGCTTGGTGAGGAAGGCCGCCACCTGCGAGAAGCGCTGGAACATGGTGCGCGAGGGCTCGAGGGCGGAGAGGACGATGATGGGCATCTTGCCCAGGGTTTCGTCCTCGGAGATCTGGGTGGCCAGCGAGTAGCCGTCAATGCCGGGCAGCATCACGTCCAGCACCAGCAGCTCGGGCTGGTAGGAGCGCAATATGTCCATCACTTCGCGGCCGTTGTCGCAGACCTTGACCTGGTGACCCAGCGATTCGAGCGTGTACTGCACCAGGCTCGAGATCTCGGGGTCGTCGTCGACTACAAGAATTTTGTTCCCCATAGGTTATAAATTTAACACATTCCCCTTTATTTGTAAAGCCGGAACTTCAGCGCCGCCTCGCGGAAAGGAGCGTTGTTCTTTTCGAAAGCGGCTATGATCTTCGCCGGTTTGGCGCCCTTCTGCAGCATGGCGTAGAGATCGGAAGAGCCGGTCATCTTGCGGATCTCGACTTCCTTCAGCTTGAAGTCTTCCTCGTTGTACTCCTTCAGCCAGTAGGCGGCGTGCACAAAGACGTCCAGCGCGCGCACGGCGGACTTGTCGGTCACGTTCACCAGTATCCCCGCGCAGTCCTTGCCCTGGTACATGTCCTTGTCAGGGGCCAGCGTCAGCGGCGAGAACTTCACCCCGCCCAGTTTGGCCTTGTTCAGTTTCTTCGCTATCTTCTCCGCCTTCATCCACGGCGCGCCGAACCAGTGGAAAGGGATGTCCGTGCCGCGCCCGACCGAAACGTTGGAAGCCTCGAAGCAGCCGAGGCCGGGGTACAGCACCTCCGCCTCCAGGTCGCGGATGTTGGGAGAAGGATTGGTCCATCCCACGCCGGCCTTGTCGAAGAACATGTTCCGCCGCCAGCCTTCCATCTTCACCACGGCAAGGTCCAGCTCCAGTTTTAAATTATCTTTATGAAAAATCGCCATCTCTCCGGCGGTGAAACCGTGGCGCGTGGGCACCGGGAAATAGGCCGTGAAGGCGCTGATCTCCGGATCCAGCACCGGGCCCTCCACCAGGCCGCCTATGGGATTCGGGCGGTCCAGCACCATGAAAGGCAGGCCGGCTTTGGCCGCCTCTTCCATGGCGTAGCCCATGGTGGTAAGGTAGGTGTAGAAGCGGGCGCCGATATCCTGTATGTCGAAGACCAGAATGTCGAGGTCCTGCAGCATGTCGGGAGTCGGGCGCTGTTTGCCTTTGCCGTACAGGCTGTAAACCGGAACGCCGGTGACCGGGTCGGTGGAGCTGGCTATGTAGACGCCGCCCTCTTCGGTGCCGCGGAAGCCGTGCTCCGGAGAGAAGATGGCCGCCAGCCTGAAGCTGCCTGCCCTGTGGAAAACGTCCACCGCGTTAAGCCCCGCGGCGTTGAGGGAGGTGTGGTTGGTGATCAGCCCCACCCGCTTGCCCTCCAACTGCTTGAAACCGTCGCGTTCCAGCACGTCCAGCCCGGTAAGCACCGGGCCGGCCGCCGCCGCGGGCGCCGCCGCGCAGCAGGCGGCGGTCAGCAGGAAAAAAGCGTTTTTTATGATGTTCACAGGCTGCTCCCTGCCCCGGCGGCAGCGGCGGGCCGGGCCGCGGGTTTTTCCTTGAGCAGCAGCAGGTGCAGCGTGCCCTGGTCCCACAGCTTGAAGGCGAAAGTGCGGGCTTTCTTGCCGGCTCCGGCGAAGAAGTCCACGCGGCCGGGGCCCTTTATGGCGCCGCCGGTGTCCTGGCAGAAGACGAAGCGGCTGTCGGTCTTGCGGCCGAGCAGAGTACCATCGCTGTCCACGTCGGGCATGGTGGTGCGCATGAAGGCGATGGCGCCCATGGGCACCAGGTTATTGTCTATGGCGATAGAGCGCCAGCCGGTGAGCGGCAGGCCGTAGGTGCCGTCGGGACCGGTCTCCGGGTCTATGTCTTGGTTCAGTTTGAAGAAGGTGTAGCGGCGGTTGGCGGTCATGATGGCGCGCTCCTGGTCCGGGTGGTCCAGCAGGTACTGCTTGCCCTTCTCGTGGCTTATGCCCTCGCGCGGCATGGCGCCGGCCTCCACCAGCGCCGAGAGCCAGCCTTTGAACTTGAGGCTGTTGGTGGCGGCGAAATTGGCCTTTATCACCTTGCCGCTCGGCAACTGCAGGCGGCCGGACCCCTCGATGTGCAGGTCCATGATATCGGCGCGGTCCTTGAACCAGGCCAGCTCCAGCCCTTTGCCGTCCAGGGCCCCCTGGAAGTCTATCTCGTCGCGGTTCAGGTAGGGCACCAGCGTATTGCCCTTCATCCGGCCGGTCAGCTTCTCGCCTCTGAATTTCTCGTTGAACTCCTCGAGGTTTATGGAGATCATGTCCTGCGGTTTGGCGTAGATGGGATATTTATATTCTTCTGTCTTCTGCAGGCTGGCCTCCAGCGTGGGCTCGTAGTAGGAGGAGAACACCACGGTGCCGGTGGAGTCGCGGCCGGACAGCTGGTAAATGTCGAATCTTTCCCTGATAAGCCGGTCAAAGTCCTGCGCGGTGGGGGAGGATTCGAGTATCTTTATGAATTCCTCGTTGGCCGCGCTGAGCTCTACCCGGGTTATTTTCCGGCTGCCGAAGCTGTAGGGCGTGCCGCCGTTCCGGAGCCCCTGGAAATAGGCCCGGTTCAGCAGGGCCGCCTTCAGCAGCGGCTTCAGCTCGTCGCCGTCGGCGAATACGGGCGTCTCGAGGGCCGCCACCACGGGGGGCACCGCTTCGGCGGGCTTCACCGGGACCTCA
>MGUI01000040.1:17049-34888 GCA_001799895.1 Elusimicrobia bacterium GWD2_63_28
GCAGCTGCCGGTTTTGGGTCCGAGGGTCGAGCAGCCGGCCAGTGCCAGAGCTAATATAATTAAATTAAGATTTTTCATTAAAGGTAGTCCTCCCGCTTCTGTATCCAAAGTCAAGTGTAACCCGGGTTACGCCGCGGCGTTTTTCATTGGGGAAAATGCCCCGGCGCCTTGTTCATTATCCCAAAAAAGGTCAATTGACACAAGGCGGATTTTCTACTAAACTTCCCCTATGAGGACAAAATTCCTGTCGTTCTTTCTTTTTATAGCGCTGCCGGGGGTAATGCTGGCCGCTGAGGCCAAGCTGCTCTCCATGAGCGGCGCCGTGGAAGTCCGCCCCGCCCGCGAGGGCGAGTGGGTCTCCGCCACCGATAGTATGGAAATTCCGGAAGGCGGCGCCATCCGCACCGGCGCGGGGGGCATGGCCGTCATGCAGCTCCCCAACAAGAGCAAGGTCTGGCTGAAAGAGAATTCCAGCTTGGAGATAGAGCAGCGGCAGACTTTCTCCTCCCGCCTGGCGCTGATCTTCGGCAAAATAAAAGTGCGCGTGCCCCACCTGATGCGCAAGGAAAGGTTTGAGATTCGCACGCAGGCGGCCATCTGCGCCGTGCGCGGCACCGAGTTCACCATGGGCGCCAACGAAGAGGGCAAACTGGACCTGCAGGTGCTCTTCGGCGAGGTGAAGTTCAAATTCACCATCCCGCCGGCCAAGGGGCCTACCCAGTTCAATATTCCGCAGGGCCAGGGCCTGACCACCGCCGAAGAAGGTAAGGCAAACAAGCCCGTGCTGCTGACGGCCAAGGCCGAGCGGGAGGCCATGGAAAACTGGAACCCGGGCCTGAAGCCCGAGGAGCGCCAGAAGGAACTGCAGCAGAAAGAGAACGACAGGGCGCAGATAAAGGATTTCGCCAGGACCACCACCAACGCCGAGAACGCGGTGAAGAACTTCCTCAACGTGGTGAAAGAGTCCGACCTGGAAGCCGGCCGCACGCTGAAAGACGTGCACGGCAACACCGTGCGCGTGGACCAGCGCATGGTGCGCCCCGACGCCAACACCATACAGTTCATGAACCTGGTGAAGCGGCCCAGCTACGCCGACTTCACAAAGCCCGCCAACGGGTTTACATATAACGGCGGGGCAGTGGCCAACAGGTTGGACTACATGCAGATGAACATGGGCTTCAACACCGCCCTGCCGGCCCGCATAGAGGAATGGCCGTCCTTCTTCAACAGCAACAGCATAAAACCCACCTACGCCAGCTTTATAATGGCGCAGAAGGAGCCCACCGGCATTTTCTTTGTGGCGCAGCCTTACCTGTATATCGCTTCCCGGGACGAGCTGATCAATAACGAGCAGACGCTCGGGCTGGCGCTCGCGGACGACAGGGATATAGTGCTCACAGGCTTCCTGACCAACGATAGCGTCAACAATATCAGCGCGGTAGAGGGGCTTAACCGCATAGCCAGGCTGGAAGTTACCAACGATGGCGCCGTGACCGGGGGGTTAAAATATACCTCCGACAACACCACCAAGGTAGGCGTCACGGCGGGCGATGTGGTCTGGGCGCAGCGGCTGACCACCGCCAACGGCGGCCTGTCCTATAATATGGACGCCGAGGATATTGGCAGCGACCAGCTCTGGAGCTATAACGCCGAGCGTTACGGCATCGGCGGCCAGGCCGGCACCAAGATCTGGCTGGCGCAGGAGAGCTACGTCATAAACAACGGCGGCGCCATACAGACCAAGAACAATATAGTCAGTTCCGGCACCGACCCTTTTACCCTGCTTAAGAATGTGGCTGGCGAAACCGTCTTCTATGTCAAGAACGATAACCCGGGCGGCAACTCTACCTACAACAAAATCAGCCCCATCGACAGGATCGGCACTTCCAACATCGACCTGGTCTTCATACCGGACCTGATGGTAGCCGCGGTACAGCGCATGCTGCCCGCTATTACGAGCCTGGGTGAATAACATGGAAAAAAACATGAAAAGGCTGATATTAATTTTTCTGGCGCTTTTTCTCGTAAAAAGCCCCGCCTTCGCCTCCGTAGACTGGGAATCGAAGGGCATGCAGATCGTAGGCGAGATCATCGCCAACCCCGCCGGCTTCTTCTACGACTTCCAACAGGACCTGGAAGGCACCACCCCGCTGCCGCCCGGCAAGCGCTTCGGCATACAGACCGGCCTGTTCCCCACCACCATACCGATGACCTATACCAACGTGTCGGCCAAGGTGCGCCTGCACGGCGAGGGCCGCATAGCCCCCGGCGTGCCGCAGTTGGACCTGATCGGCGGTTACTGGGACATGCTGGCGGCCAAGATGGCCACCAAAGACTCGGAGACGGTGGATAAGGCCAAGTTCGGCGGTTACTACGTGGGCGGCATACTCAGCACCTCGGTCAGCCCGCGCGTGCGCACCTTCTGGGGCTACAAGCACAGCGTGCTTAAGGCCAAGCTGGACTTCAAGCCTGACGCCCAGGGGCAACTGCCGCAATTCATGGGCACGGACCTCAACGATATCGATACCGGCTTCAAGGACGACTTCTTCATAGCCGGCATTGAAACGCCCAAGGGCATAGGCAAACTCTGGAGCATACAGCTCAACTACGGCCTGAAGACGCAGGTCTTCTCCAGCAAGGTAAGCTGGTACGGCAAGTACTTCGAGCTGGGCCTGAACATTTACCCCGAGGGCGTGCTGGTGGTGCACCCTGTCTGGAACTTCCACCTTAACTTTTAAGGACTGAACGATGAAAAAACTGATCTTAAGCGCTCTTTTGACGGCGGGCCTGGCCGGCAGGCTCTGCGCGGCCGCGGCCGAGGATTCCAAGATCTTCACGCCGTTCTTCGACATGACCCTCTCCGAGGCGGCCTTCCTGCCCTCGGAGGGCAATATCTTCAGCGGCGGCAATATCAACACGCAGGTGGGCCTGCTGTCCAAGATAACGCAGAAGGACCAGCTGTTCGCGCTGTATAACTTTAACTACACCGGCCAGGGTTTCACGCCGCAGGATTCCAAGCAGTTCACCGACCGGTCCATGTCGCACGGCTTCAACTTTGAATACCGCCGCCTGATAAATGACCGCATACGGGTGCGCCCGGGCATAGGCTTCAACCGCGGCTACAGCCGCACCGGCGCCAACGAAGCCTGGAAGAACGGCCTCTACAACATGAACTCGGCCGGCGCCCAGCTGGCCGCCGACTATACCTTCGACGAGGAAAAGAACGGCTATGTCACGCTGCAGTACCTGTACCGCAGCGTGGAATTCCCGAACTACACCGACCTGTTGCGCGAGTTCCAGAACGCCGGCAACTCGGCGGAAACCTCCGGCGGCCTTCAGGACCAGACCATGGGTCAGATCTCGCTGCGTCCCAGCTGGAACAAGTTCTTCGGCGGCCTCACCTATACCGTGCAGAACTATAAGAACCAGAAGGTTGTGGCCAATACCGGCGTCTACGGCACCACCAAGCAGAAGGACACCGATACCGCGCTGGATTTCGGTTTCCATCACCGGCTGTGGATCTTGGAGATGTATCCCATGGTGTCCTACACCATTCACACCTCCAACCAGAACTTCATGAAGTACAAGTTCCTCGGCGACAGCAGCCCGCAGTTCGCGGCCGACTACTATAACTTCAAAGAAATGAACCTCTCCGTGCCGGTGGACCTCAACATCACCAGCAAGTGGGCCATAGGCGGCGCCCTCAGCCTGCAGCGTCGCGCTTATGACAAGCGCTATGCCCGGAACGCGGACAACGATTTCATTTCCGCGAAACAGGTGAACACCATGTCCACGCTGACCGGCTCTATCCGCAAGCGCATCAACGAGGTGGCCATGGTGCGGCTGTTCGGCTCGTTCATAGTGGCCGGCTCCAACAACAAGTTCGAGCGCTACATGCCCTATAACTACACCGGCAACAGCTTCGGTATAGCCTACCAGCTGTCTTACTGAACCGGCACTAGCGGAAGAAGGCCCGGGAACCTTCCCGGGCCTTTTCCATTTATGAGGGGCTAATTTAATATAATCTAGTCTTCAGCCCTATCGGAACTATATTAATGAATAAGGCCTCACGCGCATTCCTGGCAGCCTGGGTTTATTCCCTGGCCGCAGGGAGCGTTTTTGCCGCCGGCCCGGGCACCTCCGCCGCTAATTTCCTGAAGATCCCGGTGGGCGCCCGGGAGACCGCGCTCGGCGGGGCTTTTACGGCCGTGGCCGACAACCCCAACGCAATTTTCTACAACCCGGGCGGCCTGGGCCTGCTTGCCGCGCCCGAACTTTCCTACGCCTACAACAATTACCTGCCCGGCATCTCGCAGCAATGGCTGGCTTTCGCGCGCCCGGCCCGCTACGGGAGCTGGGGCCTCGGCCTGAATTATCTGAACGTGAGCGCCTTCGATTCCTACGACGCCGCCGACAACAGGACGGGGTCGGTGTCCGCCTATGACGCCGCCGTCTTCCTTGGCTGGGGCGGGAAGGCGGAGACAAGCCTTCCGCTGCTGGCTTCGGCCGGCTACGGGGCCGCGCTGAAATATATAAGGCAAAGCCTGGACGGCCGCAGCGCCTCGGGCTTCGCCGCCGACGCCGGGCTGCTGCTGTCGCCGGGGGTCAGGGGGCTCAAACTCGGCCTCGGCGTGGAGAACGCCGTTTCGAGCAGGCTGGACTTTATAGGTTCCGGGGCCAGGCCCGCGCGCAAATTCAAGACCGGGGCTTCGTATTATATGCGGGGGCACCCCATCTCCGCGCTTTTTTCCGCCGACCTGAATTTTCCGGAGGACGGGCCCAGCTATCTTTCGGCGGGCATAGAGAATACCCTTTACGGCCTGCTGTCGCTGCGGGCCGGCTACAGTTCCTTCGGTGATCTGTCCAGCGGCCTGAATTTCGGCCTGGGCCTGGGGCTGCCGTCCCGCGGCGGCAGGGAATTGCGCCTGGATTACGCTTACGGCTCTACCTACGATCTGGGCAATGTGCACAAGCTGGCCGTCTCCTGCCGTTTCGCCGGCCCGGCCTCCGCTGCCGCAGCCGAACCCGCCCCTGCCGCGAAATCCGCGGTTGCCGCCCAGGCTGAGGAATTCTCCGGCCGCCTGGAAGAGCTTTACGGCGAGGATACTGAAAGGGCGCTGGCCGCCGCGGAGGCGCTTGGCGCGCAGAATAAACCGGGGGTAATGGTCCATTTCGAGGCCCTGCTTTCTTCCGGTAAGACCGGGTGGAAACTGGCGGCCGTGCGCGGGCTGTCGGTAAGTTCCGGCGAGGCGGCGGACGGTCTGCTGGCCAGGGCCTTGCGCGACCAGGACCCGGAGGTGCGGCGCCAGGCGGCGCTGGCCCTGGGAAGCCGGCCCGGGCCGGCCCCGGCCGCGCTGCTGGAAGAAGCCCTGAGAAAGGAAGAATCGGAGCTGGTGAAGGGCGCGCTGCTGGAGGCCCTGCTGAAGACGAAGGCGCCCTGACCTATGACCATTAGAATTTACGCTTTCTGCGCCGTACTGCTGGCCTCCCTGCCCGGCGCGGCCGCGGCCGTTATGAGCGGGGGCCAATTCGAAGTGCCGACGCTCTCGTCGCTGTCCGGGGGCGGCCCAGCCTCCGGCGGGGCCTTCGCGCTGGCGGCCGTAAACCTGGGCGGACCGTCCTTTTCCGCGGCCGGCCTGACCGGCGGCAGTTTCAGCCTGGAGACCGGCGCCACCCCGGCGGTGATAATCATAGAAGCGGCGCGGGGGACCCTGGGCTCGGCGCACTGCTACCCGGTCCCCTTCAAACCCGCGGCCGGACATACGGCCATAACCTTTACCGGGCTGACGCGCGCGGCCCGGGTCCGCATCTATACGGTGAGCGGCGAGCTGGTGCGGACGCTGGACAAGAACGACTCCGGCGAGACGCTGGGCTGGGACGTTAAGAACTCCCGGGGTGAGAACGTTGCCAGCGGCGTTTATTTCTACATTGTAAAAAGCGGCTCTCAGACCGCCAAGGGCAAGCTGATGGTGATCTGGTAGCATAGCGGAGAAAATATGAACAAGACTGCGACTTACCTTAAATTCCTGGCCCTGGCTTTAGGCCTCCATGCTTTCGGCCCCGGCCCGCTGCACGCCGGGGCGCCGCTTAAAATAAATTTTCAGGGCCGCCTCAACGAGAGCGGCCAGCCGGCCGAGGGCTCCAAGAGCTTCGTCTTCAAGCTCTATGACGCCGTCTCCGGCGGAAATGTGGTCTGGGCCAGCCAGGCCCAGGCCATAACGCTGGACAGCGGCGTTTTCAGCGCTGTGCTTTCCGCCGGTGAAACTACCGCCCTCTCCACCGCGCCCTTCAGCGCGGCCTGCTACGTGGAGATAACGGTGGACGGGGTGCCGCTGTCCCCGCGCCAGGAGGTGACCTCGGCGCCGTACGCGCTGGTGGCCCAGGCCCTGGCCCCCGACGCCGAGATCCCCGCGGGCAGCATCGCGGCCGGTTCCATAAGTGATTTGCAGGTGGTGCTTACTACCGGCGCCATAACTTCCGGCAAATTCAGCGACGACCGTGTGCTGATAACCACCGGCGCGTTCTCCTCCCTTAACGGGCCGGACCAGCTGGTTAAGCTCGACGGCGCCGGCAAGATACCGGCCGGCAATCTTACCGAATCCGACCCGGTCTTTGCCGCGCATGCCGCCAACGGCATAGCGGCGGCGAATATTACGAACTGGGACGCGGCCTACGGCTGGGGCAACCATGCAACCGCTGGCTACACCAGCGCCGCGTCGCTGGCTAATTTGGCCGCCTCAACCGGCACTCTGACCATAAACCTGGCCGCAGTAGCGCTTTCCACCGGGCCTCTGACAAACTACGCCAATTGGAACACAGCCTATGGCTGGAACAACCACGCCGTGGCGGGTTACGCCAACGCGGTCGCGGTGGGTGCCGCCACCGCCACGCTGAGAACTGACCTGTCCGCCGTGGCTCTCTCCACCGGTCCTCTAACCAACTACGCCGATTGGAATACAGCCTACGGCTGGAACAACCACGCCGTGGCCGGCTACGCCAACGCGGTCGCGGTGGGCGCCGCCACCGCCACGCTGAGAACTGACCTGTCCGCCGTGGCTCTCTCCACCGGTCCTCTAACCAACTACGCCGATTGGAATACAGCCTATGGCTGGAACAATCACGCCGTGGCGGGTTACGCCAACGCGGTCGCGGTGGGCGCCGCCACCGCCACGCTGAGAACTGACCTGTCCGCCGTGGCTCTCTCCACCGGCCCGCTAACCAATTACGCCAATTGGAACGCGGCCTTCGGGTGGGGCAGCCACGCCCTGGCCGGCTACGCCGGCGGCTCCGCGGTAGGCACGGCCACCGCCACGCTGAGGACTGACCTGGCCGCAGTAGCGCTTTCCACCGGCCCGCTGGCCGACTATGCCAGTTGGAACACGGCCTTCGGCTGGGGCAACCACGCTACAGTTGGCTACGAAACCGCGGCAGCCCACACTGCCAGCCTGGAGGCCTACGCAACGCTGGCTTCTACCCAGTCTTTAAGCGGTTCCAATTCTTTCACCTCGGCCAGCGCAACGGTGCCGGGCGTTACCATTTCTTCAGGCCTGGTGGTCGCGGCCGGCCGCGTAGGCATCGGTACAGCCTCCCCGTCTGCCACGCTGGAAGTGGTGACGGATTCCGCGGTCTATTTCAGGCGGAATGCGGCCGACGCGCTGCCGGTCAGCCAAAGCCTGCTGCGCTCCCGCGGCACGCCCGCAGCCCCGGCCGCCTTGGGCAACGGCGACTATATAGGCTCCCTGGACTTTACCGGCTACGACGGGGCTTCGTACTTGAACTATGCCGGCGTGAGCGGCATAGTCGACGGGGTGGTCTCCGCCGGAGTGCTGCCTACGGCCCTTAAATTCAACACAGGCTCGGCCTCCGGCTTAGAGCGTATGCGCATCACCAGCGCCGGCAGGGTGGGTATAGGCACAGCCGGCCCCAACTATTCCTTGGATGTGCAGGGCGGCAACATAAACGCTTCGGGCGGCCTGTGCATAGCTGACAATTGCAAATCCTCCTGGGCTTCCGTGGACAACCTGGGCAACCATACCGCTTCCCAGGCGCTCGACATGGCTGGCTATGCCGTAAACAATGTTTCCGCGCTGACCGTGACCGGCTCCATGTCGCTGCCGATCAGGCGCGTAACATTCGCTGACCACCCTTACCTTGTCTCGGGCGCCGACTATACCATCGTGGCCGACGCTACCGACGGAAGTTTTACCATTACCCTGCCGGCCGCCGCCTCCGCAACCGGTCGCGTCTACATAGTTAAAAGGGTAGACGACCCCGCGGCCAATGTCGTTACTCTGGACTCAGCTGGCGGCTTGGTAGAGGGGGCTGCTTCCCAGGCCATTAACTCGCTTATGGGGGAAAGCATCATTGTGCAGAGCGACGGGACCGATTGGCATGCCCTGTCCTGGTACTGGCAGTAAACAAGCCGGTGAAAATAGGCCCGGGATACCCTCCCGGGCCTATTTATTTATATAATTGAGGTTTACGCGGCAAGAAAGGCCCCGCCGCCTCTTAGTTTTATTCGCTATTCTTCAAACCACCAGGGGATTTTAAATGTACCTCAAAGCGCTTGAAATTTACGGTTTTAAATCCTTCGCCAACAAGATCAAGATGCCGCTCAAACCCGGCATCACCTGCATCGTGGGCCCTAACGGGTGCGGCAAGTCCAACGTGGTCGACTCCATAAAGTGGTGCATAGGCGAAATGAGCTGGAAGTCGCTGCGCATGCCGTCCATGATGGACGTCATTTTCGCCGGCACCACCAAGCGGCAGGCCCTCAGCATGGGCGAAGTCGCCATGACCTTCGATAACGATTCCCGCAAACTGCCGCTCGACTTCAGCGAAGTCACCGTCACCCGCAAGATCTACCGCTCCGAAGAATCCGAATATTTCATCAACAAGGTGCAGTGCCGCCTCAAGGACATCCGCGAGATGTTCCTCGACACCGGCATCGGCACCGACGGCTACGCCATCATCGACCAGGGCGAGGTGGAGACCGTGCTGAGCTCCTCCGCCGAGCAGCGCCGCGAGCTGTTCGAAGAAGCCGCCGG
Organism: Elusimicrobia bacterium GWD2_63_28; assembly: GCA_001799895.1. Classification (GTDB taxonomy): domain Bacteria; phylum Elusimicrobiota; class Elusimicrobia; order Elusimicrobiales; family UBA9959; genus UBA9959. Next base: position 26,097 of record MGUI01000040.1, read on the forward strand.
CGTCTCCAAGTACAAGGCCAAGCGCGAAGAGGCCGGCCGCAGGCTCGAGAAGGTGGAGGCCGACCTGAACCGCCTGGCCGACTCCATGATACTGCTCGACGAACAGATCAAGAAGCTCGACAAAGAGGCCGCCAAGGCCCGCCTGCAGCAGAAATACAAGGAAGAGCTGACCGGCGCCGAGATAGCCCTGCTGCTTAAAGACGGGGACAGCTTCGCCGCCCGCAGCGCCGAGGCCGCCGCCCGCCTGGAGCCGGTGAAGAAGGAACTTTCCGAGATAGCCGTGGCCATCACCGGCCTGGAAGGCGAGATAGCCGCCCTGAACCTGACCCTCGCGCAGAAAGGCGAGGAGCAGCGCGTGCTGAAGGAAGCCGTCAGCAGCGTTAAGACCGACAAGGTGCAGGCCGAGGGCCGCATAGTGTCCGGCGACAACATGCTGGCCGAGATAGCCAGCCAGCGCGAGCAGCTGGGGGTTTCCGAGCGGCGCAACGCCGAGAAACTTTCCGCCACCGCGCCCCGCATAGAAGAGCTGCGCGCGAAACTTTCTTCCGAAGAAGGCGGGCTGCCCGCCCTGCAGGCCGAGTACGAGACCGCCGCCGCGGCCCTGGCCGGAGTGGCCGGGCAGATGCGCGCCGCCGACGAGGCCGCCGAGGGCATAGCCCGCGAGATGAATGAAGCTTATTCCCGCGAGATGGAGATCTCCAACAAGATAGCCGTCACCGGCGCCAATATAGGCCATTTCAACGACGCGAAGGCCGGCCTGGAGAAGGACATAAACGATACCGCCGCCGCCGTGTCGGCCATGGAGTCCCGCATAGCCGAGATGAAGGCCCGCTCCGCCGCCCTGGGCAGCGAGCTGGCCGCCGAGAAGGAAAAAGAAGCCGCCGCCGAAGCGCAGGGCAAGGCTTTGTCCTCCCGGCTGGCCGAGATAGACGCCCGCCAGGCCAAGATCCGCGAGGACAAGGCCTGGGACCAGAGCCGCCTGGAAGCCATCCTGGCCCAGGGCGAGCACGATTCCTACTGGGTGGGCATCAACGGCGTGCTGAACTCCGGCATCGCCGGCGTGAAGGGCACGCTGCGCCACCTGCTTGCTATCCGCAAGGAAGACCGCGTGGCCGTGGACGAGGCCCTGGGCCGCTTCCTGGACTCCATAGTCTGCGACACCGCCGCCTCCGCCGAAGAGGCCATCAATTACCTCAAGCACATAGGCAAGGGCCGCTGCCGCTTCCTGATACTGGAGAAGGCGCCGCAGGCGCCCGCGCAGCAGGAGGGCTGGACGGCCCCCGGCGCGCAGCGCGTGCTGGAAAAGTTCACCTGCGAGCCGCAGTACCTGCCGCTGGTGAGCGCCCTGCTCGCCGGGATCTACTCCGCCGGCGGTTCCGTGCACGGGCCCTTCTGGGTGACCGGCGGCGTCGACGAGGTCGTTTCCAACGAGCCGTATTGGGAAGAGAGCGACGACCTGAAGGCGCAGCTCCTGAAATTCGACGAAGAGAACGCGGCCCTGGAGGCCGAGAAGATTACCCTGCAGCCGCAGCTGGAAGGCGCGCTCACCGCCGAGGCGTCCGCCGAGGACAGGGTGCGCACGCTCGATATAGAATTCCATAAGAACGAGACCGAAGCCGCCGGCGCCGAAGACGATCTGCGCCTGAAGCGGGAAGGCCTGGCGCTGTCCCAGTCGGAAAAAGACAAAGCCGAAGCCTCGGTCAAACAGGCCGAGGCCGAGTTCGCCGCGCTCGTGGACGGCAAGGCCGCCATCGTGGCCGCCTCGGAGGCCAAGCGGGCCGAGCAGGCCGCGCTGGGAGAAAAGAAGGACGCCCTGCACCAGGACTTCGCGCGCCAGAAGGAAGAGCTCGGGGGCCGCAAGGCCAACCTGGACAATTACCGCCAGAACCTCGAGGCCGCCAGGGCCGAGCTGTCCCGCGCCGAGGGCGACCTGGCTTCGCTGACCGAAGAAAAATCCCATTTCGAAGAGCGCCGCGCCGAGCTGGCCTCCCGCGAGGAGCGCTACCGGGGCGAGATCTCCTCTTCCCGGGCCCGCCTGGCCGAGCTGATGCACGACCTGGCCGAGAAAGAGATCATAGACCGCGCCATGGAGGACGAGCTCAACGAGATGCGCAACTCGCTGTCGCGGATGGGCGCCAACCTCAAGGACAGCCGCGACGTGGCCGCCGAGAACGACCGGATCCGCTACCAGATCGAGACCGAACTGGCCACCATTGCTGCCCGCGCCGACGAGACGGCCAAGCGCATGGCCGACGAGTGGGGCGTCACCCCCGCCGAGGCCAAAGAGCGCTACGCCGGCATCGAGACCGACCACGACCGCGTCCTCTTCCTGCGCCGCCGCGTGGCCGAGATGGGCAACGTCAACATGACCGCCCCCGAGGAATACGAGGCGCTGACCGCCCGCTACAACTTCATGAACTCGCAGGTGGAGGACCTCAACCGCGCCAAGTCGGACCTGCGCTCGGCGATAAACAAGATCAACGACACCACCCGGGAGAACTTCCGCATCACGTTCGACAAGGTGCGCGGCTACTTCAAGGAGATCTACTCGCTGCTGTTCAACGGCGGCGAGGCCGACCTGGTGCTGACCATGCCCGACAACCTGCTGGAGACCGGCGTGGAGATCCTGGCCCACCCGCCCGGCAAGAAGCTGGTCAGCATTTCCCAGCTGTCCGGCGGCGAGAAGGCACTGACCGCGCTGGCCCTGCTGTTCAGCTTCTTCCGCGTCAACCCCTCTCCCTTCTGCATCATGGACGAGGCCGACGCGCCCCTGGACGAGGCCAACGTTGAGCGCTTCGTGCGCCTGATAAGGGAATTCGCAACCACCACGCAGTTCATCGTGATCACGCACAATAAGCGCACGATGGAGGCCGCCGACACCCTTTACGGGGTAACGATGGAAGAACTCGGCGTCTCCAAGCTGATAGCGGTGGACCTCAAGCGGGCGGCCAATATGGTCACCGGCGAGCCCGGAGCTTTGAATTAAGTGAAATACGGCGTTTTTTCCGACGTGCACAGCAATTACGTGGCCCTGCGGGCCGTGCTGGACTTTTACCGCAAGAACGGTGTGGAGAACTTCGTCTGCTGCGGCGACATCGTGGGCTACGGGCCCCAGCCGCTGGAATGCGCCGAAGAACTGCGCGGGCTGAAGAACCTGGTCACGGTGATGGGCAATCACGACGCCGCGGCCGTGGGCAAGATGGACGTCAAGTGGTTCAACCCCAACGCGGCCTGGGCCATAGAATTCGCCAAGACCCAGCTGACCGGCCAGGCCCTGGATTTTATCGCCGGCCTGCCGGAGCGGGCGGAAACCCCGGATTTCACGGTGGTGCACGGCTCGCCGCGCAAGCCGCTGACCGAGTACCTGCTCAGCGAAACCCAGTTCATGGACAACGCCAAGGGCTGGACCGTCTCGCCCTGCTTCATAGGCCACAGCCACATGCCCCTCTATTTCAGGGAGGGGGAGGCCGGCGTGCCTGAAACCGATTTCCTCAAGCCCTCGATGAAGATCTTCATGAAGGGCCGCCTGATGCTCAACCCGGGCTCGGTGGGCCAGCCGCGCGACGGGGACACCCGGGCTTCCTGCGGCATCTACGATTCCAAGAACAAGGTTTTCGAGATCTACCGGGTATTCTACGACGTGGGCGCGGTGCAGAAGATGATGTCCGCCCTGAAGATGCCGGCCATGCTTTCGGAGCGGCTCAGTTTCGGTTTTTAAACTATGAACATCCTGATAGTGGACGACGATAAGAACTTTATAGACACGCTTGAGGACGGCCTTAAGATCAAGAACGCGGGGGCCGAGGTCACCGTGGCCGGGAGCGCCCGCGAGGCGCTGGACGCGCTGACCAAGGCCGTGCCCTCGGCCATCATACTCGACATACAGCTGCCGGACATGCACGGGGTGGAATTCCTGCGGGTCATCCGGGAGTCGCCGCGGCTTAAACAGGTGCCGGTCATCTTCATCTCGGCCAAGTACACCGAGCCGGCCGACCGCTCGGAGGCCATGCTGGCAGGTGCCGGGGCTTTCTTCTCCAAGCCGGTGGACATCGAGGAGCTCTGGAAGGAGCTCCGCTACCTTCTTGACAAGAAAAAGTAAGTCTTATACTATAGGGGTAGCCAACGGGGCGAGCCCGCCCGGCGGAAAGATTTAGCAGGGTTATTCAAGGAGACAACATGTCAAACGAGATACAGCTCACCGACGCGAATTTCGAGGCGGAAGTGGTTAAGAGCCCCCTGCCCGTCCTGGTGGATTTCTGGGCCCCCTGGTGCGGCCCCTGCCGCATGATAGCCCCCGTCATAGAGGAGCTGGCCAAGGAATACGCCGGCAAGATAAAGGTGTGCAAGCTTAACACCGACGAGGCGCAGGATACCGCCGGCAAGTACCAGATCTCGGCGATCCCCACGATTCTGCTCTTCAAGGCCGGCCAGGTAAAGCAGCAGCTGGTGGGCCTGCAGCCCAAGGAAGAGCTCAAGAAGCACCTGGACGAACTGCTCGCCTAACCTCCCTCGCCCGCCGCGGAGTTCCGCGGCGGGCTGTTTCCTCCCCCTTTTAATTCCGAAAAAATGACTCAACGCGTTTTCATAATAGACGCACACGCCTTCCTGCACAGGAGCTACCACGCCCTGCCCAAGTTCTCCACCTCCAAGGGGGAGGAGGTCGGCGCGCTGTACGGCTTCACGCGCCTGCTGCTCAAGATCCTGCGCGAGAAAAAGCCGGAGTACGTGGCCGTCTGTTTCGACTCGAAGGGCGGCACTTTCCGCGACGACCTTTTCGGGGAGTACAAGGCCAACCGCAAGGAGACCGAGCCGGGCCTGGCGGGGCAGCTCGGCACCGCGCGCGATTTGGTACAGGCCCTGGGGCTCAAGGGCGTCTACCTGAAAGGCTTCGAAGCCGACGATATAATAGCCACGCTGGCGCGCCGCGCGGCGGCGGCGGGCCTGGAGGCGGTGATAGTTTCAGGCGACAAGGACGCCGCCCAGCTGGTGGGGGGGCAGGTGAAGATGTGGGATGGCTCCTCCCCCGATTACTCCGGCCCCGAGGCCGTGGAGAAGAAGTACGGCCTTTCGCCGGCGCTGCTGCCCGAATATTTCGCCCTTACCGGCGACTCCTCCGACAATGTGCCCGGCGTGGCCGGCGTGGGGCCCAAGAGCGCCGTGAAACTGGTGCAGACCTACGGCGCGCTGGAGAACATCCTGGCCGCCGCTCTGGACCCGGCGCTGGTGGCGGCCGACAAGGCCCTGGCCAAGGTGGCCAAAGACATGGAGAACGCCCGCCTCTCCCGCCGCCTGGTCTCGCTGGCGGCCGACGCGCCGGTGGAGGAAGGGCTGGACATCTTCAAACCCGCGGCTCCCGGAGGGCCGGAGCTGCAAGAGATGGCCCGCCGCCTGGAATTCAAGGAGCTGCTGGCGCTGGCCGGCTCCGCCCCGGCTGAACACAAAGCGGTGGCCCTGCCCCCGGTGCTGCCCCCCGAGCAGGTGCTGGGCTCTACCGCCGGGACCGTCTCTTTCGCCGCTTTTGCCGACGGCCTGGCCATAGGTTCCGCGGCAGGCGTGTGCGTGCTTAGGACTGGTTTCTTCAGCCCTGCCCAGGCGGCCGCCGCTGCCAAACTGCTGGAGGACAAGGGCCTGGCCAAGGTCACCTTCGGCGTGAAATCGGTGCTGCGGCTGCTGAACCTGCCCTCGGGCTTCGAGCCCCTTAATTTCTTCGATGCCGAGGCCGCGGCCGCCCTGCTGACGGCCGGGACGCGGGGCACCGAACTGCCGCAGATGCTCTTCGAGCGGCTGGGCCTGCCGCTGCAGCTGCCCGGCTCCGACGAGGAGAAGGCGCTCTGCTGCGGAGCCCTGCCGGAGCTGCAAGTTCTGCTGGAAGCAGAGCTGGAGAAGGCCGGCATGGCGGCCGTCTACGGAGAGCTGGAGCTGCCGCTGCTGCCGGCCGTCTACTCGATGGAGCGCCACGGCGCCGCCGCCGATACGGCCCTGCTGAACGAATTGTCTTCCCGCTTCGAGAAAAAGATGGCCGAGCTGCAGGCCGAATCCCTGCGGCTTACCGGCGCGGAAGTGAACCTGAATTCCCCGAAGCAGGTAGCTTTCCTTCTTTACGAAAAGCTCAACCTGGGGCTGGGCGAGGCGCAAAAAAAGCAGTTCAAGAACAAAGACGGCTATTCCACCGGGGAAGAAGCCCTGCAGTACCTGAAAGCCGCGCACCCGGTGGTGCCGCTGCTGCTCGAATTCCGCGAGATCTCCAAGCTGAAATCCTCTTTTGTGGACAATTTGCTGGCCGCGGCGGGCCCCGACGGGCGGCTGCATACCACTTTCGACCAGCTGGGCACCGCCACGGGGCGCTTCTCCAGCTCCAAGCCCAACCTGCAGAATATCCCCGTCCGCTCCGAGGCCGGCCTGCTGGTGCGCAAATGCTTCGTGGCGCGCGACGGCTTCACGCTGCTCTCGGCCGACTATTCCCAGATAGACCTCCGGGTGCTGGCGCACCTCTCCGGGGACGCCAACCTGACGGAGGCCTTCCGCAACGGCGAGGACATACACCTGCGGACGGCGGCGGAGATCTTCCACTGCGCCCCGCAGCTGGTCTCGCCCGAAATGCGCCGCGCCGCCAAGGCCATAAATTTCGGCATAGTCTACGGCCAGACCCCGACGGGCCTTTCCCGCGAGCTGGGGATAAGCCGCAACGAAGCCGCCAATTACATCAAGCATTATTTCGAGGCCTGCCCCGGCGTGAAAGAGTGGAGCGACAGGACCATGGCCGAGGCCAAGAAGACCGGCCAGGTAGCTACCTTCACCGGCCGCCGCCGGCTGCTGCCCGAGCTGTCGGCCTCCAACCCGCACCTGCGCAGCTTCGCCGAGCGGGCCGCGGTCAACACCCCTGTGCAGGGCGGTTCCGCCGACATCATAAAGAAGGCCATGGTGGGCCTGTTCAAAGAATTCAGGCATTCAACGGACGTCTTCATGCTGCTGCAGGTGCACGACGAGCTGGTGTTCGAGGTGCGCGCCGGGCAGCTTGCAGAGGCCGCGGCGATCATCAGGAAAGAGATGGAAGGCGCCTATAAACTGTCGGTGCCGCTCAAGGCGGACCTTAAGACCGGCCCCAACTGGCGGGACATGGAAAAATATGAAGCTTAGCGCCGCGCCGCTGCGCGACCTGCCGCCCGTCACCCGGGCGCTGGCCGCCGCCATCTTCGCGGGCTGGCTGGCGCAGATGTTCTTCGGCTTCAAGGCCAGCTTCTATTTCGGCCTGGTCCCTTTCAACTTCATCGGGCGCCTGTGGCTGTGGCAGGCCGTCACCTACATCTTCCTGCACGCGGATTTCTGGCATTTCCTTTTTAACGCCTTCATGCTGTGGATGCTGGGCCGCCTGCTGGAGCCGCAGATGGGCTCCCGCAAATTCCTGCTGTATTTCCTCGGCTGCGGCGTAGCGGCGGCCCTGCTGACCGCCGCCTGGACCCCGGGCTCGCCGCGGCCGGTGATAGGAGCCTCCGGCGCGATCTACGGCCTGCTCGGTGCCTTCGCTTTCCTCTTCCCAAACTCGCAGGTGTATTTCTATTTCCTTTTCCCTATGAGCGCCCGCGCCATGGCCGTGCTGCTGGGGGGGCTGGAGTTCGTGATGACCCTTTCCAGGCCCGGCGGCAAGATCTCCAGCATTACCCACCTGGGCGGGCTGGCCGCCGGCCTGCTGTGGCTTTGGGCCGAGCGCCGCCTGCGGGAGCGTCCCTATGAAGAGCCGGCGGATACCGGCGCGCTGGAGCGCGCTGAAATAGACCGCCTGCTTGAGAAGATCTCCCGGGGAGGTCAGGGCGCGCTGAGCCGCTCCGAGCAGGAGCGCCTGGACGAATACGCCAGGCGGAAAGGGGGCAGGGCGTGAAGTTCAGCATGTCGCGGGGCAGGGCCGTCATAGGCCTGACCGGGCCTATCGCCTCCGGCAAGAGCCTGGCCCTGGACCTCTTTATTAAGGAAGGCGCGCTGGGGATTTCCGCGGATGCGGTTTCGGCTTCCTTATTGACAGAACCCGCCCTTTATAATAGAATTTCAAGGAAGTTCAGCCCTGTTAAAATCCTCACAAACGGAAAATTGGATAAAAAAAAGCTGGCGGCCGAGATTTTCGGTTCACCGGCGAAGCGAAAATGGCTTGAAGCTCTGCTTCACCCGCGGATCCTCAAGAGAATTCACTCCCTAATAACCAGCTCCCCTGAAAAAATAGCGGTTGTCGAGACGCCCCTGCTCTTTGAAGCGGGACTCGCGGAGTGTTTTACGTTTACGGTCTGCCTGGCCGCCCCCGCCGCAACGCTGGAGGCCAGGGCCCTGAAGAGGGGCTGGAGCTGGGCGCAGTACCGGGCAAGGGTGAAGGCCCAGCTGGCCCCGGAAGAGAAATACGCCAGGGCGGACATAGTGCTCGACAATGCCGGCGCGCCGCGCGAGCTGGCCGAAAAAATAAAATTTATCTGCCGTTTCCTGAAGGAGACGGCACAAGGAAAAAAGAAATAATGAACGACTCACAGCAGGACGAAAAGAAATTTCATAAAACTCAGAACGGAGCGCCTAACGGCGGCCCCCGGCCGGGCAACGGCGGGGACCCCAGGCGCGACGAGAGGGGAGCCCAGAAAATGAACGATAACAGGCCGCCCAGCCAGGGCCAGGGACAGAACCCGGGCCAGAACCTTCCGAAGCTCGACATCGCCGGCATGACCAAGATGACCGTGGCGGAGCTCGTCAAGATCGCCGAGCAGTTCAACATGGAAGGCGTGGCCTCCCTGCGCAAGCAGGAGCTCATCGGCAAGATC
>MGUI01000041.1 GCA_001799895.1 Elusimicrobia bacterium GWD2_63_28
TAGATATCGGTAAGGTTCTGGAACTCAAGTTCCCCACCTTCTGGTTCGACCCCACGCCGCAGGGCAAGTTCATGCTGTCCATTGCCTTCGGTCAATCCAAGTACTTCATAGACAACCTGTCGGAAAACGTAAAGCGGGGCCTGCGTCAGAAACTCCGCAATGGCATTCTCCCCGCCCTGGCCCCGCTCGGGTATCTCAATGACACTGCTGCGCATACCATCGTGGTGGACCAGGCTATGGCTCCGCTGGTCCGGCGCACCTTTGAACTTTACGCTACCGGGCGGTATCCGCTCCGGGAATTGCGTAAAACAATGAACGCCCAGGGGCTTAAGAGGCGCCAAAAGGAGTTAGCGGTTTCAAACTACCAGAAACTGCTCAAGAACCCATTTTACTACGGGGTGATAAGGTACTTGGGCGAGATTTATGAGGGCAAGCACACGCCCCTGATCTCCAAAGCGCTATATGATAAGTGCCAGGAGGTAATGAGAGCCAAAAGCAGGCACACCCAATCGAAAAAAGGTTTAAAGCCCTATGTCTACCGCGGCGTTTTCCGCTGCCCTGATTGCGGCTGTTATATAACCACGGAAACGCAAAAGGGCCACAACTATCTGCATTGCACCAAGCGTACTGTGGCTTGCGACCAGCCCTTTGTGCGCGAAGAGCTCATAGACGAGCAGGTGCGCGACATATTAAAAGGAGTTTCCTTACCCCCGGCCCTGGCCGCCGAGGCTCTTGATAACATAAAAAAGGAAGGAATAAAGGCGGCCCAGGCCGGGGAAGAGGCCGCCCAAAATCTGCGAGGTGAAATAGATATCCTTAATTCAGAGCTGGGCCAGTTGCTGGACATGACACTAGGCGGCAAGCTTACCCAGGAAGAGTACGCTCAAAGTAAGGCCCAGCGTATTAACAGAAAAAAGGAAATTGAAATGAAACTCGCAGCTTTTGCGCGGCAGGGGACAAAGCGGTTCGAACCGCTTATGGGCTTCTACAAAGCCGCCAGTCTCGTCGGAGAAACCCTCGCCGCTGAAAATCCGGCGGAAAACCTGCAAATATTGAAAAATATCGGTTCGAACTTTTTTATAGGCGGGAAGCGGATTTCTTTTAAACTTAAATCTCCGTGGGAAAAACTGCAAAAGTTCAACGCCGCGCAAGGCGCGGCGGCGGGGAAATCGGGCGTTTTTAAATTTTGGGGTGGCTGAGGGGACTTGAACCCCCGACCTCTCGGGCCACAGCCGAGCGCTCTAACCACTGAGCTACAACCACCGTGTGCCTATATTTTAGTTTTTTTAGGGGTTGGAAAACAAATGTATAATTTGAGCGGGAGGGTTTATGATAAGAAAACCCGCGGTAGCCGGCAAATTCTACGAGGCAGATCCGGAGAAGCTCCGGGCGGAAGTTAGCGCTTACCTTAAGGCCGGGGCGGCCCCTGCCGGGCGGTTGGCCGGTATCCTGTCCCCCCACGCCGGCTACGTTTACTCAGGCGCAGCGGCGGGCAAGGCCTTCGCCTCGCTGAAATCCCTCTCTTTCGATACGCTGGTCATAATGGCCACCGGCCACAACATGGGGCTGCGGCGCGGCGCGCTGCTGTCCCAGGGTTCCTTCGAAACCCCTCTCGGGCAGGTCAAGATAGACGAAGCCTTCTGCGCCGAGCTGCTTAAAGAGACCAAACTTTTCGAAGAGAATCCCCGCGCGCACGCCGCCGAGCATGCCGTGGAGGTGCAGCTGCCTTTCCTGCAGGTGCTGAAGGGCGATGCCGTAAAGATCGTCCCCGTCCTTTTTAATACCGACGACGCCGAGCTGTTGGAAGAGGCGGGGCGGGCGGTGGGCCGCGCCATGAAGGGGCGTAAGGCGCTGTTCTGCGTGTCTTCCGACCTTTCCCATTACCCGCCCAGGAATATCGCCGAGATCTCCGACAATTCCGTCCTGCTGGCCCTGCGGCAGGCCATGCGCAACTCGAACCCCGGCTACTTCGCCCAGGCCAGCCAGCTGCTGCTGCCCAAAGCCGCGGCCTACTTGGATACCGTCGCCTGCGGCCAGGCGCCCATGACGGCCGGCGCGGCCGCCGCGCTGGAGCTGGGCTGCAACGACTTCGAGCTGGCGCTCTACACCCATTCCGGCAAGGTCTCCGGAGACAATACCGCGGTGGTGGGCTACGGCGCGGGCTTCTTTACCGAAGCCAACCCCAAGCCCTCCGGCGCGCCGGAACTTACGGCCGAGATGAAGAAGGAACTGCTGGCGCTGGCCAGGACCAGCATAAATACCTACCTCAAGACCGGCAAGACCCCGGAGCAGCCGCTCAACGCCCGCCCCGAGTTCAACCAGCCGGCGGCCGTGTTCGTAACGCTGACCATCGGCGGCAATTTGCGCGGCTGCATAGGCACGCTGGAGCCGCGCGGCACGCTGGCGGACATGGTGGCCGCCTTCGCCGGGGCGGCGGCTTTCGAAGATCCGCGCTTCTCTCCCGTCACCCAGGCGGAGCTGGCGAAGATAAAGATAGAGATCTCGGTGCTTTCGCCGCTGGAGCGCGTTAAGAACGCCGACGCCGTGAAAGAAGGGGTGCACGGGGTCTATGTCAAAAGCGGCCGTCGCTCGGGCACCTACCTGCCGCAGGTCTGGGAACATTTCGAAAAAAAGGAAGAGTTCCTCACTTCCCTGTGCCTGGAAAAAGCCGGCCTGTCCGGCGGGGCGTGGAAGGACGGCTCCGCCGAACTTTACACCTACACGGTGACCCCGTTTAACGAGAAATAAGATCTTTTGGTATAATTTAAGCAGCGGACTTGATCCGGTTACGGACAGGTACCCACAGTATGAAAAGAACTTACGGCATAGCCGGCAATGGCCGGGCTTCCACTCACCTGCAGGCCTATTTCAGGCTGCTTAAAATCCCACATAAGGTTTGGTCCAGGCAGAGCGCCCTTGCGCCCGCCGAAGTGCTTGGCGACTGCTCGCGCGTCTTTCTCCTTATAAAGGACGAAGCCATAGCGCCGTTCGTGGCGGCCAATCCTTTCCTTAAAGGCAAAACCCTCATCCATTTTTCCGGCAGCCTGAATGTGAAGGGCGTGTTCGCCATGCATCCTTTCATGCCGCTGGCGGCGCGCCCCCTGACGCTGGCGCAGTACCGCGCCATTCCCTTCGCGCTGGATCCCGGCGTGGAACTGAAAGCGCTGGTTCCGGAATTCTCCAACCCTTCTTTCCCGGTGAAAAGATCGCAGAAGAAACTCTACCACGCGCTGTGCGTGCTGGGCGCCAATTTGCCGGTGATCCTGTGGCAGAAAACCATGGGCGACCTTGGAAAAAAATTCTCCGTTCCCCCCGACCTGGCTCAGCGTTATTTCCAGGCAACGCTTGAGAACTTCCGGGCGGACCCGGCCCGGGCCCTCAGCGGCCCCATCGCCCGGCGCGACGCGCCGACCATAGCTTCCGATATCAAGGCGCTCGGCAAGGACCCTTTCGCTGGGGCGTATTCACTGTTCGCGAGGATCTATGAAAATAACTGACTTCTACAATTACCGCAAGCCCGGCCCGAAGATCTCCATGGTGACGGCCTACGACTACACCCTGGCCGCCCTCGCTGCCGAGTCCGCCGTGGACTGCGTGCTGGTGGGCGACAGCCTGGCCATGGTGATGCACGGCGAGCCTTCCACCATAGCCGCCACCGCCGACCTGATGGCGCTGCACACGGCGGCCGTGGCGCGGGCGGTAAAAGACAAACTGGTGGTCGGCGATATGCCTTTCCTTACTATGCGCAAAGGGCTCGGCCCGGCCATGGAGGCGGTGGAGAAGCTTTCCCGCGCCGGCGCGCAGGCCGTGAAAGTAGAAGGCCTCGACGGCCACGGCGAGCTGATCTCGCACATAATACAATCCGACATCCCGGTGATGGGCCATATCGGCCTGACGCCGCAGTCTATCAACAGGCTGGGCGGCTATAAAACGCAGGGCAGGGACCAGGCTTCGGCCGAGCGGCTGGTGGCACAGGCGCAGGAACTGCAGGAGCGCGGCTGCTTCGCGCTGGTGCTGGAATGCGTGCCCGCCGGCCTGGCCGGGCGCATTACCGGGCTGCTGAAGATCCCCGTGATAGGCATAGGCGCGGGTCAGTATACCGACGGGCAGGTGCTCGTTATGCAGGACTTGCTGGGCCTCTACCCTTCGGCGCCGTCCTTCGTGAAGAAGTACCTGGACGGCCGCCGGCTGGTGACCGAGGCGCTGAATAATTTCGACGGCGAGGTGAAGAACTCTATATTTCCCGCCGTAAAGAGGAAGAACGATGAAAATAGTGAAAGGGATCAAAGCCTGGCGGACGCTCCGTACGGGGCAGCTGTTTGTAGGTGAAACCATAGGCTTTGTTCCCACCATGGGCGCCCTGCACGAGGGGCATTTGTCGCTGCTGGGCCGCGCCCGTCAGGAGTGCGACCTGGTAGTGGCAAGCGTGTTCGTGAATCCGGCGCAGTTCAACGACAAGGCCGACCTGGCCCGCTACCCGCGCCCGGTGGCCGAGGATATTAAAAAGCTGGAGTCGGCCGGCACCGACTACCTGCTGCTGCCGTCGGCGGAAGACATGTATCCTGACGGCTACAAATACAAAGTTACCGAGTCGGCCGACAGCGGCGGGCTGTGCGGCGCCTGCAGGCCCGGCCATTTCGACGGGGTGCTGACCGTGGTGCTGAAACTGCTGAATCTGGTAAAACCGGACAAGGCTTACTTCGGCGAGAAGGATTATCAGCAATACCGGCTCATCAAGGGCATGGCGGCCGCTTTATTCCTGGACGCCGAAATAGTGGCCTGCCCCACCCTGCGCGATCCCGACGGGCTGGCGCTCAGTTCGCGCAATCTGCTGCTGGAGCCGGCCCACCGGGAGCTGGCCCCCGCCCTGTACAAGGCGCTGCGCTCCAAGGCTTCCCCGGCGGAGATAAAACGCAAGCTGGCCGAGTTGGGCTTTACCCCGGATTACGTCGAAGAGCGCTGGGGCCGCAGGTTCGCCGCGGCCAAGTTAGGCAAAGTGAGGCTGATAGACAATGTCAAAATCTAAAGGGAATATCCTTTTCCAGTTGACCGGTTCCATAGCCTGCTACAAGGCCTGCAATGTCATCTCGAAGCTGGTGCAGGACGGCTGCGACGTGAAGACGGTGGTTTCGGAGAACGCGCTGAAGTTCATCGGCAAGTCCACGCTGGAAGGCCTCACCCACCACGCGGTTTACACCGACACCTTCGAGGACCGCTCGGCGCTGGAGCACATAGCGCTCACCAAGTGGATGGACCTGGCCATCATCTGCCCGGCCACGGCCAATATCATGAACAAACTGGCCGCCGGCATCGGCGACGACTATATCTCCACCATCTTCCTGGCCTGCGATTTTAAGAAGCCTTACCTTATCGCCCCGGCCATGAACCAGAACATGTGGGCGCACCCGGCCACGGCGCGCTCGGTCAAAACCCTGCAGGGCTGGGGCGTTACGGTGCTGGGCACTGGCAAGGGCTACCAGGCCTGCGGCGACAAGGGCGCCGGCCGCCTGCTGGAGCCCGAGGCCCTGTATAAGGAGATCAAGGCGCGCTTATGAAAATACTTCTTACTTCGGGCGGTACGCGCGAGCCCATAGACGCGGCGCGTTTTGTGACTAACCTGAGCACTGGCAATACCGGCCGCATTATAGCGGAGGCCCTGGCCGGGCTCGGCTGCGAGGTGGTCTGCCTGGCCGCCGCCGGCGGGGTCAAGCCGGCCGGCGTTAACCTGCGCGTGGTTGAATTCTCCACCTTCGCCGACCTCAACGGCGCGCTGCGGCAGTTCCTGCGCAAAGAGTCCTTCGACGCGGTGATACATTTGGCCGCCGTCAGCGACTATTCCCCCGCCCGCATAGAGGCCGGCGGCCGGGAGTATCTGCCCGGCCTGGACGCCAAGCTGGATTCCTCGCCGGAGGAAATGCGCGTAACCCTGCGCCGCAACTTCAAGATCCTCGACCGCATAAAGGGCTACGCCGCGGCCGGCAACCGCCAGAAGCCGCAGCTGGTGGGCTTCAAGCTCACCTCCGGGGCGGCGCCCGCGAAGGTGCTGGAAAAAGTTAACGCCCTGCGCTCCGCCGACCTGGTGGTGCACAATGACCTGGCCGAGATGAAGGGCGCGCATCCCTTCCATATCTACAAGGGCGGCAGGCGGATAGCCGATATTGAAGGCCCGGCCGCGCTGGCGGGCTGGCTGTACAAATCACTTAGCAGGACGGAGGCATTATGCTGTTAGCGCTCGACGTAGGCAATACCCAGATCTTCGCCGGCGTCTTCAAGGACGACGAGCTGGTGGCCAAGTTCAGGGGCACTTCCTGCAACGCCACTTCGGACGAGTTCGGCACTTTCTTCAAGAACGCCATCCGCGAAAGCGGCGTGGACCCGAAGGAGATAACCGAGGTCGCCATCTGCTCCGTCGTGCCGGACCTGCTCTACACGCTGCGGCACATGGCGGTGAAATACTTCGGCCTCGAGCCCTTCCTGCTGCAGGGCGGCGTGAAGACCGGCCTCAACATAAAGTATAAGAACCCCCTCGAGGTGGGCGCGGACCGCATCGCCAACGCCATTGCCGCCTCGGCCATGTTCCCCGACCAGAACCTCATACTTGTGGACCTGGGCACGGCCACTACCTTCTGCGCCGTCACCAGGACCAAGGAATACCTGGGCGGCCTCATCCTGCCCGGCCTGCGCATCTCCATGGAGGCGCTGGCCACCCGCACGGCCAAACTGCCGCGCGTGGAAATAGCCAAGCCGCCGGAGCTCGTCGGCAAGAGCACGGTGGACTCCATACAGTCAGGGCTCTACTATTCCAACATGCTGGCCATCAAGGGCATAGCCGCCAAGATAAAGGAAGAGTACTTCGGCGGCTCGGCGCTGGTGATAGGCACCGGCGGCTTCTCCAAGCTCTTCGAGAACGCCGAGGTGTTCGATAAGATCGTGCCGGACCTGGTGCTGACCGGCACCTGCATGGCCGCCAGGATGAACAAAGAGAGGGTGAAGAAATGATACGCACGCTGATGAAATCCAAGATACACCGCGTGGCCGCCACGCAGACCGACGTGAATTACAACGGCTCCATCACCATAGACCGCGACCTGGCCCGCCAGGCCGATTTGCTGGAGAACGAAAAGGTGGACATCTACAACGTCAACTCCGGCGCGAGATTCTCCACCTATGTCATACACGGCGACAGGGGCGTGATAGGCGTCAACGGCGCGGCCGCGCGCCTGGTGCAGAAGGGCGACCTGCTCATCATAGTCTCTTACGCCCAGTACTCCGAAGAGGAATGCGCGGGGCACGTGCCGACGGTGGTCTGCGTGCAGAAGAGCGCGCCCGGCCAGACCGGCCACGTCGAGACGCTGCTGGCCGGCGTAAGATGACGCCCTCTGACGGCAGGAAAAGCATTTTAGACGCCGTGATAATCGGCGGCGGCCCCGCCGGGCTGGCGGCTGGACTGCACCTGGCCCGGGCAGGCCGCAAGGCGCTGCTCGTCGAGCGGGCGGCCCTGGGCGGGCAGGCGCGGAGCATAGCGCTCTTAGAGAACTACCCGGGTTTCCCGGGCGGCGTTCCCGGCGCCAAACTTATGAAGATCTGGGCGGCGCAGGCCGCCTCCTGGGGCCTGAAGGCCAAAACCGGTGAAGCCGTGGCTGCAGCACGAAACAGTGCTGGGCTGTTTTCAGTACGGCTTAAGCGTGGCGGCACTCTTAAAACCCGCTGCGTCCTTTGGTGCGGCGGCGCGGGTTTTCGCAGGCTGGGAGTGCCGGGCGAAAGTGACTTCGCCGGCAGGGGCGTCTGGAATACCGCCGACGAGGCCCCGTCTTACGCCGGCAAGACCGTAGCTGTTGTAGGTTCCGGCGAGGCCGCCCTGCAGCAGGCCGCCCTGCTGGCCCGGAGCGCTGGCAGGGTTTACCTTATTACCAGGAGCGGCAGGCTGAAAGCGCACAAACTGCTCAGGGAAAGATTTTGCAATAGCGGGGCGCTGTGGCTGCCCGGTTTCAGGGTAGCCAGCCTCCTGGGCGGCGGCAGGCTGAAGGCCGCGGAGCTGGAGACTGTCGCGGGCTCCCGGGAAAAAGTAAAATTGGAACTGGACGCGCTGTTCGTGCTGGTCGGCAAAGAGCCCCGGAAGGTTCCGGCGGCGTGGGCGCGGCCCCCCGCCGGGTTCTTCGAAGCCGGGGACGCGGCGTCGGGAATATACAGGCAGGTAGCGGTGGCTGGCGGCGACGGCATACGCGCAGCCATGCGCTGCGTTCGGTACCTGGAGGAATTGTGAAGGAAATGAAGATCCTCGAGAAGAGGGAAGTGCCGGGCCTGGCGAGGCTTTACCTGGCCGAGCTGCCCGGCGAAGGCCTGCGGCAGATAGAGTTCGTCGACACCGTAGAGCCCGGCGTGGCTAAAGAAGAAAAATGGGTGCTGATGATCTCCACGCAGTTCGGCTGCGCCGTCGGGTGCAGCATGTGCGACGCTGGCGCGATGGGCTTCTACGGCAACCTGACCGCGGAGGAAATGCTGGCGCAGGTGCGCAAGATCGTCGCCGACAATCCCGCCCTGGATCCCCGCTCCCATCCTAAATTCAAGATACACTTCGCCCGCATGGGCGAGCCGGCGCTGAACCCCGCCGTGCTGGAGGCCTTGGAGCGCCTGCCGGCCGAGTTCCCATTCCCGGGACTAATGCCCAGCATCTCCACCGTAGCGCCCAAAACCCAGGAGGCGGAAGCTTTCCTGGACCGGCTTATAGAGGTGAAGGATAGCCATTATGCCGGCGGCCGTTTCCAGCTGCAGTTCTCTTTGCACGCCACCGACCCGGCCCGGCGTAAAAAGATAGTGCCGGTGCCGGTGTGGAGCCCGGAAGAGATAGCCGCCTACGGGGTGCGCTTCGTGCGGCCCGGCGACAGGAAGATCACGCTTAACTTCGCCCTGCCGGAGGGCGAGCGCCTGAACGCCGCCGAGCTGCGGCGGGTCTTCGACCCGGCCCTTTTCCTTATAAAAGTCACCCCGATCAACCCTACCTACACCGCCGACAAGAACGGCTCCTCTTACGTGTGGAACAATCCCCCCGCCGGCCTGGCCGAAGATTCGGCCGCGCTTGAGTCCGCTGGGTTCAAGGTTATAATTTCCCCCAGCGCGCCCGAAGAGATAGACGCCGAGACCTCCTGCGGCCAGCTCTGGGCCTCGCGCCTGAAGAAGCGCGCCGCCGCGGCTACGGCCAGGAAGAGCCAGCGCGGCAGGGACTTGCCTTTCGATACCGCGCGCTCGGCGCTGCTGGTGGTGGACATGCAGGAGTTCTTCCTGAACCCCGCCTCCCCAGCCTATATGCCGCAGGCGCGGCCGGCGCTGGCCAAAGCCGTCGAACTGGCAAGCGCGTTCAGGGAAGCCGGGCGGCCGGTTTTCTGCACCTCGCACGCCCACCAGGACCCCGCCTCCGACGGCGGGCTGATGACGCTGTGGTGGAAGCAGGTCTGCCTGGCCGGCACGCCGTGGGCGAAAGTATCGCCGGAACTGGCCCCGCGCGAGGGCGAAGTGGTGCGCAAATGCGGCTACAGCGCTTTCGCCGGCACCGGCCTGGCCGAGCGGCTGCGGGCTTTGGGCGTTGATTCGCTGGTAGTGGCCGGC
Source organism: Elusimicrobia bacterium GWD2_63_28 (assembly GCA_001799895.1). GTDB lineage: Bacteria > Elusimicrobiota > Elusimicrobia > Elusimicrobiales > UBA9959 > UBA9959. The sequence continues at coordinate 9,604 of MGUI01000041.1, forward strand.
ATCAAGACCAATCTGTGCCTGGAATCCACCGTGCGCGCCGCCTTTGACCTGGGTTTCAAATGTATCGTCGCCGAAGACGCCGCCGCCGCCCGCAGCCCGGAAATCCACGCCGCCGCGCTGGGCAGCCTGGCCGCCGGCTTTGCCATGGTGCGCGATACCGCTGAAATACTCAGCGGCCTGCGGCTGCCGGCCGCTGTTAAATGAAACGATAGCCCGCCGAGAACTTGAGCCAGCGCCCCGGCGCGCCGGCGCCCGGTATTTCCTCGTAGCTGGCGTTCAGCAGATTAGTCACGCCTACCGCCGCCTCCAGGGCCCCGTATTTCTTCCTGAATTCAGCGTCGGCCAGCACATACCCTTTCTCATTCACCCTGCGCACCGCGGAGAGGTCCAGCCTGAGGCCGGCCCAGCTCAGGCCCAGGCCGGCTTTATGCCTGGCGTAGCGCAGTGCGTATTTAGAGGCGTAATTGCGCGCCGGGGTGTCTTTGTAGACGTATGAGTATTGCAGCGTCCCCCTCAAATCTCCGACGAAGACTTCCAGGGCCTCTTCGAACCCCCAAACCCTGGCCTTGCCGATATTATTGGCCGTCCATTGCCCGGAATTCCCGGTGCGGGTCCAGTCCAGGATGTCCCGTTCGTTCCGCCAGAACAGCGCTGCGCGCAGGCCGAAATCTTCCCCGGACCAGTCCAGGCCGGTCTCCCAGGACGCGCTCTTTTCTGGTTTAAGCTCGGCGTTGCCGGCATTGGCCGGGTCGCTGTAGTAAAGCTCGGTGAACGAAGGCGCCCGGAAGGAAGTGCCGGCCGCGGCCCACAGTTTTGTGCCGGGCGCCAGGGCGAAGCCCAGCCGCAGGCCCGGCGAGGCCTGCCAGCCCCAGGCGGAGTGCCGGTCCCCGCGCAGGCTGGTGTCGGCCTCGACTCCGGGCGCTGGCGAAACCGAGTACTGGGCGAACAAAGCCGCCCGGTACGCGCCGTGCCTGCCGATATTGCCGCTCTCTATCTTTTCGGCCGAGTATTCTCCGCCGGCGGAGAGGGCGCCGTAGCTCTCCAGGTCTTTTTTTGCCCGCAGTTCGCCGCCCAAAACATAGGTGGTGTGGCTGTTCGCGTATTTCGCCGAGTTATAGGAATAGCTGAACCTGTCGTCGTGCCTGCGGAAGTAGGCCTTGGGCTCCAGCGCCAGCCCGCCGGCGGAAGTCTTGTGCGACAGGGCGGCGAACCTGGTAATGGTCCGCTCCCTTTCCCCGCTGAGGACGGTGCCGTAAAAATCTGAGGCGCCGAAATCCTTGTCTAGGCAGCCGAGGGCCAGGTTCAGCTCGCCCCAGGGCAGGTCCAGGCTGGACCTGGAGAACAGGTTCTCCGACCTGTGGCCTGTGCCCGGCCTGTAGCCTCCAGACGAAGTCTTTTCCACGGAAACCGCCTGCCCGAACCCCTTCAACTTCTTGTCGAAGGAGGCGAGGGCGGACCAGGTAGAGAATTCTCCCAGAGTCAGCCGCGCCGACAGGCGGTCCTTGTCCGGCCTCCGGGTGCGTATGTTCACCGCCCCGGCGTAGGCGTCCGGGCCGTAGACGGAAGAATAGGGCCCGCGCAGCACGTCCGCCCGCTCCACATCGTAGGCCGTCAGCGGCAGGTCCAGGTTGTGGTGCGCGGTCTGCGGGTCGTTCATCCTCATCCCGTCTATCAGGATGAGGATCTGCTGGAACGACGAGCCCCTGAGGGAAAGATCCCCCTGCGCCCCGGCGGAGCCCCGGCGCTGCAGGTCCGTTCCCGCCGCCGAGCCCAGCGCCCCGGCTATGGTGCCGCCGCCCTGATCGGCGGATACGGCTTCGGCCCAGCCGGGGCGGTACGGCAGCAGGCGCGCCCGGCGCTGAGGCGGCGCGGCTATGTCCAGCGATATTTCGGCGGCCCCGGCCGCGCCGGCGGCCAGCAGCGTCAGGAAAGGAAAAAGCCTGCTTATTTTCATCAGTTTCTCCCGGGGCGGTTGACCGCTCAGCAGGGATATTTTAGCAAAAACAGCGCAATGCTCTGTTCTGTGCCGGGTGCCGACGGGGGGCGGGGCAGGAAGGCGAAAAAAAACCGCGCTTTAAGGGCGCGGTTCTTTTCCTGTGCGGAGGGTTACTTCTTACCGACGTTGGACATGCCGGCCATGTAGAAGAAGGCGAAGCCTGCTACGGCGCCGATGAGCAGGCCGATGGGGCCGCCGATGAGCGCGAGGCCGAGGTAGGCGCTTATCCCGGTGCGGAAGATGTCGCGGCGGTACTTGCCGAAGAATTCACCGGCCTTTTCGCCCAGGGTGGGCTTGGGCTTGGCGGGTTCAGAGGAGATTACCACTGCCGGCGGAGTAGGGGTGGTGGGTTTAGCCGGAGTCGTGAGGGTCCAGTCGGGGCTTACCGGGGGCTTTGTGGAGGACGGCGCGCCAACCACAGTAAGATCCCCGAGGGCTGATTTGCCGAACGGACCGCTCTTGAGAGTATTGTAGGCGTCGCCATTGTAAGGATCGCTGGCGAAGGCGAACCCGGTGGCCATTATGAAGGAGCCGACGATTATGAGGAAAATCGCTTTAGTGTTTTTCATGTTTATATTATAAGTATTACCCTCATTTTTTGAAAGGGCATTCTTTCCTAAATGGCTATAGGTCCAAAGACCTATACGGCCTGGACGCGGAAATAACTGGATTTTGGGAGAGTAAGGGCGGGAGGGGCTTAAAACAGCTTATCCTGGGCCGGTTTGTCCTTCTCTTTATCCGGCTTTTCCCTGCGCCGCAGCCCCGCCTTCTTTACCGCATCCTCCGCCTCGGTGAGCCCGAGGCGGAAGATGTCCACTATCTGGTAGCCGTCTTCCCGTAACTGCTGCAGTTTCACGTTGTCTTCTTCCGACAGAGAGATGACTATCTGGTAGCGTGGTTTCATTTTACCTTCCTTTCCCGGTGTAGGCTAAAGCGAGCTTTATGCGATTGGACCTGGCGGCGCTGGCCCCCATCTTGCCGTCCTTGATCAGGCCGAGCGTGGCGCACATCCACACTTTGAACTCTGCAGGCAGCATATATTTCTGGGTGTTCATAACTCCTCCTTGTCCTCGACTGTGTATAGTATAGCATAGGATAGTATAGTTTGTCAAGGGGTAGTTTTCCCCCCCTGCGGATAAGTATTGTAAAACAAGCACATTTTATTCCCCCTCCCAATGACGCGCCTGCCCTTAAACGCAAAATCGCCTGTTTTTCCCGTCGGTAAATTGGTAGAATTTAGACATGAAGAAGCTTCAATTCCCGCCGGGACGCACCCTGATCTGCGGTATCCTGAACATCACGCCAGACTCTTTTTCGGACGGCGGAAAGTGGATATCTCCCGAAGCCGCAGTGTCCCGCGCGCTGGAAATGGAAGCCCAGGGGGCGGACATGCTGGATATTGGCGGCGAGTCCTCCCGCCCCGGCAGCGCCCCGGTTCCCCTGGAAGAGGAAAAGCGGCGCGTCCTGCCTGTGCTGGAAGCCCTGGCCGGCCGGCTGAAGATACCGGTTTCGGTGGATACCTGCAAGCCTGAACTGGCCGAACTGGCCGTGAAGGCCGGTGCGGACTATATAAACAACATTTTCGGCTTTACCCACCCTGCCATGGTCCGGGCGGCCGCCGCCACCGGTGCGGGGGTAGTTATCATGCATATGAAGGGCGAACCCCGCACCATGCAGGCTGACCCGGTTTACGCTGACGTGGTGGCTGAAGTGCGGCTTTTCCTGGCTGAAAAGGCCGCCCTGCTGAAGGCGGCCGGCGTTGCGGAGATTATCCTGGACCCCGGCATAGGCTTCGGCAAGAACCTGGAGCATAATCTTGCCCTGATAGCCCGCCTCGATGAGATCCGGGCCCTGGGCTACCCGGTCCTGCTGGGCGTTTCCCGCAAAAAATTCATCGGCCTGCTGGCCGGCGGCGAGCCGCCCGAGCGCCTGAGCGGTACCATAGCCGCCTGCGTGGCCGGCGCCGCGGCGGGGGCCGACATCCTCCGCGTGCACGACGTGGCCGAATGCCGCAAGGCCATGCTGGTGGCCGACGCCATAAAGGCCGCCAGGAAATGAAGGTGTATCTCTCGCTCGGCTCCAACCTGGGCGACCGCCTGGCCAATTTGCGCCGGGCGCTGGACCTGCTGGACGCCGGCGGCTGCTCTTTGCTGCGCGTCTCTTCCGTGTATGAAACGGCCCCCCTTTACTTCCTTAAACAGCCGGCCTTCTTCAACCTGGCCGCCGCCTGCGAAACCCCGCTGTCCCCGGAGGGTGTGCTGGCGCTGATAGCCCGCGTCGAGCGCGCCCTGAAGCGCCGCAGGCTCTTCCGCAATGGGCCCCGCACCGTCGACATAGACATACTCTTTTACGGCGGGCAATGCCTGAAGCGCGCGGGGCTGGAGATTCCCCACCCCCGCCTGGCCGAACGCGAATTCGTGCTGGCGCCGCTGGCTGAAATAGCGCCGGGCCTGCGGCATCCCGCCACGGGTATCTCCGCCGCAAAAATGCTGGGCGCGCTTAAAGAGCGCGGGGAGGCGCGCCGGCTGCCGGCCAGCTATCCCGAGGCCGAGGCCTGGCTCAAGGCCCTGCCGCCGCCGCCGGCCGACGCGCATTACTCATTGGCCCCCGTCAGGGTCGCCCTGGCGGCGCTCGGCCACCCGGAAAAGAAGATGGGCACCGTCGTGCACCTGGCGGGCTCCACCGGCAAGACCAGCACCGCCTGCCTGGCGGCCGCGGCGCTTTCCGCCCACGGCTGGCGGACCGGGCTCTATACCAGCCCCCACGTCGGGCGGCTGCGCGAGCGCATAAAGCTGGACGGCCGCGACATCAATGAAAAAGATTTCCTGGACTGCTTCCTGCGGGTGGAATCCGTTGCCGCCGGCGAGCTTTCTTTTTTTGAAACGCTCACCGCGCTGTCCTTCCTCTATTTTTCGCTGAGCAAGGCGCGGTTCTCCGTGGTGGAGGCGGGGTTGGGCGGGCGCCTGGACGCCACCAACGCCGCCGACGGCGCCGTGGCCGGCATTACCTCTGTAAGCCTGGAGCACGCCGGGCTGCTGGGGCCGGGCCTTAAGAATATAGCCGCCCACAAGGCGGGCATCATAAAGAGGGGAGCCGCCGTAGTGGCCGGGGCGCTGCCTCCCCAGGCCGCCAGCATCGTCGGGCGCAAGGCGCGCGCCGCCGGCGCGGTACTGCACCGCCCGGGCCCGTGCCCGGCCGGAACCGGGCTGGAACAGGCCGGGGCTTTCCAGCTTTCAAACGCCGCCTTCGCCCTGAAGGCCGCTGAGCTTGCCGCGCAGCACGCCGGGTTGAGGTTCAGCCCGGGCCTGGCCGTTAAGAAATTCAGGCGCGCCCTCCCGCCGGGACGCTTCCAGCGGCTGTCCGTCGACGGGCGCCGCTTAATAGTGGACGGCGCCCACAATGCCGAGGGGATCAATGCGCTGCTGGGCGAATTTAAGTCTCCGCCTGTCTGCGTGGCTGCTTTCATGAACGACAAGGATATAGAAAAACTTGTCAGCGCCCTGGCTGTCTCGTCGTCAAAACTGATCCTGACCCGCTCTCTGTCCTACCGCTCGGCCGATCCCGCCGCGGTAAAAAAACTTCTTCCCCCCGCCGCGCGCCGCGGTGCGGAAGTTATTGAAGATCCTATGGTGGCTTTAAAGCGTGCCCTGCGGCTGGCGCCGCCGGGCGGGACGGTGCTGGTGGCCGGCAGCCTTTACCTGGCCGGCGACGTGCTGGCGGGGCTGAAGGGCCGCCGGGCCTTCCACCCCCGTGAAATGCTGGTTTAAACCCCTGAAAAAGAAAAATGTCCCCACCAGGAATCGAACCTGGATTGCCTGCTTAGAAGGCAGGAGCTCTATCCTTTGAGCTATGGGGACCTGTGTGCGCCGGCATTCGCCCGGCGCGGGATATATTTTACAAAATAACCGGTACGGCGGGGGCAGCCCGCCGCGCGCTAGGCCAGCGCCCTGCGGGCCAGGCGGTGAAGCTCGTCGTTGGCCAGGGCCCGGGCCTTCTTTTTTATAACCCTGGAAAAGTATTCCTTCTCCGTCTTGGTGAACGGTTCGCGCCGGATCTTTTTCATCAGGAGCTCCCGCTGCCTGGGGGTAAAGATCTCGGCCAGGGCCGCTTCCAGGCCGTCCTGCTCTTCGGCCAGGGCCGCGCTCCTCAGCAGCGCTTTCCCCTTGAAGCCGGCCAGGAAGGTTTCCCTTAATCGTTCCGGCAGCACCAGCAGGTCTCCCAGCTCCAGTTCTGCGCCCTGCTCCAGTTTTCCTTTGAAATTGGCTATCAGCCTGGCTGGAAAAGAGCCGAAGAGCCGCTCCCGCCAGCCGAATTTAACCCCCAGGCTGTCGTAGAGGGCCAGGGAAACAATAATAAGTAATTTTAAATACTTCCTGTCTTCCTCCGGCAGGCAGGCGCTGGCGGCGGCATGATTCAGTTTCCCCCTCTCGCCGGCATTTGCCAGCAGCAGGGGAAAAGCCTCCCAGAACCGCTGTTCCCGGCTTTGAACGATATCGGCAAGGGTCCTGTTGTCGTCATCTTCCGCGCTGGTTCTGTACCCCAGTGCTGCCGCTTTTTCCGCCAGTTCTGTATTAGTCATGAAGTTTAATCCGTGCTTAAAAATACAATCTATTGTATCCAAATATACAATATATTCAGATATTGTGGAAGAGGATTAATCCACCTGTCAATGCTTGGAGGCGCAAAAAACCCCAAAAGGCTGCTGCTGCCTTTTGGGGTTAGCTGGGGTTAGACCGGGCTATTTTTTCGCGGCTTTCAGATCGCTTATAGTTTTAGCTATCCGGGCCTTGGCTTTTTTGCCCGGGGAGAGCGCAGCGGCTTTCTCGTAGTTCTTTATGGCCTCGGGGATATTGTTCTTCTTTTCCAGGCAATAGCCCAGGCCCAGGTGGGCGTTGGCCAGGTCTTTGCCGGCGGTTTTCAGTTCCGCGGCTTTCTTTATGGCCGCGGCAAAGGCTTCCTGCGCTTTAGGCTCGCTGCCGACCCTTAGCAGCATTGCGCCCTGCCTCTCCAGCAGGTAGACCGCGCGGGCGTCGCCGGCGGGCAGGAAGGGGATGGCCGCCCCGTATTCAGCCGCGGCTGACTTGTACTTCTTTTTGAAAGCGTACTTTTTAGCGGCGTTAATATGATATTCCAGGTCCCCCCCGGCTTGATCGGCGCTGCCGGCCAGGGCCGGCGCCGCGGCTGCTGGTTTCTCAGCGGGGGCCGCCTCAGGAGCGGGCGCAGGTTTCGGGGCGGGCGCGGCTTCCGCCGGCGGGAGGGCTTTCGCCCGGGCCTGCGGCGGCATATACTTCATGGGCACGCCGGGCAGGGAGAAAGCCTGGGACGAATCGTTGTCTCTCGACGGGAGCTCTACCGTTTCTTCTTCAGCCGGTGCGGACCCGGACCTTTTCATGCCGGAGCAGCCGGCCAGAAGAGCGAATGATAAAACCGCAATGAAAGTCTTTCCCATACGCTTATGATACAAAAAAGAGGCCATATTTTGCCGGGGGTTGGCCGGCCGGGGCGCGGTCAGGGCGCGGAGAGGGTCCTGAGATGCGCGTTGAGTTCGCGCAGGGTGCCGAAAGACAGGGTCTTAAGTTCCGCTGCCCCGAAGACCCGGCCGTAGGGGTAGTAATGCGCCTTGTAGCCGTCGCCCTGTTTCTCTAAGTGCAGGTCGAAGCCGCCGGCCTGCAGCACCAGCCCGGTTTTCTCCCTCCCGGCGCAGGGAGCTGCGGTGCAGGGGCTTGAAACGCCCGTCTCGTTAACCTTCAGCGGCGGCGGGGCGCTCCGGGCCAGGCTCACCACGGCGTAGTGCGGAAAATTCAGGTTGAGCCCGGGCAGTCTTGCCGCGAAGTCTTTGAGGGCGGCGTGCAGTGCTTCGATGTTTTCCACGCCGTAGGAGGCCGGGTCGGCGCCTTTCAGCACGGCGTAGAAACCCGCGGGCTCCCGGTCGAGGAAAAGGGGGATCACCGGCTCGGCGGGATCGTAGTCGAGGATCAGCCTGCCCGTGACCGGGTCGACCAGCAGCCATTTCCCGGCCGCGTAAACTTCCACGAAGACGTGCCCGTAGACCGACGGGGAGGTCTTGAACTCGCGCGCCCAGCGCAGGCTGGCGCCGTCCGCCAGCCGTGCCGGGAAGCCGAGCCCGCGCAGGACGGCCGCGTACATGAGGGCCCAGTCGTGGCAGCCGCCCAGCCGGCGCTCTTTCAGCAGGCCGGCGGCGGTGGTCTTCCCGACGGTGGCCCCGCCCAGCGCCGCGCTGTCGAAACTGTCCTCCAGCCAGAAGCGCACGGCGGAGAGGGTCTGTATGTCCCCGGCCTCCTCAGGGAGGGCTAGCTCGGCGCGTACCTCCTCCATGGCGGTGCCCGAGAGGTGGCTCTGCGGCCCCTGCTCGAGGAAGAACCTGGGAGTGGAGTAGTCCGGTTCCGGCTTGTCTCCCTGCGCCTGCGCTCCGGAGAGCGCAAGGCAGCAGAGGAGGGCGGCCGCGTTCAGTTCTTTAAGTTTCATGCGTATTCCCTTATGATTTGAAGCAGGTCAGCCCGGCGGCGCGGCATTCTCCTGCGGCCGGGGCTTACGGATATTTAACCAGTTTCGCCGGCTGAAAGAAAGACGGGCGCGTTCGCTCAGCCGCGGCGCTGTCGGCGGCGGGAGGCGCTATATTATATAATTACCCTTAATGGCGAGAGTTTTTACCGGGATTTTTTCTGCCTGCCTGCTGCTGGGCGCGGCCGGCTGCGGGCCGCGTTTCGGCGACGGGGCGGAGCTGGAGCGGCAGGGCCGCTACCTGGCGGCGGCCGAAAAGTACAGGGCTTTCGCGCTCAGGAACCCGGCGGACCCTTCTTCCCCCAAGGCGCTGGCCTCGGCGGCGGAACTCTATTCCGTGAAGCTGGGGCTCTGCGCCCAGTCCAGGCCGCTGCTGGAGCGGCTGGCGCGGGAATATCCCTCCTATAAAATGCCGGAGGACCTGTTCCGCCGCATTTTCGTCTGCCCCGACTATTTCCCCGCCGGGCCCGGGCTGCGCTGGCGCTACGGCGACTCCCAGACGCTGGGCAAGAACGCCGTGCAGACGGTGGAGGTGACGGATCATACCTCCCGCGGCGCGGTCATAAAGAGCGCTTTTTACGCCGGAGACCAGCTGGTCAGCAGCCAGAAAAAGACCTACCGCTTCGCCGGCATGGATTTTGTGGAGAAACAGGAGCGCAAAGACACGGTCATCCTGGATTACCCGCTGGAGCAGGGCAAAACCTGGGAGTCCAGCGGGCCCGAGGGGCGGCTGGAGTTCCGCGTGGAAAAAGCCGGGCTCAAAGTAAAGGTGGGCGCCGGGGAATTCGCCGACTGCGTTAAGGTGCGCCGCCGCGCCGCCGGGATGCCGTCGTGGATCTACGAGTATTACGCGCCCTGGACCGGCAAGATCCTCACTTCGGTGGGCGGGCCGGGGTACGAGAACAGGGTGACGGAGCTGCTGCAATATGAAGAAAAAAAATAGCGGGCCGGACGCGCCCGCCGCCGCCGGGCTGTTCGGCGAGGCACTGCCCCCCGCGCCCGCGAAGAAGGACGGGCTGCTGGCTTTCTCCTATTCCAAGATGTCGCTCTACGAGGAGTGCCCGCTCAAGTACAAGTTCAAGTACCTCGACAAGATCAAGGAAGAGCCCAAGTTCTACTTCGCTTTCGGCTCCGCCATCCATTCCGCGCTGGAGTTCCTGTACTCCGTCAAGAATCCCCCCTTCCCGACGATAGAGGAGGTCTGCGAGGCCTTCCGGGCGGAGTGGAACAGCAAGTCCTACCTGGAGAAGGGCTACCGCACCCAGGCTAAATCCGACGACGATTACCAGAAGGGCCTGCTGATGCTGAAGGCCTATTATGAGCACAACCGCGCCCGCTTCGCCCCGCCCTTCCTGGTGGAGTATTCCACCGACGTGGAGGTGGACGGCCTGCTGGTGCGCACCATCTCCGACCGCATCGAGCATCTGGGCGGCGGCGAGATCACCATCATCGATTACAAGACCGGCAAGGACGTCAAGCGCCAGCCCGCCCAGCTCTACATGTACCAGAAGATCACCGAGCTGGACCCGCGGCTGAAAGAAAAGATCGCCGAGACCTACGGCACCCGCGTGAGCTCCGTCAGGATCCGCGAACTGCTCTATTACCACGTGCCGACCAATAAGGAATACACTTTTGAACGCGCCGATGACAAAGAGATAGGGAGCTTCTGGGAGCGCGTGCTCGGCGTGGCCGAAAATATCCGCGGCCTGAAGTTCGAGCCCACGCCCGGGGACCGCCAGTGCGGCTGGTGCGACTACAAGTCGCTCTGCCCCGTTTTTTTCGCAGGGGCGCAGCCGGCGCCGCAGCTCCGGCTGCCGGCCTCCGACAGCGTCGAGGTGCTGGTGGACCGCTACGGCCGCCTGAAGGAGCGCATGGACGAAATCCAGGCGCAGCTCGACGAGGTGGCCGCGGACATCGCCCGCTCCGCCAGGGACGGCGCCGAGTATTCCGGCTCCCAGTACACCGCCCGGATCAGCAAGCGGGGCAAGTGGGAGTTCAAGGACCGCGACGCGGTGATAAACGTGCTGAACCAGTTCGACCTGTACAAGGACGCGCTTACGCTGACTCTGACCGGGATAACCAATGTGCTGGAAAATCCGGGGCTGCCTGATGAGGCCCGCAAGAAGCTGCTCGAGCTGGCCGTGAAAAAGACCGCCACCGACATAAAAGTTCTTAAGAAAGAGGGCCTGATCTAGCGGCGGGACATATGGCTGAAAAATTCATAATAGTCCTGGACCAGGGCAGCTCCAGCTCCCGCGCGCTGGCTTTCGACCTCGAAGGCAATATCCGCTATAAATCGCAGCGCAAGATCGAGGCCGCCTATCCCGGGCCGGGACGCGCCGAATACGACGCCGAGAAGCTGTTCCAGTCGCAGGCCGACAGCCTCAACGAAGTTCTTGCCAAACTCCCGGAAGGGGCGGAAGTTCCCGCGCTGGGCATTGCGGCCCAGCGCTCTACCGTGGTCTTCTGGGACAGGCACACCGGGGCCCCGCTGGCCCCGGCGCTGAGCTGGCAGGACGGCCGGGCGCTGGAGCTGCTCGGCAAGGTGCCGGTCTCCAACACGAAGATCCACGACCTCACCGGGCTTTACAAGACCCCGTATTACAGCGCCTCCAAGATAGCCTGGGCGCTGGAAAATTATCCCGAAGTGAAAGCCGCCGCCGGCGAGAAGCGGCTGCTGGCGGCCCCGGTGGCCTCCTACCTGCTCTGGCGCCTTTCCGGCGGCAGGAATTTCGTCATAGATCCCTCGCAGGCGCAGCGCACCCTGCTGTTCAACCTGCGCAGGCTGCGCTGGGAGCCCGGCCTGCTGGCCGCTTTCGGGGTGGACAGGGCGCTGCTGCCGGAGATAAAGCCCAGCGTCGGCCGGCTCGGCTCGGTAGAGGCCGGCGGGCGCCGCATCCCGGTGACCGCCATGCTGGGCGACCAGCAGGCGGCCATGCTCGGCCTCGGCCTCGAAGCGCCCAATTCCGCCGCGCTCAATTACGGCACCGGGGCCTTCCTGCTGGTGAACACCGGCCGCAAGCCGCTCAAGATCCGCGGCCTGCTGAACTCTTTCGGCTGGCAGGCGGGCAAGGGCAGGAAGAACGTCTGCTATTTCACCGAAAGCACCGTGAACTCCGCCGGCACCGCCCTGGAATGGCTGCGCCTGAAGTTCGGCCTTTTCGAGGATATTTCCGAAGTGGACGGCATGTGCCGCAAGTCCGCCAACCGCCTGCACTGCCTGCCGGCCATCGGCGGGCTGGGCGCGCCTTACTGGGATTTCAACGCCTTCACCACTTTCTCGGGCTTCTCGGCGCACTCGGATAAATACGACGTGGTGCGCGGCGTCACCGAGGGCATCGCCTACATGGTGGCCGACGCCTTCGACCTGGTGAAAAAGAAGGGCTTCAGGATAGAAGAGCTGAAGGTCTCCGGCGGGCTCTCGAAGATAGACTGGCTGCTGCAGTTCCAGGCGGATATCACCGGCGCGCGCCTGACGGCGCTGGAAGAAAGCGAAGCCACCGCCATGGGGGCGGGGCTCGCCGCCGCGCGGGGGCTGGGGCTGGCCCCGCAGTGGTCGGCCAAAGTCTCGTCGAGGGTATTTACCCCGGCCATCGGCGAAGAAGAGCGGCAGAACCTCATAAAGGGCTGGCGGTTGTTCGTCAAGGACATCCGCCGCACCAGCCGCGGCCTGCGAAAACTGAACATCCTCCCCCACGCTTAACTCCGGCGATAAAAAAGGACGGGCTTTACGGGCCCGTCCTTTTTTATTTTTGCCGTCTTATTATTTGTCCTGCTCTTCCAGGTAAAGCAGCGCTTCCATGGCCGCTTTGCACCCCGAGCCTGCCGCCACTATGGCCTGCTTGTAGCGGGTATCCATCACGTCGCCCGCGGCGTAAACGCCGGGGACCGAAGTGGCGGTATGGCTGTCGGCGGCGATGTAGCCGCTCTCGTCGAGCGCCAGCTTGCCCTTCACGAGTTCCGTCGCGGGGGTATGGCCTATGGCTATGAAGGCCCCCGTGACGTCCAGGCGCCGCGGCGCGCCGGTCTTGACGTGCTTGAGGCTTACGGCGGTCAGTTTCTCCGCGCCGAGAAATTCCTCAGGGATATGGTCGTAGATGATCTCCACTTTCGGGTTGGCTTTCAGCTTCTCCTGCAGGCGGAAGCTGGCGCGCAGCTTGTCGCGGCGGTGCACCAGGTATACCTTGGAGGCGAACTTGGTGAGGAACAGCGCGTCCTCGGCGGCGGTGTCGCCCCCGCCCACCACGCAGACTTCCTTGCCGCGGAAGAAGAAGCCGTCGCAGGTGGCGCAGCCCGACACGCCCTTGCCGGAGTATTTCTGCTCCGAGGGCAGCCCGAGCCACCTGGCCTGGGCCCCGGTGGCTATTATCAGCGCGCCGGCGGTGTACTGCTGGCCGCCGCCCGACGTAAGCTTGAAAGGCCGCGCGGAGAGGTCCACGGAAGTAATGGATTCCTGCAGCACCCTGGCGCCCAGGCGCGTGGCCTGCTTCAGCATCTTGCCCATCAGGTCGGCGCCCACGACGGGATCCACGAAGCCGGGGTAGTTTTCTATCTCCATGGTCAGCAGGAGCTGGCCGCCGGGCGCCACGCCGCCGAAGAGGGCGGTGGAGGCCCCCCCGCGCACGGCGTAGATGGCCGCGGTGAAGCCCGCCGGCCCGGAGCCGATAACGACGATGTCGTAATGATTGGTTTGTTCTGTCATGGTCATCTCCTGTAGGCCGCCATCGAGGTGGGCGTCTCCCAGAAGGCCACCTCGTCTACGGGCAGCTTCATGCCGCGCGCCGTCTCGTAGATCAGCTTGGCCAGGATCTCGGCGGTGGGGTTCTCCGCCGTGAGGTAGCAGCTCTGGCCCTGCTTCTTAAGCAGCGGCGCCAGAGGGTCGGCCTTGGCCAGGATCACCTTGTGGTCCAGGTTGGAGTCCAGCCACAACTTCATCGTGCGGCCCAGCTCGGTGAAGTCCATTACCATCTTTTCCTTGTTGAGCGCCGCGGCTTTAAGCGTGACCTCCACCACGCCGTTGTGGCCGTGCAGGTTCTCGCATTTGCCGTTGTAGTTCAGCAGGCGGTGGCCGTAGGCCAGGTGGAAAGTCTTTTTGATCTTATGCATGTTTAACTCCGGCTTGCTTCATGAATTTACGAACCAGGTTCATGGACAGGCCCACTACGGTATCGTAGCGGCCCTCCATCTTCTCTATAAAGGCGTCGTCCTTGTCCTGCACCGCGTAGGCGCCGGCCTTGTCGTGATGTTTGGCCGCGAGGGCGCGCAGTTCGGCTTCGGGCAGGCGGCGGGCCTTGCAGCGCGTGACGTCGGAGCCCGCCAGGAAGACGCCCTTGTCCAGCCAGATCAGCGCCACGCCGGTATGCACGGCCTGGCAGGAGCCGTTCTGCAGGCGCAGCAGGCGCATGGCGTCGCTGTGCCCCCGCGGCTTGCCGAGCACCTCTCCCTTGCAGTAGACCAGCGTGTCCGAGCCCAGCACCGGCGAGCCGGGGTGCTTCAGCGCCACGGACAGGGCCTTCTTGTAGGCCAGCTCGCGCACTATCAGCGCCGGCCGCTTGTAGGCCGAGCTCTCGTCGATATGGCTGGGGACCACCCGGTATTTTATGCCGGCCGCCGCCAGCAGCTGTTTGCGGCGCGGTGATTTCGAGGCGAGTATCAGCGTCATTTCACCAGCTGCTTGTAGACTACGGCGGAAAGGAAGATGCCCAGGATGCTGGCGATGTTGAACTTGAAGACCAGCCCCGCGGTGACCTCCACCAGGTTCAGGTCCACCGTGGTGGGGTTGAGCCCGGTGTTGATCCCGGTATTTATCAGGCTTGCCACCTGGCTGCCCGCCGGGAACCAGATGTTGAACAGCTTGGTTATGAACAGGCCCAGCAGCGAGCCTACCACCACAACGATCACCACGTGCAGCGCGTTTTTCATATTTATTTTTTCTCCGGAGCCTTATCTTTCGGGATATTGGTGGAAAAGACGGTGTTCGCCCCCAGCCAGTCCAGGTACTCGTGCGAGGCCCCGCCTATCTCGGTGAAGATCGTTTCGGGCACGGTATAGGGGTGGTGCCGCTTCACGAACTGGATGATGTCCTCGCGCAGGGCGCGGCGGGTCTTGATGAGGAGCAGGATCTCGGCCGATTTCTCTATGCGGTCCTTCCACCAGTAGGAAGATTCTACGCCGGGCACGGCCGAGACGCAGGCGGCCAGGCGCTCCTCCAGAAGGCCCGCCGTGATCTTGTCCGCCGTCTTTTTGTCGCCGACGGTGACGAAACAGATGTCGTATTGCGTGTTCATAATGGCGTCGTCCCCCTTCTTACGGTAAATTGCAGGCTGAGAATTCCTCGCGGGCCCGGTCGATGTCGGTCTGGCGCGCGGCGCGCCAGAGGGCGTCCTCGCGGATCTCCGCGGCGTAGAGCTTGGAGAAGCGGGTGAAGATGTCGCTCTGCTTGTCGTAGAAAGTGCGCTGGTAGCGGTAAAATTCGTAGGTGGGCATGGCCCGCATGAAGGCGTCGTTGCGGGCGGCTTCGGCCAGGGTCATGGCGCCTTTCTTTACGCGCGCCATGTCGCGCTCGTAGAGCAGCTGGTGGAAGGTCTCGTCGTTTATGGCGCGCAGGGTCTTTTCAAGCCAGACGCGCTGGTTCTCCATCGTGTCCAGCGGACGCTGGCACTCGGGGTCGGGCGTGAGCGCCTCTTTGCGGGCCTGCGCCATGGCGTAGGCGGAGTTCTCGAGCACGTAGGTGCAGAAGTCGTTCTTTATCTCCGGGGCCCCGCCGGCCCGGGAGAAATCGGCGTTGACCAGGTTTATCTCCAGCGCCAGGCGGGCCTGGAACAGCGCCCCGAGCTCTTCCTCCTCGGAGATGATTTCGTCCAGCCCGCTCTCGGTGTACAGGCGGTAGATGTAGGCCGCGCGCGCTATGGCCAGGGCCAGCACCAGGTCGGAGCCCCTGTAGCCGGGCGGCAGGAAGATCCTGCGGTTCTTGAGCGAGAACTTGTGGCAGCGGCCCGCGGTGTTGGAATATTCGAAGGAGACCGGGTTCTTGTAAAGAAATTTCAGGAGGGGCCTGCCCTGGCCGGTGGAGTTGACGATATCGAGCGCGCGCTCGATGGAAGGTTCGCTGGTGAGGCGGATGTCCTTGCGCCCGGCGGCGCAGGCCGCCAGGAAGCAGAGAGGCAGGAGCGGCAGGAGGCGGAGGTTCATTTTTTAAACAGGCCCTTGAGAAGTTTGTTCGCGCCCGGCGCCAGCTTGTCCAGCGCTTTCTTGACGGCGGGCTGTTCCGCCACCGATTTTACGTCGAGCTTTACCTGCGGGTCCGAGAAAGTTCCCTTGACGAGCATGCCGGCGGGGACGCTCATGCTGATGCCGCTGGCCTTCTTGAGCGCCGTGCTGATCTTCATGTCCAGCTTCTCGGCGGGAAGGTTGATGGTGCCGGAGGAATTGACGTCGGCCACCTCGGAGGTGAGCGAGGACCTGTTGAGCTTCATCAGCCCGTCGGCGAAGGCGTAATCCCCCTCTATCCGTTCGAAGTCTATGTTGTTGAAGTCGGGGAGCTTCAGCCCCTTGGCCGCCTTGGACGCTTTCTGCAGGACCAGCAGCGGGTACAGCGCCACCTTGGCGGCCTTGTGTTTGCCGGCCAGGGCGTAAAGCTCGGAGAGCTTGCCGGGGCCGGCGGTGAAGGAGGCCGAGCCGTCCAGCGCTTTCAGGTCGTCGGAGATGTTGGTCAGCGAGAGCTTGAGCGAGGCCGGGCCGCAGCGGAAATTCGGGTGCTCTATCGCGCCCACGCGGGCCGCGCCGGAGACGTCCAGGTAGAAAGGCTCTGCGCCCGCGGGGCCTTTCCCGGCTGCCCCGGCCGCGGGCGCCGAGGCGGGCGGGTCTTTGAGGGCCAGCCTGGCCAGGTCCAGGTCGAACTCCGCCTTGGGGTGCCTGAGCAGGTCCCGCGCCTTGAAGGAGGCGGAGAAGTCCGAGCCGTCCAGCTTGCCGCGCAGGCTTTTCGCCGAGGCGGAATCCATGGTGAAATCTATTCCCCCGGACAGGCCTGTGAGCGCGTGGCCGGCGAAAGACGCCCCGAGGCCGTTGAGCGCGGCCTTGCCTGAAACCGCCGGCTTGCCGGCGTAGGAAAAGTCCAGCGCCGCCGAAGCCGCGCCGGAAAGGGCGTAGGCCTTGAGCAGTTCGGGCGCTATTTCCGCGGCCCGGGCTAAATTCTTTATCTCGGCCTTCACGGCCCCGGAGGCCTTGAGCGCTCCCGCGAAATTAACGGAGGCCCGGCCCGAGAGGGAGAGCGGGACGGATTCCAGCGCGAAGGACGGGATCTCGGCCGAGCCGTCCTTCAGCCTTAGCCGGGCGGAGAATTCCGCCAGCGGCAGTTTGAGCCCTTTCGGCACCGGGAAAGCCTTCGCTTTGCGGGCCAGCAGGGTGGTGTCGATCTCGGGCACCTGGGCCTTGAGGTCGGCCAGCAGGTCGTAGGCGACGCGCGGGTTCCAGGCGGCGCGGCCTTTAATGACGGCCTTCACGGGGCCTGCGCGCAGCGTAACCGAGCGCAGGACGGCGTCTTTGGCGGTCAGCTTGAAATCCGTGTCGGCCTCTATCTCGGGCAGCAGGATCTTCGGGGGCAGCCCTTTGAAGACCGTCTTCAGGTCGGCGGTGGAGAATTCTTTTACCGTCAGGGCCAGCTTCGCGTCTGGCTCCAGCAGGTTCGAGAGGGAGCCCTTCGCCTCGGCCCGCACCCCGCCCAGGGAGAAGGAAGCCTTCTCTATTTCGGCGCGCCCTTTCGCCGGGGCGAAGCCGCCGAGCGCCAGCCGGCCCTTCAGCGCGGCGGGGATCTCGCCTTTAAAGTAAGGCGAGGCCACCGCCATCGTAAAATCGGCCTCCACCGGGAAAAGGCCTGAGGGAGAGATGCCGGAGGCGGAAAGGTTGATGTCGCGCAGGGTCACGGCGAGGTCGCCCGCGGCGTTGGCGTAGGAGAAGCGCGAGCCCCGCACCTTCAGGCTGGAGACGGAGAGCTGCGGCGCGGGCGCCGCCTGCCTGGGAGCCTGCGCGGCCGGCTTCGGCGCGTGGGGCGCGGGCGCCAGCAGGTCGGAGAAATTGTAGGTGTCCGGCTTCAACTCGGCCACGCGCATGCTGAGCGCGTCGGCGGAGACGGAGTTTATCTTCAGCTCCCTGCGCAGCAGCGCGCGGAACGACGGGCGTACGGAGAAGGCTGCGGCGCTGAAAAATTCCCCCCGCTTGAAGTCCGGGTATTCCGAGACGCGCAGGTTGGTTATGGAGAGGCCCGAGAAGTTCAGGGCTACGGAGTCGAAGGTGACCTGCCTGCGCAGGTTCCGGGCCGCGTAATCGGTGGTGAGGGCTTTAAGGCGGGCCTGGGTAAAATAAAGCTTGAGCCCCAGCGCAGCCGCGCCAAGGGCCAGGGCCAGGCCGCCCAGCGACCAGCCTAAGATCCTAAGGGCTTTCCCCATACTCTTTATTATATAAAAGTTAGGTTTCAAAACCCCTTGGCAAAATGCTAAATTAAATTCAACTCACCGATGAACGCGCTAATAGTGAATCTTAACCTGTCAGTCGACAAGACCGTGGTCGTCCCGGATTTCGAGAAGGGCCGCATCTTCCGGCTGGCCGATCCGGTGACCCTGCCCGGCGGCAAGGGCGTCAACGTGGCGCGCGCGCTGCGCTCGCTGGGGCTGGAGGCGCCGGTGGCCGGCTTCGCCAGCGGCCACAACGGCCGCTGGATCGAAGGGCATCTGAAGCGGGAAGGTTTCCGCGCTTTCATAGAAAGACATTCCGCCGGGGAATCCCGGGTCTGCTATACCATAGTGGACAGGCGGGGCGTGACCACGGACCTGAACGAGGAAGGCCCGCCCGTGCCGGCCGCCTCGCAGTCCGCTTTCCTGAAAAAATTCGCTTCCCTCGCGCCCCGCTTCAGGGCCGCGGCGGTATGCGGCCGCGTTTCCGCCGGGCTGAAGAAGGGCTTCTACGCGGCGCTCGTCAGAAAGGCCGCGGCGGGCGGCTGCTTTACCATTTTCGATACCAGCGGCCCGGCCCTGGCCGAGGCCCTGGCGGCCGGCGCCGAAGGCGTCAAGATAAACCGCGGCGAATTCGAAGAGCTCTGCGGGTGCCGCTTCAGCCCGGCCCGGGTGGCCGAGGTGTTCCGCAGCAGGAAGCGCCACGGGCTCAAGACGCTGATAGTGACCGACGGCGACAAGCCCACCTACGCGGCCTCCCTGTTCGGGCTGTGGCGGGCGAAACCGCCCCGGCTGGCCAGGCTGAAGAGCGCGGTGGGCGCCGGCGACTCGTTCATGGCCGGCTTCCTTTTCGGCTTCCTGAACGGTTTCGATTTCGGGCGCACGCTCAAGCTGGCGTCGGGCTGCGCGGCTTCCGACTGCCTCAGTGTGGGCGCCGGGTTCATAGACCGGCCGCAGGCGCTGGCTTACGCGCAGAAGGCCGCGGTGGAAAAGATCGGCTGAGCGAGGGAGAGGATATGGAAAATTTCGAAGCGATAGAAAAGATCCTGGCGGCCGCCGGCGCGCAGGGGCGCAAGAGCCTGAGCGAGCCAGAGGTCTACCGGGTGTTCGAGCTGGCCGGGCTGGACGCCCCGAAATACTGCCTCTACGACGCGAAGGGCTTCAGCCCCGCCGCGGCGGCCGCGGACGCCTGCGCGCGCCTGCCGGGCGACAAGGCGGTCCTGAAGCTGGTCTCCTCGGCGACGCTGCACAAGACCGAGGCGGGCGGGGTTAAGGTGCTTGAGAAGACGGAGGAGGCGCTGGGCGCGGCGATGAAGGCGATGGCCGCCAAGTTCGCTGACGCCGAGGCCTTCATGGCGGTGGAGTTCGTGCCGCACTCCGCCTTCGCGCTGGGCGAGGAACTGCTGCTGGGCGCGCGCTCCGACGACGCTTTCGGCCCGGTGCTCACCCTGGGCCCGGGCGGCACTAACGCCGAGGCGCTTACGAAATCCCTGCGCCCCGGGGTTTCCCCCTCCGTGATCCCGGCGCACCTGGCCTTTAACGACGAGGCCTGGCAAAGCTTCCTCGGCGGCTGCTGGGCCTGGAAGTATACCTCCGGCAATATCCGCGGCGGCAAGCGGATTGTCCAGGACGGAGAGATGCTCAAGTGGCTCGAGGGCTTCTCGCACCTGATCAAGCATTTCAGGGACGGCGGCTCCTCCGACTGGGCCATAGAGGAATTCGAGATCAACCCGCTGGCCGCCTCCAGGGGGCGGCTGACCGCGCTGGACGGGGTGCTGCGCTTCCGCCCCGCGAAGAAAGCCTCGCCGCGCCGCAAGCCTTCCCGGCAGGGCGTCGAGGGGCTCATCCACACGAAGAGCGCCGCCGTGGTGGGCGTCAGCGAGAAGAAGATGAACATGGCCCGCATCATCCTCAACAATATCGTGAAGGCCGGCTTCCCGAAGGAGCGCACCTACATCATAAAAGAAGGGGCGGCCGAGATAGACGGCGTGAAATGCTTCCCCTCGCCGGCGCAGCTGCCGGAGAAGGTGGACATGTACGTGGTGGCGGTCCCCTCTCCCGAGGTGCCCCGCGTGCTGGCCGAAGCCGGCGCGTCGGGCAAGGTGAACGGCGTGGTGCTTATCTCCGGCGGCATGGGCGAGAAGTCCGGCTCCGAGGGCATGGCCGGAACCGTGGTGGACGCCATAGCTGGCGCCCGGGAGCAGAACCCGGACTTCGCGCTCTCCGGCGGCAATTCCATGGGCATAGTGCTCAACGGCGTAAAGCTGAACACTTTCTTCATCCCGGAATACAAGATGGAGCACCCGCTGGGCGTGAATCCCAATATGGCCAAGACGGCCTTCGTGAGCCAGAGCGGGGCTTTCGTGATCTCTACCATCAGCAAGATGCCGTGGCTTAAGCCGGCTTACTGCATCACCGTGGGCAACCAGCAGGACGTGACCGTGCCGGATTACGTGGAGCGGCTGGCCGACGAGGATGACCTGAAGGTGCTGCTGGTCTACATGGAAGGCTTCAAGCCCGGCGACGGGCTGGCGCTGGCCAAGGTGATAGAGAAGGCCCGCGCGAAGGGCAAGATCGTGGTGCTCTACAAGGCCGGCCGCACGGCCATCGGGCAGAAGGCCGTGATGGGGCACACGGCGTCCATCGCCGGGGATTACCTGGTGACGCGGCTTATCATGGAGCGCGCCGGGGCGCTGGTGGCCGAGACTTTCGACGAGTTCAACGACCTGGCCGCGCTGGCCTGCACCTTCGGCGGCTACGGCCTGAAGCACGGCAACACCTTCTTTATGAGCAACGCGGGCTTCGAGGCGGCCGGCATGGCCGACGGCGTGGCCGGCCGCGTGACCGCCGACATGAGCAAGGAACTCGCGGCCGAGATGGACGGCGTGCTTAAAGAGCACAGGCTGGACTCTATAGTGGACGCCAAGAACCCGCTGGACATCACGCCGATGGCGACCGACGCGGCGATAGGCGGCGTGGTGAAGTCCGCCCTTTCGTCCGACGAGTTCTCCGGGGCCATCGTTTCTATGATCCCGCTGACGGCGATGATGCACACGCTGCCGAAGGGCGGGGCGTACCCGGACGACCTGGAGAAGTCTTTCCTGAAGGCCGCGGCGGCCGACGCCCGCGGGTCCGGCAAGCCGCTGCTGTTCTGCGTCGGGTCCGGCACCCGCTACGAGCCGTACTGCGACTACGCGCAGCAGCTCGGCGTGCCGGTCTTCCGCTCCGCCGACCGCGCAGTCAAAATGTACGCCAAGTACCTGGACTACATCCTCCCCTGACCCCTGCGGCAGGCCGCTGAAATCGGAGAAGCCCCTTCCGGGGCTTCTCTTTTCTTGATCTCCAGGCTTCCTTACTTGGCGTTGGAGAGGATCTTTTCGATCTCGGGCTGCTCGTGCTTCATGCCCCACAGGCGGATGAGGCCCATGGCGTTGGCGGCTATCTTCGGGATATCTTCGGCGGGGATGCCGGCTTCGGGCAGGCGCACGGGGGCGCCGGCTTTGCGGAAGAAGGCCTCGAAAGCCGCTATGGTTTCCTCGGCGGTATGGACGCCGAAGACGGCGGCACCGAATTTCTCAAGCCGGGCCGGGCCGGAGGCCTGCAGGTGGTGCTTGAACCAGGCCGGCATCACTATGGCCAGTCCCGCGCCGTGGGCGATGTCGTAGAGGGCGCTGAGGGAATGCTCTATGGCGTGGTTGATGAAGCTGGTCCCGCCGTAGCCGCAGGCGGCCAGGCCGTTGAGCGCCAGCGTGGCCGACCACATCATGGAGGCGCGCGCGTTGTAGTCCGCCGGGTCCTTGAGGATGCGCAGCGTGGAGGCCACCACGGTGCGGGCCAGGGCGTGCACTATCTCGTCGGTGATCTCCGAGTCCGCGTCCTTTGTTGTGAAATAGCCTTCTATGATGTGCGCCAGCGCGTCCACCGCGCCGTTGGCCACCTGCTCGCGCGGCAGCGTCAGCGTGGTCTCGGGGTCCAGCGCCGAGACGCGCGGGAACAGCCACTGGCTGTGGGCCGAGTACTTCTGCGCCGTGGCCTCGTTGGTCACCACGCAGCCGCCGTTCATCTCCGAGCCGGTGGCGGGCAGCGTCAGCGCCGTGAAGAGGGGCAGCGCCTTGCGGATCTCGGCCTTGCCGCAGAAAAAGTCCCAGACGTCGCCGCCATGCAGGGCCCCCGCGGCGATGGCCTTGGCCTCGTCTATCACCGAGCCTCCCCCCGCCGCCACTATGATGTCGCAGGCATTAGCCCGGGCCTTCTCGATGCCGGCTTTCACGTGCGAGAGCACCGGGTTGGGCTTTACGCCGGGATGCTCCACGATCTCCACGCCGTTGGCCTTCAGGGCCCCGGTCAGCACGTCGTACACGCCGTTCTTCTTTATGCTGCCGCCTCCGTAGACCAGGAGGGCTTTCTTGCCGGCGGCGGCCGCCGCCGGGCCCAGCTTGGCCACCACGGCCTTGCCGAAAATTATCTGTGTGGGGTTGGCGAATGTGAAGTTCTGCATAAGTTCTCCTTTATTGCTGTCTGGCCGCGCAATCCTTCAGGTGGGCCAGGTCGTCGATGCCGTCTAGCAGGCAGGGGCGCCTGACGTCGCGCAGCGCCGGGACGGGCCGCCCCGCCGCCTGCGCCTCGCCTATGGCCTTCTCCCAGTTCAAATGCCACAGGTACAGCATGGCCGTGAACATCTGCTCCAGGTAGATGCTGTAGCTCCAGGCCAGCGCCATATAGGCCAGCGTGACGAACCAGACCCACTCCGGGAAAGTGACCTTGCCCTCGCCGGAAATATAGAGGATGATCGCCGGCGGGATGAAGACGATGGCCGCCGCCAGCTCCGACAGCGCGAAGCCCGTCATGAAGGTGCCGATGTTGAGGCGCAGGATGCGCATGCCGCGGGTGAAGGCGTCCCAGGGGCCCAGACCCTGCCAGGCTATGGCCGGCAGCACCAGGAACACCGCCATCCTGACGCCCTTGTTGAGCGCGCGGAAGAAGGCGGCCGAGAGCGAGAACCGGGTATCCCCGGCCAGCGTGCGGGCGGCGTTCTCGGCGCTGAAATTGTCGTCCCTGCCGGAAGAAGAGCCGCGCTTCTTGCGCGTCAGCAGCGCCGTCAGCACGGTCAGCACGAACCAGACCAGCGTCCAGACCACCACTATCGGCAGCATCCGCAGCAGGTTGGCGCCGAGCGAGTCGGCGAAGGCCCCCGCCAGCGAGAGCTGCCGCCCGGACTCGGCCTGCTGGATCAGCTCCAGCAGCATCGAGGCCGAAAAGGCCAGCAGCAGGGCGAAGAAGAAGATTATGCCCAGCACCGTCAGCATAGTCTGCTCCAGCGTCAGCGGGTCCCAGTCGAAGCGGTACTTGAAATAGAGCACCGTGGGCGCGTACAGCAGCCAGGTGAAGAGCAGCGGCATCACCATGACCGGGTGGCGCAGGAACAGCGTGGTGGAGTATTTGATGAGGTCCCAGCCGCTCTTGATGGAGTTCATGCCTTCAGTTTAATATTTAAGGCGCCAAAAGAAAAGCCCCCCGGCCGTTCCGGGGGGCTCTCGCGGCGCCGCCGGGGTTTACTCGGCGTCCACCCAGACGCGCTCGGGCAGGCGCGCGCCGCCGAAGGCCTTGGCGCCCACCGGCGTCTCGGAGGCCAGGCAGCCGGAGATGAAGGCGCGGGCCTTTACCAGCTCGTGGACCGAATTGATCAGGATCGGCTTGCTCTTACCCTTCTTGAAGTCGACATGGTCCTTCTTGACGATGTACTTGGAGTTCAGCTGCCCCGAGTAATCGTTGTAGATGATCTCGACGTGGCAGTCGAGGTAGTCGCGGTACAGGGGCTTGAGCCACATGCGCGCCTCGTCGAGCTCGGCCTTGAAATCCGTGCTCTCCACGTACTCTATGCGGTCGCGGAAATCCTCGGAGAGGTCCAGGTAGACGTTCGGGTCGCAGTAGTTCTTGTCCGGCGTGAAGGCCTCGAAGATCCGCTCGCGCAGCACCTTGGCCAGCCGGGCGCCTATCTTGCCGCCGGTGGAGTTGACGTAGTCTTCCTGCTGCTCGTCGGAGCCGTCGTGGGCGCTGCCCAGCACGTGCGAGCCCGCGGTCTCGATGCCGCCTATCAGCGCGGCCCTGAAGCCGCCGCGCACGTAGCCGTAGAGCATGATGCCGTGGAAGTGGTACCAGGCGCCGTATTTGTCGCCCTTGCCCTGGTAGAAGTTGCTGATGCTGGCCAGCTTGCGGGTGACGGCCAGCTTGTCGCGGTCCGGGTGGCGCCAGTTGTCGCCCAGGATGTTCTCTATGGCCAGGATCGCCAGGTACACGTCGCCGCCGGCCAGGCGGTA
>MGUI01000042.1 GCA_001799895.1 Elusimicrobia bacterium GWD2_63_28
CGGCGACGACGCCCGGGTGGGCCAGGTGGTGCAGAACCTCTGCACCAACGCCATCCAGTACACCAAGGAAGGCGGCAAGATCACCATCAAGGCGGAGCTCAAGCCCGACCGGGTAGAGGTCAGCGTCATCGACACCGGTATCGGTATTTCCAAAGAGGACCTGCCCCGCGTGTGGGAGCGGTTCTTCCAGACCAAGGAAGCCATGGGCATGCGCAAGGCCGGCTTCGGTCTGGGCCTCAAGATCGCCCGCGAGATCGTGCAGCGCCACGGCGGCGAGATGGGCATAGAGTCGGAACTCGGCGTTGGCTCGCGCTTCTTCTTCCACATCCCCCTTAACTTCGTACCGCCCCCCGCAAAATAAAAGCGCCGGGGCTGTCCCCGGCGGCCGCATCCGCTTTTTTTCCTCAGCTCTTAAGCCTGGAGAGAAAGGCGTTTATCACCCACAGCACGGCGGCGAACACCAGCGCCCACCAGAAACTGGTCACGTGGAAGCCCGGCACCAGCCAGCTGACCAGCTTCACGAGCCCGCCGATGATCACGAAGGTGAACAGGCCCAGCGTCAGCACGTTGACCGGCAGCGTGAGCAGCAGCAGCAAAGGACGCAGCAGCGCGTTCACCACCCCCAGCACCACGGCCACCACCACCGCCGTCATGAAACCGTCCAGCTTGACCCCGGGCAGCAGCTGCGCCGTCACAAAGACCGCCAGCGCGCTCAGGAAAAGGTTCAGTATTATTTTCATAGTTCAATGATACCACTCTCCGCCGTCCCGGGCAACCGGGGCTAATCCCGCGCCTTCAGGGCCAGCCAGACGGTGTGCCCTCCGCAGGCCGGGTCCTCCAGCCTGTGCAGCAGGAGCTCGAAGCCCTGTTCGTCCAGCAGCTCCCGGTATTCTTCCGGCGAGAGGCTGGAATAATGAAACTCGTCCCCCTGCATGCGGCCCGAGGTTTCCCCCTCGGCGGGGCCGGAGGTAAAGAGCAGCTGGCCGCCGCGGCCCAGGTGAGCGCCGAAGACCGGGAACATGGCGCGCTGCTCGTCTTTGGACAGGTGGAAGAAGCTGTCCCAGGCCAGGACGGCGTCGAACTTGCGGCCGAGCGCCAGCC
This sequence comes from Elusimicrobia bacterium GWD2_63_28, assembly GCA_001799895.1. GTDB lineage: Bacteria > Elusimicrobiota > Elusimicrobia > Elusimicrobiales > UBA9959 > UBA9959. The sequence continues at coordinate 1,102 of MGUI01000042.1, forward strand.
CGCGCATGTCGGCCGCCAGCCAGTCCATGGCCGGGAAGCGCCTCCGGCACAGTTCTATCATTTCCACGGAGCCGTCCACGCCGGTGACCGAGAAACCCTTGCGGATAAAATAGCCGGCCAGCGGCTCGCCGGAGCCGCAGCCCAGGTCCAGCACGCTGCCCCGCGGCGGCAGCCTGGCCAGGGCGGCCTCCAGGTATTCCCGCTCCATCAGGCCCCGGCCCCTTTCGGAGTCGAACCACGCGGCTATCCTGCCGTATTTAGCGCAGACATCGTCCTGCATGCCGGAAATTTTACCACATAACCGGAAACCCCCGTTTCGTTTAAGATAAAATATCCGGACGGTTTAGAAAAGGGGGCGGCATGCTGGCAAAACTGCATCAGCAACTTTTAGAACACGGCAAAGACCTGGGCCTGCTGGCCATACGGCTGGGCATAGGCGGCTTTTTCTTCTACGTGCATGGCCTGCCCAAGGTCCAGGCGGGGACCGAGCTCTGGCTGAAACTGGGTGGGGCCATGGGCAATTTGGGCATCACCTTCGCGCCGGCCGCCTGGGGCTTCCTGGCCGCGGCGGCCGAATGCGGCGGCGGCCTGCTGATCCTGCTGGGCCTGCTGACCCGGCCGGCGGCCGCGGCGCTGACCTTCAACATGCTCGTCGCGACGGTAATGCATCTGGCCATGGGGGACGGCCTGAAGGGCGCCTCGCACGCGGCCGAGGCCATGTTCGTTTTCATAGGCCTGGCCGCCGCCGGCGCCGGGAGATACAGCCTGGACCACCTCCTCTTCAAAGGAAAATTTTAAGTTTGGGGGGTTCGCGGAGAAAAAACCGGACGCCGCGGCGCAGGCGCCGCCAGCCAGGCCCGATTATCCTGCATTCCCCCCTCCGTATTTCCTAAAATATAAGGGCCGCAGGCGCCGCTTTTACAGGCAGCCGCGGCGCGCCGGTCCGAGGATAACACTATGGATAAGAAAAAAGTCCTTTTAATAATACGCGACGGTTGGGGCATGTACCGGCCCGACAAGTTCAACGCCGTGAGGAACGCCAAAACCCCCGTTATGAAGCGCCTGCTCAAGCAGTACCCCAACACGGTGCTGGAACCCGCCGGCGAAGCCGTGGGCCTGCCCAAGGGCTACCAGGGCTCCTCCGAAGTGGGCCACCTCAATATCGGCGCAGGCCGAATAGTCATCCAGGAGCTCAAGCGCATAAAGGACATGATAGAGGACGGCACCTTCTTCGGCCGCCCCGCCCTTAAGGCCGCGCTCGACAATTGCGTGGCCAAGGGCTCCGCGCTGCACCTGATGGGCCTGGTGCAGGACGAAGGCGTACACGCCCACCAGGACCACCTGTACTCCATCATGCGCGAGGCGAAAAAACGCGGTATAAAGAAAGTTTGGATACATTTCTTTTCCGACGGCCGCGACACGCCCCCCCGCTCCGCCCTCGCTTTCGTCAAAATGCTCGACGAGGTCATAAAAGAAGTCGGCAACGCCGCCGTGGGCACCATCATGGGCCGCTACTACGCCATGGACCGCGGCGAAAAATGGTCTTTGGTCGACCAGACTTATAACGCCATCACCCGGGCCGAGGGCGCCAAAGCCGTATCGGCGGAAGCCGCGCTGAACGACGCTTACGCGGCGCTCAAGAATCCCAACGGCCAGCCCATAGTCGACGAGTACATCCCCCCCACGATCATAGGCGATTATCCCGGCGTGGCCGACGGCGATTCCGTCATCCACTTCAACTTCCGCCAGGACCGCGCCATAGAGCTCACCAGGGCCTTCGTGGAGGACAACTACCCCGGCAGCCGCTGGAAGAAGCTGGATATCGTGTACTGCGGCCTCACCCGCTACTACGACGAGTTCAAGTTCAGCGCCCTGCCCCCCATGGACGAGGGCGGCGGCATGGACAATTTGCTGGGGCAGGTCATCTCCGCCGCCGGCCTCAAGCAGCTGCGCCTCGCCGAGACGCAGAAGTTCAAGCACGTCACCTCCTTCTTCAACGGCAAGCGCACCGAGCCCTACGCCAACGAGGACCAGGTGGAGATAAAGGGCACCTGGGACCCGGCCACCTTCGGCGAGCACCCGGAGATGGACGCCCCGAAAGTGCGCGAGCGCGCCCTCAAGGAAATAGCTTCCGAAAAATACGACTTCATAGTGGTTAACTTCGCCAACTGCGACATGGTGGGCCATACCGGCATCTACGAGGCCACCGAGCGGGCCGTGGAAATAACCGACGCCAGCGTGGGCATGCTCGCCGACGAGGCCCTGAGGCGCGGCTACACCGTGATGATCAGCTCCGACCACGGCAACGCCGAGGAGATGTGGGACTACAAGATCGACATGCCCAAGACCTCGCACACCGTGAACCCGGTGGAGTTCATCTACGTCGCCGCGGACGCGGACCAGGTGAAGCTGCGCCCGCACGGCATCCTGTCGGACATCGCCCCCACCGTCATGCAGGTGCTGGGCCTGCCGCAGCCGGCGGACATGACGTCCAAGTCCCTGATAGCCTGATGTTCATAAAGCTCAAGGTGCACCCCGGCGAGCGGCGCGACAAGATCGTCAAGAAAGCCCCCGACGCCTACGAGGTCTGGACCAAGGCCCCGCCCGAGAGGGGCCTGGCCAACGCCTCGGCCATACGCCTGCTCTCGCTGCAGCTGGGCGTGGACGCCAAAAGGATACTACTGATAAAGGGCGCCACCTCTCCGGCCAAAATAGTAAAAGTGATATAATTTCGCCTATGATAGACCAGAAAAAAGCCCGCCTGCTGGCCCTGGCCGGCATGATAATCTTCGTGTCCACCATCGCCGTGCTGCTGGCGCGCCAGTTCAACTTCGTCCCGGAGCGCCCCTCGCCGGAATTCCGCACCTTCGGCCCGGCCGGCGCGCCGGTGCAGATCTACGAATACACCGATTTCGCCTGCCCCGCCTGCCGCCACGCCGCCGGCAAGCTTGACGAGATGGTGAAGGTTTTCGGCCAGGGCCTGCGCGTCTCCTTCAAGCATTACCCGCTGCTCAATATCCACCCCTGGTCGCTGCATGCGGCGGCCTACGCCGACTGCGCCGGCGCGCAGGGGAAATTCAAGGAGTACGCCGCGCTGCTGTTCGAGGGCCAGGAGAGCTGGGGCGCCGCCAGGGCCGAGGGCGGGGAGCCGAAGGACTTCGCCGCGTACGCCGGGAAACTGGGCCTCGACTGGGGCAAGATGCAGGCCTGTTCCAACGACCCGGAAACGCTCAAGATCCTTAAGCTCGACATCGCCGAAGCGGAACTGAAGGGCGTCAACGCCACTCCCACCTTCTTCGTCAACGGCAAGCGGGCCGTGGGCTCGGGCCAGCTGATAGACCAGGCGCAGAAATTCGATAATTTACTCAGGAAGGCGGCAAAACCATGAGCGCCAAACCCGAAACCAAAGAACTGATAGGCCTGCTGTCGCGCCTGGCCGTGGCCGGCGTCTTCGCCTACGCGGGGCTGATGAAAGCCCTGGCCCCCGCCGAGGAATTCGCCTACGCGATAGAGAGCTACAAAGTGCTCAACGCGCAGCTCTCGCTTTACGCCGCCTACGTCACGCCGTGGATAGAGCTCTGGGCCGGCCTGCTGCTGGCCGCCGGAGTGTTCACCCGCGCTAACGCGCTGTTCGCGGGGGCCATGCTGCTGTTCTTCGAAGTCATGCTGGGCCAGGCCTGGCTGCGCGGCCTGCCCATAACCTCCTGCGGCTGCTTCGGCAGCGGCGGTTCCAACTCCATAGGCGTCGAGTTCGCTCAAAACCTGGTCTTCCTGGCGCTGGCCTGGGCGGCCTATAAATTTAAAAGCCGCTGGTCGGCCGACAGCTACGCGGAGACCCTGTGAAGCGCCTGGCCCTCATAGCGGCCCTGCTGCTTGGCGCCGGGACGCTGGCCGCCTACCGGCCCTACTCCCAGGGCGCGCGCTCCAAGGCGGCGTGGATGACGGTCTCGGCCATCAAGACCGGCCAGGAATATTACCTGGAGGTGGCGCAGGACGGGCGCGCCGTCATGCGCACGGAAACGCCCCTGAGCCTGGTCACCCGGCGCGGGACCATAAAGTCCGTCCTCGTAAAAGATTTCTTCCGCGAGATCGAGAACTCCGAGATCGTCAATTCGCAGAACGTGAAACAGAGCAAGATGGTGTTCTACCGCGGCGACATGATGAAGATCTCGGCCTACATCAGCGGCGAGCTGACGCGCACCGTGGCGCCCCTCAACAATTTCGGCGAGGCTTTCGCCTACGCCTTCGGCGAGGTCAAGAAAGCCGTGGCCGCGCTGCCGGAAGAGACCGCGGTGCGCGCCTTCCTGCGCGCTGAGCCGGTGGAGGGCGAAGAACTGGACTCCTTCCGGGGCAAGGCCGCCGTGGACGGCGAGGTCAAGCCTATAGAGACCACTGACCTGCAGAAGATCAAGCCCCTGATGGCGGCGATCAAAGAGCCGCACCGCCTCATCCCCATCGAGAACGAGGCCTCGATGAAAGAGCTGCAGGACTTCATCTCGGCCCGCCAGCTCTACGGCCTGCGCACCCTTTTTTACGTGCCAAGCACGCGCGGCACCTACAAGTGCCAGGTGCTGGAAATAACCCGTAAGCAGGCGGCCCCGGCCCCCAAAAAACCCGTTCCCGCCAGGAAGCCCGCTCCGAAAAAGAAACGGTAAAAGCCGGATTTTTTTGTTAGAATAAGCCTATGGCAGACGAACCCAGGATAAAAGTAGCCGCGGTCGATGACGACGAGACCATCCTCGAGATCTACGAGACGGGGCTGGCCGCCGCCGGCTTCGAGGTGCGCTCTTTCTCCGACCCCAAGAAGGCCCGCGAGTTCTTTGCCAGCGCCAAGGCCGGCGAGGTCCCCGACGTAATCCTGATGGACATCATGATGCCCGGCGTGGACGGCATCAGCCTGATGGGAGACATCCGCTCCAAAGAAGCCGCCGCGCACATACCGATAATCGCCGTCAGCGGCCTCAACGACGCGGCCACCCTCAACGACGCGCTGCTCTTCGGCGCCATGGACTACATGGTCAAGCCCTTCGAGATGGACTCGTTGGTGGCCAAGGTGAAGAAAGCCGCCGAGCTGTCCCGCAAGCGCGCGCCCAAGCCTTAAACAGCCCTGCCCCGGAAAACCCGGCCCCCGCAAGCGGCCGGGTTTTTTCATATATTTGCAGGCGACCCCGTATATTTACAATAATGTTGAATACTCTGCTATCTATAGGGGAAAATAATGTTAAAGACTTTACATACCGTCTTCACGCAGAAAACGCATGAAGGCACCACCGAAAGGCTGCTGCAGTATTCTTTCGCCTACTTCGGCCTTTACGTCATCACCGGCTTCCTGGCCAAGTACTTCGCCAAGACCCTGGGCATGGGCGGCAATACCTACACCGTCTACAACACCATAGGCGGCATGCTGATCTGCAACCTGGTGGTCATCATCTGGGGCTGGTACAAATTCAAGTCCACCGATTACACCACCGTAATGGGCATCCGCATGCCCCGGGAGTTCCTCTACATCATCCCCTCCGGCGTCTGCACGGCGGTCATAATACCTACCACCACCCTGATGTACGTGCTGCCCATTTCCGTGATGGTGGCCATGATCATCATGCGCGCCAGCGTCATCATCATCAGCCGCATCATCGACGCCATCCAGATAAAGCAGGGCGTGCTGCACAAGACCGTCTACTGGGAGGAGAACGTGGCCGTGGTCTTCGCGCTGATAGCCGTCAGCATCAAGATGATCTACGTGAAGCCCGGCGACTTCGACTTCATACACAACGTCGCGGCGATGACGATCCTGGGTGCATACCTGACGGCCTACTCCATCCGCATCTATATCTTCAACTACTACAAGAACACCCGCAAGAAGGACGCCATTTACGACACCAAGGGCTTCTTCGCGGTGGAGCAGATAGCCTCCACGGTGGCCATCCTGATAGCCGCCACCCTGCTGTTCTACTCCGTAGACCTGGGCGTCGCCGACCCCAAGACCTTCGGCTTCCAGTTCAAAGACTCGCTGGTCAATACCCCGGCCCTGTGGAAGGAAGGCATCATGTCGGGCCTGCCGTTCGGCGCCGCGGCTTTCTTCTCGGTCTTCCTGTTCATGTTCAAGGGCCGCACCGCTACCTTCGCCGGCCTGGTGAACCGCGTGACCTCCCTGGTCGCCGGCACGGTGGCCACGCTGGTGGTCTGGTGGCTGATAGCCAACCAGAAGCCGCCGGCCATGGAAGACTGGTTCGGCCTGGCCGCCATCTTCGTGGCGATCTACTTCATGGGCAAGGCGGAGCAGAAGCGCGCCTGCGAGCTGGCCAAGGCCCACGAGATAGTGCCCGAAGCCGACGACGAGATCTGCCATACGGACAACGGCGCGGCAGCAGCGCCGGCCAACGAGCAGAAGTAAAAAGCTTCAGTCAGAATAGAACCGGCCGGGTCTCCCCGGCCGGTTTTCTTTTGCAGGCAACGCTGATTCCTATTTCAGGTGTTTCTCGAAGAACTGGTCCTGCTCCCACAGCAGGTGCAGGACGTTCTCCCGGGCGGCGTAGCCGTGCGATTCCTTGGGCAGCAGGACCAGCCTGGCCGGCGCCCCCAGCCCCTTCAGGGCCTGGAAGTAACGCTCGGTCTGGAAGGTGAACGTGCCGGAATTATTATCCGCCTCGCCGTGCACCAGCAGCAGCGGCGTCTTCATCCTGTCGGCCGTCATGAACGGCGACATGGCCGAGTAGGTCCCGGGCGCGTCCCAGTAGCTGCGCTGCTCGCCCTGGAAGCCGAACGGCGTCAGCGTCCTGTTGTAGGCCCCGCTCCTGGCTATGCCGCAGGCGAAAAGCTCGCAGTGGGTCAGCAGGTTCGCCACCATGAACGCCCCGTAAGAATGCCCCCCGACCCCTACCCGCTTGCGGTCTATGACCCCGAGCTTGTCCGCCGCCGCGATGGCCGCCCGGGCGTTCTCAACCAGCTGCGCCACGAAGGTATCGTTCGGCTCCCGCTTGCCCTCGCCCACTATCGGGAACGAGGCGTCGTCCAATACGGCGTAGCCCCTGGCGGCCCAGTAGACGAAAGAGCCGTAGTGCGGGTAGGTGAATTCGTTCGGGTTCTTTGAATTCTGGCCCGCGCTGTTCTTGTCTTTGAATTCCTCGGGGTAGGCCCAGATCAGGAGCGGCAGCTTCCCGTCCCTGGCGGCGTCATAGCCGGCCGGCAGGTACAGCGTACCGGACAACCCCACCCCGTCCTTTCTTTTATATTTGATCACTTGCTTGCGCACATCCTTCAGGCTTGCGAAGGGATTGGGAAAACTGGTCAGCCGGGTCAGCCAGCCGGTCTTCAGGTCCCTAAAATAATAGTCCGGGAACTCGCTCTTTGACTGTATCCTGGCCAGCACCCGCCCCCGCGCTGCGTCCAGCGCTAGCAGGTCTTCTTTTTTATCCGTCAGCGAAGAGCGGTACAGCCGCCTGGCCCGGAGAGAAGCCAGGCCGAACTCGTCGGCGAACGGGAACTGCCCCGCCCTGGTATGCCCCTCGCCCAGCAGGAAAAGGCTGCCGCGCTCTATCAGCAGCACCTCTTTGCCGGCCTTGTTCCTGGTGGTTTCGAACCGGCCGGGGTCGGAATAAATGTCCTGGTAGTCCCGGTCATGGATGACCCGCGCCGCCGCGCCAGGCTTCGACGGGTTCACCAGGTAGGTCTTTACGTTGCGCGTATCGTACCAGAAATCGTGAGCGACCGCGGCCTTGTCATTGCCCCAGGTTATCCCGTTGAAGCGGTTGCGCGTCCTGAACAGCGGCGCCGGGGGTTTGGAAAAAGGCGCGTCCCAGGTGAAGACCTCGTCCCTGTATCCGGCCTTGACCGCCGGGTCTCCGCCGTCGAGGGCTTCGGCGAAGTAAAGGGTGCAGGGCTTGTCGGCGCGCCAATCCATTTCCCTGCGGCCCTTGCGGACAGCGCAAAATCCCCTGGGCAGGGCCTCGTTCAAAGGCGCCTCATTCACCACTTTTATCTGCCTGCCGTTCTGGGCGTAAACCACGGACTTCGTCGGGAAGCGGTGGTACGGCACCACGTACGAGAACGGCTTGCGCAGGGTGCTCACCAGCACGCAAGTTCCGTCCGGGGACACCTTTTCTTCGCAATACATGCCGGCCGGCTTGAAAAGTCCGAGTTTGCCGTCGAGGCTCACCTTGTACAGCTCTGAAGTCGCCAGGAGCTCGAAGTTCTTTTCGTCCGCGGGCGTCTTCAGCAGGTCCTGGTAGGTCCTGTTATTGGACTTCACCCCGTCACTGACCGCCACCGTGGGCCCCGCAGGCAGCTCTTTTTTAGGGTCCGTCAGCCGCGCCCTGCCGCGGGGCAGCAGCCGCACCAGCAGGGTTTGGCTGTCGCCCAGCCAGGTGTACGGGGCGCCCAGGTTGGCGTTGACCACGGGCCCGGTCAGCCGGCGCGCCCGCGCCGAAGCCACATCTATCACCCACAGCCCGACCCCCGTACCGGCCGTATGGGTGAAGGCAATTTTTTTCTCATCCGGGGACCAGGTGACATTGGCAATTTTAGGCTCCGGGGGCAACCCGGCAACCTGCTTCTCGGCCGCGCCGGGCAGCCGCCGCAATTTCATATTTTTCACGTAGGTGACAGAGCTGGAAATATTGGTGACCGGGTTTATCCGCAGGCCGCCGAGGCGCAGCTCTTCCTGGTTCAGGTCTGAGAGGGCTTTATAGGTGCTGTAATAGCTCAGCAGCATGTATTCCTGCCCGGAATCCAGCGTGACCACGGGAGCTTTATTGTAATCAGCCAGCGCCAGTATTGCCGGAGGCGGCTGCTGGAAAGACAGGCTGTCGCCGGCGGCGGCCGGCGGCTTGGAGGTCGGGATCTTTTTTTTCATAGTTCGGTCTCTCTCCCCGGAAAGTTCAACCCATATACTATCTAATATCCTTCCCGCCTGAAATGAAAAACCGCCCGCTTGCGGCGGGCGGTTCTCATGGCGGCGATTACTTCTTAAGGCTGCGCCAGCCAGGCTATGAACTCGTCCCAGTTGGAGTACTTGGCCCAGGCCAGGTCGGCGTAATGCGCCGGGGCGGCGCCGCCGGGCAGGTACACCGCTATGCCGTGGGCGTTGTCGTAGATCTCCGGGCCCCACCAGCCGCCGTCGCTGTTGTTGGTGCGGTTGTGCATCACCAGGTCTTTCTTAATGTAAGCGTTCAGGGCCGCGCCGGTCTTCTTGACCTCGGCATTGGCGGTCTTGGCCAGCACCAGCTCGGTGAAGTGGTAGAAGTCCTTGTTCTCGGGGTAGGCGAAGCTCTGCGCGCCGTTCATGGCCTCTTTGGCCAGTTCCTTCTCGCCCGCGACCGTTATGGCGTAGGCGAAGGCGTTGGACAGGTCCAGCAGGCCGTTTATCGCCGAGGACTTTATATAGCTCTGCGTGGAGGCCTGGTCCAGCTGCTGATAATGGTCGCTGTAGGCGTCCACAGTGACCTTGGCCACCTCTTCGGCGGTCATGTTGCCCTTGGCCACTATGGGGCCCAGGAAGGTGTCGTAGGTGTAGCCGTCGCCGGGCTCGGTCTCTTCGGAACCCACGATATACTTGGTGTAATCTTTTATTTCGTAGACCACTTCGGCCATCTGCATCAGGCAGGCGTCCGAGCCGTACACGTCCACGCCGCCCATCTCCTTGAGCGCCAGGCCCAGCTGCGGGGTGGTGATGTGGTTGCCGGTCTCGTCGTCGTAAGAGATGCCCTTGGTCTCGCCCGGGGCGCTCTTGATCCAGCCGGCGCCGTGGTTCCAGACTATGATCATGTACTTCTTGGCGGGGTATTTAGCCTTGGCCCAGTTGGAGAAGTCGACCAGGTGCTTGTAGTCGCCCATGTCCACCTTGGGCAGTTCTTCCACTATGGGGGAGGTCAGCTTGGAGACGTCGCTGTCCTTCTGCACCAGGTAGCGGCGGGAGGTCTTCCAGTCGCCGTCGGAGGTGTCGAAGCCGTTGATGCGGGCCAGCTCCACCACTATGTTGACCTTGTCGGAGGAGCCTATCTTCTCCATCTCGTTCATGTCCTTGAGGCCGTATTTTTCAAGGTTGTTCTTGGCGTTGATGAAAACCATGATGGTCCATTCTTTTTCCGTTCCGGCCTTTTCCGGGGCGGGCGCGGGCAGGGAGAGCTCCAGTTTGCCGATCTCCTCCCGCAGGTTAAAGGCTTTGCCACCGTCAAAATCCACCCCGGCCAGCGCGAGCTGGGCGGAGCAGGACAGCGCCAGGATAGCTATAGCGAACTTTTTCATTCTGCCTCCATTGCCCCCTCCATATCCAATTTAGGGAGCAATTTTAGATTAACTACCCAAAGATTACTAAATCCGCCCCCTGGGCCCTTTGACCTAAATCAATATAGCCCAAGTGCCCTTTTCCCGGCCTCCGCGGCGCGCTACACTATTTACATGATACGGAAGACCCCCATTTATGAGTTGAAAATATTCAACGCGATGGCCGTAGCTTTTTTTGCCATTTTCCTCTCCTGCCTCGCGGACCTCAGTTATGGGCAGACCGCCTTAAGCCAACTGGCCGGCTACGAGGCAGCCGCCGGCCCGGAGGCCCCCGCCCCGGAGCGCGCCGCTTTTTCCGGGCGGCTCTCCTTCAGCCAGGCTGCTGACCTCATCCTTTCCGCGGACAAAAGCGTCTACCTGACCGCCCTGGCCCTGCCCGGGGACGAGGACGGGCGCCGCATGGGCGCCCTGCTGCTGGCCAAAAAACGCGACGGCCTGGATGTCCGCCTTTCGGTGGACGGCGCGGAGGCCGAAGCCTTCCGCCCGCTGCTTAAAGAGCTCTCCGCCAAGGGGATACAGGTGCGCGTGTTCCGGCTTTCCTACTGCTCGTCGCTGGTGCCTTACGCCAGGCTGCTGCTGACCGACGGCAAGTACACCGACCTGGACGGGGCCGCGGACTCCGGCAGCGCCTTCATCCTTCCCAACCAGCAGGCCTCCGGCCTCGACGACGCCATCGTGTTCTTCTTCACGGCCAACGACGACGGCTCCAAGCCGAAGTCCTCCAAGATCATGTCCTCCTGCCAGGTCGCGGCGCAGGGCTCCGCGCTGGACGATTCCATAGTCTTCTTCTTCACGGCCAACGACGGCGGCACCAAGCCCAACTGACCTTCCTAATCGGCGGCGAAAAAGCTCGCACCGCCGGAATCGGATCTTGAAGAGATCTCACAAGTGAACATCTCGTCCATGACTATCAGGTAGTCCTGCTGGGAGAGCTTTTTAGACACCAGCGTTTCCCTGCCGTCCTCCCTGCGCAGCAGCAGCGGGGTCTCTTCCGTTATGGCGGGATCGGGCCTGGCTTCGAAGGCCGGCTTCAGGTAGTTTATCTTCACGGCCACGGAATTGTCGTCGTACACCTTGACGCTGCCGTAGTTGAGCACGAAGCCGCGGATGGAGATGAGCTGGGCGGCGGACGCGCTGAGATATCCCCTCGGGCCGAGAAAACCGGGGGCGAAATATTCCCAGGTATCCAGCTTCATGCCGCTGACGGCTTTGAGCTTGTTGTCCGAAGAGTAGTAGCAGCCGGGCGGCTTGCCGTGCATGCTCAGGCGGCAGCGCGGGTCGGCCGTCTCGTCCGGCCTGGCCGGGGTTTCGCTGAAGGTCTTGAGGGACTGCAGGCGGCAGACGCCCCAGTCCAGCACGGCGCGCACTTCACCCCCGGCCCGCAGGTGTTCCAGCATGGACTCCAGGTCCTTGAGCCGCCCGGGGGAGCCGGCCGAGGCCTGGCCCGCGCAGAGGAAGACTACCGCAAGAATAAGCGCTTTTGACATCGTTAGATCCCCTTTTTAACGCCTCGCATCCCTTACCGCCGCTGCCCGGTCGAAACGGCCGGGGAAATAGCTGTCTATCCAGTGGGCGTAGCCGCGGCTGAAGTCGAACAGCCAGGCCGTGCCGTGATAGCGTTCCACCGACCACAGGCTGTAGCCGGAGTCGCGCTTGAAGGCCGGGTCCAGGCAGAGCGGGTCGCCGTAGACGCCCTTGCGCTCCGAGTCCGGCAGGTAGATGCCCGCCAGCTCCGCCAGCGTTGGAGTGCGCCAACCGCCGCCCAGGCCGCTGATCCATTCCTGCGCCATCTCCCAGCTCGAGGGTTCGTCCGGGCCTTCCAGCCATTCAAGGCCGGTCTCGTTGTCCTTTATCACGCCGTCAGCGTCCCGGACGAACCTGGCCTCCCGCCCGGGAGCCGCGGGTTCGGCGCCGTGCGTAAGGCCCGGCAGCGCAAGCGCCAGCGCCAGCATAAGTGTTTTCATTTTCATTTCCTTTTAAGCAGCACAAGCTTGTTCTTCTCGTAGCTCGAGACCACTATCTCCGGCAGGCCGTCGCGTTCGGCGTCGCAGAAGACCGCGGCCCCCTGCGCCATATCTTCGGCAACCACCGCCGTGCGGAACTTGCCGCGCGAGACCTGCTCCAGCAGGTAGACGCGCGGGTCGCCGTCGCCGTGGACCACTATGTCGGTGTCCCCGTCGCCGTCCGCGTCGCCCGTGCCGAACACGCCCGGCGCGCCCTGCGGCCCGCCCAGGGGCGACTTGCGCGATTTAATTCCTTCCGAGATCTTGGTTTTCGGCCACGCGTCGGAGCCCGACTTAATGTCGAACACAAAGACCGCCGACTCGGGTGCGGCCGCGTCGTCGGCGGTGTTGGTGTGGTTGGCGCCCACGGCCCGGGTTACGCCGTCGCCGTAAAGATCGGGGACAAGCGCCAGGTGTATGCCGCCGCCGCTGGAGTTGTCTATCGTATGCCGCCGCCAGTCTCCCCCGCCGGCGTTCTCCAGCCAGGCGAAGGAGGCCTGCCTGCCGAAGTATTCCGGCGAGACCAGATCCGTATCGCCGTCACCGTCTATGTCGCCCGCGTCGAAGACGCCGCCCAGGCCCTTGGCCAGGAAGGTGGGTTCTCCTGAGAAAGACCCTCCGACATCCCCTTTAAATAAATACACCTCCGACGAGCCGCCGTCAAATAGTCCCTTCTTCTCCCCCACGGCCACCATGTCCTTCACCCCGTCGCCGTCGGCGTCCAGCAGGACGGCGCGGTGGAAGAAGCGCTCGTAATTGTGTATCACCGTATGTCGTTTCCAGCCGCCGCCGGTATTTTCCAGCCATTCTATGCCGCCGCACTTGCCCGGCATGCAGGCCAGGAAGCCGTAAGGCAGCAGGATATCAGCGCGCCCGTCGCCGTTGACGTCGGCCAGCGAAGGCATATTGGGGAACTTGATCCTGTCGGCCAGGGTGGTCCGCCGCCAGCGCCGTGCGTCGCCGGGCTTCTCCATGGCGTAGAGGTCCAGCCGGCCGCTGCCGGCAGGGCCGGAGCCGGCGAACTTGCTGACCAGCAGTTCAGGGTAGCCGTCGCCGGTGACGTCGGCCGACAGGATGAAGGCCGGGCGGCCCGGGTCGCCGTCTAGCTCTATGGCCTCGTAGGCGGCCTCGGCCGACAGCCGCGGCTCCGGGGGAAGCGGCGCCGGGCCCGCCTTTTCCCAGGCGGCGGCCGGCGCGACAAGCGCGAACAGCAGATTCATAAAGCGGCTCATTTCCCCTCCACTACCAGGAAGTTGCCCACCGGCCGGTAGCAGCGCGCGTCCCTGTTGTCGCCGCGCAGGTGGCATTCGGGTACGGTTTCCCCCTTGCGCTCCCAGCCCAGGTTCCAGTAGCTTCCCCCGCTCCAGAAAGACAGCTGCGTGGACCCGCCCCCGTCGAGGCTGGCGGTCTTCTGCGGTATGCAGCCCTCGCTCTCCATGTAGCGCAGCATTGCCTCCACCGTGCGCACGGGGTAGACCGCGGCCAGCAGCACCTTGCCGCCGCGGGTCAGGCAAAGCGCGGTGCGGTTGGTGGCCGTGTCGCTGTCGGGCCAGGCCGATTTGCCGGTCACGGCCGAGGCGGCGCGCGCTAGCTGCTCGTCGGAAAGCGTCTCTCTGCCGGCGAGCACATCCACGCCGCCGTCGTCCCAGGCCGTAAAGATGCGGTCGAGGTGCCGGCCGGGTGAATATAGGACCCGTTCGGGCCGGCGGCCGGCCTCCACGTACTCGCCTATGGGCGCTCCGTCCTTGAGGCTGAAGAAGCCGGCGTTGATTATCAGCGCGGCGTCCGGCAGGCGGCGCCGGACCTCGAGCGCGGTGGCTTTCCGGCCGCCTGTCGCCCGGGGCGCGCCGAGCGTCCTGAAGCTGAAATCCGCCGGGTCGGCCTCGACCACGCAGGCGTGCGTTATGCCGAACGCCGGCACCGGCTCGAAGTAGCGCCGCACTCTCAGCGTGCCGCGCCTGTCTTCGGGCGGCAGGCCGGCGGCCGCGGCGCAGGCCAGCAACAGTAATAATATTTTCATCCTACTCTGCCCCCCCGGCGGCCGCGTAGCCGGCGACCGCCGCCAGGTCCGCCGCGTAAGCCGGCGCGACGGCGATCTCCGCGTGGAGCGCGTACCCCAGTTCGCGGCCGGCCTCTATGTCGGCAGGGTGATGCACGCCGCCTAAAGCCCGCCCCAGGGACACGCCCCTGGCGCGCTCCAGCAGCGGGGCGCGCAGGTCGGGCCTCAGGTCGGCCAGCACCAGCGCCCAGGTCATGGCCAGCGCCGAATGCCCGCTCGGATAGGCGTAGCCGGCCTCCGGCTTGAGGCACGGCTTCACCGCGCCGTCGCGCAGGTAGGGCCTTTTGCGGGCGAACCGCTTTTTGAAGACATAGACGGCCCGCGCCACGTCGGCGCGCACCCGCCTGAGCAAGGCCGCGGGCGCAGGTTCCAGCGGCAGTCTGAAAGGGCCGATATCACCGAAGAAATTCTCATAGCCGGAGGCGGCCTCTTTCAGGGCCCGCTCGCAGCCGGCCGGGGTCCGCTCCTCCTGCAGGCGGATGAGCTCCGCCAGGTCCCGCCTGTCGGCCTCGGAGCCGTCGGCAGGCGGCGGCGTCAGCGGCAGGGCCTGTATGGCCGCCTCCCGCGCGTAGTACAGTGTTGTCGGCGGCTGGTAGGCCTGAACCCCCTGGCGGCCGGCGGCACACCCGGCCGTGGCGGCCAGCAGAAGCAAAAAGAGCTGCATTCCCGGCTTCATCTTAACGGCTCCAGCCCGTTTGCAGCGTCAGCGCGCTTTCGGCGGACTGCGCTACGGGCGGGCCGTCCAGCTGCATCGCGGCGGCCACGCCCTGCAGCCAGGCGGCGTAGCGGCGCACGTCGGTGAGTATCGTAACGCCGGCCTCGCAGCCGCCGTTCTCTGAGCCGGGGCCGCGGGCCACCACGCCGGCCACGCGGTAGCCGCCGGCGGCGGGCAGATAGGCCGGCGCGCCGGAATCACCGTGACAGCCGCCCTTGGGGGCGGCCACCTGCCCTGGCGAGGTCAGGTCGCCGCTGCCGGCAAAAAAGTCGGCGCCGTTGCGCAGCGCGGCCCGGTAGGGCACCGTCACCTTGCGCAGTTCGGGGATCTCCACGCTGGCGGCGTTGGAGGTTCTGCCGTAGCCGGCCAGCACCAGTTCCTGCCCGGCGCCAAACTGGTCCGACGGGACGGCCAGGGGCGCCGGCGCCTTGAACTGTGGCGCCGGGTTTTGCAGTAAGACCACGGCTATGTCGTTAACCGGCTTTTCCGGGTTCCAGGGGTCATTCACGCTCAGGTACCAGCGGTCGGAGTAGCCGGGGTGCCGGACAAAGCCCTGGTGCGGCTCGCCATTGGGCGAATCTTCTTTGGGGTTCAGTTTAAAATAGGCGGCCACTGCCTTCACGGTTACCGGGAGCCAGCCCCCGTCATCCTTGAGGTAGATCTCGGCAGGAAGGCAATGCGCCGCGGTCAGCACCGCCTTCTCAGAGATCAGGCTGCCGCTGCAGCGGGAGCTGAAGGAGCGGCCCTGGAGATTGGCCGGTACCGGAGCCGTTTTTGGAAATTCCATCGTTATCAGCAGACGCGCCGTGTGCCGGAATTCCGGCGAGTTACGGTCCAGCACTTTCTCGCCGCCGACTATGCGCTCCCCGGCCGCGGCCGGGCAGGCCAGGCAGGCTGTAAATATCAGTAGCAAGATCCGCTTCATATATGTGTAGTCCTCCCGGGCCGGCGCGCCGGCCCTGAGGATATGTTACCAGCCTTGCTCTGTCGGGACATGAGGCTTTAGGCCCCCGGGCGGGGACATCCGGCTTACGTCGGGTCATTTCATGCAAAGCGCCGATTGGGTGAAACGGCGCATCACCACCGGCGTCTCCGGTGGCGCTATTGCGGTTTGGGGCCGTCGTCGTCAGCGGTGAAGAAGAAGACTATAGAATCGTCGATATGAGCTCGGACACCCGGTCGAAGCCGGGCGCTTCAGCGGCCGCCCCGGCCGGGCGCGACGCCACGGGCTCGGGCATGGCTTCAAAGCCGTCCAGCAGGCTCAAGGCCGTCTGGGCATAGCCGGCCCCGGCGAAGCCGCAGAGGAAAAGGGAGCCCAGCGCCGGGAGCAGCGCGTTAAGGGGCTTTCTTTGGTTGCGGGCGGAAGCCATCCTGATCATACAATTAGTGTAGTCTGCAGACCCCGGAATATCGAGGGCACTTGGGCCCTCGCGCGGATTATTTTCTGGGGCTTACTTTTGATTGTTTTCTTTGTGACAATGCGCTTCGTGGCGCTTACAGACGGCCCGCGGCGGACAGGTTGGCCAGCCGCAGCCGGACCGGAGGATGGTCGTCGCGGCGGAGGTCCGCGGCAGTGCCTCCGGGCAGACCCGCGAGCACGGCCTTAAGGCCGGCCGGGTCGAACCCTGCTTTCCTCATCATTTCCGCGGCCGCCGAGTCGGCCTGGTACTCGCAGAGCCACTTGTAGTAGTTCTCCGCCAGTTTCGCGGCGCCTTCCGAAGCGCCGCCGGTCTCCAGGGCCAGCATTTTATTGACGGCCGTTATTATCTGGTACTGCATGTAGTGGCGGTGCTCGTTGTGCTGCAATTCGTGCGCCAGCACGGCCGCGGCCTCGTCGCGGGGTCGCTGGGCGTATTCTCCGGCCAGGATGAGCAGCTCGCCCCCCTTGGCCATGGCCTCGTCACCGCCGTCCGTTATGGTGCCGACCGTGTAGTTGTAGTCAGCGCGCACGCGGTGGGAGGCCAGCGCGGAGAGATAGCCCGACAGCACGGAGAGGTGCTCGGGCCTGTTGTCCTCCGGCAGGAAGAAATCGGCGAAGAAGCCCGAGGCG
The DNA here is from genome assembly GCA_001799895.1 of Elusimicrobia bacterium GWD2_63_28. Taxonomy (GTDB): domain Bacteria; phylum Elusimicrobiota; class Elusimicrobia; order Elusimicrobiales; family UBA9959; genus UBA9959. The sequence continues at coordinate 18,210 of MGUI01000042.1, forward strand.
TAGTCGCTCTCGTCCCGCGGCGAGATCCGCGGCAGGGCGGACTCCGCGGCGCGGATGTAGAGGCTGACGAAAGGGGCTACCAGGTTCCTGACCGCCGGGTATTCAGGGTCGGAGCCGGCCGGGAGGCCAGCGGCTAGTGCCGCCTTTACCGCGGCCGCCTCCGCCTCCAGGGCGGGGCGCGCGGCCCGGACGGCCGCTTCGGCCGAGCGCTTTATTCTGGCGAGGGCCTCGGAGCCGTCGGCGCGTTCACGCGCCGGCACGGCCTGCGGGGCGGGTACTTCTATGGCGTTCAGGGGTTCCAGGGAGGGCGCCCAGGCCCGGGACTGCTCCGCCGCGCCGGGCTGCACCGCCAGCGCTATGGCAATTATCATTTTTTTCATTTCTTCTCCTGTGTTACCGGGCCGGCAGCAGCAACTCGATGTTGCTGCGCAGTCCGGAGTTGAATTCGAAGCTGTAGATCAGAGACGCGGCGGAGGCCGGGTCGTAACTACCGTCCGGCAGGTCAGGCACGCCGGCAGAGTAAAGCCGCACGCGCTCAGGGAACGCGGAGTAAAAGGCCTTTATTTCCGCGCGCGTCCCCATCAGCACCCGCGGCAGGCCGCGCAGGACCTCCGCCCCGGCGCAGCCCTCGGTTTCGCCGTAAAGGCATTCGCCCTGCTCTAGGAACTGCATATAAGTAGGGTCTATAATGATTTCCGCGTCGCAGGGTTCGGCGGCGCCGCACAGGGTCCTGTCGACGAGGAAGTAATGGGTCTTGTCGCGCCGCGCGGTTGCGCCGGCGGCAAGGGCCACGGTCCCCATGCCGGCGGTCTCGGCGTATATAAGCTTGTAGCCGAAAGAGCCGTTCAGTATTTCCAGCCAGATCTGCGAGAAGGCCGCGCAGTCCGAGGCCGCGCTCAGCTGCCCGGCCTCGGCTGCCAGCACCGTCTCTACCGCCCGGCGCAGGGCCGCGGCCCTGGCGGCAGGCTCGGCAGGGAGCGACTCCCAGGCCGGGACCGCGGGGACGGCGCCTCGGAAATTCCCATCCGCGCCGGCACGAACCGGGCCGGCTAGGAAACAGAGCAGTACAAGAGTCAGGGCCAGGACTATTTTCATATACGCCTCAGGGCAGATCCGCAAATCTGGAAAGGTGTTCGTAGTCCAGCACGTGATAGCGCGGCTTCTGGTGCGACTGGTCCAGGCGGAAGATCTCGTCGAGCATGACCCGCAGGCTCTCCTGCGCCGGGCCGGCCAGCCGCCCCCAGGGGTCCGCCACTACCGCGTCCGCTCCCCACTGCCCGGGGACGGCGGGGTTGGCCCCTTCAGGCAGATTGAAGACGGCGAAGACATGGTTTTTATCCGGGTCCAGCTTCATCGTCCACCAGTCGAAAGTTTCAAACACTACGAGGTGGGCCTTTATCCCCCTCGACCGCAGGTGCGCCTGCGCCAGGAAGGCCTGCTCGGTGCAGTTGCCTGCTTTATGTTTCAGGGCCAGTTCCCGCAGCTTGCCGGCCAGATAGTCGAAGCCCGGATTGTGGCCCCAGGAAAATTCCTTGTCAAACTCCGCCCGCAGCGCCAGCAGGTCCCTGAGCGAGTCGGCGTACTGCGTCTTAAGGCCGGGCAGCAGGTGGGCCTGCGGCGAGTCAGGCGCGATGCCGGCCATCACCATCTTGATCTCCGACGGAGAGCGCAGGCCCTGCAGGCGCACTTCCCTCACGGCCCCCGCTGCCAGGTCCAGATCCGCCTGCGAGGGAGAGGCCACCGCCGGTCCGAACAGGCCCGCCAGTCCTAACGCCAGCAGCAGCGCTTTCATGTGTGCGCTCATTTGCCCGACACCGGCACGTAGACGCTGATGCCGGCGCGCGCGGCGGGGCTGCCGAAGCATTCCTGGTAGGCCGGCTGGCAGCCGTCGGAGCAGAGCAGGTTGGGCGCCACCTTCACCTCAATGTGGCCCGAGCGGCCGCTGAAGCCGCAGACGCCGCGGTTGTACACTACTATGGCGCCCAGCGGCAGGTCCGCGGCCTTGGCCGGGGTTTCCATCTTGGCCAGCTTAAGTTGGGAGCGCAGTGTGCCGGGGTTGCGGTTGGCCCAGGCGGCGAAGTCGGCCGCGGCGTTAACGCCTATGCCCAGCGAGTACCACTGGTCGCGGCGGATTACGCCGGTCAGTTCCATGGCGTCGGCCACGTAGGAGTAGCACCAGCCGGCGAAGGAGCCCATGCTATGCTTCTTGGCGTTGCGGGCGAGCCGCAGGGCGGTGGCCTCGTCATAGTCGGAAGGGGTGACTTTATCCTCCTCGGGGGCGGCGGTGAACGCCTGCTGGGGCGGCAGGGTCAGCTCTGAGCCCGGCTGGGCGGAGGTGTTCTGGCCCGCCGGCTCAACGGCCGGATCCTGTATTACCGGCTCCGGCCCGGACGCGGCCGGTATCGTTTCGGCGGCCGCCGTAAGTCTGGGGGCAAACCCGATTACAAACCCGTTCTCGTCGTAATTCGAGGAGCGGGCGTAGGCGGCGGAGCAGTTTATAATAAGCGACAACAGGGTCAGCGTCAGTATCCGGTTTTTCATATGTTTTCTCCATGTCTTGTTATCGTTCCGAGGCTATCAGAAGCTGTTGGGGAAGCCGTAGAGCGTGTAAGGGTTCACCACGTAGTCCATAGCTTTGGAGGGCTTGCACTTCTCGAAGGAGCGGCTCTTCATGGTGCCCACTTCGAAGTGCAGGTGCGGCACGTTCGACGAGCCGGAGTTGCCCATGCGGCCCAGGCGGGTCCCGGCCTTCACCTTGGCGCCGATGCTGACCGTGATGCCGCCGGCGGCCATGTGGGCGTAGCGGGAGTACAGGGTGGTCTCTTCGGCTACGCCGTTCTTCACCATCTTCACTTTGCCGTGGCGCACTATCACGTGGTTGCCCCAGCCGTCGGAGCACATGCGCTTGGTGCCGTTATTGCCGTAGTTATTGGTCTGCGGGCAGCCTATGCGGGCGTAAACCACCTCGCCGTCGGCCGCCGCCAGTATGAAACCCTTGCTCTTGTCGTTCCAGGCGGCCTGGCTGGGCACATAATCTATGCCCTCGTGCTTACCGGCGCCGAACTCGTCGCATTCCACGCCGGGGCCGCAGACATAGCGCACGCCCCACATGCTGGCGCGGGGATAATCCACCGGCATCACCCATTTCCACTGGTTGGAACCGGTTATGGGATAGGCGCCGGTCTGCCACAGCAGCGGGTTGTTGTCCTGACTGGTGGACTTATAGGCGCCGTCCTTGCTGCAGGAGGAGTTCTGGTCCGCGATGACGGCCTTGGGGACCTCGGGCACCGCCAGCTCGAAAGCGGGGATATCCCGCCCCAGCACAGAGTCCAGGTCGAAACCGGCCGCGCCGGCCGTACCGCAGGTTCCCGCTATCAGCGCCGCTATCAGTATTTTTATCATGATCGTTTTCTCCTTTTTCTGCAGCGGCCCGCGGCCGCCTTCCTATGGATATATCCTACCGGATACCGCCGCTCTCCGCCTGAGGCGCAAGCCCCAGCATAAAAGTATTTGGACTTACGAGGGCCTATAGCACCAAAATCGGTTTTTAGTGAAACGCCGTATCACTACCCCCTCAGGCCGGGGCGGCGCTTGAGAAACTCATACGCCTGACATAATGGCCCGCGAAGGCCATGTCGGGCGTAGAATATGCCGCGCCCATGCGGCCGGCCTTGTCTACGGCGATGAGCCCGCCGAAGCCGCCCAGGCGGGTATGCAGGACCCGGACCGCGGCCTCGACCGCCTCCTGCACCGGCGTCCCCAGTTTGACCCGCTCGTTGACCAGCATCGCCGCGCTGATGCGCAGCAGGCCTTCCCCCCAGCCGGTGGCGCTTACCGCGGCGCCTTCATCGTCTGCTATGATGCCGGCGCCTACTATCGGCACGTCGCCGACTCGCCCCTTCCTCTTGCCCGGCACGCCGCCGGTGGAAGTGCCGGCGTAGAGCGCGTACCCTCCCTGCCGCACCGGGACTCCGAGGACGCAGCCGACGGTGCCGCGCCGCTCGGGCGCGGCGCCGGCCTCGCACGGCGGCTTGGAGAAATAGACTTTTGAATCAGGCTTGCCCGCCTTTATCCAGGCCTTGTGGGCCTCTGCCTCGCGCGGGTGCACCAGGTCGCAGGCCGGTACCGGGCTGAAGCCTTTGGAGCGGGCGAAGCGCTCCGCCCCGGAGCCGGCCAGCAGGACGTTCTGCCCCTCCAGCAGCAGGGCGAGGGCTATGCGCGACGGGTTCGGGAAGTTGCGGATGGCGGCCACGCAGCCGGCCTGCAGGTCGCTGCCCCGCATGACGGACGCGTCCAGCTCCACCTCGCCGTCCTCGTTGAGGAAGCTGCCCCTGCCGGCGTCGAAGACCGGGTCGTCCTCCATGCAGGCCAGGGTCCGGGCGACGGCCTCCAGCGGGGCGGCGCCCGACTCCAGCGCGTGCGCCGCGACCTGCCAGGCCTTGCGTACGCCGGCCCTGTGCGCCTCCATGAGGCGCCCGGGTATATCCCACGCGCCGCCGTGGACCAGTATCCTGAATTTATCGTGGCTCAAATTTACGTTAACGCTTGACATTCTGTCTCCCAAAAAGCCGCGGGGCCGCGGCTCAGAACCCGCAGGCGCGGAGGTTCTCGTAATTGCGCTGCACCTTGCGGGCGTATTCCGCGGCGTGCGGCGAGCCGTTGTAGAACCGCGCCAGGGCGGCGATATCCCGGGGCTCGCGCTCGGCTATCTTCATCGCCAACACGCGGATGCCGTACTTCATGTTGGTCAGCACATTGTGGGTGATGCCCGCCCATTCCGGCCTGTTCCCCGAGTTGGTGGCGTGTCCGGAGTCGGTTACGATCGTGATGACCTGGTTCATGCCCACGCCGTTGCAGGAGCCGCCGGAGCAGGAATCCTTCAGGCCGCCGAGGTTGGTCTCCTGCATGGCTATGGCCATGCGCAGCAGCACTGGGTCGACTTTCCTTTCCTTGGCCCAGTAGAGGTAGCCGGCGCCCATAGGGTCGTACTCGGCGCGGGCGTTGGCCTTGGCGAAGCAGCCCTTGAGGAGGCGCGCGTTGTGGCACAGGGTTTCCACTGTGTCGCCGGATTTCAGGACCTTCGAGCCCTGCAGGCTGTCGGCCTGCTTGCGGTCGGGCCGCGGATAATTCCTTTTCAGATAGGAATCCCAGAGGGTGTAATCGGTGGTGCCGGGGCGCTCTTCCCAGGAGTATTCGCAGGCGGTCTCGCCGCCCAGGGCTATCGTGCTGCCGCCGCCGGAGGCGCCCCGGTCCCCTTCGGGCAGGGCCATAGGCTCCGGAACGGCGGGGGCTTGATGCCCGCCGCCCACGTCGGCCGCGCCGAGGCGCTGAAGGGCGGAGAACTCCTGCGCCGCTGCCCCTCCGGCCGTACCGCAGATCACCGCTATCAGCGCCGCTATAAGTATTTTTTTTATGGTATTTTCTCCTAATTCCGATTCCGGCCCTCAGGGCAGCGGCAGGTAGAGGTTGATCAGCGTGACCTCACGCAGTTCCGGCCCGAGCAGTCCCTTGCCCTGCAGGTAGCCCGGCACGAAAAGGGGCATCGTCGCGCTGATGTTGTAGACCGAGTACGGGACGTCCCACATCGGTATCCTGCGGGTCTCGGGCAGGGCCCGGTTCATCAGGATCAGCAGGTTGTTGGTACAGTTGTTGGTGACGGTGTGGTAGAACTCGCCGTCGCGGTTCACGCCGGCCTGGCGCAGGGTCTCGCGGACCAGCCAGCTCTTCTGCGGCATGGAGAAGCCGGCCAGCTTGTAGGGGATGAGCCGCTTGTTCATCACCTTGACCGAGCGGCGGGCATAATCCTCCCAGGTGGAGAGCGTCCAGATTATGTTGTAGGTGTTCTTCATGCCGGCCAGCGGGTTATAGGCTTGGCCAACCTTCTGGCGGGCCTCTATGGACAGCACCAGGCCGTAGGCCTCGTTGCCGCCCGCGTCGGTCAGGCCGCCGGGGTCGAAGGTGAACAGCAGCAGCGAATGGGCCGCCAGCGCCTCCGGCGGGAAAGGCTGCTTGATAAGGTAGATGTCTTTTATGAATGAAGGCCTGACGGCGGCGGTGGCCCAGTCGAACTCGCCGGCCCTGGCCTTGTGCCAGCGCACGTTCTGCACCCGCATGGCCGCGTCCTCGTCGGACAGGACGCTGATCCTGCGCTGCAGCGGGTCGTACGCGGTTACCTCCGGTTTTACAGGCGGGGTATAAGGAGCTATGCTTTCCACCTTCAGCGTCTCGCGGTCGTCGGCCTGCATTACCTTGCCCTCTACGGCTACTACGGAGCCGTCGTATTTCCGGGCCAGGGCGGGGTCCAGCTCCAGCGTGAAAAGCCGTCCGTCCGGCGTGTTTAGTATTATCCGGCCCTCCCTTATGTTCAGCATGCCGTCGAGCTGGTAGCTTACGGCCCACTTCTCCGCCGCAGGCGCCGCGGGGGCCCCGGCCTCACTGACCTGCCTGGCGTCCAGGCGCTGCAGGTCTGCGAAGTCCGCAGCCGGGGCCGTCCCCGACAATCCGGTCATCAGCAGCGCTATTAAGAATGTTCTCATATGCTTTTCTCCTTAACTCTCCCCCCGCCAGGCCCCTTGCTTCTGGAAGTCGCGGCCCCTATATTGATATGCTATCTCACGGTCGGGCGAAGCGCCTGAGGCGCAAGCCCCAACGCGGAAGTTTTTGGGCTTACGAGGCCGGATGACACCAAAACCGGTTTTTAGTGAAGTGTCCTATCACCAGGGGGAAATCATGCCTACACTTTTTTCCGAGCTGCTCTGCAAAATACGCAAGGACGCTGGCTTTCCCACCGCCTACCGTTTCTACCACGACAACGGCGGGGCGCCGGTACTGAAGCTCTCCTACCGCAACTACCTGCTGATAGAGCAGGGCAAGGTGCTGCCCGAGGCCCCGCGCCTGGGCAAGCTGATAGTGGCGCTGCGCCTGACGCCCAGGAGCGACGCCGCCAGCGAACTGGCCGTAGCCTGGCTCAAGACCATGGCCGGCGAGGAGACCTTCGAGAACGTGTTCAAGCCGGCGCTGGCCCAGCTCAAGGCCCAGCCGGCCATGTCGCCCATGGACAAGGTGGCAGAGCGCGCGCTGGCCGACAAGAAGTTCTTCCTGAAGCCGGAGCATTACCAGGCCATAGTGGCCACGCTCGAGACTTACCTCTGCTTCCTGGCCACTTCCAACGATACCGGCGCGTGGACGGCCGCCGACCTTGCGCAGCGGCTGTCGCTGGAGAAGGCCGCGACCGCCAAAGCCCTGGCCGTCCTGGCCGAAGCCGGCCTGCTGAAGAAGGCGGGTAAGGACCGCTGGAAGAGCCCGCTGGCCGGCGCGCTGGTGGAGGCACCCCCGCTGCACACGCTGGACAATTCGCTGAAGAAGATAGCCGAGTACAACGCCAAGCTGCTGGCGACGGCGCAGGTGACGTGGCACCGCGGCGGCATAGTGCGCATGAACGAGAAGGACCTGCGCAACCTCACGCCGCTGATGGCCAACAACATCTCGGCCGCCAAGCTCTACGCCGTGACCGGCGCCACCGACGACTCCGGCATCTTCTTCATCGAGGGCAAGATCATCAAACTGCGGAAGTTCTGAGCGGGGGCAGAAAGAAAGCAGCCGGCCAGGGGGCCGGCTGTTTTCATTTCCGGGTCTTTTCTTCAGAACTGGATGACGAAGGCCGGGCAGGGAACAACGGGTTCGTCACCGAAGGGGCTCGGCCGGTTCATCGGCCTGACATAATTCTTCCCCCCCTCGCATTTGTAGACGCAGGTATCGCCCTGCGCCTCGTTGAACAGGCAGCCCTTCAGCCGCCGCTCCGCTTTACGCTCATCGTCGGCCCAGGCAGGCTTGCCCGGCATCTTGAAACTGAATACGCCCATTCCGGACCCGGTATGCAGGTTCGCGCCGTCCACCGTGGCCTTCAGCGACTGCCGGAAGTCGTTCTGCCAGGAATGGAAAGCCTCGAAAAGGCTCATGTCCGGGAATTTAGCCTGGAAGCTCCAGCCGTTGAACGGCAGCTCCAGCTCTTTGGACTCCTTGAGGGCTTCGGGTGAACCAGGCTTAGCCTCGTAATAGTTGGACAGCCTGACCGATACCTTCTCTGAGCCGCTGAACCCGGGGTTTCGCACGCTTACCCATACATGTGTAGCGTTCACCTTGCCGCCTAGGTCGGCCGGCACATAATCCACGCTGATCTGCGTGCCGTCCGCGGCCAGCAGGTCAACGCTCCTCCAGTCCTCCATGGTCCTGCCGCCCTTCCGGCCGGCTGGCAAGGGGAGGAACACATGCGTGGCACAGGTGTCCGACATGGCCCCGTCCGGGCCGGTCTTCAGCGGGGGTTCTGCTATGGTATTCCCGCTGCCGCACTTCAACCAGCACTTGCCGCCGCTGAATTCGGTGAAGACGCAGGTATCGATGCCGCCCTGTTGGGGCTGCGGGAACGTCCCCGGCCAGTTATTGTTCCACGGGGCCGCCGGGAAGACCGGCGGGACCTGCGGCACCTGGCCCGCAGCCACCCGGGCCGCAGCCTCTGCAGCGCCAACACGGTGAAGGTCGAAGATATCCGCCGCGTCGGCCGCGCCGGTCATCATGCCGATCAATAATGTCATAGCTATCAATTTCATACTTTCTCCTTTGCCTGCCGGAACGCCCCGGCCAGGTCATGCATATATGTTACAGAACCGCAGCCGCCAGCGCATGAGGCGGCGGGCCCAGTGAATAAGTTTTTCGGCTTACGTCGGAGGACTTCGCTAAAAACAGATTTTTGGTGAAATGCGGCATCACCGCCGGGGAACTGCGCGGCAGGCTATTCAGGCGATCTTGTTTGAGTATCAGGCTGCGCGGCCGTCAGGCTTCCCGGACAGGCCGGCGCTTCCGAATCCGGCCGGCATTTTCGTTGTGTATTACAGCCTTATCTGCAGAGCGGCAGGGACAGTATGACCCTGGCGCCGCCGCCGGGGGCGTTCTCCGCCCTGGCGTCGCCGCCGTGCGCCCGCATGAATTTGCGGGCTATGGGAAGCCCCAGCCCCAGGCCGCGCGGCCGCGTGGTGAAGAAAGGCTCGAATACCTTCTCGCCGTCGCCCCCCGGGAAGCCCGGGCCGCTGTCTGTAAAGGTTACGGAGGCCATCTTATCGTCCTGGGAGAAGGCCACGGCCAGCGTGCCGCCTTCGGGCATGGCCTGCGCCGCGTTAGACAGCACGCAGCGCACCGCGTTGCAAATCGCATCTTTATCAACGTTCACGCGCGGGTTGTCGGGATCGGCGGCCGACTTCAGCGTGATGCCGGTCGGGAACGGGTAGCCGCCGGCCACCTCCTCCACGATAGCGTCCAGCGAAAGCGGCACCAGCTGCAGCTCCAGCTTGCGGGTAAAAGACAGCATCTGCTCTATGACCTCATTGCTGTGCTTCACCTCGCCCTCAATGATGCCCATGTGCTTGGTCAGTTTGGGGTCCAGAGCCGCCCCGCCCGCGGCCAGCTTTGTCTTTATGAAGTACAGCGAGTTGGAGATGATAGCCAGCGGGTTGCGCAGCTCGTGGCTGACCACGCTGGCCATCTGCTTGAGCAAGTCGGGTTTGTCTTTTGGATCAGTATTGGTCATAGCAACAATATTTTATCTTTTTAAGGGGACGCTGATGACTAAATGACTATTTATAGATAAATAGTCATTTAGTCATCAGCGTCCCCTGACAAAGAAAGGGCCGGCGGTTAAGCCGGCCCTTTCTTTTAATTAAGTTCCTTATTAAGGCTGGTTGATCCACTGCACGAACTCGTCCCAGTTGGAGGCCTTGGCCCACGCCAGGTCGGCGTAGCCGTCGCCCAGGCCGTAGCTCGGGAAGTAGGCCGCCATGCCCTTGGCCAGGGTGTATTCCTTCGGGCCGCTCCAGTAGCCGCCCTTGTCGTCGCGGGTGCGGTTAAGCAGCATCAGGTCGCCGGTGATGAAGTTCATCAGGGCCTGGCCCTTGGCCTTCACCGCGGCGTTCTGCGAGCCTTCCACCATGCGGCGGGCGAAGTCGTACATGTCGCGGTTCTCGTCCATCGCGAAGTTGATCGTGGCGTCGCGGGAGGTCTTGGCCAGCGCTTTCTCGCCCGAGGCCATCACGGCGGCGGCGAACTCGTTGGACACGGTCAGCAGCTTATTGACCGAGGAAGCCTTCGCGAGGCTCTGGGTGTGGCCCTGGTCGATCTTGTCGTAGTGGTCGGCGTAGGCGTTGACGGCCTGCTTGCCCAGCTCGATGGGGGTCATGGTGGGGCGGGCTATCACCGGGCCCAGGAAGTCGTTGTAGGTGTAGCCGTCGCCGGGCTCGGTCTCTTCGGAGCCGACGATATAATCCACGGAATCCTTGATCTCGTAGACCACTTCAGCCATCTGCATCAGGCAGGCGTCGGTGCCGAACACGTCCACCTTGCCGATCTCTTTGAGCGCCAGGCCCAGCTCGGGGGTGTTGATGTGGTTGCCGCTCTGCTCGTCGTAAGAGATGCCCTTGTTCTGGGTGATGGTCTGCACGCCCTTCTCCCAGCCGGAGCCGTGGTTGGAAACGATCAGCATATACTTCTTGGCCGGGTAGGCGGCCTTGGCCCATTTGCCGAAGGCGGCCAGGTTGCGGTAGTCGCCCTGGTCTATCATGCCCAGGTCCTGCAGCATCTTGGAGCCCATCTTGGTCTTGTCGCTGTCCTTGGTGATCAGGTAGCGGCGCACGCCGGTCCAGTTGCCGTCCGAAGAATCGTAGCCGTCAATGCGGCCCACCTCGGCCACAATGTTGACCTTGGCGGTGGAGCCTACCAGCTCCATCTCGTTGAGGTCCATCAGCAGGTATTTTTCCAGGTCGTTCTTGGCGCTGGAGAAGACCATGATGGTCCACTCGGCCTGGGCCTTGGGCTCGGGCTTGGGCTTGCCGAAGATCCAGTCCAGTATGCCTTTGTCCTGGGGGGCGTCAGGCAGGGCCACGTTGGAGATCTCTTCCTTAATATTGAAACCGCCCTTGTCGAAGTTGACCTCGGCGGCCGCTATCGAAGCGAACAGGGAAATGGCCACGGCTGACAGCGATATTTTGCGTATCATCGATTCCTCCAGGCTGCTGGTTACATTGCGTTTCACACTTATAGTTTAGCCTGTTGCGCTCTCCCCGCCAAGGGGCAATGGGCCCAGAAGCGCGGGCCAATGTGCCCAGGCCCAAAAAAAGAGGCCGGCGGTTAAGCCGGCCCCTCTTCATGGAATACTATCCTTATTAAGGCTGGTTGATCCAGAGGACGAATTCGTCCCACTTGGAGGCCTTGGCCCAGGCCAGGTCGCTGTAGCCGGCGGCCAGGGTGGAGTTCGGGAAGTAGGCCGCTATGCCCTTGGCCAGGGTGTAAGCCTTGGGGCCGCTCCAGTAGCCGCCCTTGTCGTCACGGGTGCGGTTGTGGATGACCAGTTCGCCGGTGATGAAGTTCATCAGGGCCTGGCCGGCCTTCTTAACTTCGGCGTTCTGGGAGCCCTCAACCACGAGGCGGGTGAAGTCGTACAGGTCGCGGTTCTCGGCCACGGCGAAGTTGATGGCGTTGCCGCGGGCGGTTTTGGCCAGCGCCTTCTCCCCGGAGGCCATCACCGCGGCGGTGAAGGCGTCGGACAGGGTCAGCAGTTTGGACACGGAGCCGGCCCGCACCAGGCTCTGGGTGTAGCCCTGGTCTATGCCGTCGTAGTGGTTGGCGTAGCCGTCAACCGCGGACTTGCCCACTTCCAGGGCGCTCATGGTCGGCCTGGCCACCACGGGGCCCAGGAACAGGTCGTAGGTGTAGCCGTCGCCGGGCTCGGTTTCCTCGGAGCCCACTATGAAGTCCACGTTATCCTTGATCTCGTAGTCTACTTCGGCCATCTGCATCAGGCAGGCGTCGGAGCCGACCACGTCTATCTTGCCCAGAGACTTGAGGATGAGGCCCATCTGGGGGGTGTTGATGTGGTTGCCGCTCTGCTCGTCATAGGAAATGCCCTTGGTGATGATGCGCTCGCCGCTCTTGGTCCAGCCGGAGCCGTGGTTCCAGAAGATCAGCATGTATTTCTTGGCGGGATAGGCGGTCTTGGCCCAGTTCACGAAAGAGACCACTGTCCTGTAGTCGCCCATGTCGGACTGGCCCAGGTCCTGCAGCACCTTGGAGCTCACCTTGCGGGTGTCGCTGTCCTTGGTCATGCGGAAGCGGCGCACGCCTTTCCAGTCGCCGTCGCTGGCGTCATAGCCCTCTATGCGGCCGGCTTCCACTATAATGTTGACCTTGTCGGTGGAGCCGATCTTCTCCATCTCGTTGAGGTCCTTCATAAGGAAGGGCTCCAGGTCGTTCTTGCCATTGCCGAAAACCATGATGGTCCACTCGGCCGGGGCCTTGGGGGCCGGCTTGCCGAACAGCCAGTCGGTGATAATGCCCTTGTCGGCGGCCTCGGGAGCCATTTCGGGGGCGGGAACGGCCATGTCCGAATTGGCGATCTGCGCCCTGATGTCGGCCGAGTTCAGCGTGAACTCACCCTGGGCGTAGGAGAGAGAAGAGAACATAGAAAGGACGAGGGCTGACAGCGAGATCTTGCGTATCATGGCTTCCTCCAGGCTAAGCACGTTGAGTTTCATGGTTATAGTCTACGCCGCGACTTGATTTTAATCAAGGGGCGACAGGCCCAGGAGTATCATAGGCCCTTTGGGCAAAAATAGGGACAGCCCCTATTTATCCCACGGTTATGCCATATAGACGCACCGTTTCCGGAAAATAGGGGGCTGTCCCCATTTAAAAAAGAAAAGGCCGGCGGTTAAGCCGGCCTTTCCGTTGGCTAAGGACTTCTTATTTAGCCTGGTACCACTTTATGAACTCGTCCCACTGGCTGTCCTTGGCCCAGGCCAGCTCATTGTAGTCGGAGTTGAAGGAATAGCCGGGCATATAGGCGGCTATGCCGTGGCTGTTGCCGTTGGCAAATTCCTCGTTCACGCGGTTGTGCACGATGAGGCTGCCGTCGATGTAGCTCTTCAGGGCCAGGGCCTTCATCTTCACGTCCGCATTGGCGGTGGTGGCCGCGTAGCGGTCGAAGAAATGGCCCATGTCCTTGTTGTCGTACACGGCGTAGCTCTGGGAGCCGCCGGCGGCGGTCTTGACCAGCGCCTTCTCGCCGGTGTCCATGGCGGAGGAGACGAAGTCGTTGACCAGCACGGTGAAGTCGTTCAGCGCGGAGCTCTTCAGCAGGCTCTGGGTAGAGCCCTGGCGGATGCTCTGGTAATGGTCGCTATAACCGTCCACGGCGGCCTTGCCCATTTCATAGGCGCTCATGTTGCCCTTGGCAACCACGGGGCCCAGCCACAGGTCGTAGGTATAGCCGTCGCCGGGCTCGGTCTCTTCGGAACCCACTATATATTCAGTGTAGTTCTTTATCTCGTAGGTCACTTCCGGCATCTGCATCAGGCAGGCGTCGGAGCCGTACACGTTCACGCCGCCCATTTCCTTGAGCGCGAGGCCCAACTGGGGGGTGGTGATGTGGTTGCCGGTCTCGTCATCGTAGGAGATGCCCTTGGTGACGTCCATACCGCGGCTCTTGTCCCAGCCGGAACCGTGGTTCCAGACTATCAGGGCGTATTTCTTGGCCGGGTAGGCGGTCTTGGCCCACTTTACGAAGTTGACAAGGCTCTTGTAGTCGCCCATGTCGGTTTTGCCGAGGTCGGCCAGAATGGGGGAGGTTATCTTGGAGAAGTCGTTGTCCTTCTTTATAAGGAAGCGGCGGGTGGTCTTCCAGTCGCCGTCAAGCGTGGAATAGCCGTTGATGCGGCCCATCTCTACCACTACGTTCACTTTGTCGGAGGAGCCGATCTTTTCCATCTCGTTGACATCCAGGAGGCCGTACTTCTCCAGGTTGTTCTTGGAGTTAAGGAATACTAATATAGTCCATTCCTTTTCAGCCTTAACGGCAACTTCCCCATCAAGGGCGGGCGCGGGCACGCTCAGGTCGAGGTTGGCAATTTCCTGCTGCAGGCTGGTATTATTGCGGGTGTCGAAGCTGATCTCAGCGGACACCAGGGTGGAAGCGACTGCGATTATGGAGAACACTGCGGCTGCTTTCTTAAACATTACTCCTCCGGAACTGCGGTTTGGGTGTGTGTGTGCTGTCTATGGTTATAGTTTAAGCACTGCTTTGATTATAATCAAGACCAAAGGGCCTAGTCAAGTTTTGGTCTTTGGGCCTATTGCTTTTTGGGCCTTAAGGCCTATGGACTTGTCAATGCTTCATTGGTAAAGGGCCCAGGTCGGAGCGGTCATATTTAGAATAGTCATTTTTGCCGCCTCCCGGCCTCAGTCTAAAGGACCTATGACGCCCGTCACCTTATGACCTGCGTCATAGGTCCTTTATCCCTATTTTTCGGGGCCCTTTGACTCTAATCGGACCGGTCGGATTTTTAATATCCTACCCTTGTAGGAAATCACGGAGGATAAATGAAACTAATCTCAGCCCTTATATTAACCCTCAGCATAGCCGCCCCGGCTGCCGCCGCCGACTTCGCCGATCTGCAGAATTTCAAGGCCTCGGCCATTTCCAAGGTAAACCCCTTCCCCACCCCCAATCCCGACAGCTGCTACCTTACGGGTATGCAGGACGGCCTGTGCTCCTTCAAGTGCCGCAGCGGCGAAACCTTCCAGGCCAAGCCGGTCAACCCGGGCGCGGCCAGCGTCTACGAGAAATGCGGCGGCGGCGACTACAGGGGCGCGGCGGAGAACAAGGCAGCCCAGCTGCCCGATGCCGGTTCCATCTGGAACCAGATTAACAACCAGCATAACCCCTTCCCCCAGCAGCCCACCACGCTGGACTACTGCCTGTTCACCGAGTTCAAGAACAATAAGTGCCTCTTCAAGTGCGAGAGCGGCGCTATCCTGGTAGAGCCGGCCCAGAAGCCCGACTTCTCCACCGGCGAACCGGCCGGCGCCTGCGCGACCCACATCATCCGCCCCATAAAGCCGCCCTTCGCCAACAAGGCCGTCTCTACGGAGCAGGTCTACGACAGCTACGGCAAGTACCCCAGCGCCGCCAAGGCCTCCGAGGTTATGACCTGGGCCGTCAACGGCTTCAAGTTCGCCAAGACCGCGGTGACCAACCAGACCATAGTGGTCAACGGCCTCGGCGATTACCGCTTCCGCATAGCCTACAAGGCTCCCGCCCCGCTGGCCATAGAGTCCAGCCCGGTCTTCAAGGTGGAACTTGACGCCTTCGAGCGCATGTTCGACATGGCCGACCGCCTGGAGAACGACGGTGCCACCGTGGTCACCCACGAGGTGGCCTCCTACGAGGGCGGCTACTACTACGTCATCGGCTACTTCCAGGGCTCCCGCGCGGACCGCTCGGCCGACAAGAAAGTCAGGGCCTGCGTGTTCAACAGCTACGCCAACAATGTCTGCAACTACAAGTGCAATGACGGCAAGCCCTACACCCAGCCCCTGGCCACCCCCGGCCCGTGGAACAACAACCCGGTGCAGCTCTGCCCCCAGCTGGTCTTCCCGTTGTAAAAGCGGACCACGCAAAGTAAAACAGCCGGCCCCCAGGCCGGCTGTTTCTTTTCTATCGAGGCTTCGCCTCGATAGACTTATTCAAAGGCCTCCGGCGGCGCCAAACCCCAGGCGCTCCATGGCACAGTTTTTATCCCGCAAGCAGAAAGCGGCCGCTTTAGCGGCGGGCAGGGGGTCCTCTTCCGCGATCCAGAAATCCGGAAGATAGCCCCGCCCCTCAGTAAACCCCGGCCCATTCTTATATTGGGTAGTGCTCAACATGACACGTATGCGGCTGTGAGGCAGCACATAAGTGCCGAGCTCGCCATAATCCCCGGTCCCGGAAGTGTTCTGGCCGACCAGGAGCACCCGGGCCTTCAGGCGCCCGCGCAATTTCACCACCAGGTCCTCGCAGGAGGAGGCACAAACGGAGTCGGCCAGGATCACGACGCTCCCGCGGTAAGCCGCGGCCGCTTTATCCGCCGGAACATTTATCTCCCCCACGATCTTCCCCCAGAATTTATCGGCATTTACAAAGACAGGCTTTTGTGAGGCGCCGACGCCCTTCTGTTTTCCGCGGACGAATTCGGAAAGCTTTTGCACCTGCGGGCTATCGCCCAGGCCGGCAATGGAATTCAGCAACCCCTGGAGCGTGACCGGCCCCAGCAGGAACCTGGACGCGCCTTTCTCCTCCGGCTTAAGCCCGTCCGGGCCGGACAGGGTTTCAAGCCAGGCGTCTACGGAAAGGTCCGAACCGCCGTGATTCCCCCTGACATCAAGCACGAATGACTGGCTCGAACGCAATTTCACTGCGGAGCGCACGAAAGCGTCCATATCCCCGGTGCGGCCCAGGTCCAGGCTGCCCAGGCGCAGCACCGGGACGTCTCCGTCCTGCATGAAAAAAACCGGGTCCCGCTCATCCGGGTCGAACCTGTGCCTGCGCAGCTTGGCAGCAGCCTCTACGAGCCGCCCGCCCCGCCTTACCGCACAATCTATCTTCCCCTCCTGCCTGGGGGAAAAGAATACCATAGCGGAAGATACGGCCACTCCCTCGCCATCCTTACGCAGGAACGGGTACCTCAACCGGGCGCCCTCCATTCCCCCGCAGGAGACGAGTTCCTCGTAAGGTTCGGGCGGGGCCAGCAGGTAAGCCCTCTGCCTGGGGGTAGGACTTCTCGCGCTGTATGAACCGTCCGCGCGGCGATAGGACAAAGAAAGGTGCGTGTCCCGGAACACGCCCAGCGGCCCTGCCAGCGTATCGAGCAGGGCTTCCACGCTGACAGGCTCCGGCAGAGTGCGGGCTTTTTCGGCGAGCCCTGAAAGGAAACTCCCGGCACCGCGGTCTTTCTCGCGCAGCGTGGCGAGGGCGGCATACCCGCCCCGCATGATCTCCGCGAAGAATTCCGTGTCCTCCGCGGCCTGCCGCCGGGTTATTGTTTCCGGGGCGTTGCCGGAGAGTTCGTTCTTGCCGGCCAGGTACCTGCCGGCCGGCTCTGCCGCCGCGCCTGCAGCCGGCAGGGTCAGCCACAGGCTGACCGCGAATAGGCGAACAGTTTTCATATCGATAAATTTACACCGGCCGGCGTCATTCCAGGAGCCCCAGCACCAGGATTACCCGCAGGGCCGAATTGTGCATGCCGTGCAGCAGGCAGGGTACGGCCAGGCTGCGGGTCTTCTCATAAGCCAGGGCGTATATAACCCCGCTAAAGAAGATCATAAGCAGGGACAGCCAGAGGCGGCCGCCGTGCATCAGCGAGAAAATAAGGGAGCTCACCAGCAGCGCCTTTAAAAAGCCGGCGTGCTTTTTTATGTAGGTGAACACGATGCCGCGCAGGAAGATCTCCTCGCAGGCGGCGTAGAGGGCGGTGCTGGCGAAGACGAAGAACCACTTATCATTGCCCAGCCACATCTTCGCTATCCCGGTGCCGCCCTCATAGTCGCGGTAATATTTCAGGGCCAGCACCAGGTAGACGGCAATAACAACCGCCTCGGCGGCGGCGCCGGCCAGGAAGACCAGCGCGGTCCGCCTGAAGGGGCGCACCGGGAACAGGTTCTTTATATCCAGCCCAAGGGCTTCCCTGTCGTTAAGCACCTTCAGCGTCAGCAGGGAAAGGAACAGCGCGGCGGACGCGCCCAGAAACTCGGCCAGATACTTGGGCATGCCGTAGTAAGGGCTGGAAAGTATTTCAAAGAGGCCCATGTAGGCTACGGAAGGCACCATGAGGGTAATGGCGGCCAGCACCACGGCGCGCCACAGCCAGTTCACCGGAGGTTTTACCGCCGCTTCGGGGATTGTCTCCTCCATAATTTTTGAACCCTCCTTGCCTAAACGAACAAGACCGCCAGCAGGAAGGCGGCCACTATCATCAGCGCGGCCCAGGCGAACCAGTGGCCGTAAAGCGGGAAGAAGGCCTGCAGGGCGCAGACCGGCACCTCCGCCTCCAGCACGGTCCTGTCGTTGAGCGCGGTCCGGGCCGTCACGCGCCCCCACGGGTCTATCACCCCGGAGATGCCGTTGTTGGCGGCGCGCGCCACCGCCCGGCGGTTCTCCGCCGCGCGAAAAATATTGACGATGAAATGCTGCTGCGGGGCCGCTGTGTCCAGGTACCAGCCGTCATTGGTGATGTTCACGAACAGTTCCGCCCCGTCGCGAGAGTCGCCGGCGAAAAGATAGGGAAAGATGGCCTCGTAGCAGACCGACGGGGCGATCTTCACGCCGTCAAAATCCAGCAGCCGCTGCTCGGGCGCGCCCGGCTCGAATTCCCCCAGCGCCGCCACCGGCTCTATGAACCTGCCCAGGAACTTCCGCAGCGGCACATATTCGCCGAAGGGCACCAGCTGCCGCTTGTCGTAGGAGGCGGCTATGTCCCCGTCCCCCTTCAGCAGGAAGGCCGATACGTGTTTGCCCCCGCCCCTGGAGACCGAGCCGACCACGCTCCCCGTTGCGCCGGACCCCGCGGCCGCCGCCTTCAGCCAGGCCGCGCAGTCCGCTTCGTCTATCCAGCAGGGCAGGGCGTTCTCCGGCCAGACCGCCAGGCCGTCTTTAACTCCGCCCAGCAGGCCGGTGATATTGCTCTTTATGTTGTCCGCCTCGGACGCTTCCCACTTGGCGTAAAAATCTATGGAGGGCTGCAGCAGCGAGACCTTTACGGTCTTGGCCGGCTTGAAATTTTCCGCGAGCGCCAGTTCCGCCCTGCCGAAATACCAGAGCCCGGCCATGATCAGCAGCCCCGGCGCCACCCGCAGGATCTTTTTAACCGGGCCGCAGTCTGCCGCCAGCACGGCCCCGGCCAAGGCCCCGGTAAAACAGACGGCCGCGCTCAGCCCGTAAATGCCGGTCACCGAAACCAGCTGTACCAGCGCCAGGTTCTCCCACTGCGTATACCCCAGCATGAACCACGGGAACCACACCGCCTTCTGACTGAGATACACCTTGCCGTATTCCAGCGCGAACCAAGCCGCCGCGAAGACGTACGGCCAGGCCTTTACCCCGGCCTTCTTCAGCCAGTAGCCATAGAGCGAGACCAGCAAAAACTCCGTCGACAGCACCAGGGCCAGCAGCCCCAGCCCCAGCGCCGAAACCGCCGGCCCCACCCCCCCCGCGCGCATGGTGGGATAGATCCAGTAAAGGATCCCCAGATATGTAAGAAAACCGCAAGCCGCCCCGCCAGCCGCGGCATGGGAGGCCTTCTTGGCTTTTAGCAGGTAATACGAAAGCGGCGCCAGCGCCACCCACGCCAGCCACCCCATATTAAACTTAGGATAAGCGAGGACGAGAAGTACCGAACTAAGGACGGGAAAAATAATCAGCGGAATTTTTTTCGACATTTCAAGCGAAAGACAGGCGCCGTCATGCTCCCTGTGAGCGATTTTAGGGCGTAGGGCCAAGGTCCGGAGCGGACCGCCTATCATTAGGGCGGCGGCCGAGATTGTTTGAGCGACGCACTGTGTGCGGAGCGAGTTCGAGGCCGGCGGAGGACCGCAGGCCCTCTTCGGCCACGCCCGCTTATGAGCGAACAGGGAGCATGACGGCGCCCCCCCACCTATAACCCTATACCCTCAGGCTGACTTAGCCCGCCCCGTGGCACTTCTTGTACTTCTTGCCCGAGCCGCAGGGGCAGGGATCATTGCGCCCCGTCTTGGAATCCACGAACTTGTTGGCCGGCTTCTGCGGCGCCTGGCGCTGGGCGGGGGCAGCCGCCTGCGGCTCCCCCTCCTGAACCACCGGCCGCGCCACCGGGCGCGGCGGCAGCTGAATGCGGAAAACGTATTCCACCATCTGGTCGCGCACGCGCCCCAGCATCGCCTCGAACAGCGAGTAGGACTCCTTCTGGTACTCTATCAGCGGGTCCTTCTGGCCGTAGGCGCGCAGGCCCACGCCCTTCTTCAGGTGGTCCAGCTCAAAGAGGTGGTTCTTCCAGATATGGTCCATGATCTGCAGCAGCAGCACCCGCTGCAGCTCGGCGAAATCCACATTGCGCTCGGCGAAGTCGTTGAAGCGGGCCTCGTAGGCCGCGTCCACGCGCTTCATAACCTCGTCCTGCAGCACGGCGCGGGTGAGGCCGTGCACCTCGTCCTTGGTATAAGCCAGCTCGAAGCCGATCGTTTTCTTGAGGTAAATATTCAGGGCTTCCAGGTTCCACAGCGTCGAGGCCTGGTCCATCGGGGCGTGCAGGTCCAGTTGCTCGTCCACGCCCTCGTGCACCATGCTCTTCACGCGGTCGGTCACGCCCACCCCGTCCAGCACGGCGTTGCGCAGCTCGTAGACGGCCAGGCGCTGCTTGTTCATCACATTGTCGTAGTCCAGCAGCTGCTTGCGGGCGTCGAAGTTCATGCCCTCCACGCGCTTCTGGGCGCCCTCTATCTGGCGGCTGACAAGGCCGGACTCTATGACCTCGCCCTCCTCCATGCCGAGCTTCTCCATGATGGCGGAAATGCGCTCGGAGCCGAACAGGCGCATCAGCTCGTCCTCGAGCGACACGTAGAAAACGGAAGAACCGGGGTCGCCCTGGCGCGCGCAGCGGCCGCGCAGCTGGTTGTCGATGCGGCGGCTCTCGTGGCGCTCGGTGCCCATCACGCACAGCCCGCCTATCTCGCTGACGTAGTCGTGCTCTTCCACCACCGGCGGGTTGCCGCCCAGGATAATGTCGGTGCCGCGGCCGGCCATGTTGGTGGCGATGGTCACCTGGCCCTTGCGGCCGGCCTGCGCTATGATCTGGGCTTCCATCTCGTGGTACTTGGCGTTGAGCACCTGGTGCGGGATGCCCTTCACGCGCAGCATCGTCGCCAACTTCTCGGATTTCTCGATGGAGCGGGTACCCACCAGCATCGGCTGGCCCTTGCGCCAGCGCTCGTCGATCTCGGCCACGATGGCGTTGTTCTTTTCGCGCTCGGTGCGGTAGATGCGGTCCGGGGAGTCCCGGCGCACCAGCGGGCGGTTCGGCGGGATCTCCACCACGTCGAGCTTGTAGATCTCCCAGAACTCGTCCGACTCGGTCATCGCGGTGCCGGTCATGCCGGAGAGCTTGTTGTAGAGCTTGAAATAGTTCTGGAAGGTGATGGTGGCCAGCGTCTGGTTCTCTTCCTTGATGCGCATGCTCTCTTTGGCCTCGATGGCCTGGTGCAGGCCGTCGGACCAGCGGCGGCCCGGCATCAGGCGGCCGGTGAACTCGTCGACGATTACGATCTCTCCGTCCTTCACCACGTACTCCACGTCCTTGCGGAACAAATGGTGCGCGCGCAGGCCCTGGTTCAGGTGGTGGGCCCACTCGGAGGAGACGTCGTCGTAGATATTGCCGACGCCCAGGATCTTCTCGGCCTTGTGCACGCCTTCCTCGGTCATCGTGGCGGTGTGGCCCTTCTCGTCGATGATGGCGTCGAAACCCTTGCCCAGGTCCGCGCCGTCGCGCTTGGCCTCTATCTCTTCCTTCTCGGTGATGAAGCGGACGTTGAGCAGCGGGATGACGCGGTTGACGATGTAATACTTGTCGGTGGATTCCTCGGCGGGGCCGGAGATGATCAGCGGCGTGCGGGCCTCGTCGATCAGGATCGAGTCCACCTCGTCGACCACGGCGTAGTTGCGGTTGCGCATCACGCGCTCTTCCTTGTCCATCACCATGTTGTCGCGCAGGTAGTCGAACCCGACTTCGTTGTTGGTGATGTAGGTGATGTCGCGGTTGTACATCTCGCGGCGCTCTTCGTTGCGCATGTCGTGCTGCACGGAGCCGACGGTGAGGCCCAGGAACTCGTGCACGGGGCCCATCCACAGGCTGTCGCGCTTGGCCAGGTAATCGTTGACGGTCACCACGTGCACGCCCTTGCCGGTGAGGGCGTTGAGGTAGGCGGGCAACGTGGACACCAGCGTCTTGCCTTCGCCGGTGCGCATCTCGGCTATCTTGCCGCGGTGCAGCACTATGCCGCCGATGAGCTGCACGTCGTAGTGGCGCATCTTCAGCACGCGCTTGGACGCCTCGCGCACGCAGGCGAAGGCCTCGGGCAGCAGGTCGTCGAGGGTCTCGCCCTTGGCGAGCCGCTCCCTGAATTCGGGGGTCTTGGCCTTGAGCTGTTCGTCGGAAAGCTTGGAAATTTCTTCTTCGAGCGCGTTGATCTGGTCGACCACCGGCTGCACGGTCTTCAGCGAGCGTTCGCTCTTGGAGCCGATGATGGATTCAAGGAGTTTTTTCAGCATATATCCATATTAAACAACTTTTAAGCGCGTTTATAAAAGGCCGGGGCGCGGCCGCGCGGTTCAGCGGCGGGTTTTTACGGCGGGGATGTAGAGGGTGGTGTTCCGGTCGGCGCGGCGCAGGGCGCGGCCCAGCGTGCCGATGGTGGCCCGCACCAGGCGCCCCTCCAGGTCCTCCATGAACGGCGCGTTCACCAGCCAGGCCGGGTGGCCGGCCGGGTAGGCCGCGGCGGCGCGGCTCAGAAATTTTTTCCGCGCGCCGGCGTGCTCCGGCCTTTCCGCCCTGTTGAGCTTGTCCGGCATGAAGACCAGCGTATCCATCCCGGGAAAGAACTCCACTTCGCCGCCGCTCAGCCCGGCGTGCAACAGCCTCAGCCCCGCCGGGGAAAACTCTCCGAGCGGCAGCATATTCACTATGGCGTCGAAAGAAGAAACGGCCGGCAGCACTTCCACCTCCGCCCCGGACCGTTCCAGCTCACGCTTGAGCAGCGAGGCCGCCTCGTTGAGGAAGAAAGGGTTGCCGTAGGTAAGAAAAGCGGCCGCTGGCCGGGTCTTCAGCGCGGCCTTTATCGCGCGCACTATTTCATCCGGGGACAGGTTCACCAGGGGCCGCAGGTCCGGGCAGAAACCGCGCACGATGGACGCCACCGGCCCGCCTGCCAGGCTGTGCGAAAAGACCACCGAACAAAGCTTCAGCGCCCGCGCGGTTTCCGGGGTGAGCTGCCCCGCGCGCAGGCCGCAGGAGCAGATAAAAAGTTTCTTTTTCTTCATAAACCCAGCCTATCTTCTACCAAATGCGGCGCGCGCCGGCAACTGGCGCGGCATTTATTACTATAATTTCTCCGTCATGGAAAACTCCCGGGACCTCCCGGACGGCCTGAAATGCCCCTACTGCGGCGCCCACAACTCACTGGAGAGCGAGTTCTGCGGCGCCTGCTACAAGAATTTGCGCGTGCCGAAAGAAGTGCGCGCCGAGGCGAAGGTCCGCAGGATTTTGGAGGGCGGCGCGGAAGCGGCCGCGCCCGGGCCCTCGGCGGCGCAGGAGCGCCCGGCCTCCAGGCTTTGGGGCAGGGTCGCCCTCATCTGCGGGCTCTTCGTATTCTACCTGCAGTGGTTCAAGGCGGGAAATTATTTTTCTTTCCTCGACTGGATCAACCTGGCCTTCCACGAGGCCGGCCACGTCTTCCTGAGTTTTTTCGGGCGCTTCATCCACATGCTGGCCGGCACCGTCTTCCAGCTGCTGATCCCGGCCCTCTGCCTGCTGCACTTCAGGCGCAAGGGCGCCAACCTCAGCTGGCAGCTCTGCCTTTTCTGGATAGGCCAGAGCCTGCTCAACGTCAGCATCTACGCCGGGGACGCCATCAAACAGGAGCTGGAACTGGTAGGCGGGGGCGAGCACGACTGGACCTATTTGCTGACGGAGCTCGGCCTGATAGGGCAGACCGCCGCGGTGGGCAAATTCATCTTCCTGCTCGGCTCCGCCGTGATCTTCTACAGCTTCTACCTGATAGCCCTGGACGGAAAGAACCGCGAGCCTTACGAGCTGGGCGACTTCAACCTGCACTAATGAAAACAACGACGCTGCTTGTCCTCCTCGCCCTTCCCCTCCCCGCCGCCGCGCAGGGGCGCGGCCGACCTCCCGCCGAGGACCACCTGGCCGTGACCTCGGTCTTCTCCGGCCGGAGCGGCTTCGATTCCAGGTCGGCGGGATTCAAATCCTCTTTCGCGCTGGGGCGGCTGGGCAGCTACAGTTTCGGCGGCTCCGCCGACGCGGCGCATCTCCGCACCTGGACCGGCGGCACTTTCCCCGGCGAGCTTTACGAAACCAGCCTCGGCCTGCGGGCCAGGGGCAAAAAATGGTCCTTCGGCGCCGGGCTGAAGTCCAACTCGGACAGGCCCTACAATTCCCCCTCCGAAACCGACTTCTCCCTGGACGTCAGCGCCACGCTGGCGCGCCGCGGGCCGCACACCGTGCTGTTCGGCCTCAACTATTCCACCCGGCGCAGTTTCCTGCGCGGCCTGCCCTTTCCTTACATTTCATACAGCTACACTTCGGAAAACCTGACCGTCTTCTTCCCTTTCGCCCTGCGGTGGAAAACCTCTGCGGCCGGCGAACTGACGGCCTCCTATTTTCCTCCCAAATACTTCTCCCTGGGCTACTCGCAGAAAATGTCGCCCGCCGTCACGCTGGCCCTTTCGGGCGGCCTGCTGCTCACCCAATACCTGCCCGCCGACAGGCCGGACAAGGATTACGCCCTCTTCCTCGAGCAGCCGCACGCCGGCCTGCGCACCACGGTCATCCCCGCCAAGGGCTATGAAGTTTCACTCTGGACCGCCTGGGGTTTCAAGGGCCGCTATTTCACCGGCAAGCAGTACGACGACCACCACGCCAAAACCTCCATCGGCGCCGGCCCCGCGGCCGGGCTGACCCTTAAAAAGACTTTTTAGCGCGGCCGCCGGCGCCGCCACAGTTTGTATAATTTCAAGGCCGGGACCCGGTGTTCCGGCCTTTAACATGTCCAAGAATCCCAGCCTTAGCGACCGCCTCTACAAAGCCCTGGTCGGCGAACACCCCGGCAGCGGGGCTAAAGAATTCATTAAGAACCTCGGCCTGATAGGCGTCAGTTTCGCCGCCGCCAAGGTGATCTCCGGCCTGGTCACCATACTGGCAGGGCGCCTGCTCGGACCCGAGGAATACGGCCGCATAAACGTGATGGCCTCCGCCGGCGCGGCCATCGCGCCCTTCATGCTGGCCGGGCTGCAATACTCGGTGATCAGGTACGGCGTGGCCCCCGCCGACCGGCCCCGCGTATTCGGCTCGGCGCTGGCGGCCTTCGCGGCGCTGCTGGTCCTGGTAACCGGCCTTTCGCTGATCTTCAGGGGCGCGCTCTCCTCCCTCTTCCATATAGACCGCGGCATGCTGTTATTCTCGCTGGCCTACGCGGCGGCCACGGCAGCCTTCCTGCTGACCTCGGGCATGCAGCAGGCGCTGGGCCGCTTCTCCCGGAGGGGCCTCGGGGAGATAGCCTTCAGCGTGATCATGGCCGCGGTCTTCGCCGGCGGCATCTTCTGGCTGGGCAGGGTGTACCAGGCCATGGCCTGGGCCTACGCCGCGGCTTTCGGCGGCACGGCCCTTTTCTGGCTGTACCGCGCCCGGCGGGAAGTAAAATTCGAAAGCTTCAGCGGCGCCGCCTTCGCGAAGATGTCCGAATACGGCTTCTATAATTTCGGCTCCAGCCTGGGCGGAGTGCTGCTGCTCAACGTGCAGGGGCTGGTGGTGAACGCGGCCCTCACGCCCAGGGAAACCGGCGTCTACGCGGCCTACTACACGGCCGCCATCAACATAGGCGGCTACCTGGCCTACGCGCTGACCACGGTGCTTTTTCCCAAGGCCTCCGCCACCGGCGACAGGCGGCGGCTGTGGAGCCTGGCCGTCAAGAGCTGGGCGCGCCTATTCCCGGCGGTGATGGTGTTCTTCGTGCTGGTAGAGCTGGCGGTGCTGTCGCTGATGGGCGGCAGCCAGTACGGCCTCAGCCCGCGGCTGACGCTGCTGTTCGCGGCCTGCGGCACGCTGATGCTGGCGCAGAGCTCGCTCTCGCAGATAATTTTGGCTGAAGGGGTGAAGGCTTCGCGGCTGGGGCTTTACATCGCGCTCGGCTCGGGGCTGCTGAATTTCCTGGCCTGCCTGGCGCTGGTGCCCCGGTTCGGCGTGGAGGGCGTCCCCATCGCCTTCATCATCACCTACTCGGTGATGATAGCCTGGCTGTGGGCGGTGAAGGATTCCTACCTGTCCCCCGAACTTAAATAATCACCTGGCGGCTACCGCCATGTTCCAGTCCGAAGCGGTTATCCTGCGGCCCGTCTCGAGGAACGGGTAAATGTCTATTTTTTTAAAGCCCGCCTCTTCCAGGAAATATTTTATCTCCTGGGGGAAGAAGAAGCGCGCCTCGTGAGTCTCCGCCGTCTTTGCGGCCGCGCCTTTCCTGACGCGCGTAAGGGTGATGCGGATGCGGACCGTGTGCTTGAAGGCGTCCAGTTCCGGCTCCGAGCGGCGTATTATTTTCTCGCCTTTCTCGCCGGGCATCGTCCTCACCCGCTTGGCGGGCGGGCAGGCCAGCACTCCGGGCCCGTACCAGCAGTCGAAAATAAAAATGCCTCCGGGCTTCAGGGATCTTTTGGCCAGGCGGCAGACGGCGGCCGCCTCCTTATTGGAAAGCTGGTAGCCCATTACGGCGAACATGCAGAGCACGGCGTCGAATTTGCCCGGGGAGGGCATCCTGACGATGTCGGCCTTTAAGAAGCGGGCTTTTACGCCGGCGGCCGCCGCCTTGCGCACGGCCGCGGCCAGCATTCCCGGCGAGCGGTCCACGCCGGTGACCTTGTAGCCCTTCGCGGCCAGCGGCACGGCGTGGCTGCCGGTGCCGCAGCCCAGGTCCAGGATGGTGGCGGGCTTGAGCCCGGCCTTCCTGAAGAGTTTCTCCACGTAGGCGCATTCACCGGCGTAATCCTTTGCGGCGTACATGCTGTCGTAGAGGGCTGAATATTCCTTGTCGAAAACCATGCGGCACCTCGCTGTGACTTGTCGCCGGGAGAGCGGCCCGGCAACCCAAGCATACGAATTTAGGCCGCTCCCAGTCAAAAAACCCGGCCGCCCTTAATAACCAGCGTTTAAAGTGATAAAATAAAAGCCGTAGAGGCGCGGGAAGCGGGGGCGCATTCGACGCCGCCGCCCGCCTTGGGAGAACAAATGCTGACTTGCCGAACCTGCCGTAGCAACAGGCTTTACAAATTCCTCGACCTGGGCTTCACGCCCCCGGCCGACCAGTTCCGCCGCAAGGACCAGATGCGCGAGCCGGAAATACATTACCCGCTCGAAGTCTGCCTCTGCGAGGACTGCGGCCTGGTCCAGCTCGCCCACACCGTTTCCCCCGAGATCCTGTACCGCAACGACTATCCCTACGAATCCTCCATCACCAAGACCGGCAAGGCCCACTGGGACGCTTTCGCCGGCCACGTGGTCTCCAAGTTCAAGCTCGGCAAAGACAGCCTGGTGGTGGACATCGGCAGCAATGTCGGCGTCCTGCTGGAAGCCTTCCGCAACAACGGCGCGGCCGTGCAGGGCGTGGACCCCGCGGCCAACATCGTGCTGCTGGCGCAGAAGCGCGGCATAGAGACCATCTGCGACTTCTTCAACGCGGAGTCGGTGGAGCAGATCATCGCTAAGCGCGGCCGGGCCTCCGTCATCACGGGCACGAACGTCTTCGCGCATATCGACGACCTGCACGCCCTGATGGCCAACGTGAAGCGCCTGCTCGTGGAAAAGAAGGGCGTCTTCATCTTCGAGGCGCCCTACTTCGTGAACCTGGTCAACAAGCTGGAATACGACACCATCTACCACGAGCACCTGTCCTACCTGTCGGTGAAGCCGCTGGTCTCCTTCTTCGCCGCGCACGGCATGGAGATCTTCGACGTGCAGCTGGTGGACATCCACGGCGGCTCCTTCCGCGTCTACATAGCGGACAAGGGCGCCTACCCGGTCGAGCCCATCGTCGGGGAACTGCTCGCCAAGGAAGAGGCGATGGGGCTCTATACGCGCCCGGTGCTCGTCAAGTTCGCGGCCGACGTGGCCAAAAACCGCGCCGAGCTCACCTGGCTGCTGCACTCGCTCAAGCGCGAGGGCAAGAGCATAGTGGGCGTCAGCGCGCCGGCCAAGGGCATGACGCTGCTGAACTACTGCCGCATCGGCGACGACCTCCTCGACGCGGTGTCCGAGAAATCCACGCTCAAGATCGGCCGCTACACCCCCGGCATGCACATCCCCGTGGTCTCCGACGAGTACCTGCTCGAGCACCAGCCAGACTACGCGCTGCTGCTGGCGTGGAACTTCGCCGACGAAATAATAAAGAACCTGGACGGCTACAGGAAGAAGGGCGGCAAGTTCATAGTGCCGATCCCGATGCCGAAGATCATCAGCTAGGAGCGAAACCATGAAAAAGATAAAGCTAAAGCCGGCCCACACCGACGCCAGGGGCAGGATCACCGACCTCCTGCAGCGCGAGGAGATCAACGCCATTACGGAGATCTCGTTCACGCGCGGCGCCGTGCGCGCCAACCATTTTCACAAGAAGACCTGGCAGTGGAACTACGTGCTGTCCGGCCGCATACAGATCGCCGCCAAGCTGCCCGGCAAGCCCGTGCGGCGGGCCGTCATGAAGAAAGGCGACCTGATCGTCACCGTGCCCAACGAAAGCCACGCCCTCAAGGCCCTGGCCCCGTCCGAGCTCATGGTGTTCACCAAGGGCCCCCGAGGCGGCAAGGAATACGAGAACGACACCTTCAGGCTTACGGAACCGCTGCTTAAATGAAAAAAATAACCGTCTCCCAGCCCTACCTCGACAGCGCCGAGACCGAGGCCGTGAACGCCGCGCTGCGCGGCGGCGAGCTGTCCGGCAACTTCGGCTCCTTCATAGGCGAGTTCGAGCGCAAGTTCGCGGACTACTGCGGCTGCCCCCACGCGGTGACCGTCTCCAACGGCACCACGGCCCTGCACCTGCCGCTGGCCGCCCTCGGCGTCAAGCAGGGCGACGAGGTGCTGGTCTCCACGCTGACCAACATGGCCACTTTCTTCGCCGTGCTGTACCAGGGCGCCGTGCCGGTGCCGGTGGACATAGAGCCCGACACCCTCAACATGGACCCGGCCCTGCTGGAGGCGCTGGTGACGCCGCGCACCAGGGCCATACTAGTGGTGCACCTGTTCGGCCACCCGGTCGACATGGACCCGGTGCTGGCCGTGGCCAGGAAGCACAACCTGCTGGTGCTCGAGGACTGCGCCGAGGCCCACGGTGCGCTCTACAAGGGCAGAAAGGTCGGGTCCCTCAGCGACGCCGGCTGCTTCAGCTTCTACGCCAACAAGATCATCACCACCGGCGAGGGCGGCATGGTGACCTGCGCCGACGCCGCGCTGGCCGCCAAAATGCGCTCGCTCAAGGCGCTGGCCTTCGGCGACACGCTGAAATTCATGCACAAGGATCTGGGCTACAATTACCGCCTCACCAACCTGCAGGCCGCCATCGGCTGCGCCCAGGCGGGCAAGATAGACGAGGTCATAGCCCACAAGCGCCGCATCGCCGCCTATTATACCTCCAAGCTCTCGGCCCTGCCGGAGCTGCAGCTGCCGGTGGAGAAGCCCTACGCCCGCAGCGTCTTCTGGATGTACCACATCGTGCTGAAGGGCAAAACCGTTGAGCAGCGCGCCGCGGCGATGAAGTTCATGGCCGGCAAGGGCATAGAGGTGCGCGAAGGGTTCATCCCCTACAACCTGCAGGAGATCTTCATAGCCAGGGGCCTGACCCAAAAAGACGCCTGCCCGGTGGCCAACTCCGTGGCCTATAACAGCTTCTACCTGCCCAGCGGCCCGGTCCTCTCCGAAGAGGACATGGACTACGTGGTGGCGTCGCTCAAGGAAGCGCTGGCTCAGCGCTAACATGAAAGTAAACATCGTCTGCTACGAGGACCCCGAGCTCTGGATCTTCGGCAAATTCGCCAAGAAGCTGGCCGCCGAAACGGCGCGGGCCGGCGTCAGCTGCGCGCTGTCGCGCGAGCCGGATCCCTCGGCGGACATCAACCACCACATCAGCTACATCAACTACCGCGGAGAAACCGCGGGCAACGACACGCTGATGGTCACCCACGTGGACACGCTGCACAAGTTCCAGATGCTCAAGGGCCAGCTGGAAAAAGCGCGCATGGCCGTCTGTTTCTCGCGCGAGACGCAGCGCACCCTGGTCTCGGCCGGCCTGCCGCACGACAGGCTCTGCTACATCAACCCCGCGCAGGACGGCGTGATAAAGCCCCGCCCGCTGGTCCTCGGCATCACTTCCAAGGTGCACGCCGACGGCCGCAAGGGCGAGGACGCCATAGCCGGCCTCTGCGAGAAGCTCTCCCCCGCGGATTTCCGCTTCGCGATCATGGGCGCGGGCTGGGAGCCCACGATCGAGAAAATGCGCGCCCGCGGCTTTACGGTGGAATACCATAACGCCTTCGATTACGCCAAATATGTGGAGCTGATGCCCTCGCTGGACTATTACCTCTACATCTCTCACGACGAGGGCTCGATGGGCTTTCCCGACGCGCTCAGCGCTGGCGTGAAGACCATAGTGACCCCCCAGGGCTACCATCTCGACGCGCCCGGGGGCATAACGCACCCGGTGAAGGACGCCGCTGAACTCGAGGCGGCCTGCCTGGCCATCGCGCGCGAGCGCCGCGCCCGCATAGATTCCGTGGCCGGCTGGACCTGGGCCAACTACGCCCGCAAGCACATAGACCTCTGGCGCTTCCTGCTCGAGGGACCCTCCTCCACGCGCCTGCCCGGGGAGCCGTACCCCGACGGGGCGGAGTCCATCTTCAAAGCCGGCGGCGCGCCGGCCTTCACCCCCGCGCAGAACGCGGCCTACAAGGCCTCCCTTCTCAGGAATTCCTCGCGGACTTTCTACAGCTACTTCCCGGAAGGGAAGGTCACCCTCCCCATCCTTTGGGACAAAGCCGTAAAACTCTTCAAAAAGATATTCGGAAATTAAACTTTGCGGGTCTGGCGCAGGCCCTCGTAGAGGGCCACGCCCGCCGAGGTGGACAGGTTCAAAGACCTGACCCTGTCCGACCACATGGGGATGCGGTACATCCTGTCGGCGTACTTCTCATAGATCTCGTCGGGGAAACCCGCCGTCTCCGCGCCGAAGACCAGGCAGGAGTCGGCCGTGTAGGGCGCGTGCCAGTAGTCGGCCGCCCCGCGCGTAGAAAAGAAAATCAGCGAAGGATTTTCGGGCAGCGTCTTCAGGAAAGATTCGAAGTCGGCGTGCACCGAGTGTTTCAGGAACTGCCAGTAGTCCAGCCCCGAGCGCCGTATCTCCTTGTCGCTCAGGTTGAACCCCATCTTCCCCACGAAAGCCAGCTCCGTGCCCGTAGCCACGCAGGTGCGCCCTATATTCCCCGCGTTCCACGGTATATCAGGATTAATCAAAACAATTTTCATCTTTACAATCTCAAGGTCCGGCCGGACCGGGCGTTAAAACTTAAAATCATCTAAATACTGGCGGTGCCACAGCTCCAGCATCAGCAGCGCCCACAGCTTGTAGCCATGGTCGCGCTTGCCCTGCTGGTGCTCGTCCCACAGCCGGAATAGCGCCTCCGGCCTGAAGTAACCGCGCCCCAGCGCCTTCTGCGACAGGCAGGCCCCCGCCCAGTAATCCTTCAGCTCCCCGCGGAACCAGATGCCCAGCGGCACGCCGAAGCCCATCTTGCCGCGGCTGTAAATATCGGGAGGCAGCATGTCCTTGAAAGTTTCCTTCAATATCCATTTCGTGCCGGTCAGCCCCTTCAGCTTCAAATTGCCCGGCAGCTGAAAAGCGAACTCCAGCACCTTGTGGTCCAGGAACGGCGAGCGCGTCTCCAGCGAATTAGCCATCGAAGCGATGTCCATCTTGGTCATCAGGCATTCCGGCAGGTAGGAGTGCATGTCGGCGTAGGTCATGCGGTTCAGCAGGTCGTCGTACGGGTTGCCGGCGAACGCCCCGGCTATATAGCGCTCGGCGTAGTCGCGGTCGGCGCCCAGGCTATTATAGAAGGCCTCGCTGTACAGACCCGCCGTCTCGCCCGGGCCGAAGAAAGAGACCGTGGACAGGTAGCGGCGCTCCAGCGTGTCCATCAGCGAAAACTTCAGGAATTTTTCCACCCGCCAGAAAACGTTGAAAGGCGCAGTCTTGGGGATAGGCCCCACGCCGGCCAGCGCAGCGCGCTTGGCCCAGCCCGGCACCCAGGAAATTAGCCGCTCGGCCTTCATGCCCACGTAGCGCAGGTAGCCGCCGAAGGCCTCGTCGCCGCCGTCGCCGTTGAGCGCCACGGTCACGTCCCGGCGCGTCTCGCGCGACACGAAATAGGAAGGCAGCGCGCTGGAATCCGCGTAAGGCTCGCCGTAATGCCAGGCCAGCTTCTCCAGCACGTCGGCCATCTTCGCCTCCACCGTGAACTCGGTGTGCTTGGTGCCGTACATCTTGGCCACCTGCCGCGCGTAGCCCAGCTCGGAATATTTCTCTTCCTTGAAACCTATCGCGAAGGTCTTCACCGGCTGGTCGGAATGCGCCGCCATCAGCGCGGTGATCACCGAGGAATCTATGCCGCCCGACAGGAAGGCGCCCAGCGGCACCTCGGACATCAGGCGGATGCGCACGGCCTCCGACAACTCGGCCTTAAGCCGCTCTTTCAGCTCGGGCAGCGGCACATGGCCCAGCTTTTCCTCCCCTACGGGCAGGTCCCAGTATTTCCCCGTAGTTACCTTGCCGCCCTCGAAGACCAGCACCGAAGCCGGCTCCAGCTTCTTCACGCCCTTGAAAACGGTCAGGGGGCTCGGGATATACTGAAGGGACAGGTAGGCGTCTATGGCGGCGGGGTTGATCTCGCGCTTCAGGTCCTTCACCGTCAGCAGCGAGCGCAGCTCAGAGCCGAAGACGAAAGCCGACGGGGTCTGCGCGTAGAAGAGCGGCTTCTTGCCTATGCGGTCGCGCGCCAGCACCAGCCGCTTACGCCGCTTGTCCCAGATAGCCACGGCGAACATGCCGCGCAGCTCTTTCGGGAAATCGGTGCCCTTCTCCTCGTAGAGGTGCAGGATCACCTCGGTGTCGCTCTTCGTCTTCAGGATATGGCCGCGGGCCAGCAGGCCCTCTCGCAGCTCCGGGAAATTGTAGATCTCGCCGTTGAAGACTATCCACGCCGAGCCGTCCTCGTTGGTGATGGGCTGGTGGCCAGTGGACAGGTCTATGATGGAAAGCCGGCGCATGGCCAGCCCCACGTCGCGGTCCTCGTAATAGCCCTCGTCATCCGGGCCGCGGTGGATGATCAGGTCGTTCATGGCCTTCAGGTCGCTGTGCTCCACAGCCAGGCCCGAGCCGTAATTATAAAGTCCGCAGATGCCGCACATCAGTTCTCCCCGTAGATGCCCATAAGTTCGTCCGTTACGCGGGCCATCGAATATTTTTCCACGGCCGTCTTGCGGGCCTGCTCGCCCATCTTCACGGCCAGCGAGCGGTCGGCTATGTGCCGCCGCAGGCAATCCTTCAGCTCTCCCCGGTTGAGCGGGTCAAAAAGGCTGCCGCTCACGCCGGGCGTCACGGCGTCCCTGGCCCCGCCCACCCGGCTGGCCAGCACGGCCACGCCGCAGGCCATGGCCTCCAGCATGGAGTTGGAGAGCCCCTCCGAGATGGACGGCAGGATAAAGACGTCGGCGGCCTGGTAATAAGGCAGCAAATCGTCCTTGCGGCCGGCCAGGGCCACGCTGCCCTCCAGGTTGAGGGCCGCCACGGCGCGCTTCAGCGCGGCCTCTTCGGGGCCGGCGCCCACCAGCAGCAGGCGGGCCTTCGGCGGGGCGTCAGCCTCGCGGAACAGCTCCGCCCAGGCCTCTATGAATTCCTTCATGCGCTTCTCGGGCGACAGCCGCCCGACGAAGAGGAAGAGCTGGGAGTTGTCGAGGCCCAGGGCCTCCTTGGCGTTTATCTTCTCGTTGTAGAGGCGCGGGGTGTAGCGCCCGGTGTCCACGCCGTTGCGGAACCGCCGCAGGCGCAGCCCGGAAAATTCTTTCGTGCCCTTCAGCCAGTCGAACACCTCGCCGTTCATCACCAGCAGCTCCGGGCGCGCCGCCCGGAAGAAGGCCAGCTTCAGCCGCCCGAGCAAGGTGCCCATGGAGAGAGTGATCTCGTCCACGCCGCGCCCGCCGCCCAGCTTCACCAGGGTTTTCTTGCCAGTGAGCCAGCCAGCCGCCACCGCGGCCACCGCCGGAGAGGAGGCCAGGTGCACGTGCACGGCGTCGTATTCACCCTTGTGCGCCAGCAGCCAGTAAAAACTTTTCAGCATGAACAGGGCGGAGTCCACCGCGCGCGGGCCGAAGACGGCAAGGCGCTTTACCAGCACGCCGCCCAGGTCTTCTTCCGCGGGCAGACCTCCGGGCTGGCGCGTCAGCACGGTCACCTTCACCCCGCGGCCGGCCAGCGCCCTCGAGAGTTCAAGCGCCTGCTTCTCCGAGCCGCCCAGGGCCGGGTAAAAAGTCTGGCTGAGCATCAGCACCGAGCGCACCTGGTTCACTTGGAGCCCCTGCTTACGCCCGCGGAAAATTCGCCCCAGACCTTGCCGAGCGACTGGCCCATCTGGTAGATGAAGAACACTCCGATCACCGTCACAAGGATATAGCCGGAAACATGCGCGAACGAGGCGTAAGCGAAGCCCACCGTCTCCTCCACGCCCCAGCCCTTCATCACCTTGGTGAGCATCAGCTCGAAGTTGCCGAAGAAGCCCGGCGCCGCCGGGATAGAGGCCGCGACCGCGCCGGAGAACAGCAGCGCTATGCCGCGGAAGAAAGTGACCACGGCGCCCAGCCCGAACGCTACGGCCATCAGCCACAGGGTCGTCGCGTTGGCCAGCCACTGCAGTGAAGCCAGGCCCAGGATGGCGGCGCCGCTGCGGAAACTATGGAAGCCCTTGACCCCCATGGCCACCTTCTCGAATAGCGAGCGCAGCCGCGGGAACCGGGCGAAGAACCCGGAAAACCACGCGTGCGAGACCAGCTCGTCGGCGAAGATCAGCGCCCCCAGGCCGGCGGCCAGCGCCGCGACCAGCGTCCACAGGAAATTCCGGTACTCCAGGAGCCCGCCGCTGAGCCCGCCGAACGCGGCGGCCGCGGCGAACATTATGACCAGCACCACCACGTCCAGCAGGCGCTCCACCAGGATGGTGGCCAGCACCGTCAGCAGCGGGACCTTGAACTCGCTGGCCGCGAAAGAGGCGCGCGCCAGTTCGCCCAGGCGCAGCGGCAGCACGTTGTTGAGCGCCAGGCCGGCCGCCTGCAGGCGGAAGGCGTCGAAGACCCGGACCCCGGGGTTCGCCGGCAGCAGCAGCAGGCGCCACTTGGCGCCGCGCAGGAACAGTTCTACCACTGTGACCAGCGCCACCGGCAGCAGGTACCAGGCGTTGACGCGCGCGTAGGCGCCGGCCAGGTTCTCCAGCGGCACATTGCGCAGCGCCAGCCACAGCAGCAGCCCGCTTACCGCGAAGCCCGCCGCGATCGATAGTTTGGTTTTCATAGCTTGGGGGCCCCAAAGAACGCGGCCCTTTTCCTCAATCCGCGCCGATGCTCTTGAGGAAAGCTTCCTCCGAGGCCGGCCGCCCCAGGAACTTCTCCACCTGCCCGGCCTCGTCGTAGCTGCGGCCCGGGGCCAGGATCAGCTCGCGGTATTTGGCGCCGACTTCCGGGTTCATCACTCCGGCCGCCTCGAAGGCGCCGAACAGGTCCGCGGCTATCACCTCGCTCCAGAGGTAGCTGTAGTAGCCGGCTTCGTAGCCGCCCATCAAATGGCCGAAGCTGGCCTGCGGGTGGGTGCCGGGGCTCATGGGGATCAGCGCGATCTTCTTCATCAGCTTCTCGTAGACCTTGGTGGTGTCCACCCTGCCGGAGGTGTGGTACTTCATGTCGAGCAGGCTGAAGAAGATCTGGCGCAGGTTGCCCATGCCGGAGTCCATGTTCTTGGCCTCTACCAGCTTCTTGATGGTGGCCTCGGGGAGTTTCTCCGAGGGGTTCTTGTAATGGCCGGAGATGCGGCGCAGCACTTCGGGCGCGTAGACCCAGTTCTCCAGCATCTTCGACGGCACTTCCACGAAGTCGCGCGACACGGAGGTGCCCGAGAAGGCCGAGTACTTGGCGCGGGTGAAGATGTTGTGCGTGACGTGGCCGAACTCGTGGAACAGCGTCACCACCTCGTCGAACTTGAGCAGCGGCGGCAGGTCGCCCGACGGCGGCGAGAAGTTGGACACGATGCCGGCGGCCGGGGTCTCGTAGGAGCCGTCCTCCAGCTCTTTTCCCTTGCGGATGCCGAAGCAGGCCGCGTGCTTGTACTTGCCCTCGCGCGGGAACAGGTCCAGGTAAAAATAGGCGGCCACCGTGCCGTCGGCGTTCTTTACCTCGTAGGCGCTCACGTCTTTGTGCCACACGGGCAGCTGCGCCGGCACGAAGCTGGCGCGGAAGACCTCGCCGAACACCTCGAACATGCCCTTCAGCACGGTCTCCACCGGGAAATATTCCTTTATCTTCTCGTGGTCGATGGAATACTTGGTTTTCTTGAGCAGGTTGTTGTAGTAGCCGGTCTC
Source organism: Elusimicrobia bacterium GWD2_63_28 (assembly GCA_001799895.1). Taxonomy (GTDB): domain Bacteria; phylum Elusimicrobiota; class Elusimicrobia; order Elusimicrobiales; family UBA9959; genus UBA9959. Next base: position 54,538 of record MGUI01000042.1, read on the forward strand.
CCAGGCGTTCAAAGTCCTGCCGCCGTCCCCCTTCAGCTTGAGGCGCGCGCGCAGTTCCTTGCGTCCCTTCTTCTTGAGCTTCGCCTGGGTGCGCTCCAGGAAAGCGAAGACGGTGGCGCTGTTCTTGGCCATCCGGTCGTCCAGCACGTAGTCGGCGAAGGTGGCGAAGCCCAGCAGCTTGCCTATCTTGCGGCGCAGGGCCAGCGCGTCCTCCATCAGCTTTATGTTCACGGCGGAGCAGCGGTTATTGTACATCAGCTCCAGCTTGCGCCTGGCCTCGCCGTTCTCGGCGTTCAGCATGAACGGCACATAGTCCGGGTAATTCATCGTTACGAGGTAGCCGCCCTGCTCGGTGCGCTTGAGACGCGCCTTGAAATCCTCGGGGAGGCCCTTCATCTCGTCGGCGGTCAGCTCCAGCGCGTCGCTCACCTCGCGCAGGTTCTTGGCGAAGTCGAGCTCTATGGAGATCAGCTCTTTCATCAGCTTCTTGACCTTGTTCTTCTTGCGCGTCGGCAGGCCCAGGCCGTTGCGCTTGAACTCCAGCAGCGTCTTCTCCAGCAGGCGCGCGTCCACCGCGTCCAGCGCCTCGCCCTTGTCCGCGTATTCCTTCAGCGCGCCGAACACGTCCTCGCGCGTCATCAAATCCACCGAGTACTGGTTGACCTGCAGCTCCAACTCCTGGCTGGCCTTGCGCAGTTCAGCGTTGTCGGAAACATAGGCGAGGATAGAGGGGATATGCACCGCCTCGCCGAAATCGCTCATCGCCCGCGTGAAAGCCAGCATGGTATTCTTGAAATTCCGCTGCGGCCCGGGGATATTCACCAGGACCTTGAGCTGCTCTTCCTGTTCCTTTTTAGCGGCTTCGAAGAGCCCCCTGACCTGTTCCGGGGTATAAGAAAATTGCGGCGCGTTCGACATAGAGCCTCCAATATTATTTATTTACATTATATCAAAGCCCCCGCAGCTTTGCCTCCTGGCGGCAGCCGGGAGCGGCTGGCACAATAATTGTTCCGAACCTAATGCGGCCGCAAGAGTCGGCCCGATAGCCGGAACTCGACATTATGAAGAATACAGCGACCTACGCCCTCCTGGTTTCCCTGGTATTTTTAAGCCTGTCCTCGTCAGCCGACGAATTTAAACTGGAAGCCCTCCACGCCGAAGCTTTGCGCTCCGCGGAAGGCGTACAGCCGCCGGCGTCCGCGCCCGCAACGGCCGCCCACGCCCGCCGCGTGGAGGTAGGACCCTTCCGCTCTCGCGGCCTCTACGCTCCCGGCGGCGAAGGGCTGCGCCCGGCCATATTGCTGCTGCCAGGCTCCGGGGCCCAGGGCCCGGAGGAAATGGTCGGCAGTTCGGCCACCATGGATGGGGCGCCGGCCCCTATCCTGGTTCAGGCCGCGGAGCCTTTTATAGAAGCCGGCTTCCACACGCTCTCCCTTGGAAAGCCGGGCGTAGACTACTGGCCGGCCGGCGGCGAAGGCCCTGTTTTTTATGATACCGGCCTGCTGAAAAAGTCCTCCTGGGAGCAGCTGCTGGCGAACGCGGCCGAAGGCCTCAGGTTCCTGCGGGCCCAGCCCGGAGTGGACCCGGCCCGGGTCTGGATACTCGGGCACTCCGAGGGAACCCAGGTGGCCGCCGACATAGCCGCGCGCGAGGGCGCCGCCGGGCTCATCCTGCTGGGCTATTCGGGCGAAGACCTCTTGAGCACTTACAGCTGGCAGCTGTTCGAGCGGGACATCGACGCCTTTATCAAACCCGACGTGGACGCCGACAAGGACGGCGCCGTCTCCAAAACAGAAGCGGCGGTCTGGAAAGGAAGCTTCACCTGGACCTTTGCGGAAGGGCAGGAGCGGGTTTCCCTGGCAGAGATCTCGGCGTACCTGCGCGAGACAAGACAGCCTTTTATTGAAAATCTGAAGAAGAGCCCTTTCTGCCTGGACGGCCATTGCGAACGCGGCCCCTCTTACGCCGTCGCGGCTTCCTTCCCTGGGCCGGTCTACGCCTTTACCGGCGAGCTGGATTTGCAGACCAGGCCGCGCGAAGCCCTGGCCTTAAAAGCCGAGTGCGAGCGCCGCGGCAAGACCAATTGCCGGGTGGAAATAATCCCCGGAGTTCAGCACGGCTTCTCCCTGCCGAAGCCGGACCGGCGCCACCCGCTGCTGGATATAGCCCTGGGCCCCATCGGCCCGGATTTCCTGGCCCGCCTCGAGGGCCTGGCCGCTGAAATAAGCCGCCGCTAAAAACATAGCCGGATCCCATAGTTAACCCAAAGGCCCAGGCCGGGCTAGGTCCTAAAACATTCAGGTTTTAGGCCCTCCGCCTCTATTGGGAGGAAGTAATAAACAATAAACTATAAGCATGATAAACAAAACCTTGTTTTCCGCAGTACTCTCCGCGGTAGTCCTCGGGACCTCCGCGGCCGGCGCGCAGGACTTCAACCTCAATTCCCTCAACGCCGCCGACATCCGCGCCATGCAGGCCGACAAAGGCATCCTCGATTTCATCAAGCCCGACAAGCCCCAGCCGATGCCCACGAAAGAATGGACCATCATGGTGTTCATGAACGCCAAGAACGACCTGAGCGACAGCCAGCTGATGGGCCTGGTGGGCAAATGGGCCGAAAAAGATATTAAGGAAATGAAAGAGGTCGGCACCTCCGACAAGGTCAACATCGTGGTAGAGCACGGCATCAAGGGCAAAGGCTCCAAGCGCATGCTCATCACCAAGAAGGGCAATATCCTCTCCTCAGGCGAGAAAGTGTACGGGGAATATCCCGACGCCGACATGGGCGACTACAAGCGCGTAGTAGAGTTCGCCAAGTGGGCCAAGACCACCTTCCCCGCCAAGAAGACCATGCTGGTGCTGTGGAACCACGGCCTCGGCTGGATAGACCCCAAGATGGACCAGGCCCCCTCGGGCACCGGCACCGCCAACAAGGGCATCCTCTTCGACGACGAGACCAAGAACTATCTCCGCACCGCGCAGATGAAAGAGATGATGAGGCAGATCGGCTACACCGACATCGTCATGCAGAACGCCTGCCTGCAGCAGATGGCCGAAGTGCTCTACGAGATGAAAGACTACGCCGGCCTGTTCGTG
>MGUI01000043.1 GCA_001799895.1 Elusimicrobia bacterium GWD2_63_28
CCCGAAGTCCTGCACCCCGCACAAGAAGTTCAAGGGCGAGGTCTACATCCTGACGAAGGAAGAGGGCGGCCGTCACACGCCGTTCTTCAAGGGTTACAAGCCCCAGTTCTACTTCCGCACGACGGACGTGACCGGCGGCGTTGAGCTGAAGCCCGGCGTCGAAATGATCATGCCCGGCGACCACGCCGAGATGACCGTAGAGCTGATATCCGCTATCGCCATGGAAAAGGGTCTGCGCTTCGCTATCCGCGAAGGCGGCCACACCGTGGGATCGGGCGTAGTCTCGGAGATAATAGAATAATATGGCCGAAAATAAAAAAACCGAAGACGGCAAGCCGGCGCAGCAGCGGATCCGCATCCGCCTCAACGCGTACGACTACAGGCTGATAGACCAGTCGACCGCCAAGATCATCGACACGGCGAAGCGGACCGGCGCGCTCATAGCGGGCCCGGTGCTTCTCCCGACGAGGATCCGCAAGTACACGGTGAACCGCTCCGTGCACGTCGATAAAAAGTCGCGCGAGCAGTTCGAGATGCGCATCCACAAGCGCCTCATCGAGCTGATCAGCCCGACCCAGAAAACGGTGGACGAGCTGATGAAGCTCGACCTCCCCAGCGGCGTGGAAGTAGAGATAAAGCTCTAACTCCCCGCAGCTCTCGGTAAGCTTGCTTTTGCCAACCCTGGCGGCGCCTCACGGTGCCGCCAGGGTTTTCTTTTTATCAAGGAATACTGCGCCTGACGAGCAAAAGGAGGCTGGCTCTCTTTTGGGGTAGGGGCCCCAAAAGGTGCCAGCCTCTCTTTTGTTTGGGGAAGGTCGGCCCGCCGGGGGTGTGGGGGCCTCTGGCACGGGGTCTCGCACACCGTGCTCGCCCCTCGTCACTCAGTCGTCGCGCTTACGCAAGCTCCTCCCTCCGTGACGGCCCTCCACACGGTTCGCCGCCAGGCAGGCAAATTATATAGGTAATTGACCACACCCTGATGTTGCGGCCAGGCAATACGAGTATTCATATAGTAAAATATGAACATTGTGGAAGGTTTTTTGATTGGGGTATCTGTTAAATTGTTGTAGCTCATTTTATGTTGCGTGTTAGTGGAATCCAAGTGTTTCGATAAGAGGAATTCTCAAATGGATGAAACTGGTCGGAAAAGATGGGAGTCAAAGTATAAACAGTTGCTTGATGATGAGTCTGGAATCTATCTTAAACATGATATCCCAGAGAATGTAGTTGTAAGAGCCAGGAGCAGTCTTGGGAACTTAATCCAAACATGGACTGAGGTGTTTGGGAACTTCTGGCAGCGTACGCGACATTCAAATCCAGAAATAGAAATAGATGCAGCTAAAGCTGAAATTGCCTCTCTCATTGAAAATGAAATACAACGGATTAACTTGCGTATTGGACAGCTGTGGGCGAACCAATTGGAGCGTCTCCACGACTTGAAAATGGCGGGTAAAAAACTTGAGTCAACAGCGGAGGTTCAGTTGGATAAATCAGTTGAAATCCTTGATAATCTTTTGGCCCATAGCCGATTTGAATTAGACGAAGAATCTAAGGTGCGTAGGGAGCGTTGGACAGAGATTCTTGTTAGCAGCATGTTGTCTCTGGTGTTCGGTGGGGCAATCGCACTTTTTAGTGTCTGGATAACTAATAAGTCTAATATGGAAAAGTTAGATCCCTATTTGGATATTAGCTTGGGCGAACAGGATAAGATGGGCTTAATCCCAGTAAGCAGTGACACATTGCATCTTTCACTCATGAATAGCGGGCCTACTGATGTCGAAAATATACGAGTATCCTTAACAAGTTTTCATGGCTCGTTGACTCTGGATAAGATAATTCAGGATTATGTGCAGACAGTCCCGAATTACAGTCTAAAAACACTTAAAAAGGGTGATAGTGTCGATATCGTTTTTGGGAATAACGATATATTTAAGTGGTCTAGTATGTTCGCTAATGAGGATTCTGTTTATAAGAAGGATTCGAGGTATAAAGGGTTAATATTGTTAGTGAAATTGCACACAAGTTATCGAAGAGCGGTTGATAAAAAGATATTTCACACTACCCAAGTGTTTATTGCCAATAGGCACAATATTGTCCCAATCCAGGCAATGTCAACTCGTGATGATTTCCTGCCGGGATATCTGCGATAGGGGGAATAATATGGGACGCTGCTTCTTATATTCCTAACTAACACTAATTCACCGGGTAAGCGCGGGGGCTTTGTGAAAGTGGGATAATCAATATTTGCTAATGAAAAAGCGCCAGAAAATTACCGTACGATTGTTGCAGGAATGGCACCCAAGCAAGAATGTGGGGTTGGATCCAATTGGTTTGACCAGGTTTTCTTTTAAGAAAGTCTGGTGGAAGTGTCGGAAATGCGGGGGGGAATGGGAGGCTCGCATTTCTGCCCGTAGTGTCGGCAGGGGCTGCCCCTTTTGCGCTAATCTTAAAGCTTCTCCTGTGAATTGCCTTGCTAAGCACTGCCCTGACATTTCCGCGGATTGGGATAAATTGCGAAATGCAACTTTGACCCCGAAGGACGTAACCCCGGGTTCTGCCAAGAAAGTATGGTGGATTTGCTCAAACGGACACCGTCAGTATGTCTCAGTTCGCTACAGAACGCAGTCCGGATGCCTTGAATGCCGAAAGCAGGGGAAGTTAAATAAGCTTCGCGCTGAAGGTGATCATTTAGCTGCGAAGAAAGGCGGACGTGTTCTTCAGCTTATTAAAGAAGGCAGAATTTATAAGCTCGAGTTAGAATGCGATAAGGAGCATAAATGGTGGACCCGGCTTGACCGACTGAGACATAATACTTGGTGCAAGGTGTGTGTTCACAAAGCTCTTGCCTTTACGATTAAAGACGCAAAGAAGCTTGCCGCAACTTATGGCGGCGAATGCCTTTCGACTGAATATAACAACTCAACCACGCCACTAATCTGGCGCTGCAAGCTGGGCCACACTTGGGAATCGACTTATTCCAATGTGGCAGCCGGAGGCTGGTGCCGGCATTGTGCCTCCGGTAAGTCCGAGCGGATTTGTCGTGCTCTTTTCAAGGCTACATTTGGTAACGATTTCAACAAGCAACGCCCAAAGTGGCTAATTGGCCCCTCCGGCAGTCCCTTGGAATTGGACGGCTACGCGCAAACATTGGGTATTGCTTTCGAATTTCAAGGCCATCAACACACAAAAAAACACGATTATTTTGATAAAACTGTTACCTCTTTTGAAAAAAGGAAAATGTACGATCAGGTAAAATCTGCCTTATGCAGGCAGAAGGGTGTAAAACTCTTTCAAATCTTCCCATTCGAAGATATTTCTGATTTGAGGCGGCAACTCCTTCGCGAAGCCAAGCGGCTTAATATTAAACTTCCTAAGAATCCATCCACGGTTTCAGTGTCTGGGGCCGAAACGGCCTCCCCCGATATGACGCTTAGGATGCTAAAAGCTGCTAAAAATGCCAGACTCAAGTTGCATACTGACTATTGTTCTGATGCTAATCAGCCAATTCTCGTAGAGTGTGAAGATGGACACAAATGGAACACAAATATCCATCGTATTGAGAAGGGACAGCATTGCAGAGTGTGCGCTGGTCTGGTACGTTTAGATCTTAGGGATATTAAAGATTGGGCAAGAAAGAGAGGGTGGACTTGTCTCTCAAAATCTTACCTTGATAGCCGAAGTAATCTTACTTGGAAATGCAGTAAAGGGCATATTTGGGAGGCCTCCTGGAGTAATGTTTCAAAGAAAAATCGTCCGACCGGATGCCCTGAATGCGCAGGAAAGCGGCGCCACACTATTTCCGAGATGCATAGCTTTGCAGCCAGTCGGGGGTGGCGTTGCCTCTCTACAAATTATGTAAACAAAGACGCCCATTTGATTTGGCAATGCGCCAAAGGCCACAAGTGGTCGGTCTCATATGGCAATGTAAAAACATATAAAGATTGTCCTCATTGTACTGGGTATGCCAAATCGATACACTTAAAGGGGGAATAGTAGTAGGAAAGATAGTGGGAATGTAGGCAGGTCTTAACTTTTGACCTTTAACTCGAACCCGCCGGGGAAGCCTAGACATTTTGATTTAGTGAAATGGATAAAAGAGGTCTAGTTGGTCATTCCGTTGTCAGCGTCCCTAGTGCCGTTTTGAAATAGAAAGTAATAAACCATGTTGTTTTGAATGAGGAATCTAATGCGTGCTACCAGAATCACAAGTTTTACTTTGCTCGATAATGCAAAAGACTCCTTGGCGCATGCCGTTTTGCATTTGTCTGATTTGGAAGATAAGTCCCCAAGGAAGTGGAAAATTGCGATACGTGAAATCACACATGTTATTGAACTCCTACTAAAGGAAAGATTGCGACGGGAACACCCCGCTCTGATTTGGATAAAAGCTGATGACTACTTATCAATGGATAAGCCTACGGTTGGCATCTCTGAGGCCGCAGATAGATTGCATCGTATTTGTAATATCCCACTCCCCAAAGGTGCAGATCGGACACTGAATGCCTGCAAGAAACTTCGGAATCGCATTGAACATTGTGAATTTCAGCTCAATGAGGCTGAGGCTAAAGGATTTGTGGGAAGATTGTTGTCTCTTATTATTGTTTTCTCTAAAGAGCATCTTTCTGTAGACTTTGAAACGGAGTTTCGGAATGATAAAAGTTGGAAGGATTTAATCGAAATTGTGGAGTTTCGGGAGGAACAGGTTAAGTCCATCAGAGAGCGTTTTGTGAGGGAGGAAATTTCTTCAGATGTATGCCCGTCATGTGGTGAGGACACTTTTCATCTCGAGGAAGAAAGATGCTGCCTGTGTGATCACCATGAGCGTTTAATTGAATGTGAAGCTTGTGGTGTTTTGTTATTTCAGTCAGAGAGTAAGTATCTGTCTGGACCAAATGATGAAGATGACGCATGTTTCTGCATGGATTGCTATGTTGATATAATGCATGCGGAGCACGACTATGATTAATGGAAGGACAACCATGCGGGTATAGGGCCCCGCCAAAAAAGTAGCTGCCACCTTTTTTATGGAGGGAATCGGGGGGACGCTGATTCCGAATTCCTAATTGCGAAGCCGCCGGGGGAGCCCGGCGGTTTTGTTTTGTGGCGACAGGCCGTTGTCAGTGCGGGGTGCTATCCTATATGGGCGGGGGGAAGTGCTTTTTGTATTCCATACGCATACAACAAATTTGTTGGTATGGCCGCTGGAACAAAAAAGGGGGCAGGGATGTCAGCCAGTTATGGGGTAGGGGACGTTCTTAACTATTGGACTATTTGGTGGATAGTAGACGCTCTGTTTCTAAGGTTCCAATTTGGAACCTTAGAGGTAGGGCACTAAAAGCAGGTCGCTGCATCTTAACTCCTATGTGTCGAATCTTTAAGATGCCAATTTGGCATCTTAGAGCATATAAGGGGATATTAGGGCCGTAGGTGGGAGACGCTTTTACCATTTGATTCTTGTGTTTCCGCTTGGCCTATAAAGCCCGGCGGCTTTATTTTTATACAATAATCCGGAGAGGGCTGGTCAGCGGGGATCTGGGGGATAGTTATGATGATTCTTATTGTGGACGATGATAAGGACAGTCTGTTCATGACTGGCGCCATGGTGAAGCAGTGCGGCTACACTCCGGTAACGGTTTCGGACGGCGCCCAGGCGCTCTCCCTTATAGCCGACATGGATATACGGGTGGTCATAAGCGACTGGGAGATGCCGGGACTGACAGGCATTGACCTGGTGCGGGCCCTGCGCGCCGACAGGCTGCGGCCTTACGTTTATTTCATCGTGCTCACCGGCAAGAGGATAGGCAGCATCAACTTTATGGAGGCCATGGACGCCGGGGCGGACGACTACATGGAAAAGCCGGCGCACAAGGACCTTCTGAAGGTCAGGCTGCGGGTAGCGGAGAGGATACTGAAGCTGGACATGCAGATGAAGGACTTAAGCAGACTGGTCCCGGTATGCGCCAGCTGCCGACGCGTGCGCCGCGATGACCAGGCGTATGAAAGCATCGAGCAGTATATTTCCAAGAATTCCGAATTCAAGTTCTCTCACGGCATCTGCCCGGAGTGCATGAAGAGGCTGTATCCGCAGATCAAGTAGGCAGAGGGACGCTGCCGAGTTCTTGCGCTGTTCGCGCCGCCGGGGAAGCCCGGCGGTTTTGTTTTGTGGCGACACGCCCTTGTCGGGGTTGGCTGCTATCCTATATGGGCGGGGGGAAGTGTTTTTTGTGTTCCATACGCATACAACAAATTTGTTGTATGTCCGCTGGAACAAAAAAGGGGGGCAGGTATGGCAGCCAGGGATTACGGGATGAAGGATTTTGAGGAGGAATTCATAAAGACCCCGGCGCAAAGACTGGCTGTCGAGCGGGCCCTCGCGCGCCTGCTCATAGGCCGCAAGGTGGCTGACCTGCGCACGGCCGCGGGCATGACCCAGGCTCAGTTGGCGGGGCGGCTGCGCACAAAGCAGCAGGTGATCTCCCGCCTGGAGCAGGCCAAATACAAGCCATCCCTGCGCACCCTCGAGAAGATCGCCCGCATCTTCTCCCGCCGCCTGGAGATAAACTTCGTCTAGTCTTCCTGACCAGCGCAAAGCCGCCGGGGCCGACCGGCGGTTTTATTTTGTGATGGAGTAAAGGGCCCAGAGTCCGAAAGGCCAAAATACCGGATAGGCCTAGTCCCTATGGCCCCTGTTCCTTAGCTGCGTGGGGGCTATAATATTTTCGTGGGATTATTTATAAACCTGTTAGCCGGCTGCCTGCTGGCGTCCGCCATTGCCGTCAACGCCTCAGCTGAATTTTCCTTCGACAGCCGTTCGGCCGGCCTTTCCTTTGCCGCTGACCTAGTACCCGTTGCGGTGCCGCTCGCCGCGCCTGCCGGAGCGCAAACGTACGATTTTAAGTCCCTCTACCGCTCGCTGGGGTATCCCTCCGCCGACTTCTTCGGCTCTTCGGAGGACGAGGTGATGGCGCTGGAGGCCTATATCAGCAAGGAAGACCCGATCTACAACGAGATAAACGGCTACCTGCGCTATCATCCGCAGCCTTACGCCTGGTACGGCACCGGCCCGGACGACGCGAAGGTCATAGTGGGCCATATCGACAAGATATTGCGCAGTGCGCCGAAGCTGCCCGGCGACCTGGTGCTCTTCCGCGGCCTGGGCCTCGGCTACCGGCAGGACAAGCCTTTTGAGACAGGCGAGGAGTTCACCGACAAGGGCTACGTTTCCACTTCAGTTACCTACAGCGTGGCGCGCTATTTCGCCATGGAGATGACTGACGAGGGAAAACCCGACCGGCGGGCCGTCTTCGCCCTGTACTTCGCCGGGCCCGGAGAGCGCGGCATACTGATAGACCAGCGCGAGGACGAGGTGATACTGGGCCACGGCCGCAAATTCAGGGTTATGGCGCGCAAGGACGGCATGGCGAAATACGACCTTTACCTGGTGCAGGTCTGCGCCGCCTCCTGCGACACTACCCTGCGCGGCGACGTTAATGATTTTTGGAATTCTTTCAGCGTCAGCGACTGACCTACGGGACGCTCTTAACTATTGAACTATTTGAGACGGTCCGCCGCCGGGAGAGCCCGGCGGTTTTGTTTTGCGGGGGTGGGCGGAAATAATAGAATATCGCTATGAGGTGGAGAAGGACGGTTAGCTTTTAATGGAGTCAACGTGAAGATAGGCATAATCGCCGCGATGGAAGAGGAGCTGCGGGAGCTGCGCAAGCGCCTGGAGCGGCCGCGCATAGCGCGCCGCGGGGCTTTTGTATTCTACACGGGCCGCCTGCTCGGCCACAGGGTGACGCTGCTGCGGTGCGGCATCGGCAAGGTCAACGCCGCTGTGGGCACGGCGCTGCTCATAAACGAATTCGCGCCCGAGCGGGTTATAAACACAGGCGTAGCCGGAGGTTTCCCGCCGGATAAATTGCGCGTCGGGGATATCGTAGTCTCCGCCGAGGTGCGCCACCACGATGCGGACGCCACCATTTTTGATTACGAGTTCGGGCAGATCCCCAAAATGCCCGCGGCCTATTATCCAGATAAGCGCCTGTTGGCGCTGGCCATGCGCGCGCTGAAAAACGAAAAGGACGCGCGGGGGCTGCGCGGCCAGATAATGTCCGGGGATTCCTTTATCCATAACCCGCGGCAGATCCGGGATATCCTTAAAAAATTCCCGTCGGTGATGGCGGTGGAGATGGAGGGCGCCGCCATAGCCCAGACCTGCTACCTTTTCCACACGCCGTTCCTCGTCATCCGGTCCATTTCTGACATCGTCACTGCGGATAAGAGCCATAAGGTGTATAAGACTTCCATGCCGGAGGCGGCGCGGCGGTCGGTGGCGCTGGTGCTGAAGCTGCTCGAGGCGCTGTAGAGGGCAGGGGACGCTGCTGAGTTTTTGAGTTATTTGTGCCGCCGGGGAAGCCCGGCGGGTTGTTTTGGTAGAATAAACGCTGGGTACGGAGCGGGAGCCGGATATGGCATCAATAAATTGATATGAGGATAGCGGCTATAATAGCGGCGCTCGCGGGACTTCTTTTCTGGGTATATGTGTGGCCCTCGGTAAGGGTCATGCGCGCCCTCGGCAGCGACGTGGAGGCGTTCAGGGCGCTGGAGGACTTGCGGGGACAGGTCGCGGAATACCGGAAGGCCAGCGACGGCCGGCCGCCCGCGGACCTCTCCAGCATGAAGGTTCCGGAGCTTAAACTGTACTGCTTCGATAAGGAAAAGCGGGGCATGCACCGGCACGGGCGCATTTCCGGAGTGGAGTTGAGGCCAAGCCCGGAGAATTTCAGCGCGGCGTCTTCGACAGGTATGCCCCGGGGCCAGGCCAGGAGCCATCTCGACGGCGACAGCGGGAAATGGCTGTACGACCCTGTGACAGGCTTGGTGGTCATTGGCTGCACCGGCACGGATACCAAGCACGGACATCCCTGGAACGAATATTGACGGCTGCCGGGCTTCCCCGGCGGTACTTTATGGGGATTAATTTTTCTTTCAATAGCCGCCGCCGGACAGAGGCGGAAACTCCGGAAGCGGCCAGGGCCGCGCGTGTTTCCGTGAACGGGGAGCCTGAGGACGAGCCGCTGGAGGACCTGTCGCCTGCCGGTTCTGCCGCGCAGCAGCCCGGCCCCGCGGCGCGGCCCTGGGGCGGCTGGCGAACAGGGGTCCTGATGACTGCCGGACGCAGGCTGGCCGCGGCCGCTCCGCCGCCGCGCGGCATTTCCCGCGGGCTGCGGCTCGCTGTGCTGTTCGGCAATAACTTCGTGCTTATGAGCCTGTTCGTGCTGGCGCTGGTCTTTGTGCCGTCGCTCGACAAGCTGCACGGTATAGTAGGCGGGCTGCGCGAGGGGCTTACCGATCTTTCCGCGGCGTGGCTGGTCCTGCCGGGGGCCTTCCTCTTCGCGGTCGCCGTCTCCGCCTTTACCGGGTGGTGGGCTTTCCGTTTCGGCCAAATGCAGCTGGACCGCCTGGTGAATTGGCGGCTTTGCCACGCCAGGCTCAAGTCCAAAGTGAAGATAACCTGCGGGGATTCCGAAGTCTACCGCATGAGGTTCGAATACGAAGCCGGGGGACAGAAATACACCAATATCTCGGACATGAACTTTACCTCCGCCATGGAGGACGAGACGGAAGAGCCCGTGCTTTACGACCCGCTCAAGCCCCGGCGCTCCATGCTGGTTGACGAACTGCCCGCCTCGATAATACTCGATGAGCGCGGCGGCTTCACCTCCCGGTGGCCCTTCATGGGCTACTTCTACGCTTCGCTGCCCCTGCTGCTGCTGGCCGCCATGGGCATAGCCGCCTTCCGCTGACACGACTGAGCCGCCGGGGAAGCCAGGTGGTTTGTTTTGTGCGGGAGCCTTCCCCTATCGCGCTCAGCGGGCGAATTTGACCACAAGGGCGTGGTTAAGGCCGAAGTCGTTGCGCTTGATGCCGGGTGACGGGCGCGAGTCGTATTCCTCGGTGGCAGTGAGCCTGAATGCCACGGCTTCCTTCCAGACCTTGAATTCCAGGTAGCTTTCCGCGTATAGGCGCGCGTCGCCGGTGTCGGCCAGGCGCGGCGTGTAGATGAGGTCGCCGTTGAGCTTCATCGTGTCGGTGAGCTGCATGGCGAAGTTGAGCCGCCCCGTGGCGCGCAGGTCGCGCTTGATGCCGCCGGCGTTGTCCTTTTCGTATTCGGGCGTGAGGCCGGCGCTGAGCATGACTGGCTTGAGGACCCCGGGCAGGAAGTTGTGATAGCAGAGGCCGGCGGTATTGGTCATGCGGTACTTCACGCTGCGGAACTTGTCGTGGTTGTGCGTGGTCTGCAGGAACAGGTTGAGGCGGGGTTTAACCGCATAGGCGTAGAGCAGCGAACCCTTGGACTTATCCGTAACCGCAGTTTCGCCGTATTTCACGTAATTATCCGCGGCCTGCAGGAAAACGGAGTGGTCCGTCGCGGGCTTCCAGTCGAACTCCAGGCCCCCGTTGAAACCGTAGTTCTTTACGTTTCCGTTGAGGTAACTGCCGCCGAGCGTCAGGTCCAGGCCGTAGAGCGTGTGCGGCTTCCAGGCCTCCGGCGGGCGAACGCGCAGGTCTTCGGTGCGGACGAACTGTGCTGCTGCGCTTCCGGCCAGAAGGGCGAGCAGTGCCGCTGCGAGGGTGTATCTCTTGTGCATGATTTCCTCCGGTGTCTGTTAAGATTTTAGCAAACACGGGAGATAGGGGACGCTGTTTCCTATCTTCCTAACTAGTGCGAAGCCGCCGGGGAAGCCCGGCGGTTTTGTTTGGTAGAATGTTTAAAAAGCGGGGCGGATAACAAGGAAGGATATGGGAAAGATATTAAAATGGGGACTGGCGGCCGCGGCTTGCGCGGTGATCGGGCTGGTCGCGTATTTCTTTAACTACCGGGCTACCGCCTCGTCTTGTCTGGCGCGTAACTCGGCCGGGTCCCTGAAGGCGTGCAATTCCATGGTCTCCCGGCTGCCGGACGACAGGGTGGCGATGTATCTGGCAAGCCGCGCTGTCCTTTACGAGGATGCCGGGAAGCAGGCGGAGGCGCTCGCCGACCTGAAGCGCCTCGCCGAACTGCATAGTATCGGCAAGGCGGCAGTGCCTGAAAGCACGCTGCTGCGCACGCATGAGCGCATCGCCATGCTCAGCGCTGAATCCGGCGACGTGGAATCCACTCTGACCTATGGCGGCAAAGCTGTATCGATGGGGAGCAAAGCCCCGAACGTGCATATGATGCTGGGGCTGGCGGCCTCGTCCGGAAAGAAATATCCCGAAGCCATCGGATACCTGCGAAAGGCGGAGGAATTCGGGATCTTGTCCGCCCAAGGCGCGAATACCGCGCAATTTTTCTACGCCTATGGGCGCGCTGCCCTGGAGGCCGGCGACCATGAAACGGCGTTCGCCTACCTTTCAAAGGCGGAACCTCTTATGAAGGATCCGGCCGGGCTGTCCCGGATAAATAAGGCGCTCGGCCGCGCCCTTTTCGAGGTGAAGCGATATCCGGAGGCCAAGGCGCGCCTGCAGGCGGTGCTGGCTTCCGGGGCGGAATGCCCGGAATGCACGCAATTCCTCGCGGCTATTGCCCAAGCAGAGAAAGATGCGGCCCGCACGAAGCGCGCGGCCAGGAAGAAACGGTAGGGAGAAAGCTCCGTTCCTTTGCCCGCTGCCGCGCAGCACGGAGCCGCCGGGGAAGCCAGGCGGTTCTGTTAAAACCGGATAATCCCCATTTGCTAAAATAGTTTTTGTGGGCCGGTGGAACGGCGGGGAATGCGGCGCTTTGTCCTGAAAAAATGAAGAAGATACTTATCGTAGACGACAACCTGGAACTGTCCTGGGTGCTCGCGGAGTGCCTGAAGAGGGAAGGGTATAAAACCCTGACCGCCGGCAGCGGGGCGGAGGGGATAAAGAGCGCTCTTTCCTTCCTTCCCGACCTGGTGCTGCTGGATTACAATCTTGGCGACATGAACGGTCACGACGTGGCCGTGGCCATCAGGAACATGCATAAAACCTCCAAGACCCCTTTCCTGATCCTGTCCGCCCACGGCGCCGACCCGCAGCTGGCGCGCGCTTTTGCAAAAATTCCCAACTGCCGCGGCGCCATGTCTAAAGTGCTTTCCACCAGGGAAGTCGTTAAAACGGTCAGCCAGGCCCTCCACGCGGGGCCAAAAGCCGTCACGCCCCCGCATCATTGACTGGGGACGCCGCTGAGTTTTTAAGTTATCTGTGCCGCCGGCCTTCCCGGCGGTTTTGTTTTGTAAAATAAATGTGACACCTACTTGTTTTCCCGGGAGCCGACAAATGGAAGAATCTATACTTGTAATAGTAAAGCCTGACGGTATGGTTAAGGGGCTGGCGGGCTATGTGCTGACGCGCTTCGAGGCCACCGGCCTGCGGATGGTGGCCGCGCGCATGGCCAAGGTCACCAGGGAACTGGCCGAGGCGCACTATCATCACCTCCGGGAGAAGCCCTTTTACGAAGAGCTGATCCGTTTCATCATGGGCGAGTTCGACAATAACCAGGACAATGTGCTGGCCTTCGCCTTTACCGGCGAAGGGGCTGTCAACAAGGCCCGCGCCATAGCCGGCGCCACCAACCCGGAAGAAGCCGATTACCGCACCATACGCGGCAGCCTGGGCCGCGTGACCACCAAGGGCATCTTCGAGAACGTGGTGCATGTCTCTTCGGACCCCATAGAGGGCGAGCGCGAGATAAAGCTCTGGTTCTGGCCGGAAGAACTGACCATAGAGCTGTTCCCCACCAAGATGGCCGGAAGCCGCAAAGGCTGGGCGGAACCCGGCGGCCCCAAGACCCGCACCGCCCCCTGGCCTGAGGAATATAAGTAGGGGACGCTGCTTCCTATCTTCCTAACTTTTTAATAGTTAGCTGATTCTTGTGGTTCTAATGGCAAAAACGATAAAGACTGACTGGTCCGCCGCATGAGCGGGGATGACCGCCCCGCGTTCAATCCGCGGCTGGCCTGCCCCTGGCCGCGCCGCGCGCGGCTGGTGAACGTGGGCCAGATAGCCCCGGCGGAACTCGACAGCTGGATAATCCACCACGACGAGCAGGTTATAGTAACAAACAAGCCGGGGGACATTATCTGCCATCCGTCCAAGGACGGGCCCTGGTCCAGCCTGGCCGGCGCGGTGCGCGAACACTTCGGGCTTGCCGCCGCCCACCTGGTTTTCCGGCTGGACCGCGAGACCAGCGGGGTGGTGGTGTTCGCCAAGAACCCCGCTGCGGCGGGCCGCCTGCAGAAGGCCATGCAGCGGCGGCAGGTGGGGAAAATCTACCTGGCAATAATGACCGGCCAACTTTCCGGCCCGGTTACGGTAGACCAGCCTTTGGGCGACGACGAAGGCAGCCCGGTGTACTTCAAAGCGGGCGTAAGGCCGGACGGGCGGTCCGCGGTAACTCATTTTGCACCGCTTGCCTGCGGCGGAGGTTTTACGCTGGCGCGCGTGGTTACCGAAACCGGCCGCATGCACCAGATCCGCGCCCACGCGCAATGGCTGGGGCACAGCCTGGTGGGGGACAAGGTCTACGGGCCGGACGCCCGCTGCTACCTGGATTTCCTGGACAATGGCTGGACGCCGGCTCTGGAAGAAAAGCTATTGCTGCCGCGGCAGGCGCTGCATTGCGCTGAAATAGATATGCGTAAAGCGGGGCTGGAGCGCGTGTTCTCAGTGCCGCTGCCGGCGGACCTGCGCGCTTTCTGCGCTGCCCGCGGCCTGGCGGTCCCGGAGGGGCTGTAGAAAAAGACCGCTGCCGCCTTTTAGGCGCGTCCGCCTGAGGCCAAAGGGCCTATAGCTGACAGGGCCTTTCTGCTCTTTATAGGAATAGATGGTTAGGCTACAATATCTTATCTGGTCTATGCTCCGGGTCCGGAGCCAAGGGGTGCGTTAATGAAAAAGACATTCCGTGCGGCGTCAGTGTTTTCCTCTCTCCTGATAGTCTCGGGCGCGGTCTCCGCCTCCGATGTCTCTGTCAAACAGCTGTCGGAAGTCGGCGACACTGTTAACCAAATCACACAAGAACAGAAAGAGTTTCAAAAACCTCCGTTCCCCGGGCAGCCCGGCCATCCCGGCCAGCCGCCCAAGCCTGACCACCCCGGCCAGCCCGGTCAACCCATTC
The DNA here is from genome assembly GCA_001799895.1 of Elusimicrobia bacterium GWD2_63_28. Lineage (GTDB taxonomy): Bacteria > Elusimicrobiota > Elusimicrobia > Elusimicrobiales > UBA9959 > UBA9959. The sequence goes on from MGUI01000043.1 coordinate 14,126, forward strand.
ATCCGCCCAAGCCTCCGCAGCCTCCGCAGCCTCCGCAGCCTCCCCAGCCTCCTAAGCCGGTAGATACTACCCACGCTTATAACGCCGGCATGCGCGACGGCGCCGATAAAGGCGCCAGGGAAGGCCGCCGCGAAGGCTACGCCGAAGGCATCAACGACGGCGAAAGGGACGGCCGCAGGAACGGTACTAACGAAGGCGATTCCGCCGGCAGGGCAGCGGGCTACAGGGACGGCTATGGCGTCGACCAGTCCGCGGGCACGCAGCAGGGCAACGCCGACGGCCAGAACGCCGGTATCAATAACGGCACCGAGGCCGGCAAGCGCCGCTGCTACGACGCGGGCTATACCAATGGTTATAACGGCGCCTATGCCGAGGCCAAACAGTTAGGCCAGCAGGACGCCGCTTCCTACAGCAACGGCTACGCCAAAGGGCAGGCCGACGCGGCTGTCATGGAGTCCGAGAGCGGGCGCAAGGCCGGTTACCAGGCGGGCTTCGCCCAGCGTGAGAACGAACTTCAAACCTCTACCGCCGACATGCGCGGCCTGAAAAGCGCCGGCACGAAAAGCGTGAGGGGCATGGACCTCCCCATAGAGCTGGCCCGCAACGGTTACGCTACCCCGGAAGAGCGGCAGGCCTACGAGAGAGGCTACAGAGAGGGGTATCAGAGAAGCTATCGCCGGGCTTATGACGACGCCAAGCGGGAGGGCTACAACGAAAGATACCACCAGGCCTACAGGCGCGCCTACGACAATCAGTTCTCCATCAGCTACCGGACCGGCTTTGCCGACGGCAAAGACAAGGGCTACAAGGCGGCTTACCGGGCGGCGTACAACTCGGCGTATGCCTCGTTCTATGAGGAATACAGCAATAGGGAATACGCCGACCAGCGGGCCCTGGGCCTGAGCAATGGCCGGGCTACCGGCCAGCGGGAAGGTTTCGAGGCCGGCTGCGCCGAGCAGACCAAGCGCGGCTACAACGCGGGCTACCAGAAGATGGCGGCCGAGGTGTATCCGGGCGCTTTTGAAGCCGGCAAGCAGGCCGGCATCGCCGCCGCGGACAAGCATTACAGCGAGAACGCCGTGCTGAAGGTCTCCGGCATCTCGTTCTACGACGAGAACAGTAACGGCCAGTTCGAGGCGGGCGAGAACATCATGCTGCGGGCCGAGGTGCGCAACTTCGGTTTCCAGAAGTCCGACACCGTTACTGTAGTGGTAAAGAGCGAGCGCGGGGAGATAACCCTGGTGCCCGATCTGCGCGCCGAAGGCGTGGGCGGCCGGGGGAAAGCCGCGGTGAACCTCAACATCGGCAGGCTCTACGACGTGGTCGCGCCGGACTCGGACGCCCTCGTGGTGACTTTCACCGAGAGGGGCAGGCAGATCGGCGATGCCCGGCAGATGTACACGAGGACCAATCCCAACAAGGTCGCCATAATCAACAAGGACGACACCGCCATAAAGGAAAAGGCCGGCTGGCTGTTCGTCGGCACGGTGACCAAACTCAACAGCGGCGAAAAGGTGCTGATCACAGGCGAGAAGGACGACTGGTACAAAGTCCGCAGGTCCGCGGTCGGCGCCGGCAGCTGGAATGAAGGGTTTGTTAAGAAGGGCAAGGTTAGCGTGCAGTAAACAGCGCCAGCCAGCAACGCGAAACCGCCGGGACAGCCCGGCGGTTTTGTTTTTGAAGGGGGGTTTGTATAATCAGTATATGGGCAACACACATTTTCATGTTCCTTCTTTCAGGTCGGGGCTTGTGACGGCGGCAGCTGCTGCAATTCTTTCGGCGGGGCCGGGCACGGCGGTTTTTGCGGGTGGGCCGGACGGCGGACAGCGGCCGGCCACGGTCAGCCGCTCTGCTCCGCAGGGCTGGCGAACTAACGTGCGGGAATTCGCCATGGCTAATTTCAGGCATCCGGCCTGGGGCGCTTCTCATGCGGCGCGTGATTACAGCCTGGCGGTAAAGTTGGCCGCGGCGGACAAGGTCCAGCTGGACGACGACGTGCTTTATGCCGCGGCGTGGCTTCACGACATGGGGGCGTTCGCCCCCTGGGCGGACCCGAAGGCCGATCATGCGGAGGTTGCGCTGTCGAGCGCCGCGGAGGTGCTGGCTGGCGCCGGTTTCCCCGCGGCCAAATTGGACACCGTGCGCGGGGCGATCCGCACGCATATGCACGAACGCACACCGGAGGGCCCTGAGGCGCTATATCTGCATGATGCCGACGCCCTTGAGTGGCTTGGGGCAATAGGCGCGGCGCGTCTGCTGGCGCTGGTGGATCCCAACGGCGCCGCCCCGACGACGCCGATGATGGCGGCCGGGCTTGAGGATATGCTGGCGAAGGTGCCCGCCAGGGTGCTGTCTCCTGCCGGCCGCGCGCTGTTGCCCGCGCGCAAGGCTGAATTGGAACAATTTCTGCGGAATCTTCGCGCTGAAAGCGATAACTTCAGGCAGCTCTAGGCGGGGCAAAAGGGTCAGGTCTTGGATTTTGAGCTTTTGCGCGAAACTGCCGGCGCCGCCCGCCGGCCCCTTAATAAGCAGGAGGAGATCAAAATGAGTAATTGGCAGTTGCGCTTACGCGGTATGGTCTGGATGTGCCTTACCTGGGCGGCCGGCTGGGCGGTAGCCGGCCTGCTTATAGGGGTGACCAGCCTGGTAACGCCCTTCCTGCCCTGGGACGCTTTCTTCAGGGTCTTCGACGCCCCGCTGCCGGCGCTGGGCATGCCGGCCTTTATAGGCGGCGGGCTCTTTTCCATCGTGATCGGGTTCGCCGAGCGCCGGAGCAGGTTCGAGGACCTGTCGCTCGGCCGGTTCGCAGCCTGGGGCGCGGCCGCCGGCCTGCTGCTCAGCCTGGTGCCCGCGGCCATGGTGGCGGTCGGGCTGGCCAGCCTTAACCGCCCGGAGTATGGCCTGTGGAAACTGACCGCCCTGATAAGCGGCCCGCTGACTCTGTTGGGCGCAGTCTCTGGCGTTGCTTCTCTGCACCTGGCCAGGATGACGCGCCTCTGGAAGACGCTGCTGCTCCAGCTGCTGGCCAGCGAGTAGCGCGGGCAGGGGACGTTGTTGAGTTTTTGAGTTGTTGTGCCGCCGGGCGAGAAAATCCCCGGCGGTATTTCTTTTGAACGGCAGGATCAGTAGTAGGCTACGGTGGTGAGGCCGAAGATGACGCGGGAGTGCATCTCGGAATAATCTATGCGGAAGAAGCCGTTCTCGCCCCAGTTGGTGCCCCAACTGTTCTTAACTATGAAATATTCCTCTTCGTCGTTGTAGCCCACCAGCAGCACGGCGTGGGCGCCGACGCGCTTGCCGGCCACGCGGGAGTAAACGCCGCCCGTGTAGTTGAGGAAGTCCTCGTAGACCTGCATAGAGGTGGGCAACGGGCCGTAGTGGGCCAGCGCGGCCTTGATCTTGTTTACGGTGGGCAGCACCATGCCCCAACCGCCAATCTTGTGCGTGTTGCGCTCCCAGCCGGAGGCGGCGTTGGAGCAGGTGCCGTTCGCTTCGGCGTAGGGATAGGCGGATTCGTCCGGCAGGCCCTGGCGTACCAGGAAGATAGGGAAGAGTGCTCCGCCCTTACAGCTGCCGACGCTGCTGCAGGAAATATAGAGCTGCTCGGAAAGGTCGATGGCCAGGCCGGGCTTGCCGCTCTTGCGCATGACATAGGATTCCAGCGCGCCGGTCATGGCGAAGGACCAGCAGGAGCCGCAGCCGCCCTGCTGCTTGGGGGCGGTGATGAAGTTGCCGCCGTTGCTGCGCCAATCGATAGAGCTGCGCAGGCGGGTCTCGGGCGCTTCGGGGGCCAGCGGGCCGGAGGGGGCGTTGGTGTCCAGGCCTACCAAATTGCTCCACTGGTCTTCGGTGAGATTGGAGACAGCGGTCTCGCCGGCGGTCCACCGTGTGCCCCGCGTCTCGAGGGATTTCCGCAATTCGGTTATTTTGGCGCTGGCTTCCGGCGTGAGCTCGGCCGCGGCGGAGCCGGCCATCAGGCAGACGAGCGCGGCAATCGTAATGCAGGCGGGGCGGAAGTTCATGTATATAGGTTAGCTTCCAGCCGCGCCTATTGCAAGGCCATAGGGCCCAGGCCCGGCCGTCCAAGGGGGCACTTGTGGGAAAGCGGGAAATCGGGGACGCTTAAGCATATGACGCTCCGGCGAAGTCAGGCAAGACCGCCGGGAGGGCCCGGCGGTCTTGTTTTGGTAGAATCAGGGTATGCCTATACTGCAAGTGGAAATTGTGGGAAAGCCCTCGGCCGGGAGCGGGAACCTGGCCCGGCGCATCGCGGATGCGGCCGCCAAAGTGCTTAAGGCGCCGCCCGGCCGCGTCTGGGTGCGGCTGAGGTACCTGCCGCGCGCCAACTATGCCGAGTGCGGCGGCCCGGTGCCCCGGGGAATGCGGCCGGTGTTCGTGGAACTGCTTAAAGCCTCCGGCGCGCCGCAAAAGGAGCGGCTGCGCGAGGCCGCGGCCCTGGCCCGGGCCCTGGCAAAGGCCTGCTCCAGGCCGGTAGAGAGCGTGCATATCTTTTACGAACCGCCCGCGGCGGGCCGCGCGGCTTTCGGCGGCGAGCTGCTGGAAAAGCGCGGGTAGCGCCAACAGGGAATAAGGGGAAAAGCATGAGAAACACTATCCTGGTTGCAGCGGCGCTGGTCTGCATTAGCCAGCCGCTCAGCGCCTGTTCCGTTTTTACGGTTACCGACGGCGCCAAAACTTTCTTCGGGAATAACGAGGATCAGACCAATTCCTACGCGGTGGTAACCTTTGTGCCGGCCGCCAAGGGGAAATACGGCCATTTCTACATGGAAACGCCCCACGACCCCGCCAGCGCCGTGCCGCCCGCCGAGCCCCCGATGATAGAGCATTACCCCCAGGGCGGCATGAACGACCAGGGGTTGGCCTATGATGTGACCGCCACCCCGTTGAAGGGCGCCCGCCAGATGAAGTTCTCTCCCGAACAGAAAGTGTTGGACCCGCAAGACGAATACCAGGGTTATATCCTCAGAAGGGTGCTGGCCCAGGCCGCCACGGTGGAGGAAGCGATCAAGATAATAAAGGAATACCAGGTCCCGGACTTCTTTACCATCCAGGTCCTGCTCGCGGACAAGGGCGGGCGCTCGGCGATACTGGGGATAGGCAAAGACGACCGGCTTTCGGTGATACGCAGCAGCGAAAATTACCAGGTGCTTACCAACTTCAGCCAGGCGGACCCGGAGAACAGCACTATCTTCGACCCCAGGTTCGACATAGCCAACGCCATGCTCAAAGAGGACGCATCCGTTAATGTCGCCAACTTCCTTTCCCTCATGGCGGCGGTGCACGTGGAGGGCGTGGCCGCTACGGTCTACTCCAATATCTACGACCTGAATAAGGGTGATATTTATTTCTATTATTTCCACAATTACCAGGAGCCGGTCAGGGTGAACCTGGCCGCGGAGCTGAAGAAGGGTAAACATTCCTTCGTGCTGTCGAGCCTCTTCAAGCGCAAGATCTTCGCGCAGACCGCGACGGAGGAAATGGTTAAGAACTTCTCCGGCCTGATAAAGCGGGTAGAGGCCTGCGGTGTGAAGACGCCCCCCGGCCGTTGAGGGACGCTGCTTAGTTTTTGAGTTGTTGGCGCCGCCGGGGAAACCCGGCGGTTTTGTTTTTATGTTTACTGCTGCAGTGCCAGGGCGGGGGCTTGGTTCGCCTTAAGCAGGCGGGAGGTGGCGCCGCCCTTGTGGAAGAGCCAGGAGGCCCACACGCCTTTGGCGAAAGTGGAGAGGGTTATGGCCCACCAGATGCCCGGCGTGCCGAAGCCCAGGGTGATGGCCAGCAGCCAGGCCGCCGGCCAGCGCGCCAGCGTGAGCGGCACGGCGATGAACATGTAGTCGCGGGTATGGCCGAGCCCCGTGAACACGCCTTCAAAGAGCAATTCCCAGCCTAGAAAAATTTCAAAATAGCCGACGGTGCGCAGGTAGCGCGCGGCATTGGCTATCACTTCGGGGTCCGACGTCATGGGGCGCACCAGCAGTTCGGGGATAAAGATGAAAGCCAGGGCCACCGGCAGCAGCAGCACCGTGATGAGCAGGCGGCCGCGCGCCACTATCTGGCGCACCCGCTGCATGTCGCCGCGGCCGAAGGACTGGCCCACCAGCGCCGCCATGGCGGTGGAGAACCCTATGCCGAGGAAATAGGGCACGCCTTCCAGCCTGAAGCAGACGCTAAGCCCGGCGAGAGGGGCTTCGCCGAAGCGCGTGATGATGGCCGTGAGGGCGGGGTAGACGAGCGACCACACAACATTTACAGAGGCGGCCGGCACACCGATCTTGAGCATGCGCGCGCCGCGCGTGAAGGCGGGTAGCCGCAGCACTTCGGCCAGCGGCGGCAGGTAGCCGCGCCGGCGCAGGAATACCACCTGCAGCGCCAGCGCTATGGTGGTGACGATCACTGAGGCGGCCGCGGCCCCCGGCACGCCCAGCGGTTTGCCGGTCCCCCAGCCCAGTATCAGCACGGGGTCCAGCACTATGTTGAGCGCCACCGTCGCCGACATTATGATCACATTGGTGCGCGTGTCTCCGTAGGCGTTGAACACGCTGCCCGCCAGATTGCAGAGGTAATAGAGCGGCAGGGCGCAGACGTAGATGGTGAGGTACTGCCGGGCGTAGGCGGCGGTCTCCGGCTGCAGGCCCATCAGGCGGAAGATGAGGGGGATGCTGGGCAGCAGCAGGGCCATTATAAGCAGGCAGCCGCCGAGGCTCAGCCAGGCGGCTTCAACGGCGGTCTGCCGCGCTTCCTCGTTCTTACCGGCGCCGAAGGCCTGCGCGATAAGGCTGTTGGCCCCGGCGGTGGTGGCGGCCATGGCCGCGTAGACCGCCCAGGTAAGGAAAGCGGCTGAGGCCACGCCGGCTATGGCGGCGGTCCCCAGCGTGCCGACCCAGAAGATATTGATGATGTCGAAAAGGACGAAGCCCAGCGAACCCAGGAAGGCCGGGACGGCGATGCGGAAGATCTCGCGGTCCAGCGGGTGGCGCTTCCAGAGGGCTTTCATATTACAATTTTAGCAATTCGGGGGCGCCGGTACGGTGGGACTAAGCTTTCAGCGCGAAAGGACACGCTCTTCGCGCGGACCTGTGGAGTCGTCGGTCTTGACTTTTATGTCTATGCGCCCGAGCTCCCTGCCGTCGGAGGTTATGATCTCCACCCGCCAGCGGCCGGGCTGGTAGTTGGCTTTTGACGTGAAGCCCCGCCAGCCGTCGTCGCGGCCTCCCGTTATGGGCATGGGGATGGTGTCGGACTCGCTCCACCCGTCCGGGCCGCGGTACCGCCAGCGCACCGAAAGGTGTTCCCTGAAATTGGTAGGCGCGAAAACCGCGGCCCAGCAATAAAGCTTGTCGCCGGGCCGCGCCAGGAAGGTCTGGTCGCCGCGCTGCCAGAACTTCCAACGCGGCCGCGTCGAGACCAGTTCAAAACCGTTCTCATTGCGGCTGACGCCGTGGTAGACGCCTAGTTCGGAGATGGACAGCGGCACGGGCGGTATCACTTTGGCGAAATAGAGGAGGGTGAACAGCGCGGCGACCACGGCGAAGGGATAGAGCGTATGCCTGTGCACCGCCAGCTCCTGTTCCGGCAGGCGCGCTTTAAGCCGCCAGGCCAGGAGCGCGGCGCAGGCCGAAGCGCCGACTATGGAGCCGAGGAAAGGCAGGGCGCCGATGCGGCCCATCAGGGTGGGCACGAGGTAAGTGAAATAAGACACCAGGCAAAGGCTGAACAGGCTCATCCGCAGCAGGGTGCCCGAGTTCTTGAAAGGCTTCAACTCGTTCACGGCGATCAGGGCGGTCAAACCGACCAGGAACACCAGCGAGGTCCACAGTGAGGCGCTCTTGAAATAGAAAAGGGTGTAGATATTCAGCAGGGTGCCGAGCATGAAATGCGTGGCGCCCACATGGTAGCGCCAGGCCGTCTTCAGCCGTTCCGGCGGCACGAAGCCGCCGTAGGTCTCACGCAGTTCCAGCCCGGTCAGCCAGGCGCACAGGGTAAGGTAGGTCGCCTGGTGGATGATGTTGTGCAGCTTGTCTATCCGCCCCACGGCGAGGACGTCGAACAGGAAGCCGGCGACGAAAAAACCCGCCGTGCAGGCCGGCTCGTGCTTGTTGTAAAAATCTTTAGCGCGCTCGAACATCTTATAGTCTCCACGCGTATAATACTAAAAGGGGACGTTGTTGAGTATTTGAGTTATTTGCACCGACGGGGAGCCCGGCGGTTTTGTTTGGTAGAATTCTTGTATGCGGACAGTTAAGATCGCGGCGGTAGTGCTATGCGCGGCGGCGGCGGCCGGGTACGGGCTGCTGCGGCTCAGCAAGGCCAGGACCTTCCAGGTTTTCGGCGACCTCGTCGCGCGCGTGGCCACGGAGCAGAAAGTGGCGGCCCTCACCTTCGACGACGCGCCTTTCGCAGCGGACGCGGAGGTGCTGCGCCTGCTGGCCCGGGAACGTGTCAAAGCCACGTTCTATTGCGTCGGCGCCAATATTGAGAAGGACCCCGCAATCGCGGCGGCCATAACGGCCGCCGGCCACGAGCTCGGCAACCATACCTGGTCGCATAAGCGCATGGTCTTCAAAACGCCCGTTTTTGTGGCGCGGGAAATAGAGAGGACCGACGCCCTCATCCGCGCCAGCGGCTACAAAGGCGAAATAACCTTCCGCCCGCCTTACGGCAAGAAGCTGCTGGCGCTGCCCTGGTACCTAAGCCGGCGCGGCGTCACCAGCGTGACCTGGGACCTGGAGCCGGACACCTATTTCCCGGGCGACGCCGCGCGCATCGAGGAGTATGTGCTTAACGGGGCCGTGCCGGGCTCCATAATACTCCTGCACCCGCTCTGCGGCGAAGCCTGCGCCGCGGACAGGAGAGCGCTGCCCGGCATAATTAAAGGCCTGAAGGCGCGCGGCTACTCTTTCGTCACCGTCTCACAACTGCTGGCCCTGCGCGACACGGCCCGCTGAACATATTCGGCGAAAGATGCGCGGAGGGAAATTTATAGCGAAGCCGCCGGGCCGTCCCGGCGGTTTTGTTTGGTAGAATTTAAGCATGAAAGAGTTGCGCAAATTGCGCTCGCTGGCTGCGGCGCGCTCGCTGGCCGAAGCCCCCACGCTGCAGCAGGCGGTGGACAGGCTGGGCTTCGTGCAGGCGGACCCCATCCGCTCGCCCGCGCGCGCGCAGGACCTGATACTGCGCCAACGGGTGCCCGGTTACCGGGCCGGGGACCTGGAGCGGCTCTACCCGCGGCTGGATATCGAAGAGGATTATCTTTACGCCTACGGTTTTGTTTCTCGCGGAGTGTGGCGGCTGCTGCACCCGCGCGGCGGCGGCGCGCCTAAAGGTTTTGAAAAGAAGGTGCTGGCGGCGGTGGCCGGCCAGGGCGAGGCGCACCCGGCCGCGCTGGAGGCGCTGCTGGGCGCCCGGCGCGTGACCAATGCCTGGGGCGGGTTGTCCAAGGCCACCACGCAGGCGCTGGACTGGCTGCATTACCGCGGCCTGCTGCGGGTGGCCCGCCGCGAGAACGGCATCCGCGTGTTCGCGCCTGCCCGGCCGGTCACTGAAGACCTGCTGCCGGCCCAGCGCATGCGGGCGCGCGTGCTGGCGCTGGTGAATATACTGGCCCCCGTGCCGCTGCGCCAGCTGCGGGCCATGGCCGCGCGGCCGCTGCGCCGGTATTTCCCGGGCCTGGGCGCTGCGCCGGCTTTTCTGGCCGCCATGATAAAGGAAGGGGCGCTGGCCGTGGTGAAGGCCGGCGGCGAGGACTATGTGCTGCCGCCCGGCTGTGAACTGGCCGCCGAGGCGCCGCGCAAGGTCAGCTTCCTGGCCCCGTTCGACCCGCTGGTCTGGGACAGGGATCGCTTCAAACAGTTCTGGGGCTGGGATTACCGGTTTGAGGCTTACACCCCGGCGGCCAAGCGCGTGCGCGGTTATTACGCCCTGCCGCTGCTATGGGGAGACGCTGTTGTGGGCTGGGCCAACGCTTCGGTGCGCGAAGGGCGGCTGGTAGTGGAGACCGGTTTTGCCGGGGCGCGACCGCCGGGCGCCGCCTTCAAACGCGAACTGGAAGCGGAGACAGCCCGCCTGGCGGCTTTCCTCGGCGCACGTCTTTAATTGTATAGGCCCCGTTGTCTGCTAAATTCCTGATCGCTGTGTAAACCCGCCGGGGCTGCCTTTCGGTTTTGTTTTTTGGCGGGTTTGATATAATATTGCCGGCTACCGAGGGATAAGGGGGATACAGATGGAAGAAGCGATGAAAATGGAAGCGAAACGCCCGCTGATGGTGTGGGTTATCTCGCTATTTTATTTTCTTACGATAGGCCGTTCTCTTCTGGCGCTCTATTTCATTTATTCCGGCGCGGCCTCCGTATCACCGGAGCATCAGGCGCTCCTGGCGCGTGTTACGCCTTTTGAATGGGTGCTGACCGTGCTGACCTCCATCGCGGGTATGGCCGGGTCCGTGCTCCTGTTCATGCGGAAAAAAGCGGCCTTCCCGCTTTTCCTGGCGTTTTTTATAGTCGGCGTCGGCATGGCTATATGGCCTTGGTTCACGCAGGCCGGGTTTGCGGGGATAACCTGGCAGATCCTGCTTCCGACCGTGATAGCCAAAGCGATCCTGGCCTGGGTCTGCATTTATATAAGGGACCTGGTGCTTAGCGGCGTGCTGACCTAAAGGCAAGTCTGTGATCATACGAAGCAGGCGAAACCGCCGGGGCAGCCCGGCGGTTTTGTTTGGTAGAATTCAGTCTATTGGTTAGGGGCGCCGGCTGCCGGGCAGGGCGGCCGGGAAAAGGATGAAGCTATGAAAATTAAAAACTTGTTTATGGCGGCTGCGCTCTGTTTTGCCGTTCAGGGGGCGGGGGCGCTGTTCGCTGACGGAGGCGAAGAGATACTTGTGCCGCACCCGATGCCGGTGTATCCTGGCAGCGTGCAGGTTGACGAGAAGAATCACCTAAACCGCCTCACCAAGGACGAACTGGCCGCGGTCAGGAAATTCTTCGAGGCGAATCTGAAGCCCGGCGACAGCATAAAAACTTTCACAGAGGAAGACGAGGCCGGCTTTAATGTTATGTACACCAAGAAGGTGGGGTCTCGGAACCTTACTGTTTTAGAGGTCCGCGTGGCCGCCAGGACAGGGCAGCGGCCGCCCCACCAGGCTTTCGGCGAACTCAACGTGCAGGTCAGCTCCGGCCGGCACAAGGAATCGGAATTCCAGGCCTTGGCGAAAGAGTACGGCGCTATAGACAGCGCCTATTTCCGCAGAGGCGCACCGGGCGGCCGGGGGGACGAGGGCGCCCAGCTACTGGCTGCCGCGCACAAGCAGGCTCACCCTGATGAGGCCAAGCTCAAGGCCGCCGGGAAAAAGAACAAGGTTTCGGCGGACGACAAGGCCGAAGCCAGGGAATTGAAGAAAAAGATGAAGGAGCTGAAAGCGCAGGGCGACTTCGCCGGGATGATGGCGCTCGCGCAGGACAGCAAGAAGTTCCAGGCCCCGCCCGCCGGTCAGATGGAAGCCGCCAGGCTGGCGGCGGAAGACCGCAACCGGGACACCTGGGACATCTGGGTTAAATGCCTGAAGGATACCGCGGCCGCCGCCTACCGCACCAGGCTGGAGTATTCTTCCGACGCCTTAAAAAACTGACGGATCAATATGCGCTGAAGCCGCCGGGAGAGACCGGCGGGTTTGTTTGGCAGAATTTTAATATGAAAGATATCAAGAAGAAGATCCGCCAGTTGGAGAAGTTGCGGACGGTGCCCGCCAAGAAGGCGCTGATACCGCTGCTGGAACAATATTTGAAAGACAATGCCGGGGATATCTGCGCCTGGTACAGGCTTGCCTGCTGCAACGATTTCCTGGGGCGCGAGCTCAAGGCCGAGCCCTGCTACGCCAAGGTTTACAAGGGTTGGCACGCGCTGCCCGGGAAGGAGCGGCCCGGTTTCTTTGTGGGCTACGGCAGCACGCTGCGCAATAATAAGAAACTGGCGCAGGCGGCAAAGGTTCTGCGGGAAGGGGTAAAGCATTTCCCGAGCAACCCCGAGCTCCGTATCTTCCTGGCGCTGGCGCTGTATTCGGCCGGGGATTTCAAGAGTTCCGCGCGCGAACTGTTCCGGGCCTGCGGCGGCCTGCCGCCGTCCTGTGTGAACGGCTATGACAGGGCTATCGCCTATTATGTCAAAACGCTGAAATAGCGCGGTAAATAATGCGAAGCCGCCGGGGCAGCCCGGCGGTTTTTATTTGCGGAGCAAGTCGGGGGCTAGATATTGGCCATTATGATGAGCGCGAAAGTGGCCAGGGTAAGGATAAGAAGAACAATCGCGGAAAAGCTGCTGAATTTAACTCCCAAGTTTCGTCCCATGCGGATATTATAGGATATCCGCGCCGGCGGGCAGGGCAGCAGCTTCCTGTCTTCCTGCGGAGAGTAATGGGGACACGGCTGGTTTAGTAAAATAAGGGGATGCTGCAGGATTACCCGCTTTATGAAGAGATGGTGCGTTTGGGCTCGCGCGGGCGCTGGGTCTGGCGCATCGGCAACTGGCTGGTCTACACCGGCGTGATCGGGATAATATTTCTCCTGATCATCTGGCCGGTGGTGTTCTATTTCAAGATAAGCGACGCGGGGCTGATATTCCTGGTGGCGCTGTTCATAATGGCGGCGCTGTTCACGCTGGGCAGCCTGCTTAAGAGGCTGTCCTACAGGATAGCGCTGGGTGAAGGAATAGACGTCGTTAAGTTTTTAACTGTTGAGGAAGACGGAAAACCTGGATCCCGCAGTTGAAAAAGGCAACGGCCTCCTGTTATGAGAAGCCGCCGGGCAAGCCCGGCGGTTTTGTTTTGATAAAATAGGGGGATGCTGACTTTCATCCTGTGGCTGATACTGCTGGCGCTGTGCTGGCCGCTGGCGCTGCTGGCCCTGCTGCTCTACCCGCTGCTCTGGCTTCTCCTGCTGCCGTTCCGGCTGCTGGGCATAGCCGTGGGCGGCGTGCTGGCGCTGTTGTGGACGGTGGTCACGCTGCCGGCGGTTATACTGCGCCGGCTGTCGCGCGGGCCGGTGGCTGGAACCTAGCGGCATTGCCGCTCATACATGATCAAGAGAACTGAAACGCCTGCCGCCCAGCCCGCCCACCGTGAGGAGTGCTATACCTGCCGCAGGCCTAAAATGAACTGCTTATGCGGCAGTGCGAAGCCCTTCGCCACGAGGATGCGTTTCATTATCCTCATGCATACCAAGGAAGCCCACAAGCAGAGAACGGGGACGGCCCGGCTTGCGAAGCTGTGTTTAAAGAACGCGGAACTTATCATCGGCACGGATTTTACGCACAATGAACGGATCAATTCCCTGATCCAGGACCCGGCCTACAGCCCTTTCGTGCTGTATCCCGGTCCCGCAGCCGCAAGTTTTAAAACCCTGGGGAAAGAGCAGCTCCCGGCGGGGAAAACCCTGCTTGTCTTCGTAATAGACGGTACCTGGCGCGGCGCGCAGCGAGTGCTGAGAAAAAGCCACAATGTCCGCGCCCTGCCACGGCTTTCTTTTTCGCGCGGCTACAGCTCGCAATTCATAATTAAAAAACAGCCGCTCGCGCACTGCGTTTCCACCATAGAGGCCATTTACTATTTATGCAAAGAAGGCCAGGAAGCCGGTTATGAAAAGCTGAAAGGACAGGAAGAGATCCTGATGTCCATTTTTAAAGAGCTGGTCGATACCCAGCTCGGCTATCAGAAGGGAAAAGGCAGGCGGAGGGAAGAGAGGCCGGATAAGGAAAGCTGAAACTTGCGGCTGTTCGCCGGGAATGAAAAACCGCCGGGAGAGCCCGGCGGTTTTGTTCTGCCCGGAACTTGTTTAATGCGGTTGCGCTGCCGGCGGGGGGAGGAGGTCTTTCACCGCTTTCAGCAGGCCCTTCTCGGTGAAAGGCTTCGGCAGGAAATAGGCCGCGCCGAACATCTGGGCGCGCCGCCTTTCCACCTCGAAGCTCTTGGCCGACATGACCATGATCTTCAGCCCCTTCAGCTCGGGGTCGGCGGAGATCGACTTGCAGAGGTCGAGGCCGGTTATGCCGGGCATCATGATGTCGGTGATGACCAGCTTGGGGGAGGCCTTCTTTATGGCCGCCACGGCTTCGCGCGGGTCCTGCACCCAGCGCACGGCGTAGCCGGCGCCGGTCAGTATGTCGCACGCTATTTCCCCCACAAGGGCGTCATCTTCTACCAGTATTATGTCTCTCTTGCTCATATGGTGCCGGTCGCGGGTCTTAAACAAAGAATACATTATATTCGCTCAGCGGGCCAAACCTGCGTTTGTGTTCCGGGAGGACGGTTCTATTTTACATCGGTTGACCAATCGCATGGCGCGGCTGGCGCGGATTTTGGAAAATATAGCCATGAAGGGCGGGCAAAAACAAATACTGCTTGAAGGGGCCGCGGCCCTGCTGCTGCTGCTTTCAGCGCGGCCGGCCGATACCGCTTTCGGGGAAAGCCGGCCCGGAGTGGCGCTCGAAGCCAGCGTCGTCATGACCTCCGACCCGGCGGCCGCGCCGGTGACTTTCCTGTTCAACGATGACCCCGACCCGTTCGCCGACCCGGCGGCCGGGCTCGGCGAAATAGCGGCCTGGCAGATACAGGTGCTCGACCATGCCGGCCGCAAGATGAGCTTCATACAGGGCAGCGGGCGCCCGCCGGCCGGCGGCGTACTCTGGACCGGGGTCTCATCCGGCGGCGAGCCGCTGCCCGACGGTTTTTATAAAGCCAGGCTAGCCTGGATAGGACGGGATAAAAAAAACCGCGCTACCCCTGTCATTATGGTCAGCCTCTCCACCCCGATGGAGCTCCGCAGGCTGGCGGCCGCGCGGCTGCGGCTGGCATACACCCCGGAGGGGCTCGCCGTCACTTTCCCCGAAAGCAGGATCTTCAGGCCAGGCGAAAGCCGGATCAAAGAAGAAGCCCTGCCCGCGCTGCGCGAGGTTTCCGCGTTCCTGAAAGGCGCCAGGCGCAACAGGGTGCTGGTGCGCGGCCACAGCGACGCCAGCGGTTCCCTGCGGTTCAACCTGGACCTGTCCGGCGAAAGGGCCGCCCGCGTCTGCCGCTTCCTGGCGGAGAGCGGCGTAGAGCCGGGCCGCATGTCCTATGCCGGCCTCGGGCCGTCCGCTCCGGCGGCCTCCAATGACACCGAAGCGGGCCGCGCCCGCAACCGCCGCGTTGAAATAATAGTCCTCCGCCGCGAGGGCGGGGAAACTATGATTACCATCTGAAAAGGCGGCAGCCGCCCTTTTGATCCCGCCGGGGCGGCCCGACGGTCTTATCCGGGCTGAAAAACCGGCGGGTTTTTGATATTATAGAGAGATGGGGATCATTCAATGAGCGGAGCGGCGGCCTCGACGGTCCTTGTGGTGGACGATGACAAGAACGTCTGCGACCTGATCCGGGCTACCCTGACGGGCCAGGGCTACGACACGGTCGTTACCGGCAACGGCAAAGAGGCGCTGGCTTACCTCAGGAGCGCCTTGCGGCAGCCCAGGCTGATACTGCTGGACCTGATGATGCCGGAAATGACCGGCTGGGAATTCCGGAGGATACAGCAGGACGACCCCGCGCTGGCCGACATCCCTGTCGCCATAATTACCGGTCTGCCCGGCGTGGAAGAGAAGGCCGCTTCCATCGGGGCCGTGGACGTGCTCTACAAGCCCTCGCGCGTGGAAACCCTTACCTCGCTGGTCTCCCGGTTCTGCCAATAAAGGGGCCGCTTGCCGGGCACAGCCATGCTGAACCGCCGGGACATACCGGCGGTTTTTAATTTAAGCCAAAGGCCCAGGGCGGCCTGGGACCTTTTGCCCTTACGGGCGGCGGTTCTTTCCGGCATAATTATATTAATGAGAAAGCTTAAACTCCCTCTGCTGCTCTCCGCGCTGTTTCTCTCAACCCTGCCGCCGGCCTTCGCCGCGCCGGCGGTTGCCGATTCCAAAAAAACCGCTTACGACCTGCTTTCGGAGCTGGTCCCTGTCTCCGCGGCTGAGATAGTCATCTCGACGCCCACGCCGGCCGCCGCGGAGCGCCAATACCCCAAGCCGCCCTGCAAGCCCAGCGACGCCATACTGCCCGGCCGGACTTTCCTGCCCAAGGTGAGCGACGAGCGCCGCGTGAGGGCCATCAACGATCTGCTGGCGAAGATAGCCGTCTGCCGCCCCATGCCGTACGATAACGACGGCAACGTGCACAGCAAACCTCACAACGGCCTGCCCAAGAAACCGGCCGGCTATTACCTGGAATACACGCTCATAGTTCCCAACCGGCCCACCGGCTCCGGCCCGGAGCCGGTAGTGATAGGCGGCGTGACGTATATGGCCGGCCCCGTGCAGAGCTTCCGCGGCGCCGAGCGCCTGATGATAGGCGAGGGGCGCGAGGTATACTATACCCCCGACCATTACAGCACCTTCATCTACCTGGACATAGTGCGCTGAGATTCAGCCGCGCAACCGAATAAAACCGCCGGGCTGCCCCGGCGGTTTCTGCTTGCTGCGTGTACGCCCCGTGTCAGCGGGCGAAGGGGGAATTTATCCGGGCCGCTTCCACGCACTCCATCTCGCCGCCGTAGGCGCCGGCCGAAAGGGACAGGGTAAACGCTAACAAAGCTGCAATTCTCATTGTTTCCTCCAGATCGGCCGCTTAAGGCCATGTAACCATTTTAAGATTGTTCCGCTCAGGCCTGATATGCCCGAAAGTCCCTGAACTTTATGGGAACAATGGTCCCGGCGTCATTGCCGCGCGGGCGGATGTTCCTTGGGAAATTTGACCTGGATTTGATTTTTTTCTGGAGAGAATTTGGGGCCCGGCCGCTATAAACTATAATAGAAGGAAATGACGGCCCGGCGCTGGCGCGCCGCGTTGCCGGAGGAGGCCGCGTGAAGACCGTTCTGGGAGCCATGATAATCGTGCTGTTCGCGGCCCCCTGCCGCGCGGGCGAAGAAATGCAGTCCCTCCAGGTAAAGCCCGGGGACACGCTCCGCAGCGTTTCGGAGGTCTACCTGAAGGACCCGAAGCGCTGGAGCGAGCTTCTGAAATACAACCGTCTGCCAGCGGCCGACCCGTCCGCCGCCCTGCCGGGCCCGGCGCTCAAGGTACCGGCGGCCCTGGTGAAGGATCAGTACCGGGCGGCCAGGCTGGTCTACCTCGTCAAGGAGGTGCTGCTCCGGCGCACCGGCGCCGGGGGCTGGGAGACCGCGGGAGCGATGATGGCGCTGTTCAGGAACGACACGCTCTACACCAGGGCCGGCGCGCGGGCGGACATCAAATTCCATACCGGGGAGCGGCTGAGCCTGGCGCCCAACACCCTGGCCGTGCTGCACCCGCCGGCCGGGAAAGAGGCGCAGGTGGAGATGGTGGCCGGCGAACTGAAAAGCGCCAGGACCCGCGTGCTGACGCGCTCGGCCCTGATAACGCCCAAGTCGAAGAACGCCGAATTCAGCGCCAGGATCGGCACGGACTTTTCCACGGTGGTGAGGGTTTCGCGCGGCGTGGTGGACGTGGAGGCGCAAGGCAAAAAAGTGGAAGTGCGCGAGGGCTACGGCGTAAGGGTAGGAGCCGACATGGCGCCTTCGGCCCCGGTAAAACTGCCGAAATCGGCGCGGCCGGGCAGCGCGCCGGCCGCCCCACAGGGGGACCTCAGCGTGCCGGACCGCAAACTGGTCATGACGGACGCCGTGAGCGGCTTCCACCTGCAGGTCTCAAGGGACAAAGACTTTGCTGTCAGGGTGCTGGACGAGACTTACCTGGAGGTTGAAAGGCCCGACCTCGACAAACTGCTGCCGCCCGGGGATTATTACGTCCGCATGGCGCTGATAGACCTGCTGGGCTACGAGGGGAAATTCAGCGCCCCGCGCTCCATAAAAATAAAATAGGCCAGGCGTCGGCTGAAAATGACGGGGCCCCGGCTCGGGAGAGCGCGGGGCCCGTCATTTTACGGCGTGAGCTGAAGTTTACCAGCTTAAGCCGCCGCGGAGAACGGAGAAGACCTCGCCCGGGTTGGCCAGGGGGTCGGCCACGCGGAAAGCGGGGGCTTCGGAGGCGGGCGGCAGCAGCTCGGCGGGGTTGGCGGGCTTGTACCAGCACAGCGGCCGGAAGCCGGCCTGGAAACCGGCCGAGCGGGTGCAGGTGCCGACGGCGGGGTTGGTGCCGCTCAGCGGGGCGTCCACGGGCTGGGTGCACAGCGACCCGGCCAGGTAGGTGTCCATGCGGCACTGCGTGGGCGGATGCACGGTCATCATGCTGGTCACCACCACGGCGGAGGGCGTGTCGTAGCGGGGGGTGACGGTCTCGTTGCGCAGGGCCTTGAAGAGGTAGGCCACGGATTTGCCGGCCATGGCGGCCCGCACGCAGACGGCGCGCTCCTGCGGGTCGGAGTAAATGGCCTCGCAGCCTTTCTCGGCCACCTCGTCGCCGATGGACAGGCGGGTGAAGGCGGCGGCGGCTTCGTCGGCGAATACCATCTTGAGGCACTTCATGTTGGCGTAATAGTCGCTCTGGCCCTCGTTGGAGGCCCAGCTGGACACCTTGGGCGCGCCGCCCAGGTGGTGGCCCAGTTCGTGGCAGGCTACCAGCGCCATGCCGTCCATGGTGATGGCCTCGTGGCGGGCCAGGCCGCCGTACATGTTGAGGACATAGCGGTTGCCGATCTGCTGGGCCGAGGCGTTAACGGTATCGTTGGTCCAGAGCCGGCGTATTTCCAGGACTTTGCCCTGCGCCGACACTATGGGCTTGTAGATCTTTTCTACGGCGCTGAGGACTTCGTTGAACTGGGTCTCGATGATGCCCTTGGCCAGGACGGAGTCCACGGGGATCTTCAGGTCGTTGGGGGGCAGGAAGCCGTCGCAGTCGGAGGCGGAGGCGGGGAGTACGGCCGCGCCCAGCAGCAGGGCGGAGAAGGCGGACAGGAGCATGGTTCTTTTCATCGTTTCTTTCCTTGGGTGGCTGTGATATGACAAATGTCAATATTTAAGGTATTATAGCCTTAGAACGGCCGCTTTGAAAAGAAAAAAAACCTGGCG
This sequence comes from Elusimicrobia bacterium GWD2_63_28, assembly GCA_001799895.1. GTDB lineage: Bacteria > Elusimicrobiota > Elusimicrobia > Elusimicrobiales > UBA9959 > UBA9959. Next base: position 33,155 of record MGUI01000043.1, read on the forward strand.
GCCCCGGTACGGAGAATTTATGCGCATTTTAAAAGCTTTCCTGGTTCTTGCCCTCCTGTCAGGCAGCGCCGCGGCGGTCAGCGCCGGCTATACTCCCGATTTCGACCGAGGCGTGGACGTGAAGCAGGCCATACAGGCGGCCCTGGAGGCCGCCGCTTCCGCGGGCGGCCTGCTGCCCGAACTGCCGGGGCGCCAGCAAGAGGCGGGGCCGGTCTGGGTCAGCATGGAGAAGAGCGATGTCGGGGGGCTGGACGGGGCGCTGTTCAAGGCCGCGCCGGCGGCCCAGAACAAGCGCATCGTCATTTACGAATTCGACGCGGACCGCGTCGCCGAGCTGGCCGCGGGCATGCACCGCGCCTACTACAGGGCCCCCGGCTTCTTCGCCCACGATACGCTGGAGTCCGCCCTGGAGGACCTGAAGGCGCCGCGCCCCGTGCCGGCCCGCGCCTACGCCATAGACCAGGCCGCCCGCGTGAAGGAACTGCTCCCGCTGGTCAAAGAAGCCCCTATCGTTTCCGCCATCGCCTCTCTGTCCGCCTTCAAGAACAGGGGCTCGCGCTACGCCACCGGCGTGGACGCCTCCAAGTGGCTGCAGAAGGAATGGGCGAAGCTGGCCTCTGGCCGCCCCGACGTTTCCGTGGCACCTTTCAAGCACGCGGCCTTCCCGCAGGAATCCGTGGTCCTGACGCTGCGCGGCGCCACCGAGCCCGATAACGTGGTGGTCATCGGCGGCCATATAGACTGCGTGGCCGGCTACGGCGATACCCTTGCCCCCGGCGCCGACGACAATGCCAGCGGCGCGTCCGTCACCCAGGAAGTGGCCCGCGCCCTGATAGAGGGCGGCTACAGGCCGGCCAAGACGATTAAATTCATCGGGTTCGCGGCCGAGGAGGCCGGGCTGCGCGGTTCGGCCGACATCGCCGCCGCTTTCAGGAAGGACGGCGTCAAGGTGGAGGGCATGCTGAACCTGGACATGGTCAATTACAAGGGTTCCGCGAAGGACATCTACTTCGTCACCGACAATACCAGCCCCGACCAGAACGCTTTCCTGGGTAAACTGATAGACACCTATACGGAGTACACCTGGGGCAGCTTCAAGTGCGGCTACGGCTGCTCCGACCACGCCTCGTGGACCAAGAACGGCTACCCGGCCTCGATGGCGTTCGAGTCCACTTTCGAGCAGTACAACCCCAGCATCCACAAGCCCGTGGATACGCTGGCGCAGACCGGCGGCAGGGCCGAGCACGCTTTCAAGTTCGCCAGACTGGGCGTGGCCTACGCCGTGGAGCTGGCGAAGTAAAGCCTCTTAAGTTTTGCTAAAACCGCCGGGGCAGCCTGGCGGTTTTGTTTGGTAGAATAGTTCAAGGTTCGGGCGCGGGCGGCCGGCCGGGGGGGGGACAGACAATGGCTAATATATTACTGATAGACGACGACAGGGATTTCAGCGCTCTTGCCGCCGCGCATTTTTCCAGGCTGGGCTATACCGTGACGCTCTCTTACGACGGGAAAGACGGCCTGGCAAAAGCCTGCCTGATCAAGCCGGAAGTCATCCTGCTGGATATCATGATGCCGGGCATGAACGGGATAGAGGTGCTGCGCGAGCTGCAGGCCGCGGATGACGCCGCCGAGATCCCGGTCGTGATCATCAGCGGTAAATATGTGGACCAGGGCATGATAGACCTGTTCAGCCAGGAAAGGAACTTCCGCGCCTTCCTCGGTAAGCCGGTGGCGCTGGCCGCCCTGCAGCAAAAGGTGGAGGCCCTGCTGAAGAAGTAACGGCGGGAGGCGAACATGGATCCTGAACAGGTTAAAATTCTGCTGATCGCCGGGGCCGTGGCCGCTGTCGGCGGCGCGGCCGGGTACTATATCGCGCGGTATCTCAAAGGCAGCATCACCGTTTCACTGCCCAGGACGGCGTTCAATCCCGGAGAGCAGATAGAGGGCTCCTTCCAGCTGCTTACCCGCAAAGAAGTGAACGGCAACAATCTTACCGCGGTCCTGGTGGCCACCGAGACCACCAGGGAACGCGGCTACAACGGCAAAACCAGGACCCGCACCAGGGAGATATACCGGAGCGGCCAGACCCTGGAACAGGCCAGGGTCTACCCGGCGGGCTACGCCGCCAGCTATGAGTTCAAGATCCCGGTTCCCGCCGAGCAAAGCCTGGCCGGTACGGACTCCATTCTCGGCCAGGCGCTTAACATGCTCAACAGCTTCGGCCGGCGCATCTCCTGGAAGGTGGAGGTGCGGCTGGACGCCGAAGGCGTGGACCTGGCTTCCTCTAAAGGCGTTACGGTCAACCGCCCGGGACTGTTCTGACGGGGCGGCGGCCGGCCCCGGCCAGCCGCGGCAAGCCGCCGGGCAGCCCCGGCGGTTTTGTTTTATAAAATGAGCGGTAGCGGGAACGGGGCCCTGCGGCCCGGCCCGCGCAAGGAAAATATGACCGGCGAAAATAAAAAAAGCGCGGCCCTGGACATAAAAGGCTTAAGCAAGGCCTTCGGGGAAAAGCGGGCGGTCGACCAGCTCGACCTCGCCATCCCCGCCGGAGAATTCCACGCCCTGCTCGGCCCCAACGGCGCGGGCAAGACCACCACCCTGCGCATGGTGGCCGGCCTGCTGCGCTCCGACGCGGGCTCGGTCTCCGTCTTCGGCCACGATATCTCCCAAAAAGCCACCGCCGCCAAGAGCGTCACGGCCTTCCTGCCCGACGACCCGCTGCTCTACGGCAAACTGACCCCCCTGGAATACCTGGAATTCGTAGCAGGCCTCTGGGCCATCCCCTCCCCGGCCGCCGCCCTGCGCGCGAGGGAACTGCTGGAATGGCTCGAGCTTTGGGGAAACCGGAGCGAATACGCGGAGGGCTTCTCCCGCGGCATGCGCCAGAAGCTGGCGCTGGCCGGCGCGATGATACACGAGCCGAAGCTGATGATCCTCGACGAGCCCCTGACCGGCCTGGACGCGCGCGCCGCGCGCTCGGTCAAGGACATGCTGGTGGCTTACGTCAAGAAAGGCAATACCGTGGTGCTCACCACGCACATACTGGAGATAGCCGAGCGCCTGGCCGAGCGCATCAGCATCATTTTGAACGGGCGCATAGTGGCACAGGGCACCCTGGACGAACTGCGCTCCCGCACCGGCGCGGCGGTGGGCCAGGCCGGCGCCACCCTGGAGGACGTCTTCCTTGAACTGACGGAGCCGGCATGAAACTGAAACCCGGAACCTGGCCCTGGCTGCTGGAGCACGAGCTGCGCGTCAGCTGGCGCGGCGTAGGCGGCAGGAGTTTCTGTCTTATCGCGGCCTTCGGAAGCCTGCTCTGGTTCTTCATGCATTGGGCCGCCTGGGCTTCGCTGCCGGGCGGCTACAAGCTGCTCCGCGGCATGCTGGAGATGCCGGTGTTCCTGGGCGGCCTGTACTGGCTGGCAGTCTCGCTGCTGGTCTCGCAGACCATGGTGCACGCCGTGAACGCCCTGATAGTACGCGGCGACCTGGACCTGCTGCTGTCGTCGCCGCTGTCCCAGCGTTCCATCTTCCTGGTGCGCGGCTTCTCCATCGCCGTCAGCGCGGGGCTGCTGCCGGCCTTTGCCGCGCTGCCGCTGGCGCACGCGGGGCTGCTGCGCGGCTACCCGGGCTTCCTGGCGCTTTACCCTTTAGTTATCGCCACCGCCCTCGGCTGCGCCGCGGCGGGCATCTTCATCACGATGACCCTGGTACGGCTGCTGGGCGCCAGGCGGGCCAGGACGGCCGGGCAGGTCTTAGCCGCCGTTATCGGCGTGGTTTTTTTCTTGTCCTTCCAGCTGCCCAACGCCCTGCCGGCGGCTGCGCGCAAGGCTTTCCTCGCCGGGCTGAAAGCCCAGCTGATGGAGAACGGCCTGTTCGGGCCCGGCAGCCCGCTCTGGTGGCCGGTCCGGGCCGGGTTTGGCGAGCTGCTGCCGCTGCTGGCGGTGGCGGCCGTCGGCGCCGGCGGTTTCTGGCTGTCCGTCAGCCTTACTTACCGCCGCTTCATCTCCGGCACGCAGGAAGCCATCAGCGGGGGGGGAGTGCCCGCCGCGGCCGACAGCCCTTCCGGCCCCGTTTTCCGCTCCGGGCTGGTGCGGGTGCTGCTGCTCAAGGAATGGCGGCTGGTGCTGCGGGACATGCAGGTGATCTCCCAGTCGCTGCTGCAGCTGCTTTACCTGGTGCCGATGGTGTTCATCGGTTTTAAGTCCGGGCCCGAGAATAAATTCATTATCCCGGTTATCGTGGCGGCCGCCGCCATGCTGGCCGGCAACCTGGCGTGGATAACCATCAACGCCGAGGAGGCGCCGGAGCTGATGGCCACCGCGCCGGTTCCGATCTCGAAGGTCCTGTGGATAAAGGCCGCCGCCGCCGTGCTGCCGGTCCTGGCGCTGCTGCTGCCCCTGGCCGTCTGGTGGGCCCCGCGCGGCCCGCTGGCCGCCGCCACGCTGCTGCTGTGCGGCGCGGGCGGCACGCTTTCCGCCGCCCTGGTGCAGATCTGGAGCCCGCGCGCCGGCAAGCGCGGCGACCTGAAGAACCGGTATAAGCAGGGCGGGGCGGCCGGCGTCATAGAATTGCTGAGCACCATAGGGTGGATCGGTGTGGCCGTCTGCGCCGGCAGTTACCGGGAATGGCTGCCCGCGGCCGCGGCCGCTCCCGCCATCGCGCTGCTGGCGGCCTGGTATTCCGGGAGCGGCGCGCGCGCCGAAGCCTGGGGAGGCGGCCTCCCGGCCGTAAGGCGGGCGTGAACGGCGGACGGTAAACGGGGGAAAGGCTGAGCCGCCGGGGAAACCCGGCGGTTTTTTTAGATCAGGCGGTCAATAAAAAACCGCCGCTCTTTTCAGAGCGGCGGTTTAAAACCGTTAAAGGATTTTAATTACCACTTGTTGCCGCCGCCGTAGCCGCCGCGGCCACCGCGATCGCCACCGCGACCGCCGCGGTCGCCGCCGCCGGTGCGGGGCTCCATCGGGCGGGCTTCGTTAATGGTCAGCTTGCGGCCGCCGAAGTCGGTGCCGTTAAGCTTCTCCATGGCGGTAGCAGCTTCCGCGTCGTTCGGCATCTCGATGAAGCCGAAGCCGCGGGACTGGCCGGACTCCCTGTCGGTGATCAGCTTCGCGCTGGAAACTTCACCGTAGGTCGCGAAAAGGGTCTTCATTTCCTCTTCGGTGGTATTGAAGGGCAGACCGCCCACGTATATTCTCTTGCTCATTGTGTTATTCTCCTAGCAACTATATTTACCTGACTCATCTCTTTGCGCTATCTTTCCTACAGTTGCTCGGCAGAATAGGCTTAAAAAAGAGTTCTGGTTTGACTACCCTTATAGTATGACATTATTTGGACAAAAGGTATATAGGCATCATGGCCCAATTTTACTGGGCCCTCCCTTCCTGCTTTTTTTGAAGGCGGCCGGCGGGGTCCCGTACTTTTTTCCTGCGCCGGGTTTAGGGGGCCGCTTTTTGGTATTATTATTCCTCAGCGGAGCTATGCGGCGCTATAGGATGGCTTATGAAATACTGGGCGTGCATTAATAATAAGGTACTCGGCCCCTTTGAAGCGGATAAACTGGCCGCGGTTCCGGATTTTACGCTTTCTACCCTCCTCTGTCCGGAAACAGCTGCCGGCGGAGGGGCCGGCGCCTGGAAAGAGGCGTCCTCCTGCCCTGAAGTAATGGCCGCGCTTAACCCAGCGCCCGCGCCGGCGCAGCCGCGGCGGCCCGCTCCCGAGTCGCCGCTCGCCATGACCATGCGGGGCACGCTGATAGAAGAGACGCCGGCTGCTGACCCTGTCCCGCAGCCGCGCCGCCCCGCCGCTGAATCTCCGCTGGCGATGACCATGCGCGGGTCCCTGATAGAAGAACCCGTAATAAGCGCTCCGGCCGCCCTGCCGCCCGGGCCGGCCCCGGAGAAAGCGGCGCCTACCGGGCCGGCCTCAATGAACCCGGCGCCCGCCGCCGCCAGGTTGCCGGAACCGGAGCCGCTGGCGCTAAAACTTGACCAGCTGGGCGCTAAGCTGGCCGCCATAACTGAAAACCAGGCGCAGCTGTTAAACCGGATGAGCAGGGTTGAAAGCGCGGTCGCCGAAATGAAGGCCCTGCTTTTTCCGCCGCCGCCCACGCGGTAAATTTCGTTCGCCGAAGAAATCTCAGAGGGGGGAACAATGACCGAAGGACCCGAAAGCAAAATAGGCCTCAACCTGGAGACTGTCCGCTGTCCGGAGTGCGACGAGCTCATGCCCAAGATAAAGGTTCCGGAGAATATCCAGCAGCTCATGTGGGGCGGCTGGGCCTGCCCCAAGTGCGGCTGCCGCATGGACAAATGGGGCAAACCCCTGGAGATGAAAAGGCCGAACAAGCCTTTCGGGGTTTAAGGCGCGAGCGCAGGGCGGCAGAGGACGGCATGATAAAAGCGCGCATACCATTGCTGCACGACCGCCATACGCATGTCTCTTTTTACGCCGCGCTCGGCCAGGCGGCCGACCTGTCCGCCTGCACCGGCCTCAAGGCCGCCCTCGCCCTTTTAAAAAAACAAAAAACCCCGCTGGCCCTGGGCCGCGGCTGGCGGGACAATTATTACGACTTGCCCCGGGCCGAGCTGGACAAGCTGGGCCCGGCCTTTGTCTGCAACGTGTCGCTGCACAGCTTCCGCCTTAACGGCCCCGCCAGGGAACTGCTGGCCGGAAAATTCCCGGAGATCGTAGCCGGGATAGACGACCAGCGCTGGGTGGAGCGCAACCTCAACCGCATCTTCGGGCTCTTTACGGCGTCGGGCGGGGCCGGCGCCATACCCGCCTACATGTCGCACCTGGCCGCGCTGGGGATCTGGGCCGCCGACGACATGCTGGTGTCTTCTGACGAGGCGGCGCTGCTGCTGCGCAAAAAATACGCCGGGCGCGTGACGCTCTGGACGGAACCGGATTGCTACCGGAAACTGGGGGCCGCGGGGAAGGCCGCGGTGAGCGGCCTGAAGATCTTTACCGACGGGGCCCTGGGCGCCCGCACCGCCGCGCTGGCCCGGCCCTACAAGTCAGGCGGCCGCGGCCTGCTGCTGCATTCCGATGACGGGCTGAAAAAGATAATCAAGTCCGCCGGCAGGCTGGCCGGCAGGCTGGCCATACACGCCATCGGCGACGCCGCCCTGGAACAGGCTGTCTCGGCGCTGGAGCGCCTGGCCATCCCGGCCGGGGAGCTGGCGGTACGCCTGGAGCACGCCCAGCTGATCACTCCGGAGCAGGCGCGCCGCGCTAAAAAACTCGGTGTTTGCCTCTGCATGCAGCCCAACTTCAGCGAGGATTCCGCCAGTTACGGAGACAGGCTGCCTCCGCGCTACCTGCGGTTGAACAACCCTTTCCGCATGCTTATAGACCGGGCCGGGTTCATTCCGGGCGAGGACCTGGTGTTCGGCTCCGACGGCATGCCGCACGGCGCCGCGGCCGCGCTGGAGAGCTCGCTATTTCCTCCCTTCCCGGGCCAGCGCCTGACGCTGGAAGAATTCACCGCCGGCTACTGCGTGCCGGGCCTGGCGCACGGCTGGCTGGACCTGCGCCTCGACGGCAGGAAAAAAAAGGCGGCCGTGAAGGTAACGCTTTCAGGGGAACAGGCTGGCGGAAGAAGCCGCGGCGTTTGGTAAAATGTAGGCGAAATATGGACGAAAATAAAGCCAAATATGACTGCCAGGTCAGGCTGATAGCCAGCCTGAACGAATTCTCCGGGCCGGTCCCCGCCGCTTTCTTCAGCCAGAAGGAATTCTTCATAGTCACGCTGCGGCGCATGGCCGCCAACCTGGCGGAGTTCAAGGCTGAAAACCTGCACCTCCTGGCCGCCAACCTGCTGGCCAAGCTGCGCCGCGGGCCGGTGACGCCGGCGGACCTGACCGCTTTCAAGGATATGCTCGACAAGCTGGTTTCCAGCCGTGATTACCAGCTGGCCTGCGCCGGCCTGTCCGGCAGCAAGGAATTCCTGGCCGAGCGGCTGGCCCGCGTGGAGCCGCTGTCCATAGCGGCCGAGGAGAGCAAACTGCCGGGGGAGCCCCGCGACCCTACCGCCGACAGGCTGGTGGGCGAGGCTTACAGGCGGCTGCGCTTCGACGCGCTGGAGGAAGAGTGGCGCAAAGGCCGGCCCGCGGACAAGGTGTTGGAGAAGGCGCGCGCGCAGGTGGCCGAATACTGCCTTATGTACAGGCTGCCGGTGCGCCCGGAAGACACGCTGCCGCCCTTCTCCCTGTCCCGCATCGACGCGGTGACCGGCGCCTGCTTCCGCCTGCTGGGCAAACTGCGGGAAGAATAGCGGCGCCTGAACTGAAGGGAAGCTGAAGATGAAAGACTATACTGACCCCAGGATGCATACGGCGGAGCACCTGCTGAACCAGACCATGGTGCGCCTGTTCGGCTGCGGGCGGGCTTTCAGCTCGCACATAGAGAAGAAGAAATCCAAATGCGATTATAAATTCACCCGCGCGCTGACGCCCGACGAGCACGCGGAGATAGAGCGGCGCGTGAACGAGGCCGTCCGCGCCGGCCTGCCGGTAACGGAAAGTTTTTTTTCAAAAGAAGAGGCCGCCGGGAAATTCGACCTGGGCAGGCTGCCGGAAGGGACCGGGGAAAGGCTGCGCGTCGTCCTGATAGGAGACTACGACGCCTGCCCCTGCATCGGGCCGCACGTTAATTCCACCGCCGAGATAGGCGGGTTCAAGATCGTCTCCAGCAGTTTCAAGGACGGCGTGCTGCGGATAAGGTTCAAACTCGCCTAGCGCCAATCCTTCATGATCTCCGCCCTGATTCTCATGCTTCTGCTGTTCCCCGGCGGCGCCCGGGCCGACGGGGGCGCGCATTATTTTACCGCGGTGCAGAACGGGGCCTATAACTTCAAGGGCGGCCGGCCGGGGCTGGAGGAGTCCTACAAGGCCCTGCAGGGCATGGTCAAACTGGCCGGGGAGCGCGGCGTGCGGCTGACGCTGTTGTTCAGCGCGCAGTACGCCGTCTACATCGCCTCCGACTCGGCGCGCCTGGCCGAACTGCAGGGCTGGAATGACGCCGGCCACGAGATAGGCGCTTACCACCAGGGGCCGGAAACCAGGGGCTGGGACGGCTATTCCGACCTTGCGGGGGCTGAACTGGCCCGGGTGCGCAAGAGCACCGGCCCGCTGTCCGCGCCGGGACACGCCGAGTTCATGTCGGCGCTGGCCCTGCTGCAGCCGGCCATAAAGACAGGCTGCGTGATAGGCGGCGATAAAAAATTCCTGGCGGCCGCGCCACCGTACGAGATCTGCCGGCGGTCGGCCGGGAGCGGGGCGGCTTCCGGAGTTAACGAGGCGGTGTTCCTGGCGCCGGGAGGCGGCCCGCAAAAGAGTCTTTCCAGCTTTCACCCCGCGGACAAGGCGGGCATAGAGGCCGCTCAGCAGGCTTTTGCCGGCATGGGCCGGGGCGTTTACGGCGCCGTCTTCAGGAGCACGCCGGCCGAGTTCGGGGCTTTCTACGCCTGGCTGACTTTCCTCGGGCGCCAGGACCCGCAGGGTTCGCGCAGCCGCACCGTTTCCACCGTCCTGGCCGGCGCGCTGCTGCCGGAGAAGAAAACTCCGCCACGCGCGGCGGCCGTGAAACCTGAAAAGAAACAGCCGCTGCCGGCGGTAAAAGCAGTACAGGCGGCGCAGCGGCAGGCTTCCCCCGCTGAAGAGATCCCTAAACTGAAGCCGGTGCGGTCCTTCTTCGGCAGCGTCGGCACCCGGGTCCCGGCGCCCCGGCAGCACCGGGTCGTTCCGCCCCAGAAAGGCTACTGCGGGGACGGGGTCTGCGATGTTTTCGAGCGCCGCGCGCCGGGCCGCTGCCCGCGCGACTGCGGGCAATAGACCGGGCGGGATTTATTTTAAGAAAGTTTACAGCCCTTCGGGGACGGCGAGGCCGCGCTCTTCGCAGAAGGCGCGCAGGTCTTGCGGGAGGGGGGCCGTGAACACGCGGTCCAGCCCCGCCCCGATCATGTCTATTTCCGCGCAGTGCAGCGCCTGGCGGGGCAGCAGCAGCCTCTCCGCCAGCGCCGGGGTCCAGCCGCCGGCGATGAATTCCAGGAAACAGCGCTCGTCGGGGCCGTAGATCTTGTCCCCGACCAGGGGGCGCCCCAGCCACTGGGCGTGGGCCCGGACCTGGTGCTTGCGCCCGCTTTCGGTGACGACGCGCGCCAGCGTGAAGCCGCCGCCCGAGGAGAGGGGGGTGAAATGCGTGACCGCGGCCTGCCCGTCGGCCCTTACCGCGGATTTCGCCAGCACGGGGCTGCCCTCGTCGCGCCCGAGGGGCTGGTCCACCGTCACCGCCTCTGAAAATTCCCCCGTCATGACGGCCAGGTAGGCCTTGCCCGACCGGCGCAGCCGCAGCGACTTCTGCAGGCGGTCGGCAACCACCGCGTTCTTGGCGAAGACCACTATGCCGCTGGTCTCGCGGTCCAGGCGGAAGACCAGGTGCGACACGGCCAGGCCCAGGTGTTCGCGCACGGCGCCGGCCAGGCTCGAGCAGGGGCCCGCCTTGGACGGGTGGCAGACGACGTCGCCGGGCTTATTTATAACCACCACCTGCTCGTCGTCGTGCAGTATCCAGCTGCGGAGCTCTCCGGGCGCTATCAGGCGCACATAGATCCGCCTGGCTGGTGAGGGTTCCGCTTCGGGCATGGACTAATTATAGGAAATCGGCGGCGGGGTCTTTTGCGCCCTGCGCGTAAGTTTTGTAAAATTACAAAAATAGACAGCGGGAGGGGTAAATGAAAAAGAATATCGTTATAGCTTTCTTCGCCCTGGCGGCGGCCGTAATCAGCGTGCACGCGGCCACGGTGCGCGTCAACGGCGAGCCGGCCCGGAAGATGTGGGAGGCCCTGAACCTCATGGCTAAATTTGAGGACCTGCCACTGCACGTGATCAGCGGCGCCAGCGACACTATCGGGGTGCGCAGCCTTACCTGCGCCTCGGAGATGTACGACGCCTGCTCTTTCTTCGTGAAGGTGAATGGGGCGGAGAAAATGATAGTGCACACCGACGCCGCCGGCAAGATCATAGACGCCCTGTACGCCAACGGCATCTACCCCAGCGAGGACGACCCCAGCCTGTCCCAGTCGGCCGGCAATGTCTCCTGCACTAAAACCAACGGACAATACGACTGCGTGATAACGGAATAAGGCCGGTTAAAGGCCTGGAGAGAACGGCGGGCTGTCCCGCCGTTTTTTATTTGGGGGGAGCCGGGCTGCCGGGCGGAGGGGAGGCGGGAAGGCCGACTTCCCAGCGCCTGCCGCGGCCGGAGTCCAGGTGGACGAAGGCGGCGTCCCGGTAATAGCCGACGCCGCCGGCCTTCAGCTTGCCGGCGAATTTGGCGACGGCGGCCGCGCTCCGGCCGGGCACGCGTATGTCGGCCGCCCAGCCCAGCATGTGCAGGCTGCGGCGCGCCGAGCCGGGCACCGTCTTGTTGCGCATAGGCGTGCGGTAGCCGCTCAGGAGGATAAGCCCCCGGCCGCCGAAGCGGTCTTCCACGGCGTCGAGGATCTCCAGCAGTTTCAGGGAAACCGGCGTTTCCTCACCGGTGAGGCTGCAGCGCATGAGGCGGTCTATCTTGGCCGTTTCCGCCGCGTTGTAGGTGCCGTCCCTGTTGCGGTAATAGGAAATTATCCGCTCGCCGCTGTCGGGGCGGGCCAGGGCGAGGCGGCCGTCGCCGCCCAGGCGCACCGGGGCCGGGGGCCGGGCCTTGGCCCCGTGCTGGAAAATATAGGTCTGCAGGTCCCCTTCCTCCATCAGCACCAGCTGCGCCTCGGTCACTACCGGCGGTTCAGGCGTCTCTTCCAGCAGGGACTGGAAATTCTCCATGAATTCCGAAACGCTAACTTCCCCGCCCTTCGCGGGAATCCCGGAGCAGAGCAGCAGGCCTAGCGCGGCGGCAAAAGCGTAAGGGCGTCCCATACCCGTTATTTTACCAAAGTTGCGGAAACCGGCAGGAGGCGCCGGCGCGGGCTTGACCGTGGTCGTGGGCTTAAGGGCCCAGGGCGGCCTGGGCACAAAGGGAAAAAATTCGTTGACACGCGTCAATTGATATTGCACAATTCACCTAAGTAGTTATCCTAGCTAGCGGAGGAGTTCATGATTAAATCGATAGCGGCCCTGGTCCTGGCGATAGCCATGGTTCCGGCCAACGCGGCGAACATCAGCTTCGACACTCCCGGGCACAGCGTCCTGCCCGCCATACAGTCCATAGACTTGCCCGCCCGCCCGGCCCTCGTGCCCGAGGCGCTGAATTCCTTCGCGCGCTACGCGGCCCCGAAAATAGTCGGCGGCGTGCAGGCGACGAAAGGCGAATTCCCCTTCATAGTCTCCCTGAAGAGCTCCTACGGCAGCCACTTCTGCGGCGGCTCGCTTATAAAGAAGAACTGGGTGCTGACCGCGGCGCATTGCGTCGAGGGCGGCTACCTTAAGGGCGTCACCATCGGCCTGCACAACCAGGCCGACACCGTCGGTGTGGAGAAGTTCACCGTGCTGCAGATCGTGAAGCACCCCGGCTGGGACACCAACACCATGGACAACGACTTCGCGCTGGTTCAGCTCTCCGCCGATTCCAAGTTCGCTCCGATAGCGCTCAACGGCTCCGAGATCACCTCCGTGGTGGACTTCGTCACCGCCGGCTGGGGCACCACCAGCGAGGGCGGCGGCGTTTCCAGGATCCTGATGAAGGTCACCGTGCCTTTCGTCAGCAAGGAAACCTGCTCCGCAGCCTATGACGGCGTGACCGACAGCATGCTCTGCGCCGGTTACAAGGAAGGCGGCAAGGATTCCTGCCAGGGCGACAGCGGCGGCCCGCTCATCGTCGGCACCGGCTCCAACATGAAGCTCGCCGGCGTGGTGAGCTGGGGCGAAGGCTGCGCCCGCCCCAACAAGTACGGCGTTTACTCCAAGGTGAACGGCGCGCTTGAGTGGATCAACAAGACGGCGAAATAAGCCTCTCCGTCAAGAGAAAGGGCCCGGGTAAAACCGGGCCCTTTTTATTGGGGACGTTGTTGAGTTGTTGACTTATTTGTCATTTTCGGGGGTAAAATACGCGTGCAGTGGGTAATAAGTCAACAACTCAACAACGTCCCCATATGATATCATTATCTATATGAGATTAAATACCATACTTTACGTGAAGGACCAGGCTGCCAGCCGGGCTTTTTACGCTATAGCTCTGGGTAAGGCGCCGCGGCTGGACGTGCCAGGCATGACGGAATTCGAACTGTTCGAGGGCTGCGTGCTGGGGCTGATGCCGGAGCGGGGGATAAAAAGACTGCTGCCGGGAATGCCCGACCCCGAAACGGCGGCCGGGATCCCGCGGGCGGAACTGTACCTGACGGTGCCGGAGCCGGCCGTTTACCATGCCCGGGCGCTGGCCGCCGGGGCCAAAGAACTCAGCCCGCTGGAGCCGCGGGACTGGGGGGACACGGCGGCCTACAGCCTGGATCCGGACGGTCATGTGCTGGCCTTCGCCTGCCCCCTTTAGAAAACGCTTTACACGGTATGGATGTTTTGCTACAATAATCGTGTGGTTAATCGCGGCAACGCCGCGGTTTCTTTGAAAATGCAGTTTTTATTACGCTGTCGCGTTCGAAAGAATACGGACAGCGGCCCTATAGATGAAGCGGCCTTGATTCCCTTCACCTGCGGGCTTAATCATAGAAACTAAAAAAATTGTTTTACCAGTACCGGAGCTGAAAGGTTCCGGCGCGGTTTGTTCGTTTGTCTTTTAAAAACCGCGGGAAACCCGGCAGAAAACCGGGCGTTTCCCGTCGGATAGACGGCGCAAGGAGCGGACTGACATGACAGAAGAAAATAAAGAGAACGCGGCCCCCGAGGCCAAGCCCGAGGCGCAGCAGTTGCCTGTGGCTCATAAATTTCTCGTCGGCGAAAAGATGGGCATGACCCAGCTCTTCGACGACGCCGGCAACCTTCACGCGGTCACCGTCGTGAAGGCCGGCCCCTGCCGCGTGGCCTACACCCGCACCGCGGAGAAGGACGGCTACCAGGCCGTCTGCCTCGCCTTCGGCCACAAGAAAGAGCAGCGCGCCAACGCCGCCGAAAAGGGCCTGGCCAAAAAACTTTCCACCGCACCGCTCAAGCACCTGCGCGAATTCCGCGTGGCTGACCTGAAGGGCGCCGCGCAGGGCCAGACGGCCAGCGTGGAGCGCTTCGCCGAGGGCGAGTACGTGGACGTGCAGGGTATCTCCAAGGGCCACGGTTTCTGCGGCGGCATGAAGCGCCACAACTTCGCCGGCGGCTCCGCCTCCCACGGCGCCTCCGACCGCGAGCGCGCCCCGGGTTCCCTGGGTTCCCGCCGCTCGCTGGGCCGCGTGCTGCCCGGCCAGCGCATGGCCGGCCACTGGGGCGTGGAAACCGTCTCCGTGCAGAAAGTGAAGATCGTGAAGGTGATACCGGAAGAGAACCTGATACTTGTGAACAGCGGCATCCCCGGCGCCACCGGCAGCACGGTCTACATCACGCTGACCAACAAGAAGGTCCCGAACCCGAAGGCCAACAAGGTCTCCAAGAACAAAGTTAAGCAGGACGCCGGCAAGAAGCCGGCCGCCAAGCCTGCGGCCAAGAAGTAACAGAGAGGACAAACCATGGAAACAAAACTTTTGAACCTCAAAGGACAGGAAGTGGGCAAGGTAAACCTGCCCGAGAACCTGTTCTCGGTAAAGCCCGACCCCTACTTCCTGCATGAAGTAATGAACCACTACCTGGCCGCCAAGCACCGCGGCACCGCCTGCACCAAGACCCGCGCCGAAGTCTCCGGCGGCGGCAAGAAGCCCTGGAAGCAGAAGGGCACCGGCCGCGCGCGCGCCGGCTCCACCCGCTCCCCGATCTGGCGCAAGGGCGGCGTGGCGTTCGGACCCAAGCCCCGCTCTTTCCGCCAGTACCTGCCGCACCAGAAGCTGCGCCAGGCCCTGATCGAGGCCCTCTCCGCCCGCGCCGCCGACGGCGCCGTGCTGGTCATAGAGAACCTCGGCCTTGAGGCCCCCAAGACCAAGTCGCTCAACGACCTGCGCAAATGCCTCAGCGCCAAGACCGTCCTTTTCATCACCGACAAGATGGACAAGAACTTCAAGGTCGCGTCCCGGAACATCGCCGATTTCGGCTGGTGCCTGGCGCAGAACCTGAACGCCTACGAAGCGATGCGCAACACCAAGCTCGTTTTCACCGCCGCCGGCCTGAAAGTGCTGACCGACAGCGTTAAGGAGGTAAAATGAACTTTACCGAAGTGCTGATAGCCCCCATACTCAGCGAGAAAAGCGTCATACTGAAGGATACGCAGAACCGCTATACCTTCCGCGTGAACCCCAAATCCAACAAGACCGAGATCAAGAAGGCCATAGAGACCCTCTTCAAGGTCAAGGTCACGGCGGTCCGCACCGCCAACTTCTACGGCAAGCTCCACAAGGTGGGCCGCTACGAAGGTTACCGCTCCGACTGGAAGAAGGCCATCGTCTCCGTGAAGGCCGGGCAGAAAATAGACATGACGGACCTGCCTAAATAAGGCGAAACAGGAAAGAAAGATATGCCTATAAAATCATACAGACCCTATACCCCCTCGCGGCGCACGCTGCAGATGGCCGATTACTCGGACATCACCAAGACCGAGCCCGAGAAGAAACTCGCCAAGGGCATGCGCAAGCATGGCGGCCGCAATAACACCGGCATGATCATGGTGCGCCACCACGGCGGCGGCCACCGCCGGCGCTATCGCATGATAGACTTCAAGCGCGAGAAGTACGGCGTCCCCGCCAAGGTGTCGGCCATCGAGTACGACCCCAACAGGAACGCCCGCATCGCCCTCCTCGTTTACGCGGACGGCGACAAGCGCTACATACCGGCCCCCCTCGGGCTCGGTGTCGGCGCCTCGGTGATGAGCGGCCCGAAGTCCGAAATCCGGCTCGGCAACGCCCTCCCGATGACCAATATCCCCGACGGTACCTTCATCCACGCCATAGAGATGATCCCGGGCAAGGGCGCGCAGTTCGTCCGCGCGGCCGGCACCCAGGCGCAGCTGATGGCCAAGGAGGGCGACTACGCCCTCGTCAAGATGCCGTCCGGCGAAATCCGCAAAGTGCTGAAGGCCTGCATGGCCACGATAGGCCAGGTCGGCAACATCGAGCACAATACGATCACCCTCGGCAAAGCCGGCCGCCAGCGCCACATCGGCGTGA
>MGUI01000044.1 GCA_001799895.1 Elusimicrobia bacterium GWD2_63_28
TTTCAGGCGGGTCCCGCGAGGGGACAGGCGATGAGCAGAGAGAAAGACGCAGCCAATTACGCTTTAGTATTCTTCGCCGTACTGTCGGTCCTCCTGTTGCTGTTTCCCGCCTCTAAATTAGCCCATACCGCCCGCATTACCGTAAGTTACAGCCTCTACCCGTCGCTCCATTACGGCGCGAAGTACGGTTATTTTATCCGCAACGTGCCCGCCAATTTCGTCGCCCTGCTCGAGACCGACCAGGAGAACCGCGCGCTAAAGGAAAAGGTGCGCGAGCTGCAGCTGCAGCTGCAGAACGCTTCGGCCACGGTGTCCGAGAACGACCGCCTGGCCAGGGAAATGAGGCTTTCCCGGGCGCTGCCCTGGGCCGGCACCTGGGCCCGGGTGGTCAACAAGACCCCGTCCGACTGGTACGGCGCCTTCTTCATAAACAAGGGCTCCGACGACGGCATAGAGGTGAACGATACGGTGCTGGGCCTGCAGGGCGAGAAGCCGGGCCTGGCCGGGCGCGTGTTCGAGGTCTATCCCAAATTTTCCAAGGTGCTGCTGCTGACCAACTCCGCGGCCTCGGCGGTCTGCGCGATAGCGCCGGCCGGCATGGAGGCGCTGGTGGAGGGCAAGGGCACCTGGCTGCTGAAGATGAACTACGTGCCCGAGGAGTCCGAACTGGCGGAAGGCGCGGAGCTGGTTACCGCCCCCGGCGGAGTGCTTTTCCCCCCGGGCGTGCCGGTGGGAAAAGTGACGAAGGTCTACCCCCGAGAATCGTTCATGAATTTTATCACCGCCGACGTGGCTCCCGCCGTCAACGTTAATATGCTCAAGGAAGTCTTTATCCTCAGGCGGCGCCTGCCGCAGGCTTTCTCGGCGGGCAGGGGGACGGCCGAATGACGCTCCTCCTCGAGGTCTTCCTCTACCTCGCCTCCGGTACGCTCTACTGGTGGTGGACGCAGAACCTGGCCTTCTTCGGCCTGGTGCCCAACTTCCTTTTCGCGGCCGCGCTGGCCGCCGCCATCCTGTCAGGCCCGGTGAAGGGCATAGCCTGGGGCTTCGCCCTGGGGCTATACGCCGACATGCTCGGCGTCAGCGTCTTCGGCGGCTACGCGCTGACCTACACGCTGATGGCCTACGCCGTCAGCGTGGTGAAGAAGCATTTCGACATGGACAGCTTCTTCTCGCAGCTGGTCGCCGCGCTCTCCCTTTCCTGGCTCTCTATGCTGTTCTACATGGGGCTCAGCCTGGCCTTCTCCAGGATAAACCCAACCGGTCTTAAAAATTTTCTGGCGGAACCTCTCCTGAACGCCCTGGCGGTGCCGGCGGTGTTCCAGGTGTTCTACTGGATGAAGCGGCGGTTCGGCATCCTATGATAGACCGCCAGATCTCGCAGGGGCGCCTGGACCTGCTCTGGGTGCTGGCCTACGCCGCCGCCATACTCTTCCTGCTGCGGCTGGTTAACCTGCAGCTCATCGGCGGCGCGCATTACCTGGAGATCGCCGAGAAGAACCGCACGCAGATCATAGCCCAGGCCGCGCCGCGCGGGCGCATCTTCTCCTCCGACGAGACCGCCATCGCCACCAGCAAGCCTTCCTTCAGCCTCATCTACTTTCCGGGCCACGCCAAGACCAACCCCGAGATAGACCGCATGGCCAAAGCCCTCGCGCGCCCCCTGGGCGCCGATTACGAGGAGCTGCGCCGGAACATCTACAAGGCCGCCTCGCGCGAGAAGCCGGTGCGCCTGGCGGAAAACCTGCCGCCCAAGATCATGCTGGCCCTGTCCGAACTGAAGGCCGTCTACCCGGGCGTGGATATCATCGTGGAGGCCCGCCGCTATTACCCGTTCGGCGCGTACCTCAGCCACCTCGTCGGCTACATCGGCAAGATGGACACCCGCGACTGGGCCGCCCGCTCCCGCGACAAGAATTACTCTATGGATTCCCGCCTGGGCAAGGCCGGTCTCGAGAAGATGTACGAGCGCGAACTGAAGGGCAAGGACGGGGGCATCTACCTGGAGGTGGACTCGCGCGGCAAGCTGAACCGCGTGCTCGAGAGCCGCAAGTGGGTGCCCGGCGCCGATATCTTCCTGACGATAGATTCCAAGGCGCAGGCCGCTGCGGAGGAGGGCCTGCAGAAGTCCGCCACCGGCAAGGGCGCCGTGGTGGCGCTGGACCCGCGCACGGGCGCGATCATCGCTTTCGCGTCGATGCCCGACTACGACCCCAACATGTTCGTGCTGTCGGGCTCCGAGAAAGAGGGCCTGCCGGCCGGCAAGATCCTGCCGGAGTTCAACGTGGCGCTGCAGGGTTCCTACCCGCCCGGCTCCATCTACAAGATAATCACCTCCGCCGCCATCCTGGAATCGGGGCGCGTGCCGCCGTCGGAGAAATTCCACTGCCCCGGCTATTACGACGCCGGCAGCCGCGTTTTCAAGTGCTGGCAGAAAAAGGGGCACGGCCAGGTGGACTTCATAAACGGCCTCTCCAACTCCTGCGACGTCTATTTCTACATCGCCGGACAGCGCGCGGGCGCCCTCAATATCGAGAAATACGCGCGCGCCTTCAGGCTGGGGCAGACCTCCGGCATAGCGCTGCCGGAAGAGAAGCAGGGCAACGTCTTCGGCCCCAGCGGGCGGGCCGCCAAGAAAAGCTACTGGTTCATAGGCGATACGCTGAACCTGGCTATAGGGCAGGGGGAGACGCTGATGACCCCGATGCAGGCCGCCGCGGAGATCGCGGCCGTGGCCAACGGCGGCATTTTTCACCGGCCCTACTACGTGGACCGCATTGTCAGGAGCGACGGCCAGCAGGCGCTGCAGAACAAGCCGGAGACCATGAGCCGCGTGCAGCTGAAAGATTCCACCTGGGCGCTGATCAGGGAAGGCCTGCGCAGCGTGGTCCTGGAAGGCACCGGCCAGGCCGCCAAGATACAGGGCGCGGAGATCTACGGCAAAACCGGCACCGCGCAGAACCCGCAGGGCAAGGACCACGCCTGGTTCGTGGCTTACGCCACGGTAAATAACGAGCCCTCCAAGATAGCCGTGGCCGTGCTGGTAGAGCACGGCGAGCACGGCGCCTCGGCCGCCGCGCCGATAGCGAAAGCCGTGATCGAGGCCGCCCTGCGCTCGGATCTAAAGGCCAAAAACATAAAGCCCGAAGGGCCGCTGCTGCCCGGGACTACCCGCCAGGCGGGGGCGAACTTATGATCTTCACCCCCGGCGCGGGCCTGCGCAAGAACCGCGTGGACTGGGCGCTTTTCTTCGCCGCCATGCTGCTGCTGGCCATAGGAACCATCGCGGTCTTCTCCTCCGTGGCGGTGCTGCCGCAGCAGGCCCGGATAATCAGGGTGCAGCTTATCGCCATTCCCATCGCGCTGGCCGTTTTGGCGGCGGCCTGGAGCCTGAACTACCAGATCTACCAGGACCAGTGGAAATTCGTCTACGGCTTCATCCTCCTGATCCTGGCGGGCGTGCTGCTCTTCGGCGTGGTGGACAAGGGCGCCCGCTCGTGGTACCGCCTGCCTTTCTTCTCCATCCAGCCCTCGGAGTTCGCGCGCGTCGGACTGATACTGGTGCTCGCCAACTTCCTCGACAAGCGCATAGGCAAGATCAGGGAGCTGCCGACGGTGCTGGGCGCCTTCGCGCTCTGCGTCCCCGTCTTCCTGCTGCTGATAAAGCAGCCGGACTTCTCGGCTATACTCATAACTTTCCCGGTGGCGCTGATCATGCTGTTCGCCGCCGGGGCCAGCGTCTTCCACCTTTCGATCATAGTGGGCTACGGCGTTATCTCGGGGCTGTTCCCGGTGCTGTGGAGCATCATCTCGCTCAACCCGGAGCTGCTCGACAACCCGCTGGTGGGCTACTTCTTCCACCTCTCCGACTCGTGGGGCAGCGCCTCGCTTTTCGTGGCGGCCGTAACCTTCGGCCTCTGGCTGCTCTGGCGCCTCTCCGTGCAGCTCTACGCCAACGTCACGGGCGTCTATTTTGCCGGCGCGGCGCTGGTGCTGATCCTCGGTTTCTTTTCCGGGGTGCTGGTGAAGAACCAGATGAAGGACTACCAGCAGAAGCGGCTGGAGGTCTTCCTCTCCCCCGAGACGGACCCGCGGGGCGCGGGCTACAACCTGCTGCAGGCGCGCATCGCGATAGGCTCCGGGGGCATTTTCGGGCGCGGCATTTTTTCCGGCACGCAGTCGCGGCTGGGCTTCGTGCCCGAGCGGCATACGGACTTCATCCTGGCCGTGGTCGGCGAGGAGATGGGCTTCTGGGGAATGGCGCTGGTGACCGGGCTCTACGCGCTGCTGCTGCGGCGCATCATGCAGGGGGCCCGCCTGGCGCGCGACCGCTTCGGCTACCTGGTGAACTGCGGCATCTTCGGCATGTTCCTGGTCTATTTCTGCATGAACTTCGGCATGCTGCTCGGCCTGACGCCGGTGGCGGGTGTGCCGCTGCCGCTGGTGTCCTACGGCGGCTCCAACCTGGTGGCCACCCTGATGGCGATAGGCATCGCGGAGTCGGTTTACGCGCGCAGGTACGCGCTGGTCTGATTATGAACGAAGGACCCAAGTCCAGGATACGCCTCAAATTCGCGCGGCTCGCCGCGGCGAAGGACCTGAGCCACCTGGACCAGATAAAGATACTGCGGGGCCGCGCGGCCGCCTGCGGCCTGAAGTTCTGGCCGGCCTCGGGCAAGGCGCTCAGCCCCAAGATGGCTTTCGGGCCGGCCGTTTCGGTGGGGCACGAAAGCCTCTGCGAGTACGCGGACCTCTACCTGGAGGAGTTCGCCAGGGAGGAGGCCGCCGCGGAGGCGCTCAGGCCGCTCGACGACGAACGCTTCCGCCTGCTCTCGGCGCGGCGCATCCCGGTCTTCTTTCCTTCGATAGAGGCCGCGGTGAACGCGGCGGAGTTCTTCCTCGAGGGTGAGTTCCCGGCCGGGTTCTCGGACGCGGCCGTGGACGCCTTCATGGCGCTCAAAACGTGCCCTTTCGAGAAGGTGAAGCCCTCAGGCGAGCGCAAGCAGCTCGACGCCAGGATACCGGTGCTTTCGGCCTCTTTCGACGCGCAGTCGGCGCTGCTGAAGCTGACGCTGCGCCTGGCGCCCGGCAAGAACGTCAAGCCGGAGACCGCGGCCGCGCTGATGGCCGGCGGCGAACCCGTTTTCATGCGCATCACGCGCAAGGAGCTCTACTGGCTGGACTCGGCCGGGAAGCTCGAAGTATTTTAAAAGTCAGAAGGAGAATTTATGGCAAACGCAAAAATCAAAAGAGAAATCTTCGCGAACACCTCGTTCGAGGAGACGCGCATCGCGATCCTGGAGGACGGCAAGCTGTCCGAGCTGTTCTGGGAGCGCCGCAGTTCCGGCAACATCGTGGGCAACATCTACAAGGCCGTAGTCGAGAACGTGCTGCCCGGCATCTCGAGCGCCTTCATGAACATCGGCCTCGACAAGAACGCCTATATCTACATCTCGGACGTCCTGGGCAACCAGAAAGAGGCCATCGACAAGCTGCTCCGGAAGGACCAGGAAGTGATGGTGCAGGTGACCAAGGACGCCATCAGCACGAAGGGCATGAAGGTCACGATGGACGTCTCCCTGCCCGGCCGCTACCTGGTGCTGACGCCGTTCCAGGATTTTGTCGGCGTGTCCAAGAACATCGAGGACGCGGACGAGCGCAAGCGCCTCTCGGAGATCATGCGCAACATCGCCGACTCCAAGATGCTCGGCACGAAGGGCTGCATAGTGCGCACCGAGGCCGAGGGGGCCACCGCCGAGGAACTGGAGCGCGAGGTGAAGTACCTGCTGCGCATGTGGGACACCATACAGGCCCGCTACGACTCCTCGCGGCCGCCCGCCCTGCTGCACAAGGACATGGACATGACGATGCAGGTGGCGCGCGACATCCTCTCCGAGGATACCACGATCTACATGCTCGACAACAAGGACGACTTCCACAACGTGGCCGAGTTCGCCTCCAAGATCTCCCCGGACCTGAAGGACAGGGTCAAGTTCTACGACAGCAAGACCCCCATCTTCAAGGCCTTCAGCATAGAGAAGGACATAGACGAACTGCGCCGGGTGAAGGTGCCGCTCCCTAACGGCGGCAGCATCATCATCCAGGAGGCCGAGTCCCTCTGCGCCATAGACGTGAACACCGGCCGCTTTACCGGCAGCAAGTCCCAGGAAGAGACCGTCACCGCCACGAACATAGAGGCCGCGGCCGAGGTGGCCCGCCAGCTGCGCCTGCGCAATATCGGCGGCATCATCGTCATCGACTTCATAGATATGAAGAAGGCCTCCAACCGCCACAAGGTGGTGAACACGCTCGAGGCCGCCGTCAGCCGCGACCGGGCGAAGATACGCATCCTGCCTATCACGCGCCTGGGCCTGGTGGAGATGACGCGCGAGCGCAAGCGCGTGAGCACCGTGAGCCTGCTGACCGAGGAATGCCCGGAATGCCACGGCTGCGGCAGGGTGCTCTCCAGCGAGAGCATACGCATAAAGATACAGCGCGAGATCCACAATATCACCATGGGCCGCCCCGGCGGCAACCTGCGCATCGTGACGCACCCGATACTGGCCGAGGTGCTCAAGAAGAAGCAGGCCATGATAGAGAAGAACGTGCACCGGACGGTCAAGGTGGTCTCAGACCCGCAGCTGACCTGGGAAGACTACCGAATCATCCTGGAGTGACGGCGGCAGGGAGAGGCGGGGCGGCTGACTAACGGCCGCCGCCTCCTGTTGCGTTGAATGTCCATCAGTTGCTATAAATTGGAGAGGGTTCCTATGTTTAAACGTTTATCGGTATTCTTACTTCTGCTGGCGCTCTGCGCCCCGGCGCAGGCGCGCGTGGACCAGGTCACCTACATGAAGAACGGGGTCTATTCCGGCAAGATAGGCACCTACGCCCTGAGCGGCGCGGTTTACCTGGACGCCGGGCAGGCCGCCAAGCTGATAGGCGGCAAGATCTACTGGTACCCGGTCTCGGGCAAGCTGCTGCTGCAGATCAAAGGCAAGAAAGTGGTGTTCTATCTCAAGCAGGACTCCGTGCTGATCAACGACGAGACCGTGGAGTTCCCGAACCCGATGATCGTGCGCGGCGGAAAGGCCTTCCTCTCGCTGAACTTCTTCGTCTCCAGGTATTTCGCCTCCGCCTTCGGCTTCAGCCTGGCTTACAACCAGGCCACCGGGGTGCTGTCGGCGCAGCGCGAGGTCAACATCACCTCCGTGAACTACTTTTCGCACCAGGACAAGACGCGCATCGTGGTCTACATGGAGGAGCCGCTGGAGTGGCAGGCCTCGCAGAAGGAAAACAACATCTACAAGCTCAACATCTTCAACGGCGTGATCGCCCGCGAGGAGAAGCTCTCAATCGGCGACGGCGTGGTGCGCGGCGTGGACCTGCTGCAGGAGAACAAGACGGCCCGGCTGGTGATAAACCCCGACGAGAATTTCGGCAAGGTGAGCGCCTTCAGGCTCTCCGACCCGGACCGGCTGGTCATAGACGTTTCCAAGATGGCGTCGCTGGTGCACCAGAGCATAACGGGCGGCCTGCCGCCCGCGGCCGAGAGCCTGCCGGTGATACCTCCCTCCGGGGGAGAGTTCGGCGCGGCCGCCGCCACCGCGGCCGTGGCGGCCGCCGCCGGCGTGAATATCCCGGACAAGATAGACGTGGGCCCCGGCCGCAAGAAAATAGTGATAGACGCCGGGCACGGCGGCAAGGACCCCGGCGGGCGCAAGCTGTTCGGCCTGAAGGAGAAGGAGCTGAACCTGGCCGTGGCCAAGGAGCTCTACGAGCTGCTCAACGGAGAGGAGATCTTCGACGTGATCCTGACCCGCAGCACGGACGAGTTCATCCCGCTGGCCGACCGCTCCGTGATGGCTAATAATTTCAAGGCCGACATCTTCGTCTCGATCCACGCCAACGCCTCGCGCGACCGACGGGAGAAGGGCTTCGAGATCTACTTCATGTCGGAGAAGGCCTCGGACCCCTGGGCCGCCGAAGTGGCCGATTACGAGAACTCGGTGATCACGCTGGAGGACGGCGCCGGCCCCCAGGCCGACCCGGCGGCCATGCTGCTGCATTCCATGGCGCGCAACGAGTACCTCAACGAGGGCAGCCGCATCGCCGGGCTGGTGACCGCCGAGATGGAGAAGCGCACGCCGTTCATCAACCGCGGCGTGAAGCAGGCCGCTTTCTACGTGCTGCGCGGCACCTATTCCCCGGGCATCCTCGTCGAGATGGGCTTTATGACCAATTCCTCGGACCAGAAGCACATGAACGACAAGAAGACCCGCGCCAAGATAGCCAACTCCATCTACAAGGGTATAATGAGATACGCGGAACTGAAGAAATGGGCAAAGTGAAGGACAGCGAAAGGCCGGTAGGCATCTTCGACTCGGGGCTGGGCGGGCTCACGGTCTACAAGGAGCTGCGCGGCATGCTGCCCGGCGAGAACCTGGTGTATTTCGGCGACACCGCGCGCGTGCCCTACGGCACCAAATCGGCCGAGGCCGTGATAGCCTTCTCCAAGGAGATAACCTCTTTCCTGCTCGAAAAAAAGATCAAGCTGCTGATAGTGGCCTGCAACACCGCCTCGTCGCTGGCGCTGGAGGCGGTAAGGAAGATCTCCCCCGTGCCGGTCATGGGCGTGATCCTGCCCGGCGTGGAGGCGGCGCTCCGCACCGCGCCGCCGGGCGGCCGGATCCTGGTGACCGGCACCTCCGCCACGGTCAACAGCCGCGCCTACTCCAGGGCGCTGGCCGGCTCCGGCGTGAAAGTTACGGAGAAGGCCTGCCCGCTGTTCGTGCCGCTCGTGGAGGAAGGCTGGTGCTCCAAGCCGGTGTCCGCCGCCGTCGCGCGCGAATACCTGGCGCCTTTCCGGGGAAAGGCGGACGCGCTGATACTGGGCTGCACCCATTACCCGCTGCTCAAGAAGGTCATAGCCGCGGTCATGGGGCCGCGCACCAGGATAGTGGATTCGGCGCTGGCCGCGGCCCAGGCCGCCCGCACCGAGCTGGCGGACAGGAGCCTGCTGAACCCGGGGCGCCGGGGCCGTTCGGAGTTCATCGTGAGCGACGCGCCGGAGCGCTTCGCCGCGCTGGCGCTGCGGCTGCTCGGCATTAAGACCGGGCGCGTGGCCGTCAAAAGATTTTAAGCGTAGCCGCGGAAGTCAGACAGGGAGGTCAGGGTATGAACAAAACTTTAGCCGCAGCGCTGGCGCTGGTTTGCGCCGGTGCGCTTTTCGCCCAGGTTCCCGCAGACAAGGCCAAGCCGGCCCCCGAGAAGAAAGCCGCAGCGGCCCCCGCCAAGGCACCGGCCCCGAAGCCTGTTGAGGAGCCCGAGGAGTCGGTGGTCATGATCGACGACAAGGCCGAGCCCGAATACGGCAAGGCCGCCTACTCGGGGGAAACCGAGGACCGCCAGGCGGTCGCCGGCGGCATCCCCTACTCCTACGGGCAGTGCAGGGGCGTGATCAGCGAGGGCGGGCGCAGCGTGCTGGTCTTCGAAAGCCTCGACGACGGGACTATCACTTTCGTCCAGGTGGCGCTGGGAAGGGGGGATGTTTCCTGGAAGCTGCTGGACCGCATTCCCCGCAGCAACGAATAAAACCGCCAGGGCGCACTTACCCTGCCTCCCCCGGAAGTGCTAAAATATAACTGCGGCCGCGCCGTTCGGGCGTCCGCAGCGAGGCAAATATGAAACGTAAGGATCTGGTTAGACATCTGATAAGCAAGGGCTGCGTGCTCAACCGCGAGGGCGGCAAGTACTCGGTTTTCCTGAACCCGGTTTCCAACAAGGAAGTCCCGGTGACCCGCCATAACGAAATCGCCGACTTCACAGTCCGCAAGATCTGCCGCGACCTGGGCGTAGACCAGCCCTGATGCGGAAGAGCCTGGCGGCGCTCCTGCTGCTGGCAGCCTGCGCCTGCGCTTCCGCTAAACTAGACGTCATACAGGTAGGCCCCTGGTTCGAACCGCGCGATTGGCGCGAGGTGGAGGTTTTGACCTCGCGCACCCAGACCTCCAGGCCCTGGGGCGGCATAGGCGTCATACACAGCCCGCGCGTCAGCGCCGCCGCCGGGCAGGCCAGGCTGGACAGCCTCCGGCTGCAGGCCCGCAAGCGGGCCGCCGCCATGGGCGCCGACGCCGTCATCGTGACGGTGGATTCCGCCGCCTCCGGGCCGCAGATGGGCGTCTACGAGGAGCCCGAGCTTTACCTGAGCGCGCTGGCCATAAAATATGTCACCGAAGCTTCCACCAGCACCGCAAAATGATATCCGCATAGCGCTGGACCGGGCCGAGGCCCGCACCTGGCGCGGCCGCGGCATAGTGATAGACCTGTTCCGCTTCTCCAATACCATTACCGCGCTGCT
Organism: Elusimicrobia bacterium GWD2_63_28; assembly: GCA_001799895.1. Classification (GTDB taxonomy): domain Bacteria; phylum Elusimicrobiota; class Elusimicrobia; order Elusimicrobiales; family UBA9959; genus UBA9959. The sequence continues at coordinate 10,361 of MGUI01000044.1, forward strand.
CGAGAGCGGCCGCCGCGACGTGCGGGTCTACCCCGACCCGGCCCTGGCGCTCTCGGCGCGCCGCCAGCTGCCCGGCTCCGATATTTTTTCCGAAATTAACCTGGGCGTGGAGCAGTATGACAATTCGCCGTACACGGCCCTTCACGGCTCCGACCCCTCACGCCCGGCGCTCTCCGTCACCAACTCCGGCTCGCCGGCGGCGTCCTCGCTGCTGCTGGCCTCGGAGATCCTGGTGGCCTGCTTCGCCAATTTCCCGGCGCTGGCCGCCTACTGCCGCGCCCATCCGGCGCCCACGCTGATAGTGCCCGCCTGCCTTTTCTACGACGCGCGCCACGTGGAGGATATGATCTGCGCGAGGGCGCTGGTCGAGGAGCTGGAGGGCCGCGACGCCTTCCCGGCCGCCCTCGAAGAGATACACGCCAGCGGCCGCGTGCTGGACTTCCTGGCCTTCAGGCCCGAGACCGGCAAGCGCGACATGGAGCTGGTGCTGAAGAAGGGGCACATGAAGGCGGTACCGCGGATAAAATTCAAGGCCGGCACCGGCCTGGTGGAGAACGCCGCATGAAGAAAAAAGCCGTGGTCCTTTTTTCCGGCGGGCTCGATTCCACCACCGCCCTGGCGTGGGCGCTGGCGAAGGGGTACGAGTGCCTGGCGGTCTCTTTCGATTACGGCCAGCGGCACGACAGGGAGAACCGCAGCGCCCGCGCGATCGCCCGCCGCCTGGGCGTGAAGCTCTACGAAATTAACCTGGCCTTCCCCTGGTTCGCCTCCTGCTCGCTGGTCAATAAAAAACTGAAACTTCCCGACGTAAAGCTTTCGAAGATAGGCAGGAAGGGGGACATCCCGTCCACCTACGTGCCGGGCCGCAACCTGGTCTTCGCCTCGGTGGGGTTCTCGCTGGCGGACGCCGAGGGCGCCGACGCCATAGTGCTGGGGCCCAACGTGGTGGACTATTCCGGCTACCCGGACTGCCGCCCCGAATTTTACCGCGCGCTGCAGAAGGCCGCGGCCTTCGGCACCCGCCGCGGCGCGGCAGGACGGCCGATAAAGATACTCACGCCGCTGATAAAACTCAGCAAGGCCGGCATCGCAAGGCTGGGCCTGAAACTCAAGGCCCCGCTGGAACTGACCTGGTCCTGCTACAGCGGCGGCAAAAAGCCCTGCGGCCATTGCGACTCCTGCAAGCTGCGCGCCAAGGGTTTCGCCGACGCCGGGGTTAAAGACCCCGCCCTTTAAGAATGAAAGCACCGACCGCCCCAGTCGCCGAGATCTTCTGCTCGCTGCAGGGCGAGGGCCTTTATCTGGGCCAGCGGCAGGTGTTCCTGCGCTTCGCAGGCTGCAACCTGCGCTGCGGCTATTGCGACGAACCGGCCGCCCTGGACACGGCCGCCGCAGCGGCTATGACGGCGCCGGAGGCGGCCGCCGCCGTGCTGAAACTGGCCCGCGCCAGGAAAGCCCGGAACGTTTCCCTGACGGGCGGCGAACCCCTGCTCCATTGGAATTTCATAAAAGTCCTGGCCCCGCTGCTGAAGAAGGCCGGCCTGCGCCTGCACCTGGAAACCAACGGCGTGCTCTACCGGGAACTCCGCAAAACCGCGGCGCTCATGGATGTCATCGCCATGGACATAAAACTGCCCTCCTCCACCGGGCAGCGGGCGCTGTGGGCCGCGCATAAAAAATTCCTGGCGGCCGCGCCGGAAAAAACTTTCATAAAAACCGTGCTGACGGCCGGGAGCACCATGGCGGATTTTGAAAAGGCCGTGGCGCTGGCGTCAGCGGTGCTGTCTTCGGTGCCGTTCTTTATTCAGCCGGCCACGGCGCGCCGGGGCGGGGCGAAGCCGCCCTCGGAAAAGTTTTTGCGGGAAGCCTGCTGCCTGGCGGCTTCCCGGCTTGCGAATGTGAAGGTGCTGCCCCAGCAGCACCCGCTCTGGGGAATAAAATAGGGAGGGGATATGAGCGAAGGAACTTTTCTTATAGATTGTCCGTGCTGCAAGGCGCGCATTGAGGTGGACAGGAAGACCGGCAAGGTGCTCCGGCACTGGGATAAGCCGCAGGTCAAGGCCGGCGGCGACCCCATGCAGGAAGCCCTGAAGAAAATGCAGGCGGAGAAGGCCCGCCTGGACAGTTATTTTAACAATGCCGGCAAGTCCCTGGAAGATAAGAAGAAGGAACTGGAGCAGAAGTTCGAGGAAGAGAAGAAGCGCATTGAGGATTCCGGGGACAAGTCCAGGCCGGAGAGCCCCTTCGATTTGGATTAGACGTAATAAACGCTCTTTTTAATATAAATATCTATATTATAGAGTGCGAACGGGTTTAAGCGCCCGCGCGCGGGTACATTAGACCAAAGGGCCCAGATTTCTCTGGGCCTTTTTTGGGCCCAAAGGGGCCTTTATGGCCCTTTCGAAAAAGCCGCGCGGGCCGTATACTATAGACATGACCAACAAAAAGCTCGCCCTCTCCATACTGGTTTCCTGTGTCATGCTTCCCGGTTTCGTTTCAGCGCAGACCGCCCGCCAGGCGGAAATACTTGAAAGGTACGGCGCCGAAGCTTCCGCCCTCGGCATGAAGGCCTCCCCCATCCCGGATCCCAAGATCCAGGCGCCCGCCGTGCCCCAGCAGTTCTCCGGCGCCGAGCCCGTCTCCTACTACGGCACCGCGGTCACCCTCTGGTACGCGCTGGGCGCGCAGATCACGGACAACGGCCCGTGGACCAATACCCCCGCTTTCGAAGCCATTTCCGACCGCGTGCTGGCCGCCTCCAGGTCCAAAGCCTATCCCGCCCGCCGCGCCGGCCAGCCCTCCCTGTTCACCGAGCCCGGCTTCATCTCCGAGTACGAGCAGGCCACCGGCGCCCGCTTCTCCGGCAACAACTCCGCCCGCTTCCTTATCAACGGCCCCGCCTCCTTCGAGGTGAAGGACGCCCTGATCCGCAGCGCCAAGAAGAGCCTGCTGATCTCCAGCTGGGCTTTTTACGACGACACCACCGGCTACCAGGCCGCGCAGATGCTCATCGCCAAGAAGCGCGAGGGCCTGGACGTGAAAGTTATGGTGGACAAGAAAGTGAAGGTCGGCCACGGCAAGAAAGTGGTGGAAATGATGAAGAAGGCCGGTATCGAGGTGCTCGAGGTGCAGGAATCCCGCGCCAACGACATCTGGCACGTGAAGGTGATGATCGCCGACGACCAGTACGCGGTGGCCGGCGGCCAGAATTTCGGCGACGTCTACTCCCACAAGGGCGGCAGCATCCTGTGGCGCGACACCGACGTGGTGTTCTCCGGCCCGGCCGTGCTCGACGCCAAGCGCCTGCTGGCCGGCGAGTGGAACCGGTACGCCTCCAAGAACGGCCTTAAGGCCATAGACGCCCGCAATACCGCCGGCCTGCCCTACGAGGGCGGCTCCGCCCGCGTGGCCGTCGTCATGCAGAACCCGCCCCAGAGCTCCCCTATCCTGGTCAGCATCATAAAGGCCATGTACGCCGCCACCAAGAACATCAATATCGAGAACGCCTACTTCGTGTCGCTGCCCGTGGTAACGCAGGCCGTGCTGGACGCCCGCGCCCGCGGCGTAGAGGTTAACATCCTGACCAACTCCAAGGAGAGCATCGACCCCGAGGGCGTCGTGATCGTAGAGGCGATGTACAAATGCCTCATCCCCCTGGCCCAGGCCGGCGCCAACATCTACCTCTATAACGGCTGGCGCTCCCCCGGCGACACGCTGCACTCCAAGTTCATGACCGTAGACGGCGAGTTCGCCGACATCGGCTCCTATAACCTGCACCCCCGCGGCGAGCGCTACGACACCGAGGTCAACGTGAACATCCTCGACCGCGCCTCGGTGGCCCAGCTGGACGCCGCCTTCGCCCAGGACCTGCGGAAATCCCGCAAAGTGAAGAGCGCCGCCGACCTGGACGGAAAGCCGACCGCGATGGGCACCATCGCCAACAACTTCTTCTACGCGCAGCTTGAAGCCGCCCCCGGCGCCGCCGCCGGCATTATACAGCAGGGCGAATAAGCGGACCAGCCGCTGACAGGAAGCCGGGGCCCTGCCCCGGCTTCTTCTTTCCCATTGGTAAAACACCCCATAAATACTAAAATATACCTGAATGCATAAGGACCTGCAGGAGATACTTATTTCACAGGCCCAGCTCGACGAGGGCGTCAAGAAGCTGGGCGAACGCATTTCCCGCGACTACGCCGGCCGCACGGTCACGCTGGTCGGGGTGCTCAAGGGCTGCGTGCTCTTCCTGGCCGACCTGGCCAAGAACGTGTCGCTGGATACCAGGCTGGATTTCATGATGCTCTCCTCCTACTCCGGCCAGCATTCCACGGGCGTGGTGCGCATCCTGCTGGACCTCAAGGAGAGCATAGAGGACTGCGACGTGATCATCGTGGAAGACATCGTGGATTCGGGCCTGACGATGGAGTACATGCTGCAGAACCTCAAGACCCGGCGGCCCAGGTCGCTGGAGATCTGCACCCTGCTCGACAAGCCGAGCCGCCGTAAGGCGCAGGTGCCGATAAAATATACCGGGTTCCAGATCCCGGACAAGTTCGTGGTGGGCTACGGGCTGGATTACAACGGTATCTACCGCAACCTGCCCTACATCGGCGTGCTCAAAGAGTCCGCCGTAGAAGGAAACAACACATGCCGCTGAAAAAGAATTTAAGGCAGTTACTCTTCTGGTTCCTGGCGTTCACGCTGTTCGTGGCCGTCTACCAGAACATGAAGGGCGTCGAGCGCGAGAAGCAGATCCCCTATTCCGAGTTCAAGGCCAAGCTGCGCGACAGGCAGATAACCAAGGTGTCGGTGCGCCCGGACCTGATAAGGGGCGAGCTGAAGGAAGGCGACAAGAAGGTCATCTTCAAGGCCATCCCGATGAGCGACCCCAAGCTGATCGAGGATATGGAAACCGCCGGCGTCACCGATTTCGCCGCCGAGGCCGACCGCGGCTGGATCGCCACTTTCATCCTCAACATCGGCTGGATCCTGATCTTCGTCTTCATCTGGTGGTTTTTGTTCATCCGGCAGGCCCAGATGGGCGGCAAGCAGGCCATGACCTTCGGCAAATCCAAGGCCAAGCAGCAGGACTTGAAGAAGCAGAAGGTGACGTTCAAGGACGTAGCCGGCTGCGACGAGACCAAGGACGAGCTTAAGGACATCGTAGATTACCTCAAGAACCCGAAGAAGTACCAGACGCTCGGCGGCGAGCTGCCCAAGGGCGTGCTGCTGTACGGCCCTCCCGGCACCGGCAAGACCCTGCTGGCCCGCGCCGTGGCCGGCGAGGCCGGCGTGCCGTTCTTTACCTCCTCGGGCTCCGAGTTCGTGGAGATGTTCGTGGGCGTGGGCGCCAGCCGCGTGCGCGACCTGTTCGAGCGGGCCAAGAAATCCGCCCCGGCCATCATTTTCCTCGACGAGCTGGACGCCGTGGGCCGCTCCCGCTTCGCCGGTATCGGCGGCGGGCACGACGAGCGCGAGCAGACTTTGAACCAGATGCTCGTGGAACTCGACGGCTTCGAGTCCAAAGAAGGCATCATCCTCATCGGCGCCACCAACCGCCCCGACGTGCTGGACACCGCGCTGCTGCGCCCCGGCCGCTTCGACCGCCGCATCAACGTGCCCGTGCCGGACATCAAGGGCCGCCTTGAGATCCTGGGCGTGCACTCCAAAAAGATCAAGCTGACCCCGGACACCGACCTGAACGTGATCGCCCGGCACACGCCCGGCTTCACCGGGGCCGACCTGGCCAACATCGTCAACGAGGCCGCTATCATCGCGGCCAAGAAAGAGCAGAAGTCCGTGGATCTCAAGGACCTGGAAGAGGCCATCGAGAAAAATATCGCCGGCCCGCAGCGCAAATCCCGCATCATTTCCGAGAGCGAGAAGCGCGTGGTGGCCTACCACGAGGCCGGGCACACCCTGGTGGCCAAGAGCCTGCCCGGCTGCGACCCGGTGCACAAGGTGACCATCATCCCGCGCGGCCCCGCGCTGGGCTACACCCTGCAGATGCCGCTGGAGGACAAGTACCTCACCTCCAAGACCGATATCCTCAACCGCCTCTGCGTGCTGCTGGGCGGCCGCGCCGCCGAAGAGATCGCCATCGGCGAGATCACCACCGGCGCGCACGACGACCTGAACAAGGTGACCAGCTACGCCCAGAAGATGGTGATGGAATTTGGCATGAGCGAAAAGATCGGCCTGCAGTCCCTCAAGAAGGACGAGTCCGAAGTGTTCCTGGGCCGCGACATCATGCGCCAGGCCGGCTACTCCAACGAGACCGCCCGCATAGTGGACGAAGAGATCAAGCGCATCATCAGCGACTGCTACATGAAGGCCAAGGCCGCGCTGACCGGCAACCGCAGGGCGCTCGACGCCATAGCCAACCGCCTGATAGAGAACGAGGTGGTGGACGCGGCTGAAATAGATTCGCTGATAGCGGCCGCCAAGACGCCGCCCGCGGCCGCGGCGGCCTGAATTTAAACTGGGGGAACTTTGTACCTGCAATACCTGAAGAACCTGGCGGACATAGCGGCGGTATACTACATAGTGTACCGCCTCATTCTGCTGCTCAAGGGCACCCGGGCCATGCAGGTCATCTGGGGCGTCTTCATCCTGGCCGTCGTCACGGCCGTGGCCAAATACCTCCACCTCGAGGCCACCGTCTGGCTGATGCAGCAGTTCTGGCTGGCCGGCATGTTCCTGCTCATCGTGGTCTTCCAGCCCGAGATCCGCTTCGCGCTCGCCAACATCGGCTCCAACCCGCTGGGCCGGGTGATGGTGTCGGCCGAGTACCGCTTTATAGGCGAGATGATGGAGGCCGTGCGCCAGGCCATGGCCGAGAAGATGGGCATGCTGATAGTGCTCGAGCAGGACATGGCGCTGCGCGACATAGTGGAGACCGGCGTGCGCGTCAACGGCGAGGTGTCCAAGGAAATCCTGCTGACCGTTTTCCACGACAACACCATGCTGCACGACGGCGCCGCCGTGATAGCCAACAACCGGCTGGTGGCGGCCGGCTGCATCCTGCCGCTGACCGAGCAGCAGGAGCTCTCCAAGATCCTGGGCATGCGCCACCGCGCCGCGCTGGGCCTCAGCGAAGCCGCCGACGCGATCATCGTCATCGTTTCCGAAGAGACCGGGACGCTCTCCGTGGCGCGCAACGGCAAGCTGCAGCAGCACGTGGATCCCAAGGACCTCGAGGCCATGCTCTACCAGCTGTACCGCTCCAAGGCCGAGAAGACGCTGCTGCGCAAGGCGGCCAGGCCCGAGGCGCCGCCCGCCCAGCCCCAGCCGCAGACCCCTCCGCCCCAGGCCTGAACATGAACATCCCCGAACTCTTTACCCGCAACTGGCAGATCAAAGTGCTGTCCCTCATCATTGCCCTGCTGATCTGGTACTTCATTACCGCCGGCAACTGAAAACCCGCATAAATGGCCACCCGCGGCCGTCCTTTGGACCTACCCGACGTAGGTCCAAAAAGCGCCATATTTCAGGCCTTTAGCCTCTTATTTTCTCCCCGCATTAACGGCATAATATAAGTACAGGAGAAACTAATGCGCAAAAACACTTTACTGCTGGCCGCTCTCACAACCCTTTTTCCTTTCCTTTCAGTTTCAGCCGGAGACCTGCGGCTGCCCGACCCGTCTTCGGTGGAGGTCGCCCCGCCCGCGCTGGGCGCCGCGCCCCTGCGGGACTACTACGACGAGATCTATTTCGCGCTGAAGGTTTACTCCAGCATAGCCTACGCCTCGCCCCAGGGCAGCCCGCAGTACCTGGAGGCCTCCGCGGCCGGCCAGTACCTGCGCGGCCGCCTGGAAGAGCTGGGCCGCTCTATAAAGCGGGAAACGGGAGCCGACTACCGCGCCTCCGATTCGCGCCGCGACGGCGCTGTTTCTTACCGCGTTTCCGCCGAGCTCGGCGAGGTTTTCGGCTTTCACGGCCCGGTGGCGGCCCGCGAGGAGCGCGGCGTGCCGATAAAGGAAGGCTACTGCAAGATCAACTACGTTAAGAACAATGTTCCCTTCCTGGTCCAGTCCGACGGCTTCCTGAAGAAGGGCGAGGTCATACTGACCTTCGACGACGGTCCCGGCCAGTTTACCGAGGAAGTCTCCGCCTATTTGAAAGCCGGCAACGCACCTTCCGTTTTCTTCGTGCTGGGTTCCAAGCTGGGCGCGTCCGGCAAAGAGCGCATAAAGAAAGCGGCCGCCGACGGCCATGACGTTTCAGTGCACGGCTACTGGCACGCCACCGAGGCCGGCAAACCTTTTACGGCTTTTTCCACGGCCGAGATCCTCAAACAGCTGGGCGGGGTAAAATCTTCCATAACCGCGGCGGCTGGCGCGAAGCCCGGCTTTTTCCGCCCGCCCTACGGCATAATAACCCCGGAGGCGGTGCGGGCCATAGATACGGAACTCGGGCTGGTGCCGGTGGGCTGGACCATCGACACGCTGGACTGGTCCACCAAAGACCCGGACGAACTTTTCCAGAAGACCATAAGCCAGATACAGCAGCGCGGCAAGGGCATAGTGCTGATGCACGACATACACGACCAGAGCCGGCAGGCCGCCAGGCGACTGGTTAAGTGGCTGGCCGACAACGGCTACAAAGTGGTCTCCCCGGAGCGGATGACGCAGGCCTACCGCGGCGAATAACAAAGTAAACTGACGGGAAAACGGCGCCCTTAAGGGGCGCCGTTTTTTTTGCGGCCGGGCGCCCGCCAGATATACTAAAATTCTCTTATGGCAGTATCCGTTTACGCGCACCGCGGCGGGCCGGCGCGGGCCCCGGAAAATACGATAGCGGCCTTCAAGGCCGCCTTCGCGGCCGGCGCCGGCGCGATAGAATGCGACATCCGCCGCACGGCGGACGGGCAGTTCGTGGCTTTCCACGACGCTTCGGCCGCCCGGGTCTGCGGGCGAAACTGGAAGATACGGGAGGCCCAGTGGGGCCACCTTAAAACCCTGCGGGTGAACGGGCAGGAACCCATCCCGCACCTCGACGACATACTGAACCTGATGATCCTGCGCCCCGGCAGGGATTTCTACTTCGAGCTCGCCCTGGAGAAAGAGTCGGACGCGGCCGACCTGGCGCTGCAGATAGCAAGGGCTGGCGTGCAGGGCAGGGCCTTCCTGCTGGCTTTTTCGCACAAGACTGAATTCCTGGACGCCGCGGCCGCGGCCGTGCCGGGCATAGGCCGCGCGGTAATGCCCCTTTTCCCTTCCCGCCTGGTCCGGACCGCCATGCGCGCGGGCGCGTCAAAGGTCTGCGCCGGCTGGATAGACTGGCCGCTGGCCAGGGAGCTGTTTTACTTCGGCGCGGAGAGGTTCGATTTTAAAGCACAGGCCGAAGAAGCTGAACAAGAAGGGGTTGAGGTTTCAGCGGGGATAGCCAATCACCCGCGCGACGTGAAGCGCCTGGTGGAGCTGGGCGCGCGGGCGGTCTGGACCGACGACGTGGAGATGGCGCTGAAGTACGCTTAATTTATGAACAAGGCCGACCTGGCGCAAGTAAAAGAATATTTCAAGCTGCTCTCCGCCGTGGAAACTGCGGTGGGCTCGTTTTACGAGGTGTGCGCCGCCTACTGGCCGGAGGAAGAGGTCTGGCCGGCCCTGGCGGTCGAGGAGAAGCGGCACTCGGAAACGGTGCTGGCCATGCTGGCCTGTATTGAGGCCGCCCCGGAAAATTTCAGGCTGCCCGCGCCGCTTAAAGGCGTAAAAGCCCTGACCCTTTTTATAGAGGGCATCGAGACCAATAAGATCAAGGTGCGCTCAAGCGCCTACCGCAAGCTGAACGCGCTGGCGGTTTCCGCCGATATCGAGAAATCGCTGATAGAGTCGGGTTATGAGAAGCTGGTGGAAACGGCGGACAAGGAATACCGCATGGCTCTCGAGGGCATCCTGCAGGATAATGAGCGCCATGAAGCCAGCCTTTCCGGCAGGCTGGCTACGCTCAAGATCATAAAATAATATGGCTCTCAAAATAACGGTTATCAACGGCAGCTACAGGCGCGGCGGGATAACGGACCAGGCCGCCGAGGCCGCCGCCGCGGCCGCGCGCGCGGGCGGCGCGGAGGTGGAAATGATCCGCCTGGCAGAGCGCCGCGTGGAGTTCTGTCTGAACTGCCGGGCCTGCACCCAGGAGCCGGGGCCAGCACGGGGACGCTGCGTGCAGCGGGACGACATGGACGCCATCCTGGACAGCATAGAGGCCTCTTCCGGGCTGATCCTGGCCGCCCCGGTGAATTTTTTCAACGTGAACGCGCTCACCCGGCGCTTCATGGAGCGGCTGGTGCCTTACGCCTGGTGGCCTTGGGGCGCCATGGCCCCGGCCCCGCGCGTGAAGGACCGGAAGATAAAGGCCGTGCTCATCACCTCTTCCGCCATGCCCTCGGTGGCGGGGCGCCTGCTTACCGGCTCTATGCGCGCGCTGAAGATGATGGCGGCCACGCTGGGCGCCAAAACCGCGGGCACGCTGTTCGTGGGGCTGGCGTCGATGGAAGAGAAGCCTGAGCTGCCGGCGCGGGACCGGCGCCTGGCTGAGAGATTGGGCAGGAAACTTTTATAGCTATGTTTAAAAAAATACTTTTAGTGGACGATGACAAGCTGGTGCTCAATTCGACCCGCAGGTACCTGGAAGGCCAGGGGTTCAACGTGGCCGCGGCTGATAACGGGTCCGAGGCGGTGGCGCTGATAAAAGATTTCGGCCCGGATTTGGTGGTGACCGACGTGGAAATGAAGGGGCTCGATGGCTTCGCCCTGTGCAAGGCGCTGAAGGAGACCGAAGGATTTTCGGGCATCCCGGTGATAATAGTTTCGGGGCGCAAGGTCAGCGAGGAGGATATCCTGGCCGGCTACAACAAGGGCGCCGACGATTATGTTCTCAAGCCGTTCTCTTTCCCGGTGCTGCTGGCCAAGATCAAGGCCGTGATGAAGCGCTACGAGGGCGCGGAGGATAAGGCCGGGAAGATTACGAAGCTGGGGCTGGTGATAGACCCGGCCGGCCGCACGGCGACGCTGAAGGGCGCGGTGGTGAACCTGACGCGCAAGGAGTTCGACCTGCTGATGGCCCTGATCACCGAGGAGGGCCGGCTGCTTTCCATTTCCTACCTGCTGGAGACCGTCTGGGGCTATGACCCGGCCAGCTACAATGACCCGCACACGGTGGGTGTGCACGTTTCCTCCCTGCGCAAGAAGCTGGGCCCGGGGATAGGCGCGCGCATCACCAGCGTGACCGGCCACGGCTACAAGTTCGAATAACCTCAAAACGATTACGCCCAGGCGGGGGCGGGCTCAGCGCGAGCGATTTTAGGGCGCAGGGGCAAGGTCCGCAGCGGACCGCCTATCATTAGGGCGGCGGCCGAGATTGTTTGAGGAGCGCACTGTGTGCGCGACGAGTTCGAGGCCGGCGGAGGACCGCAGGCCCTCTTCTGCCGCGCCCGCTTATGAGCGAGTGCTGAGCCCGCCCCCGCCTTCCTGTTGAAAGGATTTGACAATTATTTGACGAAATTTTGCTGTTTAGCGTAGGGCCCTCCTGATAGACTATTTCCAGGAACAAGGAGGGGTTATGGAAACGCTCGATCGCCCGGTAAAGCTGACCTTAACGGCCGCCTTAATTTTTCTCCTCGGCGCGCCGGCTATCTCCTCCGCCGAGGACGTCTACAAGAAGATGGCGAACGACTTCGCCAGGTATTCCAACAACAAGCACGTCAAGAACCTGGCCGTCATCGGCTTCTCCCGCAAGGCCCGCACCTCGCGCGAGGAGAGCGATTACGTTTCCGAGAAGCTGCTGTCCTGCCTGGTGGCCTCGGGCAAGGTCAATTTGCTGGAGCGCTCGCAACTGGGCAAGGTGCTGGAGGAGCGCCGCCTGGCGGCCTCGGGCGTTACCGAGGAGGGGCTGGAGCCCAACAAAAAGATAGACCCCAGCGACGCCATCATAATGGGGACTATCTTCGGCACCAAGGACCACCTGAAGATAATAGCCAAGATGATAGACCCGCTGACCGGCGCGGTGCTGCACACGGTGGAGGCGCAGACCGAGCGGCAGTGGGACATGGTGGAGGACCGGCAGGGCTTCGAGTTCGACGTGCCCGACATGGCGATGATAGCGGAGATGTTCAGGGAGGAAGAGCTGAAGCCGGAGTTCATGGAGTTCAGGGACTCGCCGGCCAGCCTCAACACCGATACCTGCAACGCCCGCCGCGCGCGGCTGGCGGCCATGCAGCAGGTGGCGCTGCCGGCCAAGGCCAAGTACTGGGCCGCGCAGATGCGCGACCCCAAGTTCTCAAGCGCCAAGCTTACCCGCAACCCCGGCGGGGAAATAAAGGACTCGAACGACCGGAAAAAATTCTACGCCATGCTGCAGGCTCTGCACCGCTCGCCCGAGCTGCCGCGGCTTTCGGTGCCCGAGATGAACGCGGTGGTAAAGCTGATGGACGAGGAGGCGAAGATCTCCGACGAATGCGGGTTGCATTGAGCGGAAGCGGGAGTTGAGGGCCGCGGGGCGGAAGCAGTAGGTCCGGCGCGGCCCTCAGCTATTTACCAGTTTTTCCAGCAGTTCGCGGATCTCGTCTATGCCGAAGGGCTTTATCAGGAAGCCGTCCACCTCTACGCCGGGGACTATGGGCGTGGTAAGGTTGGAGACGGATCCCGTGATCACCACTATCTTCATGGCGGGGCGCAGTTCCCGTATCCGCTTCACCACCTCTTCCCCGCGCATATCCGGCATCTTCAGGTCGCAGACCACCGCGTCGAAGCCCCGGTCCAGCAGGGCCAGGGCGGCCGCGCCGTCGGAGGCTTCCGTTATGTCCCAGCCGCGGCTGGCCAGGGCGCGCCGCACGTAGTTGCGCACCAGGTCTTCGTCGTCCACGAGCAGGACTCTTTTCGCCATATCAGACGGGTACCGTTATCGTGAAGGTGGAGCCGCCGCCCGGCACGCTGTGGGCCGTTATGGCGCCATTATGCCTGCTGATGATGCCGAGGCAGACCGAGAGGCCGAGGCCGGTGCCCTTGCCCACGGGCTTGGTGGTGAAGAAAGGGTCGAAGATGCGGCCCAGGATCTCAGGGTCTATCCCGGCCCCGGTATCCGCTACGGAGACAGCGAGCAGCTCGCGGCCGGCGGGGTCTTTCAGCAGGCTGGTGGCAACCGTTAGCTCGCCGCCTTCGGGCATGGCGTCGCGCGCGTTGGTGAACAGGTTCAGAAAAACCTGCATCAGCTGCTGGAAGTCAGCGTTCACCATGGGCAGGCCCGGCGACAGCTGGCGGTTTATCTTCACGCGCTTCAGCTCCATCTGCCGGGCGCAGAGGGTCAGCGTTTCCTCCAGCGCCTCGTTCACGTTCACCGGCTCTATTCGCGTCTTCTCCTGCCGCGAGAAGGACAGCAGGGAAACGATGATCTTCTTGCAGCGGAAGACGGCCTTCTCTATATCCTGCAGGTCGGTGTAGTTCTGGCTGCCCTTCTCGGTGTTCTCCATCACCAGCTGCGTGAGGCCGAGTATGCCGGAGAGGGGGTTGTTTATCTCGTGCGCGAGGCCGCCGGCCAGCTGGCCCAGGGCGGACATCTTTTCGGCCTGTATCAGCTGCCCCTGCGTCTCCTGCAGCTGGCGGTAGAGGCTCGAATTGCGCAGCGCCAGGTTGACCAGTGACCCGAAGATGCGGGCGCGCTGCAGATCGTCCTCGGTGAAATACGCCTCCTCGTTGAGGCGGTTGATGTTTATGAGGCCGCTTAATTTGCCGTTGTCCATCAGCGGGAGGAAGAGCGAAAATTTTAACTGGTCCAGGCCGCCTATGCCGGAAAACTTTTTGTCCCTGGCCGGGGCTTCTACCAGCTGCACGGCCTTTGCGGCGGCACCGTCGGGATTTTCCATAAGGCGCGCGCACAGCGCCAGCCGGGAGGCGCGGCTCTCCCGGTCCTCCAGCCCTTCCGAAACGGCCACCTGCAGCTTGCCTTCCCTGTCCGGCAGCGCCAGCAGGGACTCGTCGGCCTTGAGGATGCGCGTCACGGAATCTATGATGACGCGCAGCTGCTCCTCGGGCTTGACGGTGGAGAAGATGGCCCGGGTGATGTCGTTGAACTTGCGCTTTTCGAGGGCCCGCTCTACCACCTTGAAGAGTTCCTTGATCTCGAAAGGCTTGTGGATGTAGTCGAAGGCGCCCTTGCGCATGCTCTGTATGGCCGTGCCCATGGTGCCGTGGCCTGTGGCTATGATGACCTCCACTTCGGGGTCGAGCTTCTTCATCTCGCCCAGCGCGGTGATGCCGTCCATGCCGGGCATCTGTATGTCCATGATGACCAGGTCGAATTTTTCCTCGCCCACCCTTTTAACGCCCTGCTCTCCGTCGTAGGCTATAGAGACGGCATAATTGTAGAGCTGCAGCGAGGCGGAGATCATCTCCGCTATCTGGGGCTCGTCGTCCACTACAAGGATATTGGCTTTGTTGGGCATAAGCGGCCTGAGGCGGCCGGGAATCATTGTATAAAAAATCACCCGCTCCCGCCCGGCCTCACCGGGGAAATGCTTGTTTATGAAAGGAAATATTTACTATATGTAAAGAATACTTGACAGTATGTATGGTTTGATGTATACTATTCCTGTGGTCGAATAAATTCGGAAGGGGGAGAAGTTAAAAATGGAAAAGAAAATAGCGATAATGCAGCGGGTAATGGGTGGCCTTATAGTCATCCTGGTGCTTTCCAGTATGCTGCTGAAAGGCGACTACCTGCTGGCGGGCTTCGTGGCCCTGATCATAGCGGCTATGCTGTACGCCGGCCGCCGCGGGGAACATAAAGCTGACGAACGGGACATACAGGTCCACCTGCTGGCCTGCTACGGCTCGCTGATGGTGACCTTGTGCTTTACCTTTGTCATGCAGCATATCGGGGCGGCGGGCAGCCTGGCCTACAGCAATGTGCAGACGGTGCTGGTGCTCTCGCTGGTCTTCTTTATCGGCATCTTCAAGAAGGTCTGGAAATAATATGGAATATAAAATCAGGCTGATGCGCAAGATCGTCACCGGTTTAATGTTCGCCGCCGCGGGCGTAAGCGTGTGGCTGCGGGACGGCTATGCGGCACTTATCGCCGTAGGTATCGGCGTCCTGATAGGGCTCTCGCTGCGCAGGAAGAAGGAGGCGGACGAGCGGGACATACAGGTGGAGATGCTCAGTAACTATGTGGCGATGGCGGCGGTAATGGCCTTCGCTATAATCATGCAGGCGGTGGTGGGGGGAGACCCCGCCGTTTCGCAGGCCTACAGCTACATGCTTTACGTTTTTATAGTGTCCTGGGCCGCCTCCACCCTGATCTTCAGGAAGGTCTGGAACTGATATGGAGAAATTGAAGAACCGGCTGCGCGTGCTGCGCGCCGAGAAAGATATTTCGCAGGAAGTGCTGGCCAAGGCCGTCGGGGTTTCCCGGCAGACGGTGGTGGCCATCGAGGGGGACGACTATTCTCCCTCCGTAATGCTGGCGCTCAAGATAGCCGCCTACTTCGGCAAGCAGCTGGAAGAAGTGTTCTACCTGGAGAAATAAAAAAATGAAAAACACTATGCTTGTTTTATCGGCGTGTCTGGTCGTGACCTTTTGCGGGCGGGCGGCGGCCATGCCGCCGGAGGCCTCGGCCATCTTCGAGAAGGCCGGCGTGTCGCTGACCGATACGGACCTGTACCGCGTGGCCGAGATCTACAATTTCTGGGAGCAGAAGGGCGAAACCATCTGGCCCGGCATGCACATCTCCACCACGCCCATACAGTTCATCTTCCCGGAGAAGCTGGACGTGCTGATAGGCAGCGCCAAGCCGCCGGAGAACTGCGTGAAGCAGGAGGTGAAGCTGCCGGGCTTTGGCAAAACTTTCTGCCACCGGCCGGACCGGAAATTCCTGCACGGCGCGGCCACCGGCCGCGAAGGCGGGGACCTGGCCGTCTCGGTGAACACCATGGAAGTCTTCGACGAGTACGTCAACGGCCTGATACAGAAACAGACGCCCGGCGCCGAGAAATTCGAGAAGCCTTATCTTATGTATCTCGGCGAGGTGGCGCACGAACTGACGCACGCCTACCAGCACTACGAGGCGCGCAATCTGCCGGCGAAAGAAAAGACCGGCCCGCTCAAAATGACCAAGGTGGATTACCCTTATCAGGACGGTGAGGCCTGCCTGCTGCTCGGCCTGGAAGGCCGCATCCTTTCCGACATCATGGACGAGGAAAACCCGGGGAAGGTAAAGGAATTGTGGCGCGATTTCATGGCCGTGCGGAGCGAGCGGCGCGGCCGCCTGCCCGGGGACCTGGCGCAGGTGGAAAACTTCATGGAACTGAGCGAAGGCACCGCGCAGTATGTGGGGTGGTCGGTTCAGTACGGCAAGAACGACGAGGTGAAGCCGCTGCCGCAGCTGGCCGGAGACCCGCGCTTCGGGGGCTACTCTTCTTCGGATACGCTGCGCGTCATGCTAAAGCAGCAGCTGGGCACGCTGGAACTCCCGGTCCAGAGCCAGTGGATGCGCTATGTCTATACCACCGGCACCGCGCTGGCCTACAACCTGGAAAAGGCCGTGCCGGGTTGGAAGAAGGGCTTGTTCCGAAAGGTCTCCTGGTCTAAAACCGGGCTAGCCGACCTGCTGACGGCCAATGTAAAGCGTTCAGGCAGTGACAAAAAGCGGCTGGAGGCTGTTCACTCCCGCTACGACGCCGCCAAGCTGAAGGCCGGCATAAAAGAAGCGCTGGACAAGGACCTGGCCGGGAACAAAGTAAAGCTGGACAAGTTCTACGCCGCGCCCGGCAAACGCGTCAGTTTCTCTTTCGCCGGCGCGAAACCGGAGGAGGTCATGGTGCTCGGCCCCGTGCTGCTGACGGAATACGGCAAACTGCGCGTGTTCGAGGCCGGCGCTACCCAGGTGGCGCATAAGCTTGGCGAGAAGGACGAGAACTCCGTGCATTTCGCCAAGGCGCTGCCGCTGCTGATAGACAGGGCGACTGGCCGCCTGGAACTGGCGCTGCCCGACGGCGCCGCACCGGCGGTGAAGGCCGGCAAAACCGTGGTTAAAGACGGGCGTACCGTCTACAGCGGCGGCGTGGAATACGACAACGGGATCTTCAAATGGAAGGGCGAGAAACTTGAGGTCGTCGAGAAAGACGGTATCACCGCGCTGACTTTCTAAATCCGTCTTAAGCAAAAAAAGAGCCCCGCGCTGTCGCGGGGCTTTTTAAATTGCTACGGAGAGGGAGGGATTCGAACCCTCGAAGGTTTGACCCTTACAGGTTTTCGAGACCTGCTGTTTCAACCGCTCACACACCTCTCCGCAAAACGGGGAGCTCCTTGAAAACTGGCGGAAGGAGTGGGATTCGAACCCACGGTACGGATTAACCGTACACCGGTTTTCAAGACCGGCGCCTTAAACCACTCGGCCATCCTTCCGTACTGGCCTTACAGCGCCCTGACTAGAATGATATAATATAAAATTATATAAGGCGATATAAAGCGGGGTTTTAATCCAAATGGGCAAACTTTTCGGAACTGACGGCATACGCGGCATCACCTGGGACTATCCTTTTACACCCGATTTCATCCGCAAGATAGGCTACGCGGCCTCCCTGGTGCTGCCCAAGTATAAGAAGAAGGGCCATACCGGCAAGCCGGTGGTGCTCATCGGCATGGACTCGCGCGCCTCCGGCAAGCTAATAAAGAAATACCTCGTGGAAGGCCTGGGCGCCAGCAAGTTCAAGGTGGTGGACCTCGGCATCATCCCCACGCCGGCCGTGTCCTACCTGGTAAAGCGCGAGAACGCCGACTTCGGCATCGTCATCTCGGCCAGCCACAACCCGCCGGAGTTCAACGGCATCAAGTTCTTCTCCTGCGACGGGCTGAAGCTCAACGAAGCTATAGAAGAGAAGATCGAGAAACTGCTGCTCGGCAAGAAGCCGCTGGATTTCAGGCCCTCGCACCCGGGCCTGCACAGGAAAGATTTCACCGGCGACTACGAGGCTTTCCTCAAGAGCACCCTCCCCGCGGATTTCAGCCTGAAGGGCCTCAGGATCCTGCTCGACTGCGCCAACGGCGCGGCCTATAAAATAGCGCCCCGCATTTTCCGCGACCTCGGCGCGAAAGTAAAGGTTATCGGCGATAAGCCCAACGGCAAGAATATCAACATGGGCTGCGGCGCCCTGCACACCGAAAAGATGGCGCAGGCCGCCGCTAAATGGGGCGCCTTCTGCGGCATCAGCTTCGACGGCGACGCCGACCGCTGCATGTTCGCCGACGAGAAGGGCGCCCAGCTGGACGGCGACGACGTCATAGCGATGACGGCCCCGTACCTGAAGGCCCGCGGCCGCCTCACCAACAACGGCGTGTCGCTGACCTTCATGTCCAATTACGGGCTGCTGAAATACCTGGAAGGCCAGGGCATCAGCGTGGCGCAGGTCCCGGTCGGCGACAAGAACGTCACCGACGCCATGGAGAAGGGCGACCTGAAGATCGGCGGCGAGACCAGCGGCCACATCATCTTCCGCGAGTTCGCCCCCACGGGCGACGGCATCCTGACCGCGCTGCAGACGCTGGCAGCCGTGCGCGACATGGACAGGCCTTTCAGCTGGTTCCGCAGGCACTGGAGCCGCTACCCGCAGGTGGTGGAGAAGGTCAAGGTGTCGAGCAAGCCGCATTTTAAGGACGTGGCCGGCTTCAGCGAAAAGCTCGAGCGGCTCGAGGGCGGGCTGAAGGGCAACGGCCGCATCTTCATCCGCTATTCCGGCACCGAACCGCTGCTGCGCCTGCTGGTGGAAGGGGAATCCAAGGCCAGGATAAAGGCCATCGCCGGCGAGCTGCTGGAACATTTCAGGAAGCATTCCGGCGCCGTGGCCGCCGTTAAATAATTTTAAGTTTTCAGACCGTCTGGAGGAAAAATGGGACACGTTAAACTTGGAGTGAACATAGACCATGTGGCCACGCTGCGCGAGGCCCGCAAGGAAAAGAACCCGGATACCGTAGAGGCCGCGCGCGTAGTGTACAGCTCCGGCGGCGACCTGGTGGTGATGCACCTGCGGCAGGACCGACGCCACGTGCAGGACTCCGACGTGGAAAGGGTGCGCAACGAGGTGAAGGGCATCCTGCACCTGGAGATGGCCGCGGTCGCGGAGATGGAAAAGATCGCGCTGCGCCTGCGCCCGGATTCCGTCTGCCTGGTGCCCGAGAGCTCCAAAGAGGTGACCACTCAGGGCGGCATGAAGCTGGAAGGCAAGCAGGCCGACCTGGCCAGGATAATAAAGAACCTTTCCGGCGCCGGCATAGAGGTCAGCGTGTTCGCCGACCCCGAACCGGGCGCCATCCGCGCGGCCCACAACCTGGGCGCCGACGCCATCGAGCTGTGCACCACCAAGTACTCCGAGTCCTGGGGCAAGAAGCTGCAGGCCAAAGAGCTCGAGAAGCTGCAGCTGGCGGGTTACCTGGTGAAGGAGCTCAAGATGGAGCTGCACGCCGGGCACGGCCTGGACTACTACAACGTCGCCCTGGTGGCCCGCATAGAGGGCATGGACTGCCTCAATATCGGCTACTCCATAATTTCCCGGGCCCTGTTCGTGGGGCTCAAGAGCGCGGTGTCGGAGATGAAGCGCCTGATACAATAAAACTCGGGTTTCGGCGCCGGAGCAGGCTCCTGGCCGGCTCCGGCGCTTCATATACGGGGAACTAACTATGTGCGGAATAACCGGCTATATCGGCGACAATAAGACCACCGACATCCTTATCGACGGGCTCAAGCGCCTGGAGTACCGCGGCTACGACTCCTGCGGCATCGCGGTCGTGGACGGGAAAAACAAGCTTTACCTGCGGCGCGTCAGCGGCCGCGTGGACGCGCTGGATAAGCTGGTGGCCGCGGACCCCGTGAAGGGCGCCCAGTCCGGCGTGGGCCACACCCGCTGGGCCACGCACGGCGCGCCGTCCGAGGACAACGCCCACCCTCACACCGATTGTTCCGGCGAGGTAGTGGTGGTGCACAACGGCATCATCGAGAATTACCTGGACCTCAAGGAAAAACTGCTGGCCGGCGGCCACAAGTTCAAGTCCGAGACCGATACCGAGGTCATAGCCCACCTGATGGAGGATAAGCTCAAGAGCCTGCACGTGCAGGAGAAGGCCGTGCGCTCCGACATGCTCGAGCCGGTGTTCTTCGAGGCCTTCCGCCGCACGCTGGCCGACCTGAAGGGCTCTTTCGCCATTTCCATGGTCTGGGCCCGCTGCCCGGCCCTGCTGCTGGCGGCGCGCATGCACAGCCCCCTCGTGGTGGGCCTGGGCAAGGGCGAGAATTTCATAGCCTCCGACGTCTCCGCTTTCCTCAAGCACACCAAGCGCGTGGTGTTCCTCAACGACGGGGAAATGGCGGCAGTCAGGAAGGACGGCGTGGATTACTACACCTTCGCCGGCAAGAAGACCGCCAAGGAGGCGGTGACCATACAGTGGGACTCCACGATGGCCGAGAAGGGCGGCTACAAGCATTTCATGCTCAAGGAGATCCACGAGCAGGCCGAGGCCGTGGAGAACACCCTGCGCGGCCGCCTGCTGCCGCTGGGCGGGGATATCCTCAAGGCCGAGATGGGCCTGACCGCCGAGGCGATAAAGGGCTTTTCCTCCCTGCAGTTCATAGCCTGCGGCACGGCCTACCACGCCTGCCTGGTGGGGCGCGTGCTGTTCGAGAATTTCGGCATCCCCGCGCACGCCGACGTGGCTTCGGAATTCACCGACCGCGCCAAGCTGATGGCCGGCAACACCCTGGTGATCGCCATCTCGCAGTCCGGCGAGACCGCCGACACGCTGTTCGCCGTGCGCGAGGCCAAGGCCTCCGGAGCCAAAGTGCTCTGCATCACCAACACCGTGGGCTCCACGCTGACGCGCGAGGCCGATTACGTCCTTTACACCCACTGCGGCCCGGAGATCGGCGTGGCTTCGACCAAAGCCTTCCTCGGGCAGCTCGCCGGCATATACCTGCTGGCCGGGCACTTCGCGGCCGCCCGCGGCCGGCTGTCGGGCGCGGATTCCAGGCGCTACGCCGAGGACCTGCTGAAGATACCGCGGCTGATAGAGGAGACCCTGGAAAAAGAACAGGAGATCGCCAAGGTCGCTGAGGCCTTCGCGGCCAGCGAGCATTTCCTGTTCATCTCCCGGCACGTCAATTACCCAATAGCGCTCGAAGGCGCGCTCAAGATCAAAGAGATCGCCTACGTGCACGCCGAGGGCTATCCCGCCGGCGAGATGAAGCACGGCCCGATCGCCATCATCTATAAGGGCATGCCGCTGCTGGCGGTGGCCCCGTCCGGCCGGGCGCTTGACCTGATGGCCGGCAACGTGGAGGAAGCCAAGGCCCGCGGCGCCGACGTGGTGGCCATAGTAGACGCCGCCTCCCGCAAGACCGTGAAGGCCTCGCGCTACATAACGCTGCCCGACGCGCCCGAGCTGCTCACCCCGCTGCTGACGGTAATCCCGCTGCAGCTCTTCGCCTATTACGTGGCTCTGGCCAAGAAATGCGACATAGACAAGCCGCGCAATTTGGCCAAGAGCGTGACCGTCCGCTGACGCTTTAACCATGCCAGCCAAGAAAAAGAAACAACCCTCCTCGGTGACCGGGCTCGGCGTGGACCTGGCCGAGGTCTCCAGGGTGCGCCGCCTGGCCGCCAGCCCGCGCTTCCTGAAGCGGGTCTTCACGCCGGGGGAACTGGCCTACGCGGGCGCCAGCAAGAATAAATACGAGCGGCTGGCCGCGCGCTTCGCGGTGAAGGAAGCCGTGATAAAGGCGCTCGACGACACTTCCCTGCCGCTCAGCGGCATAGAGGTAGAGAATACCGCCAGCGGCAGGCCGCGGGTCAGCGTGAAGGGCCGGCCCGGGCTGCGCCTGCTGGTTTCCATCTCCCATACCGCGGCCTACGCCTGCGCCGCCGTCATAGCTTTCGAATGAAGACGATAGACAGGAATTTCATAAAGACGCTGCTGCCGGCCCGCCTGGCTGATTCGCATAAGGGCGATTATGGCCGGGTGCTGGTAGTAGCCGGTTCGCGCGGCCTGGCCGGGGCGGCCATACTGGCGGCGCGCGCCGCGCTGAAGGCCGGCGCCGGGCTTGTCACCGCCGCCTGCCCGGAGAGCGAGCGGAAAATTATCGCCTGCGCCCTCCCCGAGGCCATGACCTTCGGCGGCGCCTGCTCCGGCGGCGCTTTCTCCGCCGCAGCCGCCGCGCAGGTGGCGGCTTTCGCGAAGAAAAACAAGATCTCCGTTCTGCTCATAGGGCCCGGGTTGGGCTCAACTCCCGCCGCGCGGGCTTTTGCCGTGAAACTTATAAGAACATTGAAGGTCCCTGCGGTGCTGGACGCCGACGCCCTCAACGCGCTGGCCGCCGCTGGCTTCAAGTCTTTCAAATTCCCGGGAGTTCCTTTGATACTGACGCCGCATCCCGGTGAAGCGGCCCGCCTGCTCGGCAAAAAAATAAGCGACAGGCCCGCGGCCGCGGCCGAACTGGCCCGCCTCTCGGGCGGCACGGCCGTGCTGAAAGGCGCCGGCACGCTGGTCTGCGGCGGGAAGGCCATTTTGCGGAATCCCACCGGCGGGCCCGCGCTGGCCAAGGGCGGCTCGGGCGACGTGCTGGCGGGACTCTGCGCCGGCTTCTTCGCCCAGGCCGGCGCCGCCGCCGGCTTCACTCCGGAGACGGCTTTTAAAAGCGCCGCGCTGGCCGTGTACCTGCACGGCTTATGCGGCGACCTGGCGGAGAGGAAATTTACCGCGCGCTGCGCGCTGGCCGGGGAACTGCTGGACTTCCTGCCGGCCGCCATACGGCGGGCTGGAGGGAGATCATGAAAAAGGGCGAAGCCAGGCTGCTGGAGCATATCGAAAAAACTTTCCGCTTCCCGCTGGACCGCCGCCTGCTGCTGGGCCCCGGCGACGACTGCGCCGTACTGCGCCACGGCCCCGGCCGCGACCTGGTCATCACCACCGACGAGCTGGTGGAGGGCACCCATTACCTGGGGCGCTTCGCCACTCCGGAACAGATCGCGCGCAAGCTGACGCGCATAAACTTAAGCGACCTCGCCTCCATGGGCGAGGTGGCGCCGGTCTCCTGCGTGGTCGGCTCGGGCCTGCGCAAGGATACGCCGGCGGATTTCGCGCCGCGCTTCATGAAGGCCCTGAAAGAAGAGGCGCTGCGTTTTGGCATCTCTATCGCCGGCGGCAACCTGGCGGGGGCCCGGGAGAACCATTTCTACATGACGGTCTGGGGCGAGTCCGGCAAATCCCCGCTGGTGACCCGCTACGGCGCCAAGCCCGGCGACCTGCTGCTAAATGTCGGCCCGCTGGGGCAGGCCGCGGCCGGGCTGGAGATCCTGATGAAGGGCTCGGCGGCGCAGAAGAAAAAATTCCCCGGGCTGGTAAAAGCTTTCTGGCTGCCCGAGCCGTTGATGGCCGCGGGCGCGCTGATAGGCCGGCGCGCCCTGGCCTCGGCTATGCTGGATAACTCCGACGGGCTCGCGCGCAGCGCGGCCATAATCGCGGAGCTATCGCGCTGCCGCGTGCTGGTCAGCGTGGGCGAGGGCGCCTGCGCCCCGGAACTGCGCGCCTACAGCGCGCTGAAGAAGCTGCCGTGGCGGCATTACGCCGTGAACGGCGGCGAGGATTACGGCCTGGTCTTTACCACCCCGGCCGCCAAGCTGGCCGCGGTGAAAAAACTGCTGCCGGCCGCCTTCGTGGTGGGGCGCCTCGAGAAGGGCTCAGGGGCCGTGATAGAGAATTTCAATGGCAAGGTCAAAAGCTTCGAGCATTTTTAATTTTAAAAGCTCCTGCCCGGCGGAGACCGCCAGGCTGGCGGGGCTTTTCGCCGCCGCGCTGCGCGGGGGGGACGCTATTTTTTTAGAGGGGCCGATAGGCGCCGGCAAGACCTTCTTCGTGCGCGAGCTGGCCGCGGCGCTGGGCGCCAAACAGCTGCCGG
Organism: Elusimicrobia bacterium GWD2_63_28; assembly: GCA_001799895.1. Taxonomy (GTDB): domain Bacteria; phylum Elusimicrobiota; class Elusimicrobia; order Elusimicrobiales; family UBA9959; genus UBA9959. Next base: position 34,294 of record MGUI01000044.1, read on the forward strand.
TCAGCGCCAGCTTCAACCTGATGCGCGCCTACCGCGGCCGCCTGAAGCTTTATCACTTCGACCTGTTCCGCGCCGGCGAGGCCGATATGGAGAACATAGGCCTGGACGAATACCTGGGCCGCGCCGACGGCATCACGGCGGTGGAATGGCCGGCGGCGGCGGAAGGGCTGCACGGGCGCGAGGTGATCAGGCTGGAATTCGCGCTGGCCGGCGGCGACGCCCGCGCTGTAAAAGTTTCCGCGGGCCCGGGAGCGGCGGCCGCGCTGGCGGCGATAGAGGCTAAATGGCTGAAAAAATAATTTTGGGGCTCTGCACCTCCGGCACGCGGCTCAAGATTGCCGCGTCGGCGGGGGGCCGCGCCGCGCGGGCGCAGAAAAAAGTCTTCAACCAGGAGAAGTACCTGTTCGCCCTTGTAAAAAAAACGCTGGCCGCTGCGGGCGCTGAACTCCGGGACGTGGATACGGTCTGCGCGGCGCGCGGCCCGGGCAGGTTCACCGGCATCAGGATCTCCCTTACCCTGGCCGGCGCGCTGAAGGCCCTGGCCGGCGCGTCGGTCTATACCGCCACGCTCTTCGAGATGCTGGCCCTGCAGGCCGCGGAGAGCAGGCATTTTAAGAAATGGTCGGCCGGCGGCGGGCGGCTGGCCGTGCTGCTGCACGCCTTCAAGGATGAATATTTCTGCCAGTTCTTTTCCATCGGCAGGGCCCTGCCGCGCCCTTCGGGAGAACCGGTCTGGCTGAAAGCCGAAGACCTGCGGCGGCTGCTGGCGGAGGTCAAGGAACCCTGCTACGCCATAGGGGACGCCGAGGAAGAGCCCGGCATCTACGGCCTGCTGCCGGCCTCCGCCGTAAGGGCCCCGGCCGCCATCTCTAAGATCATCCCCGGCTATATCATAAAAGCCGCGCTGGCCTATAAAAACAAAACCTTGAAGCCGCTCTACCTGAAGCCGGCCAAATACGAACTGGAGAACAATGTCCGGCCGGCGCCGGAGCGCGGCCGGCCATGATCATACGAAGAGCCAGGGCGGAGGATTACGCGGCTTTCGCCGCCATAGAGGGCGAGCATCCCGGCTACCCGGCTTGGGGCGAGAAGGGCTTCGCGGCCGAGGAGGCCAACCGCAACTCCGTCACGCTGGCCGCCGAGGTGGAGGGCAGGCCGGCGGGCTTCATAAATTTCTGGATACTGCGGCCGCAGGTGCAGCTGAACACCCTGGCCGTGGGCAGGGCCGCCCTGCGCGGCGGGGTGGCCTCGGCGCTGCTGGGCAAGCTGTTCGAATACGCCGCCAAGAGCGCCTGCCGCGAGGTTGACCTGGAAGTGAACGAGCATAACGCTCCCGCCCTGGCCCTCTACCGCCGGCACGGCTTTGAGATGGTCGGCAAAAGGCCAAAGTTCTATAATAACACGGACGCCGCGCTGCTGCTGCGGAAGGTCCTGCCCCCAAAGGATTTATGATCAAAAAAATATTCTGCACCCTGGCACTCTGCGCCTGCGCCGGCCCGCTTGCGGCCGCCGCGGAGAAGGAGGCCTACCTGCATTTCATGAACGGCATGGTGCTGGAGCGGCGCGGCAATTACGATTCCGCCCTGCAGGAGTACCGCCGCACGATGCTGCTGGACCCCGAGTCGGTGTTCGTCTACAAGCAGGCGCTGAACCTGGCGCTGCACATCGGCAAGGTGGAAGAGGCGGCGCAGTGGGCCGAGTTCGTAGTGCAGAAAGATTCATCCACCGCCGACAATTGGGTGCTTTACGGCAACGTGCGCTGGGCCAAGGGCGACCTGGAAGGCGCGCGCAAGGCCTTCGAGAAGGCCGCGGAGCTGGACCCGGCGGCGCACGAGGCGCTTTACCAGCTGGCCAGCCTGTGGAGCTCCCGCAGCCCGGACAAGGCCGTGGGCTACCTGAGGAAATACCTGGAGCTGAAGCCAGAGGACGGCGCCGAGGTTTATTACCAGATGGCCGTGCTCTATAATATGAAGAACGACCGTGCCGGCGTGAAGGACAGCCTGCTTAAATCCAAGGCCGAGGACCCCTATTACCCCCAGCCGCGCTACATGCTGGCCAACTATTACGAAATGCAGAGCGACACGGCCGCGGCGCTGGCCGAATACGCCGAGCTGATAACCCTGGAGCCCAAGAACCTGGAACTGTTCAACCATATCGGCGAGCTTTACGCCGGGCCGGCCGCCAATAACCTGGAGGAAGGCGAAAAGTATTTCCTGAAGGCCTGGGCCCTGGACAAGAAGGACCCCACCTCCTGTTTCTGGCTCTCGGTGATCAGCGAGCAGAAGCGTGATTTCAAGGCCGCGGCGTCCTACCTGGAGAATTCCTCGGCGCTGAAGGACGACGCGGGCCTGGTGCTGCGGCTGGCGTATTACTACACGCAGTCGGGCAGCTACGACCGGGCGATAGGCATGCTGGAGAAGGCCGCGCTGAAATGGCCCGAGAACGCCGAGATAGCTTATTTCCTGGCGCTGGGCTACGACGATACCGGCAAGACGCAGAAGGCGCTGGCCGGGCTGCGCGCCATAGTGCAGAAAAACCCCGACAGCGCCGAGGCCCGCATGCAGCTGGCCGTGATCAGCGAGCGCGAGAACGACATGGCCGCGGCCGAAGAGCATTTCCGCTACCTGATAGCTAAAAAGCCGGACAACGCCAATGTGCTGAATTACCTGGGCTACTCGCTGGCCGACCGCGGCCTGAAGCTCGACGAGGCCGAGCTGCTGATAATGGGCGCGGTGTCCCTGGAGCCCGCCAACGGCGCCTACCTGGATTCCCTCGCCTGGGTAAAGTTCAAGCGCGGGAATTTCCCCGGCGCGCTGGACGGCATAAAAAGAGCGGTGGCCGCGGTCAATGACGACGCGGTGATCTGGGCCCACGCCGGCGACATCTACGCGGCCTCGGGCGACCACGGCAGGGCCTGGCTGGCCTGGAAGAACGCCTGGCTGCTGGAGAAACCCGGCAAGCGCGGCAAGGCCGAAGGCCGGCTCAAGGACCTGGCCGGCAAGCTCGGCCCGCGGCTGCCGGCGCTGCAGCTGGCCTACCTGAAGACTTTCAGCCCCGCGGCGCACGAGTTCTCCTCTTTCGCCAAGCTTGAAGGGCGGCTGCGCGGCAAGACGGTCAAGTTCGACGCCATAGTGCATTACGCGCCGCCTTCGGACTTCAGCCTGACGGTGATGGGCCCGCTGATGGCGCCCCTCTGGAAGGCCCGGGTTTCAGGCGGGGTGATGGACCTGGACTCCATCTCCATCAAGGACATAGATTCCGAAACTTTCAACTACTGGGCCTCGCTGATAGCCGGAGAGCTGGGCGCGTGGTTCGCCGGGGACTACCTGGCCTCGCCCGGGCCCTGGAAGAGCCCCTGCTTCGCCGGCGGCGCGCGCGAAGTCTGCCTGGACGGCGCCCTGGCCTGGCCCGAAGAGATAAAGAACAAGGCCGAAGGCAAGCTGGTCTTCACGCCCGGCAATTATTTCCTGAAGAACCTCTACCTCTTCCCGCAGACGCTGGACTTCAAGCTGCCTTTCGTTTCCCTCAAGCTGACGCTGGACAGGGAGCAGATGAACTTCGGCGGGGTCAACACGCTGAAGCTGCCGGAATAAGGGCCGCATGCTGAAGCTCAAAGCCCGCGCCAAGGTCAACCTCTTCCTGGAGGTCACGCGCCGCCGCACGGACGGCTACCACGACCTGGCCACCCTTTTCGCGCGCATCGGGCTGTGCGACGAGCTTTCCTTCAGGAAGACCGCCGTGCCGGGCATACGGCTGAAAGTATCCGGCCCGCTGCCCGGGCTTAAGAGCCAGGGCGACAACATCGTATACAAGTCCGCGGCAAAATTCTTCGAGGCCTTCGGCCTAAGCCCCGCCGTGGAGATCGCGCTAAAAAAGAACATCCCCGTCGGCGCCGGGCTGGGCGGCGGCTCCTCCGACGCGGCCGCGGCCCTGCTGGGCCTGGCGCGCCTGTACCGGGTGCCGCGCGCGGGATTCCCGAAACTGGCGGCGATAGCTGCCGTGGTGGGCTCCGACGTACCCTTCTTCCTGCTGGACGCGGTCTTTGCCGAGGGGCGCGGCCGCGGCGAGCAGCTTCGGGTCCTGGAGGCCAAGGGGCGGCTGCCGCATGTCGTCCTCGTTTATCCCGGCGCCCCGGTTTACACCGCGGAGGCCTACGGCAATTTAAAACTCGGCGCTCCGGCTGAAATTAAAAAGCGGCTGGGGCAGTTCTCCGGGCTTTGCGGCCTGCTCAGGCGCGGGAGTTTTGTGCCGGGCCGCGCCGGAGAGCTTTTCAACAGGCTGGAGGACCCGGTGCTGCCCCGCCACGGGGAGGTGCGCCTGGCCAGGCAGCGGCTGGCGCAGTTGGGCGCGGACGCTGCGCTGATGTCCGGCTCGGGGGCCTGCGTGTTCGGCCTTTGCCGGGGCAGGGCTAAAGCCGCGGCTATCGCGGCCGGAATGAAGCGTATCCGGAGTTACAGGGTTTTCCTGACCAAGTTTTGCTGATTTTTGCTAAAATTCCAATGTAGCAGCCTACAACGGTTAAGATTGTACGGGGGACGGACAACAGGGGGTTAGTATGATGGAGATCACCGAAGTGAGGATACATCTCAGGAACGAAACCAGGCTTAAGGCTTTCGCTACTGTGACCTTTGACAACGCATTCGTGGTGCACAACATGAAGGTCGTGAACGGCAATAACGGCCTCATAGTCTGCATGCCTTCCAGGAAGATCAAGGACGGCACGTACAAAGACATAGCGCACCCTATCAATAACGAGTTCCGCGGCAAGCTGGAGCAACTCATTCTCAAGGAGTACGAGAACGAGAACGCGAAAGCCGGGCCGCAGGCGGCTCCTACCCAAAGCGAAGGCTTCTAGAAGCCCCGAGACGGAAAAGCGCTCCCTTCCCGTCCTCGCGGGAAGGGTTTTTGCGCTGGTTTTATTCCCGGGTGGTGTAACGGTAGCACAACCGCCTTTGACGCGGTTAGACATGGTTCAAATCCATGCCCGGGAGTTGACTTTACATCTCGCCCCGCCACGGACACTGCGGCGGGGACGGCCCCGCAGGCAGAAAGGGTTAGCGCCACATGCCCCGCATTTCCATAATAATAGCCGCCCACAACGCGAAGCCGGAACTCTGCAAGCTTCTCGACGGGCTGCTGCTTTCCGAATTCAAAGATTTCGAGGTCTGTATTCACGACGACGCCTCGGCCGACGGGACTGGCGACGCAGCGCGGAGCTATGCAGGGCGGCTCGACCTCAAGGTGTCTTCGGGGCCGGAGAACCTGGGCCCGGCCGGGGCCAGGAACGCCGCGCTGGCCCGGTCCTCTGCGCCGCTGCTGCTTTTCCTCGACGCCGATATTTCTACGGGCCCCCAGACCATCGGCCGGCTGCTGGCGCTGCTGGAGAGTTCCGGGGCCGACGTCGCGCAGGGGATCTATTCCGCCCGGGCGCTGGACCCCGGTCCCTTCTCTGATTATTACGCCGCTTTCGCCCACCACTCCTTCCTGCTGGCCGGGCGCGTGGAGCGCTACAACGTGTTCAACGCCTGGTGCGCCCTGGCCCGCCGTGAGGCGATAGAATCCGTGGGCGGCCACCGCCCACTGAGAAAGGGGGTGGAGGCCGAGAACGAAACGCTGGGCCGGGACCTGGCCGCCGCCGGCTTCAATATTGTCATGGAGCCCTCCATAGAGGTGGACCACCACTGGGGCGGGTGGCGCAAGCTGCTTTACATTTTTACGTCGAGGATCTACTGGTGGGTGAAGGTCTGGTTCGCTTTCGGCCGCCGCTGCGAGGCGGCCATGACCACAGGCTCCTACGGCGCCGGCACCGCCGCGCTGCCCGCCGCGGCCCTGGCGCTGGCCTCCGGCCTGCCCGGCTCCGGCTATGCCGCCGCCGCGCTGGCCGCCGTTTTCCTGGCCGCCTACGGGCCCTTCCAGCTCTTCCTGCTGCGGCGCAGGGGCCCGCTCTTCGCGCTCTGGGGTTTCGCCTTGAGCGCGGCCCTCACCTTCCCCGCCGCCGCCTCCGCGGCTTATTCCGCCGCGGGCGAGCTGGTTAAAATTATTTTCCTGCGCAGGACCACGCTCGGGGCCGGGGAGGGCGCTTGAGGCCGCCCTTCGTGCTGCTGGTGAACCCGGACGATTCTCCCTATCCTTACGAGTCGCCGCCGCTCGGGCTTTTTGCGCTCGGCTCCGCCCTGGAGGCCAACGGGCAGGCTGTGGAATATTTCGACGAGCGCTTCGATTCGCTGGAGCGCTTCGGCGCCCTGCTGCGGAAGGCGCCCCTGGCTGTCGGATTCTCGGTGCTCGGCGGCCGGCAGCTGGCGTCGGCCCTGGAGCTTTCGGCCGCCGCCAAGGAATTGTCCCCGCGCAGCGCCATAGTCTGGGGCGGAGTTTTTCCGAGCCGGCTGCCGCGCCAAGTCCTGGCCGGCAGCGCCGCCGATTTCGTAGTCTGCGGAGAGGGGGAAGAGGTGCTGGGAGAGCTCTGCCGGGCGCTGGCCTCCGGCGGGGACTACGCCGGGATAAAAGGCCTGGCCTGGCGCTCCGGCGCAGAGGTTCACGTCAACCCGCGCGGCGCGCCGCCGCCTCTGGAGGCGCTGCCCTTCCCCTATTCCGGCAGGGCCGCTGCGTACCTTGATCTTTACCGGCGCCTAGGGCCGCTGGCGCTGGGCTGGGAAGCCTCGCGCGGCTGCCCCTCTTCGTGCGGCTTCTGCTACAGCCCCGCTTTCCACGGCCCCGCGCGGATAAAGTCCGCCGCGAAAATAAAAGAAGAGGCGGCGGCCCTCGCCCGCCTGGGCCCGGCCAGGATAGACGCGGTCGACGACCTGCTGGCCGGCGGCTCCCGCGAAAGGATAAGCGCGGTCTGTTCCGCCCTGAAGGGCGCCGGCGCCGCCTGGAGCGCTAATTTACGCATAGACCTGGCGGAGCCGGGTCTGCTGGCTGAGCTGGAAGAGGCCGGCTGCCGCGAACTTTATTTCGGCCTGGAGTCCGATTCCGACGCCGAGCTGGAGCGGCTGGGCAAGGGCTTCCGCTCCGGCGAGGCCGCTGCCGGCCTGGCCGCGCTGGGGAGCAGCGGCCGGCTGAGGAAAATATTTTCGGTGATAGCCGGCCTGCCCGGGGAGAAAAATACCGCCTCCGCCCGCCGCCTGGCCTGCGCCCTGGCCGCGGCGCACCCCGGGGCCGAGGTGCAGGTGCAGTCCTTCGTGCCGCTGCCCGAGACCCCGCTTTACGCCGGGGCCGTGGCCGCGGGGCTGGTTCCCCCGTCGGGCTTGAAAGAGTGGGCGCGGCTGGACCATTTCAATTCCCCGCTGCCCTGGCTGGCCGACCCGCTGGAGGCTTCCAAGGCCTACCTGAGCAGTTTCTTCGCCTTCCGCTGGCGCACCCGCTACCTGTCGGGTATGGTAGAGCGCGCGGGAGCCTGGCCGCTCAAAACCCTGGGGCTGTGGCGGATGAAGTCCGGCTTCTTCGGCCTTTACGCCGAGGGCCTGCTGCTGCGCGCCGCTTTCGCCGCCGCCGAGGCGCGCTCGCGCCTGCGCTTCCTGGCCTGGGAGCGCCCCGGCGGAAAACTCAATTTAAAAAACCTGCTGCCGCTGGTCCTGGCCGCGGGAGCCTGCGCCGGCGCGCTGCTGCGCGCCTGGGGGCCGTCCTCTTCCGCTTCCCTGTTCGGCAAGGCGGCGCAGGGCAGCTTCCTGCTGGCGGGCCTGCCTTACGAGGGCATAACCTACGAGATGCCGCTCTTCGGCCTGCTGCTGTCGGCCGTCTTCAGCCTGGGCCTCAGCCCGCTGGCCGTCACCGCCCTGCTGCAGCCCGCCCTCTGCTGGCTGACCTACGCCGCTGGACGCCTGGCCGGGGGCTGGCTGGGCGGGACGGGAGCGCTGGCCGCGCTGGCGCTGTATGAAAATTCCGGGGCGGAATATGACCTGGAGCAGGCCTTTTACGGTTTCTTCCTGCTGCTGGCGCTCACGCTGCTGCTCGACGAGCGCCGCCGGTCCTCGGCGGCGTCGGCCGTAATGTCGGGGCTCTCGGTCGGGATCTCCATGCTGGCCAGGGTCCCGCTGTTCCTCTTCCCGCTGTTCTACCCGCTGGTCCGCGCCCTGGCTTTAAAAGAATACTCCCGTTCCACCCTGCTGCGGGCCGCGCTGTTCCTGGCCGCCGCCTACGCGCTGCTGCTGCCCTGGGGCTTCCTGAACCTCTCGGCGAAAGGGGAATTTTCCATAGTCAACAAGGACAGCGCCTCCGACAACGTGATCACCGGCGCGCTGGGTTCAGTATACAGCCTGGAGGGGGATTCGCGCGCGCTGGCCGGCCTGGCCCCGGGCGAGGACGCCATACGCTTCTTCTTCAGGACGGTGCTGGAGCGCCCCGCCGATTACGCCGCCGGCCTGGCGCGCCGCCTGTGGCAGATCTTCCTTTTCCAACCGCTGCTGTTCGGGGCTTTCCTCGCGGTACTGTTCCTCAACAGGGACCGCACGCTGCTGCCGGCCTTCTCCCTGCCCGTCTATTTCGTAATGGTGCACGCGGCTTTCTCCGTGGAGGCGCGCTATTTTTATCCAATGGCCTATATCATGCTGCCGCTGGTGCTGGGCGCGCTGGCCGGCGCGCTGCTGAACGGCCGTCAGCCCCCCGCGCCCGCCGGGCGCGCCCTGCCGGTTATTTTCCTGGCCGCGCTGGCCGCGGCGCTGGTGTCGGCGGCGCTGGCGGCGGCGTATCCGGCGCGCGCGGCGGCGGTGCGCGACCAGGTTTCAGAGCTCTCCCGCTTCCCGGAAGACAGGGCCCTGCAGCAGCGGCGCTGCGGCCTGCTGCTCAAGCGCTGGGGGTACCCGGCCTACATCTCCTGCCTGGAGCGGTACGCGCTGGCGACGGATGACGCGGACGCCGAGTGCTCCATTTCCGCGCTGCGCCTGGGCGCCCCGCGCTCTGCCGCCCTGCCGCAGTCGCACGAGGGGCCGCTGCGCTGCCTGGCGGCGCGCTCCCTGCGCGGGCTGGAGCTGGGCGAGGCGGCCTTTGCAGAGGAAAATTTCCGCCTGGCCAGGGAGTACTATACGGCCCACCGCACCATGCTGCGCGGCGAGCCCTACGCCAGGGACAAGGAGCTGGGCGCCCGGCTGCGCGCGCAGACGCAGCGCTTCTGGACCGACTACATGGTGCCCGCCTTCGAGCTCTGGCCGCCTGAGAGGCGGCAGGCTTTGCTGGCCGCCGCCGGGAAACATTTCTCCCTGCCGCCCGGCTTCGTCCTGCCTCAGCCGCAGGCTTACAGGGTGCGGCAGGGGAACGCCGCCGCCGCGAAGGATCTGTCCGACGAAGCGGTGGAAGAAATTAAGGCCGGGAATAAGTCTGGAGCCGCCGGCGGCATAGAGGCCGCGCTGCTGGCGGACCCCTCTTCGGCTGAGGCCCTGATGACCCTTTGCTTCCTGCAGTCATCGGGGGGGCGGCCGCTGGAGGCCGCCGAGGCCTGCGGCTTGGCTTTCTGCTCCGTGTACACGGCCCCCGCCCGGCATAAGCCCGCCCTTCAGGCGCTGGCGGCCGAGGCCGCCCTGCAGCGCTACGCCCAGCTGCGCGCCGCCGGGGAAGTGAGGACCTCCCGCGCTTTCCTCCGCGACAGCGCCGCCGCCCTGCCGCCCGGCTGGCCGGGCTCGGCGCGGCTGCGGAGCGAACTCGGCGCGGCCGGCCGCGCCCCCGCCGGACCGGCGGGCAACCCGTGCGCCGGGCTGGACTATTCTTCCGCGCAGTAACACTTTATGCCACAGCTCCGTAAAAAAGCAAAAGCTAAAAAAATTTCCTGCTGGACCGTCTACATAGTGCGCTGCGCCAACGGTTCGCTGTATACCGGCATAACCAATGACCTGGCGGCGCGCCTGGCCGCCCATAATTCCGGCCGGGGCGCCAAATACACCGCCGCCTTCGGCCCGGTGGCGCTGGTGTGGAAACGCCGCAAGAAAGACCGCTCGGAGGCCTCGAAACTTGAAGCGGCCATAAAGCGGCTTACCCGGAGTGGGAAAGACGGACTGATAGCCAAACGGAGGAGAATATGACCAATAAAAGACTGAAGGCCGTAAATTCTGAAGCCGATATTCCCAAGGCTCTGCGGGGAACGCCTTTTGCGGACCTGCTGTTGTATCACAACCTGGGCAAACCCTTTAAAAATTACAGCGACGCCCGCCTGCTGGCCTGTATGTGCATGGACAACCGCAAGCAGCTGCGCATTCCCGACAACTTCGCCTACATCCTTCGTACCGGCGGAGGAAATATCCGCTACAGCGAGTTCAAGATCTCCTACGCCGTAGGAGTGGGCGGGGTGCGCCACGTGGTGATGATCGGCCACGATAACTGCGGCATGGCCAACCTTTTCTCCAAGAAGGAGGCCTTCATAAGGGGCCTTATTAAAAATGCGGGCTGGACCCGCAAACGGGCCAAGGACTACTTCGTTACCTACGCCCCTCTCTTCGAGATCGGCAACGAGATCGATTTTGTGGAGGCGGAGGCCCGGCGCCTGAACTTCAAATACCCGAAGGTAAAGGTGCTGCCTATGTATTACCGCCTGGCCGACAGCAAGCTCTACCTGATAAGGAAATAGCCGCGAAAAGGGGGACGCTGCTTAGTTTTTGAGTTGTTGCTGACAATGGCGGGGTGCCTTGCTGGTAAATAACTCAAAAACTAAGCAGCGTCCCTGTTTCCATGCGGGCCCGCCTTTTTAGTAGAATTTAAGCGTAGTCCTTCCGGTCCTTTATTTTCTCGGTTATTACTGCAACTATGCCAAAGAATAAAAATTTCGCGGCGGTGGTACTGGCGGCCGGCCTCGGCACCAGGATGAAATCCGACCTGCCGAAGGTATTGCATTACCTCGGCGACATGTCCCTGGCCGAGCGCGCCATACGCAAGGCGGCGACCCTCGACCCTGAAAAGATCATAGTGATAACCGGCCACAAGGCCGAGCTGGTGGAAGCCGAGCTCCTGAAGAAGCTGCCCGCCGAGCTTTCCGCCAAAACCATCTTTGTGCGCCAGCAGCTGCTGAAGGGCAGCGGCCGCGCGGTGCAGGAGGCCATGGGCCTTATCCGCCGCCACGCCCACGCGCTGGTGCTCTGCGGCGACGCCCCGCTGTTCCGCGTCGAGACGGTCAGGCGGATGCTCAACCAGTATTTCCGCGGCCTGCCGGACTGCCTGGTGATGACGGCCGACCTGGACCACCCGGGCTCTTACGGCCGCATAAAGCGCAACCACGCCGGCGACGTGGCGGCCATAGTGGAAGCCGCCGACGCCGACGAGTGGGAGCGGGCCATAAAAGAGGTCAACTCCGGCACTTATTTCTTCAATGTCAAAGCCCTGGAAAAGGCGATACGCAACCTTAAGAAGAAAGGCTCCAAGGGCGAGTATTACCTGACCGACGCCGTGGAGAACATCATAACCGCCGGCGGCAAGGCCGCCGCCTTCAAGCTCTCGGACGCCACCGAGATGACCGGCATAAACTCCCGCGCGGACCTGGCCGCCGCCTACGCCATGCTGTGCCGCCGCAAGGCCGCCGACCTGATGGCCTCCGGCGTGACCGTGGTGGACCCGGCCAATACTTATATAGAAGAGAGCGCCGTCATCGGGCGCGACACCGTAGTGTTTCCCGGCGTTTTCATAAAGGGCAATACCGTCATAGGCAAGGGCTGCAAAATAGGCCCGGCCGGCGTGATAGAGGACTGCGTCATAGACGACGGCGCCGCCGTGAAATATTCCTGCGCGCTGGAGAAAAGCCGCGTGCGCGCGGGCGCCATCGTCGGGCCTTTCGCCCGCCTGCGCCCGCTCTCCGACATCGGCCCGGGAGCCGAGATAGGAAATTTCGCGGAAGTCAAAAAGTCGCGCATAGGGCGCGGCTCCAAGATGCACCACCACAGCTACGTCGGCGACACCGAGATGGGGGAGAAGGTCAACATCGGCGCCGGCACCATAACCTGCAATTACGACGGTAAGAACAAGAACAGGACGGTAATAGGGGCCGGCGCTTTCATCGGCTCCAACACCAATTTGGTGGCCCCGGTGAACATAGGTTCGGGGGCTTACACGGCCGCCGGTTCTACTATAACGGAGGACGTCCCGGGCGGCACGCTGGCCATAGCGCGCGCCCGGCAGGTGGTTAAGCAGCTTAAAAAAAGGACCAAATGACTCCCGAACTGAGGAAGAGGGGTACCTTCAAGATCTTCAGCGGCAACGCCAACCCGGAGCTGGCCAGGAAGATCTGCGACATCATGGGCGTGCCGCTGTCCGCGGCCAAGATCAGCCGCTTCGCCGACGGCGAGACCGACGCCCACATCCTCGAGAGCGTGCGCGGCGAGGACTGTTACGTGGTGCAGCCCACCTGCCCGCCGGTCAACGACAATTTGATGGAGCTCCTCATCATGACCGACGCGCTGCGGCGCGCCTCGGCCGGCCGCATCACCGCGGTCATGCCTTATTACGGCTACGCGCGCGCCGACCGCAAGCCGGCCCCCCGCGTGGCCATCACCGCCAAGCTGGTGGCGAACCTGCTGACCGAGGCCGGGGTCAACCGCGTGATCACGCTGGACCTGCACGCCGCCCAGATCCAGGGCTTCTTCGACATCCCGCTGGACCACCTCTACTCCCGCCCGGCTATCCTGGAATATATAAAGAACCGCAATTTCGAGAACACCGTGGTGGTGTCGCCCGATGTGGGCAGCGTGGAGCGCGCGCGCTCCTTCGCCAAGCGCCTCGACATGGGCCTGGTCATCATCGACAAGCGCCGCCCGCGCCCCAACGAGGCCGTGGTCTACAATATCATCGGCGATGTGAAGGGCAAGACCTGCTTCATCTTCGACGACCTGGTGGACACCGCGGGCACCCTCTGCATGGTGGCCCAGTCCATAAAAGAGCAGGGCGCGGCCAAGGTGATAGCCGCCGCCACCCACGGGGTGCTCTCCCGGGACGCCATAGAGAGGATAGATAAATCCCCCATAGAAGAGATGATTTTGAGCGATACTATTCCCGTAAACGCCTCAAAAAGTGCTAAAATAAAGATAGTATCCGTGGCGCCGCTCCTTGCGGAGGCCATTAAGCGCAATCACATGGGCGAGTCCATAAGCGAACTTTTCAAGTGATTTTCGCGGGTATGTAATTCAGCAGGAGGAACAGCTGCATGCAACAGATCAAAATTTCCGCCGAATCGCGCGAGAGCGCCGGCAAGCGCGGCACGCTCAGCGCCTTCAGGGCCGGCGGCCGCATCCCCGCCGTCATTTACGGCCTGGAGAAGAAGCCCGTGAACGTCACCGTGGACGAGAAGGCGATAACCGCCCTCATCCGGAAGGACCCGAACGCCATCATCACCATCAGCTACCAGGGCGGCGAGGACGTGGTCATCATAAAGGCCATACAGCGCCACCCGGTTACCGACAAGTACCGCCATTTCGACTTCCAGCGCATCTCGCTGACCGAGAAGATCAAGGTAAAGGTGCACCTGAAGCTCGTCGGCGAATGCGTCGGCGCCAAGGTGGAAGGCGGCCTCGTGGAGCACACGATGCGCGAGCTGAACATCTCCTGCCTGCCGACCGAGATCCCGCACGAGATCGAGCTGGACGTCACTGACCTCCACCTGAACCACTCGCTGCGCGTAAAAGATATAAAGCCCGGCAAGTTCGACCTGCTGGACGCTCCGGAGCAGATCCTGGTCAGCGTGACCGCTCCGAAGGAAGAGAAGGTTGAGACTCCCGCCGCCGGGGCCGAGGCCGCCACACCCGAAGTTGTGGGCGCCAAGGGCAAGAAGGAAGAGGGCGCCGAGGGCGCCGCTCCCGCCGCCGGCGCGAAGGCCGCGCCCGGTGCGAAGCCCGCAGCGGGCGGAGACAAGAAAGCGGAAGCTCCCAAGAAGTAACGGGGAGCCGCGACACGGGAGCAGGAGTTGGACTTTTAACGTTCGGCTTCTGCTCCCTGTCTTTTATAGGCGCGCGGCCGCGCGCGGGACGGGTAACGGGGTTCAGGCGTGAACGACAACATACAACTGGCGGCCCTGCTGGGCAATCCCGGTCCGGAGTACGAGCGGACCAGGCACAATATCGGCTTCATGCTGGCCGACCTGGCCGCCTCGCGCCTGGCTCCGGGCGCGCGCTGGCGCGACTGGAAGGGGATCGGCCTCTACCTGGAGTTCGAAGCCGGCGGCTGCCGCCGCTTCCTGCTGAAGCCGCAGACGTACATGAACCTTTCAGGGCAGGCCGTAGCCAGCCTTGGCGGCTTCTACAAGGTGCCGCCGCCGGCCATCATAGCGGTTTACGACGACCTGGCGCTGCCCTTCGGCAAGCTGCGCCTGCGCAAGGATGGTTCGGCCGGCTCGCATAACGGCATGGCGTCCGTGATCTCCGCGGTGGGCCCCTCCCTGCCTCGCCTGCGCCTGGGGATAGGCCCCCGGCCTCCGCACATTGAGGGCAAGAATTTCGTGCTGTCCAAGTTTTCCAAAGAAGAGGGGGGGCGGCTGCCGGAGTTCCTCGACCGGGCCTGCGACGCGCTTGTGGCGGCGTTCAGGGACGGCGTGGTGACGGCGATGAACCGCTACAACAATGACGGAGATTAACCCGTACCTTAAGATCTTTTTCGGGCTGCTTTTCCTGCTGCTGGGGCTGGGCTACATCTACCGGCCCGGCATAATCGAGAGGGTTAACCGGCTTATCCGGGAAACCTTCCTCAACGATTCCTATGTGGCGCTGCACCGCAAGAACTGGGGCTTCCTGCTGCTGCTGATCGGCTCCGTGCTGGTTTACATGGGCTTTTCCCGTCTGCGCGGCTGGTAGGACTTTTGTGATATTTGCGGTTTTTGTCATGGGCCAAAGGGCCTACGGCGGGACTGTTCCAAATGCCCTTGGTTTTTGCGGAAGGTGTTGTATAATATCAGCGGGGGGAAGAAGATCCGAACATATTAAGGTCCGCTTCCCGGTAAAAAAAGTGTCGTTTTTGTACCAGCCCGGGGGGGCTGTAACATACAGCGGAGGTGAGGGGTATGACTTGGGAAGAAATCGGCAGGAAGTACGAGCAGGATGTTAAGACGGAGAAGTCCGAAAAGAGGCTGCCCAAACTTGAAAAGAACTGGGACAGCCTGCTGAAGTCCACCGATAAACTGGTCTGGCTTTTCTCGCTGTCCAACAGCGGGCGGGCGCAGTTCAAAAAGCAGTAAACCAAAGTTGGCAGAGAGACCCGGGGCGCGAAAGCGGCCCCGGGTTTTTTACGCCTTCCTTCACTTGCCGCCGGGCCGGCCCTTCTCCAGGAGTTCCCGCAGCCGCAGTTCCGATTCCTTTAGCTGGCTTACATCCGACCAGGAGCCGGTTATTTCGTCCGGCCTGCCGGGCGAGACCTTGAGCTGGCTGTGCACCCAGGCATAACCGCTGCCGTCCTTTTTCATCACCCTGAAATCCTGTATGAGCCCGCCGGTTTTCAGCAGCCCGGCCTGCTCTTTCCTCACCCGGTCCCTGTCTTCGGGGTGCAGGGCGTTCTCCATCAGGCCGGGGGAAAGCAGTTCATCGGCGTCGTAGCCGAGCATGTCCCTTGAATTACCGCTCACCCACTGCGGGACCAGCCTGCCGCTGACCAGGCGCAGGGTGAACAGGATCACGGGCGCGGCTTCCATGATCCTGGCCAGCTGCGTGGCGGTGCGCTCAAGGGCGGCCTTAGCGGAACTCTTCTCCTCCTCCGAGGAAATGGCTTCTATGGCGAGGGAAATATCGCTCTGGATCTCGCGGAGCAGGCTGAGCTCGTCTTCTGAGAAAGCGTTTTTTGCGGCGGAATATACGTTCAAAACGCCGAAGACCTCTTTCTTGTCGCGCAGCGGCACCGCCGCGGCGGAGAGGCAGCCCGCGCGCCGGGCCTTGTCCCGCAGCGCGGCGGGCGCTTCGGTTTCTAGGTCCCGGAACACCGCTATCGGTCCCGGCCGCGCCGCGGCCGCAGCCCCCAGATTGCACAGCTTTGCCGCCGCCGATTTTATCTCCTCCGGGCCGCCGCCCGCGCCGCGGCTGCAGAGCAGCGTCATCCCGTCGGTATACCTGTCGGGGCAGCCGACGCAGACCAGCCTGAACCCGCCGTCCTCGGCAAGGATCCCGCATACCTGGTTCAGCAGCTTTTCCCTGTCCTTGAGCTGGGCCGAGGCCTGGTTGACCCTGGCGAGGATGGTGTAAAGGCGCAGGTTTTTTGCGGTGCTCTCCTGGGCGGCGCGGAGCTGGCGCTTGAGCGAGATCTTGTCCAGCGCTTTTTTTACGGAGGGCAGCAGGATGTCCAGGAAATCGGCGTTCTTGATTATGTAGTCGATAGCGCCGGCCTTCATGGTGTCCACCGCGACCCGCTCGTCGCCGCGCCCCGTGATTATTATGAAGGGTGGGATCTGTCTGCCGGTCTTGTTCAGCTCCGCGATCAGCTGCAGCGCGCTGCCGCCAGGCAGGGAATAGTCCAGCAGCAGCAGCTCCGGCGGGGCTTCGGAGATGGACCTTATCGCGTCCTGCGCGCTGTAGGCCTTGCGGACCTCCAGCCCCAGGGGGGCCAGGTGCTGGGACTCGAGCTCGCAGGTGCCGCGGTCGTCCTCGGCCAGCAGTATGTGCGCCGGTTTTGAGGCGGGCATGTCAGTCGTCCCACGCCTTCTTGAGCGGGCCGACCTTCACCACCATGAGGAAGAGGCCCAGCCTGCGGATGACCTCGGAGAATTTCTCGAACTCTACCGGCTTGGTCAGGTAATTGTTGCAGCCCAGCCCGTAGCACAGGTCTATCTCCTTCGGGTCGTCAGTGGTGGTCAGCATTATGACGGGCATGTTCCTGAGGCGGGGGTCCTGCTTAATCCGGCGCAGCACCTCCACCCCGTCGAGGCGGGGCATGCGTATGTCCAGCAGCAGCAGATAGCTTTCGCCGTTCTCCGCCCTGCCGGAAATGAAATCCCAGGCCGCCTGGCCGTCCCCGAATCTCAGCAGGGGATTTTTTACGCCGCATTCCTCGAACCGCTCCTGCACCAGCAGGGCGTGCCCGTCGTCGTCCTCGGCAAGCAGGATCGTCATCGATTTCGTTTCATTGTCCACGCTATCCTCCTTAGGGGCAGGGCAGTTCCACCGTAAAGGCCGAACCTTCCCCTTCCCTCGACTGCACCCGGATGGACCCGCCGTTCTTTTCCACGATCCGCCTCACCATCGGCAGGCCGATGCCTTCCCCGCCGCCCGCCCCGGGTTCCGGCCTGCGGTAAAATATCTCCCAGATCTTGGGGAGGTCCAGCGCGGGGATGCCTGCGCCGTTGTCGGAAACCGTGTAGAGCGCGCGCCCGTAGGCTGTCTTTTCCCCGCTGACCCGGATCTTGAGCGGCCTGTCCTTGGAGCGGTACTTGGCCGCGTTGTCCACCAGGTTGCCGAAGAGCTGGCTGACGGCCCCGGCGTCGGCGCGGCAGGCCGGCAGGTCTGAAACCTCTACCTGCGCGCCGGCCTCGTCGAGCTGCCAGCGCAGCGAGGCCAGCACGCTCCTGACCAGCGCGTTCATGTCCAGGGTCTCCGGCTTCATCTCCACGCGCCCCAGGCGAGAGACCTTGAGGAGGGCGGAGATCAGCGCGTCCATTTTGCGCGAGCTGTCGGCGATGAAAGAGAGGGCCGAGGGGATGCGGTCCAGCGCCAGGGCCTTTTCTTCTGGGGCGGCTGTGCCGGCCAGGGCTGAAAAATATTTCTCCAGGTTGCGGCTGAAGCCCTGTATATTCACGAGCGGCCCGCGCAGATCGTGCGTGGTGACGTAGAGGAAGTTCTCCATCTCCTTGTTCTTCTCGCGCAGCTCCACGTTCAGCCGGGCATTTTCCTGCTCGGCCAGCTTGCGCTCGGCTATTTCCGTCGCCAGCTTTCTGGATTCTTCCTTGATCACCAGGTTGGTGTAGCCCATTTCGGAGATGAGGAAGGCTATCTCGCCGAGGAAGAGGGTTACCTTGCGGAGGGTGTCCGGCGCTACCACGGGGATCTCCGCCAGCGCGGCCAGGTACGCCGCCTCGTCGAAACCGTACAGTTTCGCCTGCCGCCTGAAGCGCTCCGGGTCCGGGGGCTCAAGCAGCAGCTGGCCCGTGGCCAGGCTGGCGATGTGCTTGCCCTTGATGATGATAGGAGTGGCGCAATCCACCAGGCCGTTCTCGCAGGCCTCTATCGTTACCTGGCCGGGCTCGTTGATGGAGTCCAGCAGGTGCCTGTTGCTCTTGACGCAGATCTCAGAGGACGCAGGGCTGCCCCGGTGGAACTTGGTGCAGATGTCCCGCCAGCCGGTCGCCGCCAGTATATTCAGCCCCGGGTGGTCCAGGAACCCTATGGTAAAGCCGGTAGCGCTGGTGAATTTCTCGAAAATTCCGCGGAGCTTGTCCAGGTCTACCAGGTCGGCGATGCCGTACTTGCCGTCCACCAGGTGCTGCGCCCCGCTGTTCGTGGGTCCGTCCATATATGCCAGCTCCCCGGGCGTTCGCCCGCAGTACCCCGCAAAAACGGGTTGGCCCCGGCCCTGTTCAGGCATGGGATATACGTGTTGAAATACGGTGATCGCGCCCGCTTGTTCCTGCTCCGGCTAACCCTTTCCGGAATAAGCCTATTATACACAGATTTTCCGCTCTATGTCACAAAAAGGGGGGCCGCGGGCGGGAGGCGTGCACGCCGCTGAACAGGCGCCGCGGCGGCTTCATTTTGCGGCTGAGGAGAGGGTGATGTCCAGATTCTTCCGGCGGATGCTGACGCTTTCGGGGGAGGCGCCTTTAAGGTCGCCGTGCCTGAAAACTCCGAGCTGGCCGTGGGTGTTGAGCAGGGCTTCGAGGTAAAGCCTGCGGGTGAGCAGGTCCGGCATTATCAGGCTGGAGGGGGACATCTCGAACTTGGCGGGGAAAACCGGGTTTATTATCTTTTTAACCGCTACGGGCACCCCGCCCTCGTTCCTGGCCACCACGAACAGCATGCTGTTGGCGCCGGGCAGGGACGGCAGCAGTTCCTGCGCCACGCTTACGGTGCCGGAGACCCTGAAGAAATACCTGAGCGCGGCGGGGTAGCCGAAGCGCCAGGCCAGAAAAAGGACGGCGGCCAGGAGCGCCAGCCAGGCGAAGCGTTTGAACATGCTTAAATTTTACAAAACTCTCAGCAAAAGGGGGACGTTGTTGAGTTGTTGAGTTGTTGAATTTCCACTGCACTCATCCGCAATATATGCATGCTTTACTGCACTTCTTTATCTAACAACTCAACAACTCAACAACGTCCCCCCACCCGCGAAACAATCTGTTCATATTCATTTAACATTCCCTTTATTGCCTTAAGGGCCACGGTGTATTAGACTTGATATAGAGATTAAAGGGCCGCCTGTCGAGCATAGCTCCTGGCGGCGCGCGGACAGCACAGGGAAAAATATGGCAAACGAATACGGTGAACTTGAACAGCTTGTAAACGATGTGACCAGCCTCGACACGGCCCGCATGACGCTGCGCTGGGCGCTGGAGCGCCTGCAGAACATCGAGAAGGAAAAGGCCGACCTCAAGAAGAACCTGACGCTCGCCGAAGAGACCGCCAAGCGCCTGCAGGTGAAAGAGGGCTCGCTGAAGGACGCCTACGTCTCCCGCTCCAAGACGCTGGAGGAAAAAGAGGATTTCTACAACAAGCTGGAAGCCACCATGTCCCTGCTGGGCGAGGGCAAGCTGGACATACAGCAGCTGCTCAAGAAAGAGGCCAAGCTCGACAGCCTGCGCCACAGCCTGGAGAGCGAATACTCCGATAAATTCGAGGAGCTGGACCGCAACCAGCGCTCCGTGATAGAGCGCTGGAACGGCCGCCTGCTGGAGGTGGAGAGCCAGTACGCCGGCCGCCTGGCCGAATCCCAGAAAAAGTACGACGCGCTGCGCGCCGAGCTCGAGAGCGACCACCAGGGCCGCCTGACCTCCCTGCAGGCCTCCTTCAAGGCCCGCGAAAAAGACCTTTCCGAAAGAATAGCGCTGCTCGAGGGCAGCGTGCACCAGTCCGAGGCCAAGGTGGAGAACCGCCGCCGTGAGCTGGAGGCCGAGTACCTGTCGAAAAAGCGCGAGGCCGAGGAGAACTACCGCAAGCTGCGCAACATGCTGCAGGAGGGCTTCGAGGAGAAGCTCCGCGCCGCCGATTCCGACCACTCCGCCCAGATAACCTCCCTTGAGTCTTCCTGGCAGGCTGAGCGCGGCCGGCTGCTGGAAGAGCAGCGCGTGCGCGAAGAGCAGTTCCTGGCCGCGCAGGCCCGCATAAAAGAGATAGAGAACGGCCTGGCCGCCCAGCAGGAGGCCCACCATTCCGAGCTGCTGAAGATGATTTCCGAAAAAGAGGGCGCCTTCCGGGCGCAGCTCGCCGGCCTGGAGAAGGAAAAGGCCGCCAAAGAGGCCAGCGTCAGGGAGCTTTCCGCCGCGCTGGAGAAGCGGGCCGCCGGCTGGGAGGCTGAAAAGGCCGCCCTGCGCGCGGATTTCGACGCCCGCCTGACGGCGATGGAGACCTCCCTAAGGGAGCGCGAGGCCGGTCTGGAAAGAGATTACGCCGCCAGGAAAGAGGAACTTTCCCGGCTGACTTCCGCCCAGAGGGGCGGTCTGGAGCAGGAACTGGAGAGCCGGCTGGCCCAGGAGCGGCGCGAGATGGCCGCCGAGAGGGGCCGCATGGCCGAGGCCAGGGAGCGGCTCGAGACCGCGGTCTCCGCGGCCTCTGATAAGATAAAAGAACTTGAAAATACTATTTCCTCTCTGCGCGAGGGACACCGCGGGGAACTGATGGAGCGCGTCAGCGCCGCCGAAGCCTCCTTCCGGGAGAAACTAACCGCCTTCGAAGCGGAGCGGGCGGCCTATGGCGAGACCATAAACAGGATGGAGGCGGAAATTCGCGGCCGGGACGCCGCCTCCGCCGAGGACAGGAAGAGGATGGACGCCGAAGCCGCCGCGAGGGCCGCGGTTTACGAGCGGGAACTTTCCGCGCTGGCCGGCCGGCTGGAAGCCGCGGCCAGGGAAGCCGCGCAGGAGCGCGAAAATCACGGCGCCGAGATCGGGCGGATCTCCGCCGAGTCCGCGGCCCGCTTCGAGGAGCGCTCCGCCGAACTGAAGGCCGGCTACGAGGCGATGGCCGCCAGGATAAAGGAAGACGCCGCAGCCGCCGTGGAAGCTTTCAAGGCCTCCTTTGCCGCGGCCGCCGGGGCCGACAGGAAGAACAGCGACGCCGAGCGCGCCAGGCTGGAAAAAGCCTTCGAAGAAATTTCGTCCCAGTTCCGGGACGCGCAGGTGGAGATAGTGGCGCTCAACGCGCAGCTGCGCAAGGCCGCCCAGGAAAGCGCCGCCAGGGAATCCGCCTTCACCGGGGAGATGATAGCCGCGAAGGCCGGTTTTGAAAAAGAAATTTCGGACAGGGTCAGGGAGGCCGTGCTGGCTCAGACCGGCGCGCTGGCGGAGGCACTGGACGAACTGAAGGCCGAGAGGGCCTCGCTGGCGTCCGCGCTGGAAGGCAAAGAGAGCGAGATCACGGCCCTGAAAGCCGAGACCGAACTGGCCGAAAGGAATTTCGAGGCGAAACTGTTCGCCGACTCTTCCGCGGCCGCGGAGGCCCGCAGGCTGGAGCTGGAAAAAGCCTACGCCGCCAGGCAGGCCGCCCTGGAAGAGGATTACCTGGCGCGCCGCGCCACCCTGGAAGGCGAACTTTCCATGAAGAGCGGCCGTCTGGCGCAGGAGAACGCGGCCCTGAGGTCTTCCCTGGACAATATCAGCAGCGCCGCGGCGGCCGCCAACGGCCGCGCCGCGGAACTCGCGGAGAAACTGCTGGCCGCCGAGAAAAACTTCCACGCCGAGAAGCTGGAGATGCAGAAGCTCTACGTGAAGGAGCTGGACTTCTCCATAAATTCCGCCGTCGGGGCCGCGCTGGAGACTTCCGCCGAGAAGCTGCGGCGCACGCAGGAAGAGCTTGAGAAAAACAGGGCGAGCGCAAACGAAATTTCCCAGCGGCTGCTGGCCGCGGAGAAAGCCGCCCAGGCCGAGAAGCTGGAGATGCAGAAGCAGCACGCCAGTGAGCTGGACTCCGCCGTAAATGCCGCCGTGGCGGCCGCGCTGGAGACCCCGATCGAGAAACTGCGCCGCACCCAGGAAGAACTGGACAAAGCCAGGAAGAGCGCTGACGAGCTTTCCCAGCGGCTGCTAGCCGCGGAGAAAGACTTCCAGGCAGAGCGGCTGGAGATGCAGAAGGAACAGGTCCGCGAATTCGAGACCTCCGTGTCCGGGGCGGTTAACGCCGCCGTGGAGATAGCCGAGCAGCGCCTGAAGCACGCCCAGGAAGAACTGGCCAAGGCGCAGAAAGAGGCGCGCGAAGAGGTGCGGCTGCTCGAGGAAACTTATAACGCCGAGAAGGACCGCCTGCTGGAAGAGATGGACCGCCGCGACCGCTACATAGAGGCGTCGGAGCAAAAGCTGCAGGAGCTGGAGCGCGAGATGTCGGAGTACCGCCAGAAGGCGTCCAGCGAACTGATGAAGCACATCTCCGACCAGGACGACCGATTCCGCCGCGCGGCGGGGGAGGAGAAGGCCCGCAGCGACGCCCGCCTGGCGCAGCTGGAGACCCTCCTCTCGGCCAAGGAAAAGCTGCTGTCGGAAAGGGAGAAGCAGTACAGGCAGAAGCAGCTGGAGCTCGACAGCATGAACTCCGACTTCAACCTGCGCACCGACCAGTTTAACGAGGAGATCTTCGCGCAGAAGCGCGCGCTGGCCGACAAGGAAAAGGCGCTCAACGACTTCCGCCTGAAGCTGGAGAAGGAATACTCCGTCAAAACGCTGGAGCTCGAGCAGATGAAGGGCGAACTGACCCGCGCCATCATGGACTACAGGAAGAACAAGTAGCAGGAGCACCCTTATGGAAAAAGAAAGCGCGATACAATGCGTGCCGGTGGAGCTGATGGAGCGGCTGAAGGTTCTGGCCGCCAAACTCTGGGACGACAAGAACCCGGCCTCGGTGCACCTCAACGCCATCCTCGAGGAGTTCGAGCCCGACGTCAAGTCCCTCGGCCACATCATAAAGGAATACGAGACGGACTATTCCGGGCGGCTGTCCGCCAACCAGGGAGAGAGCTCGCGGAAAGAGGGGCGGTTTAAGAAGGAAATAGAGGACCTCAAAGCCAAGCTGGCGGGACAGGAGGCCGCGCGGGCGGAGGCGCTCAAGCGCCTGGAGGAATTCCGGGCGGTGCTCGGAGCGCGCGAGAGCGCGCTGGCCGAGCTGAAGATGAAATTTTCAGAGACGGAAGGCGACCTTAACTCGAAATATGTGGCGAAGATGCAGGAGCTCTACGAGAAGGTGAACCGCAAGGAACTGGACATGCTCTCCCGCTGGGAGGAAAAGACCAAGGCGCTGGAGACGCGGTCCCAGGAGCTGGAAACCGAATACGCGGCCCGCAACCGCCAGCTGAGGCTGCGTGAGAAGACGCTGGAGGAGGATTTCAGCGCCCGCAAGGCGGAGCTGATAAGGACTTTTGACCGCATACGCGAGGGGCTGGAAGCCCGCGAGAAGGCCCTGGCCGCGCGCGAGGCGGAGCGGCCCGCCAAGGGCGGCTTATGAGCGACACTAAAGATCTGAAACTGCTGCTGGAGCGGCTGCGCAGCGAGGTGGGCCCGCTGCCGCCCGAGAGGCCTGAGGACAACCTGGCGTCCCGGCCGGCCCTGCCCGAGGGAGAGGCGCCCAGGCGGGAAGGCCCGCACCGGCCCTACCGGTTGCAGGAGCCGAGGCCGGAGGAGCGGGAAAACCAGTCGAACCCGGCCTGGAGCGAGAACAAGGAAACCATGCTTTTCGGCATGCTGGCCTCGCTGATCGCTTCCCTGGGGGGGATACTGGCCGGTCTGGATTACCTGGTGCTTATCGGAGCCGTGGTGTTCTCGCTCTTTTCGCTGGTCATGTTCCTGGCGCTGCTCAGGTTCAGCTTTTCGCCGCGCCGCAGGGGAGTTGATACGCAGGGGCTGGCCGAGCGGGTGGACGCGCTTTCAAAGCGCGTGGAACTGCTGAGCGCCAGGGCCGTTTCAGGTAGCGTTCCCCACCAGGCCGGAGCCGCGGGGCATGACAGGGAACTGGAACAGAAAGTGGAAGAGCTGCGGGTGCTGGTGAAAAGCCTGTCAAAGGCCGTTGGGAGCGGAAATAAATAAAAAACGGTTATAGTAAATATATATAATTAGCCTATGAAAACCATATCGATAGCGCTTTCCGCGGTACTCTTTTTCAATACGCTGCCGGTTTTCAGCCTTGAGGGGCCGGGGGAAGACAAAGAATATTTCATAGAGGCCGGGGACGTTATAAATATCAACGTTTTCCCCGCCCAGGAATTTTCGAAAGAAGTGACGGTGCAGCCCGACGGCAACATCGAGATCCCGCTGCTGGGCTCCATGAAGGCGCAGGGCATGAAGCCGGGCGAGCTGGAGAAGGTGCTGACGGCGAAGTTCTCGAAGTACGTCTCCAACCCTTCCATAACGCTGAACATCAGAAAATTCTCTTCCAGCAGGGTGGCGGCCATAGGGCAGGTTCTCAACCCCGGCTATTACGAGTACCGCGAGGGAATGCGCCTGCTGGACCTGCTGGCCCAGGCCGGCGGCCACCAGGATTACGCCCGCAACGCCAAGGTTCGCATTTTCCGCAAGGTAAAACTTGAGGGGGACAAGCTCAGCGAGCAGGTGATACAGGCCGACCTGGAGAAGGTGCTGGCCGGGGACATGGAGAAGAACGTGCTGCTGGCCAGCGGCGACATAATTTACATCCCGCGCAAACCCTACTCGGCCGCGGCCAAGTGGATAACGGACAACGTTACCCCGTGGGCCACGCTCTTCATGTTCACGATCACCGCCGGTATCGTGGTGAACAACAACAGGTAAATATGGAATCCGAACTTACCCTTTACGATTACTGGCGGATAATAAACCGCCGCAAGTGGGTGGCCCTGCTGATCTTCGCCGTCACCATTTTCTCCACCCTGTTCTACACCCGCCTGCAGCCCACGGTCTACCGCAGCCAGGCCCTGGTCAAGATAAAGCCCCCGGCCTCCTACAGCAAGATGCCGGGCGCGGACCTGATGGATTTCGACCCGTGGAGCGCGGTCGCCACCGAGCTCAAGGTCATCACGTCGCTGGAGATCTCCGAGCGCGCGGCCGCCCGCCTGGGCATGCCGTCGGGCGCCGCTTCGGCCGCGGAAGTGGCCGGATCCTACAAGGTGGAGCGCCTGCAGGAATCCAACCTGATAGCCCTTTCCGCCTTCAGCAATTCCCCGGCCCGCGCCGCGGACATCGCCGCGGCGGTGATAGAAGCCTACCGGGATTTCGACCTGGAGCAGAAGAGCCTGCAGGCCAGGAAGACCCTGGAGGACATTTCCAGCCGCAAGGACGAGGTTGAGGATAACCTGCGCGCGCTGGAGCGGCAGAAGCAGAGTTTCGTGGAGCGCAATCCCAAGACGGGACTGGGCTCGGCGCTGGCCAACCAGCTGGCCGACCTGGAGATCCGCAAGAAGCAGCTGCTGGAAAAATACACGCCGAACCATCCCGACGTGCTGAACCTGGCCCAGCGCATTGAAGTGATAGAGGATAAGCTCGGAGAGATCCCGGCCCAGGAGGTGGCGCTGGCCCGCATCAGCCGGGAACTGCGCATGCAGGAGGACCTCTATACCACGCTCAACAAGCAGCACGAGGAGGCCAAGCTGGGCGTCTCGTCCATGGTCTCTTTCGTAAGCGTGGTCAACCGGCCCGTGCCCGAGACCGCCCCGATCTCACCCAACCGCCCCCTCAATATGCTGGCCGGCTCCGTGCTGGGCATTTTCCTGGCCGTGGCCCTGGTTTTCCTGCTGGAGAACCTGGACGTTTCCATCTCCACCATCGAGGATATCGAGGGTTTCCTGAAACTGCCGGTGCTGGGGATCATCCCGCACATCCTCAGCGAAAAGCATTTGGATAACTGGCTGACGCAGGTGTTCCGGAAGGAGCGCTATACCGTGGACGCGTTCCGCAGCGTCCTGGTGGTCAACAGGCGCTACGCCTCCGGCGTGATAGAGTCCTACCACACGCTGCGCACGAACATCATGTCGCAGCTCAACACCAAGGAGAGCGTCTCGCTGGTGTTCAGCTCCGCCGGCGCCGCCGAGGGCAAGACGCTGACCGCGGTGAATTTCGCCCTGGCCAGCGCCCACTCCGGCCTGAAGACGCTGCTGGTGGACGCCGACATGCGGCGCCCGGCGATAAACGAGATCTTCGGTACCCGCAAGGAGCCGGGCCTGAGCGACGTGCTGGCCGGCCGCGCGGACTGGCGCGACGCGGTGCTGGAGAGCGCGGACTTCATAATGGGCGGCCTGGATTACGACCAGATCATGCGCTTCCCCGGCATAGAGAATTTGAAGGTGCTTAATAGCGGCACGCAGCCCGACAACGTTATAGACATCCTGGACTCGGCCAACTGGCGGGAGCTGATGGACGACTTCAAGAGCGAGTTCGACCTGATACTCTTCGACGCCCCGCCCGTGCTGCTGTTCGCGGACTCTTTGATGATAGCCAAGCACGCCTCGGACGGCGTGGTGCTGGTATACAAGGCCGGCAAGATAGCCCGCGGCGCCCTGCGGCGCGCCAAGGAACAGATAGGCGGGGTGAACGCCCGCATGATAGGCGTGGTGCTCAACGGCGTGCGCGCCTCCGAGATGGGGCCCCAGTACGGCTACTATTACCACGATTACAAAAACTACTCCCGGCGCTAAAATTTCATGCCGATAATAATAGTCCTCGTCGCGCTGGCGGCGGCCGGCTGGCTGGGCTTCATGGCCGCGGCCGGCGGGCAGTATTATATCCTGGTAGGGGGCAGCGTCCTGCTGGTGGCCCTGCTGGCCTTCTTCCGGCCTAAGCTCAGCCTGGCGCTGCTGGTCTTCTCAATGCTGCTGTCGCCGGAGTTAACCATGGGCACCCTCACGGCCCAGCGCGAACTGGTAATCCGTTACGACGACATACTGCTCATTATCATCTTCCTCTCCTGGTTCGCCCGCACGGCCATACAGAAGGACAGGCCCTTCATAACCTCTACTCCGGCGCAGATGCCGGTGCTGCTCTACACCGCGCTCTTCGTGATCTCCACCGCGTTCGGCGTCATGCGCGGCGACATTTCCTGGGCCTATTCCACGCTCTACGTCCTCAAATATATCGAGTATTTCCTGCTCTTCTTCATGGCGGCCAATATAGTGGAGTCCGAAGAGGACGTGAAATACTTCCTGCGCCTGGGGCTTATCGTCGCGGTGCTGGTAACGATCTACGCGTATTTCTATTATTACAGCGCGGGGATCGGTACCCGCGCCACCGCCCCGTTCGAAGCCGCCATCGGCAGGCCGGAGGAAGGGGAGCCGGCCTCGCTGGGCGGGTATTACCTGCTTGTCTTCGGGGTGTTCATGGCGATGCTCGTGGAGGGCGGGGGGCTCGGCCTTTGGCGGGTGCTGCTCCTGCTGGCTTTCATGTTCCCGGCCTTCCTGATAACTTTTTCCCGGGCGTCCTATATAGGCTTTATCTTCATGGTGCCGGCGCTGTTCCTGCTAACCCAAAAGCGGCGCATCCTGCTTGCCGGGATCTTCGCCGCCGGGCTTCTCGCGGTGTCGCTGATGCCGGTCTTGAAGCAGAAAGTCATGGACCGCATAACG
The DNA here is from genome assembly GCA_001799895.1 of Elusimicrobia bacterium GWD2_63_28. Taxonomy (GTDB): domain Bacteria; phylum Elusimicrobiota; class Elusimicrobia; order Elusimicrobiales; family UBA9959; genus UBA9959. The sequence continues at coordinate 61,882 of MGUI01000044.1, forward strand.
ATGACCTACCGCGGGGCATACGCCACGGAAAACATCCGGACGGGCTTGGGCGGGACCGTGAGGCTTGAACTTTCCGCCGCTGAGCGGGTCTATTCGCTGAAGCGGGTCATCTTCGAAAAACTTCCAAAACACCCGCTGATCGGGTGGGGAGTCACCGGGGTGGGCCTGGGCGATACGCAGTATTCTCTGATCTTGGGAGAGGTGGGCCTGCTGGGCGCGGCGCTGTTCTGCTGGATGCTCTACCGCCTGCTCTTTACGGCCAAGGTTGTATGGAAGTCTTACCAGGATCCCTATATCCGGGCGCTGGCGCTGGGTTTCATTATAGCTACGGTGGGGCTACTTTTTCAGTCGCTCGGGGTCAACAGTTTTATTATCGTCCGCATCATGGAACCTTACTGGTTCATGGCCGCTATGCTTGGCGCGCTTTACCTTAAGCGCAGAAAAACGGAAGAGGCGGCCAGCTAAGCCGCCCAGCCCCGGTTTTTCAGGCGCCAGACCCAAACGCGGAGTATTATCGCTTCAGACGTTCCGAGACACTCCCGGTAACTTTGGGCCTCGCCGTAATGCTAATGTCTGGATGCGAATTTCAGGGAGATGGGGGCGGCCCCGCACAGAAAAAGTATACGTGATGAACACGGATAAAAAAATCGCAAGAAATACGCTGTATAATACGGCCGGGTATATATGGAGATCCCTCCTGAATATATTGATAACGCCGTATATAGTGTTACGGCTTGGGAATGAGCAGTTCGGCATCTGGGCGCTTGTCTTCGCAGTGGTCGGATATTTTTACTTGATCGATATGGGGATCGGCAGCGCCTATGCAAAATTTATCGCTGAATGTTATGCAAAAAATGAGCACAAGAAACTGAATGAAATAGTTGCTACCGGGCTGGTTTTTAATATAGCGGTTAGTTCTGTCGTTGTGCTGCTGACCGCGGTTTCCGGAAAATGGGTGATAGGGATATTAAAAATCCCGCAAGCGTATCACGGCGAGGCTGTTTTCGCGCTGCTTGGCGCTGTTGTGGTTTTTTCATTGTCGCAGGTATCCGGAGTGTTCAGCTCGGTCGTAATTGGACTGCAGCGAATGGATCTGGGCAATAAAATATCAATCGCGGTGTCGATAGCTAATACGGCTGGAACGATTCTGGTTTTAGAGTCGGGTTTCGGGATACGAGGGCTTGTCGTTAATTTCGCGATAACGGCGCTCCTTACGGGGCTAAGCAATCTCTACGCTACGGTTAAATTGCTTCCCTCCTTCAGTATTGGAGTCAGTGAAATTTCCTTTGAGACCTTTAAGATGCTTTTTTCTTACGGGATAAAAATCCAGGCAAGTAATATTTCCAGCCTGATGAACTTGCAAACGCAAAAAGTCTTCCTGGGTTATTTTATGAATATGTCTGCCGTAACTTTTTATGAACTGGGAAGCAAGGTTTCCAATACGGCCAGGTCGCTGCCGATGCTGTTGTTCTCCGCCGTAACCCCGGCCTCTTCGGAACTATATTCGCAATCGGATACGGGGCGGTTGAATAAATTATATTTAAAAGGCTCAAAATACCTTTATTCCATAACTATCCCGATGGCGGTATTTCTCTTTTTTGACGCGGGCTTGATTATGACTTCGTGGATGGGGAAAGGATATGAATCTTCGACCCTGGTGATACAGTTCCTTGTAACAGGGTATTTTTTTAATTTATTGACCGGCCTGGCAACATCTATGGCCCGGGGAACAGGGGACGTGGTTTATGAGATGAAGTCTTCTATACTAATATTGGCATTGAACATCCCGCTGAGTATTATCCTGATAAATAAAATTGGACTGATGGGCGCTCTAATAGCGGCATCTGGCACTATAATAATAGGTTCGATTTATTACATGATACTGTTCCATCGTCACGTAATAAAGCTTCCTGTGGTTCCTTTTGTCACAGATATGAGCTTTAAACCGTTGATTTTCAGTATGATTTCATGCGGCGGGGTCTGGCTGCTCAATAAACTTATCGGTGACAGTCTTGGCACCGGAAGAATTGGCGGCATAGTCGTTTTAACGGTTGATTGCCTGACGTTTGGCTTGATATATTGCTCATTGATCTTGAAAACTGACTACCTTGAGAAAGGCGACCTCCTGATGATTATGGAGCACCTGGGCATCTTGAACCGGAAGGTACAGGGCTCCAATTCGCATTAAGGACAGAGCTGCGGGAAGATTCTGCAACTAAAAATGAAAATTAATTTTAATTTCGTGCATTTCGCGCATACTGGCGGGATCCGTGTGCTGTTTGAGATAGCCAATGAATTGGTGCGGAGAGGGCACGAGGTTACTTTCACACACACCTGCAAGGACAGCGGCATAAACTGGTTCAAAGTAAACGTAAAACTCGTAAAAGTGTCCAACGCATATTATTCTTTCCAGTACTTGTTGCACAGGCTGTTCCGCAAGGGGGCGGCCGCTCTTTCCAATAACCGGATTTCAAACCAGGTTCTGAACTATATTTATACGGACAAGATCCTGCGCGGCGCCATGCCGGATTGCGATATAAACATTGTCTCCAATCGTTTAACTGTTTGGCCCACATTTAGAAGCAAAAAAGGCAGACCATTCTATTTAATGCTCGGCTATGATGCGTTTTTTGAGTCTGACCCTGAGGTAAAGGAACTGATAAATGATTTTTTTAAATTGCCGATAAACTTTGCGGCAAATTCTATATGGCTTAGGGATAAAATTAAAGAAGACCATGGAATTACTTTGCCGATAATTAATCCGGGCATAGACCATAAAATGTTTTATCCCAGGAAAGCAAATAGAAAATCCAATAAAAAACAGGTCCTTTGTTTTGGCAAGAAAGATGCGTGGAAAGGTTTTTGTGACGCCGTGGAGGCCATGAAAATTGTATTTAAGGAGCGCGGCGATGTCGAGTGGGTCGTATATGGCGCAGAGCCTCCTGCGCCACAGAACTCCGAGGCGCCTTATAGATTTGTAAAACCCGCAAATGATGAGGAGTTGGCGGGGTTGTATTCATCTTCGGATGTTCTTTTCCTGCCGTCATGGTACGAGAGTTTTCCTTTGCCGCCTATAGAGGCAATGGCGTGCGGGACTCCCGTGGTAACAACCAGATTTGGAACGGAAGATTACGCCTTTGACGGAAAAAATTGCCTGGTCGTGCCGCCAAGGGAGCCGGGAAAAATGGCAGAATCAATATTGAAATTGCTTGAAGATCGGGATTTGGCTGATAAGTTCCGAAAAAATGGTTTAAAGACCGCAGAGAAATTTACCTGGAAAAACACTGTTGATGCTTTAGAGAAACGCTTTTTTGAAAGTTTGCCTGCAGACGGCAAGGGTTCTGATGAAGCGGCGCCAGGCAATCAATAATTCTGGTTTGGAAAGCCACTGCGCCCCGGATGGAAGGAATCATGAAATTCACTGGTGAAAGAGTGATTGAAGGCGAAACACCTTCCAGGATCTGGCTTGAGCATGTTGCCCGCTACGAATTTGCTTCGGATTGGGTCAGGGGGAAGAAGGTGCTGGATATTGCCTGCGGAACCGGTTATGGTTCCAGATTGTTGCATGATCATGGGGCAAGCACGGTCCTGGGAGTCGATATCGATGCAGAGGCCGTTAGTTATGCAAATAAAAGGTATGGATGTCCCGGATTGGAATTTGCGGCTGGCGACGCACTGAACTTTAAGGCCAGCGCGGACTTTGATGTGGTTGTTTCTTTCGAGACACTCGAACATCTACCGGCCCCGGCACAATTTGTCCGTTCAATCCCGTCCCTGCTGGTTAACTCAGGCATTTTTATCGTCTCCACGCCTAACCGGAGAGTGACTTCGCCCGGGAAACTGATCGCTGAAAAATGCGATAACCCGTTCCACCAGATTGAATATGCGAAAGGGGAGTTCGCTGAACTCCTCGGGGAATCCTTTGGAAGCGTGAAAATTTACGGCCAGCGCGAAAATCACAAGCTCAAAGTATTGTTTATTAAAGCGATTCGGAAAGTTGCCGGCATGTTTTCGACGCAGCCATATGTGCTAATCGATGGGGAGCCTGAGGTGAAAAAAATATCCGCGTTATATGAGCCGCGGTATTTTGTCGCGGTCTGTTCCTCTTCACGGACGTGAATGGTTCCCGGAAGGGCTGTTTGGCGGGCCGAGTATCCTGTAAAGTGAGTGTCCCCGTAAACTTGGTCGGGGACGGTTGTTTTAAATGAAATCGCTATGGACAAACCAGTGATCTTCGTGAATATCCTGGCCTGGAACGGGGAAAGGTGGCTTAAGGGCTGCCTGGATTCCGTGTTTGCGTCGGAGGGGGCGGATTTCAAGGTCCTGGTGGTAGACAACGGTTCTTCCGACCGCAGCGCGGAGATAGTCGAAAAGGACTATCCGCAGGCGCTGCTCGTCCGGAACGCGGCGAACCTGGGTTTCGCTGAAGGGAACAATGTCGGCATCAGGTACGCGCTGGACAGGGGCGCGGACCAGGTCGTCCTTCTCAACCAGGATGTGACCGTCGACCGGCAATGGCTGTCCCAATTGCTCTCCGCCGCCGAGACCGAAAGGGAATTCCAGATCTTCGCGCCGCTGCAGTACGACTACGAAGGCCGCGAACTGGACAGGCTCTTCCTGCGTGGGATGCTGGACATGAGCCCCGAATTCGCCGAGGACTATAAAAAAGGGGAGGGCTTCCGGAAGATCTATCCCCTGCCGACGGCTTTAGGCGCGGCGGTCCTGATAAAAAAAGAGGTGTTCCTGAAGGCCGGCGGTTTCGACCCGTTCTACTTCGTCTATCATGAGGAGACGGACCTTTTCCAGCGCTGCGCTTACCACGGTTTCCGGATAGCCCTTGCGCCCGGCAGCAGGATCAATCACTGGCACGGCTCGCTGCATCCGGAGGAGATGGCCCTGCGGAGCAGGTACCTGACCTACCGCAATAAATTAGTGCTGATGCTGAAAGACCCGCGGATTTCGGTCTTTAGCGGCCTGTTGGCCTGTTTTTCCTGGAGCTGGCAATTCGCTGCCGAGAACGCGGGCCCGGCGCGCGGCTTCCTGCGGATAGCCCTTGTCGCGTGGCTGCAACTGCTTGTGCTGTTCTACCTGCCGCTTATAGCGTATAAACGGTTCAGGGAAAAGAGGGGGGCATGCTATTTATGACCGCGCCGCACCGCACGCCGCCTTTTGCCGGGTGAAGTCCGCCATATCGCCGAAGCTTATCTCAAGCTGCCTGTAGTTTTTCATAACCCACCACAAGATGGCGAAAGTGGCGATGAAATGCCCCGAAAATATAATGTCGTGCAATAAGGGATGTGCCTCCCGTGCGAACTGGAGCTGCCTGGCGGTCAGGTTCACCACCGGCAGCGGCAGGTGATAGTACAGGAATTCCCAGCAGTTAATGAATATAAACGCCCCCAGGAACACGGCGGGATATTTAAACCTGCGTATATCCCCCAGCATCGCCAAGATTACGAAGTAAAAAGGCACAATAAGCAGCGCGCCGTACATCAGCCAGGCCGGCGGCATGGCGAGTATCATTATCAGGGTCAGCGCGAAAGTATCGGCAGCAAGCTGGCCGGGGGAAGCCGGCTCCGTTCCGGATTTTCGCCCCGTTTCCCACCACCAGAACAGTAATCCCGCCAGGAATAAAAGGTGTGAGAAAAAGAGCGCGGAGACGGATAGTCCGGGAAAGAATATTTTCAGCGGGAAAGTGAGCGACATGACGTGCAGCGTGCCGCTATATCTGTTCATCGAAGGCAGGTGCCGCAGATATTCCAGGTTCGGGCCGATATTAAACACGGAAACAGACAGGCCCAGCAGGAGCGCCGCCGCAAGCAGGACATGGCGGAGCGCCGCCTTGTCCCGGGCCCGGACTAACACTCCGAGCAGGATCGCCGGGAAGATCTTGATGGCGGCAAAAAGCGCCAGGGCCCAGGCGGCCAGTTTCGTTCTGCCGTAAAACAGGCAGGTGTACAAGGCCGCAAGGCCGGAGAACAGCACGACGTTAATATTCCCGTTATGCAGCATGGCGTACAACGGGGTTGAGGAGGCCGCGGTTGCGCATACGGCGAACAGGGCCCGCAGCGGGTCCTTCCCGCGGCCCAGCCTGTACGCAAGCCATAATGACAGCAAGACGAGGATTTGTGAAAGCCAGAACCAGGCTAGTTTTGCGTTCCCGGGAGACAACGGCGTAAAAGGAAGATAGAGCAGTGTGACCGGCGGGAAGTAGAAATACTGGTCGACCCCGGCAGGCATGTCGTAGAGGGGCCTGCCGCTAAGAAAGTTGCCGGCGGCAATGCAGCCTCGCTCAAAATCTATTCCTGTTTGGGGGGAGTGTGTCCCCAGCAGTTTGTATATGGCGTAGTAGCAATAACAGAACAGGGAGCCAGCTATGCCCAATAAATAATAAAACTTGCGTTTATTCATCGCCAGTCCGGGTAGCGGGCGGGGGCCGCCAGTGTGCCGGGTTTATGAAAATACGCCGCAACTTGCCCGCGTAATATCGGCATTTCGTGCAGGTTAAATGGTAGCATTAATGTGGAGAATGGCGGTGCTTTTTGGTTAAATATACGGCATAGTCGGGAAGGGTGCCGTCAGCGACCGCGTGTCTGCACTATCGGAAACGTGACCTGGGATGCGTATTTTCGTTTATTATTATCTATATGATGAGGTTTTGCGGGGCATGCCTGGCGGCCCCGTGAAAGTTTTCGATCTTTGCACCAACTTGAAATCCATGGGGCATGACGTCGTTCTCTTTGCTCCGGATAATGGGTGTCCGGAAACACAGACCACGGCAAAAGTTGTCAAAATCCCCGCGTTCGGAATTCCAATATTCGGCATAATCTGGCACGAGCTGTTAAGTTTGGCCGCATCGCTTCTTGAGCTGAGGCATGGCGCCTGCTCGGCGGTATTCGTCAGGATAACCACCTCCTTCGTCCCGTTATTCATGAAGAGCGTGACCGGGGCTGTCCTGCTGACTGACGTAAATGACGACCCGTTCTACCGCTACCGGGAAACGCGTGGGGGCATGCGCCTTAAACTGCCGCTGGTGAGGTTCTGCGACAGGTTGAACCTGAAGCTCAGCGACGCTGTGTTCACTATAAACTCCAAGGTTAAGAAAGCATTGGTCGGGGGATTTGGACTGGACGAGGATAAGGTTAGTATCCTTCCCAGCGGAGCCAATACCGATATTTTCAGGCCGCTAGACAGGGCGAAGGCCTGCGCGGAACTGTCCCTCGCTCCGGAACTGCGCTACGTCTGCTTTGCGGGCAGCCTTAACAAGTGGAACGACTACCCGCTGATAATAAGTGCGGCGAAGGAGATACTCGGCGCTTTCCCGGACGTGCGGTTACTGCTGCTGGGGGATCTTGACGATGCCTGCAGGGAGTTGATAGCCGGGACCGGACTCGGCGGCAGGTTTATCCTTACTGGCCGCGTAGCGCAGCAGAAAGCCGCCGCCTATATAGCCTGCTCCGAGGTCGGGCTGTCGGCGCTTACCGGGGCCGGGGAGGCTGTGACTCCGGTGAAGATCTTCGATTACCTGGCCTGCGGCAAGCCTGTAGTTGCCGCTATGCCGCGCGGCACGAACGATTTCTTTCAGGACTGCGAAGCTGTCGCTGTCACTGATGCCGGAGATGCGCCAACTTTTCTCGCCGCAATCTCGCGCTTTCTCGAGGACCCGGAGCGCGCTTCGCGGCTCGGCGGACAGGGCCGGGCGCTTATACTGGAAAGATTTGACCGCGCCGCGGTGGCGCGTCGGGTAGCGGAAGCAGCCGAAACCTCTTTCAGGGGGAGTCCACCCCTGGGGGGGAAATGACGGGATTTTTCGCGCTGAATGGAGCATACAATGCCTGAAAACTCGATAATGTCCGCCATACATGCCGGAGCAAAGACCTTGGCAAGGCCTTTCATGCGCCTCGGCTTTATCAAGAGCGGGCTACGGGGCATATACCTAAAGCGGCGCCTGGCCTTTCCTTCGATGGTGCAGATAGAGGTTACCAACACCTGCAACGCGCGCTGCATAATGTGCCCGCACCAGAAAATGACCCGGACCAAAGCCCTTGTCAGCGGGGAACTCGTCTCCAAGGTGGTGCAAGAGTGCGCCGCCAACAAGGATAAAGTCCTCACCTTCCTGCCGAACCATTTCGGCGAGCCGCTGCTGAACCCCCGCCTCCCCGAATACGTGGCGCAGGTAAGGGCAGCCCTGCCTGACGCCGAAATATGCATTTTCACCAATGGCGCGCTGCTGACCGAAGAACGCGGAAGGGCCTTGATAGAGGCCGGGCTGGACCTTATCAACATAAGCTTCGACGGCTTCACCAAGGAGACCTACGAAAAGATAAGGGTAAATCTGAACTTCGACGAGGTAAACGCCAATGTCGAAGGGTTCATCAAATTGCGAAATTCGATGGGCAGGAAGAAGCCGCTGGTAAATCTCGCTTTCGTGGCGATGCCGGAGAACATAAAGGAAGTAGCACCTTTCCGGGAAAAATGGACGAGGCTCGCCGACACGGTCACGATAGGCACCTTCTGCAACTGGGGCGGAGAGATCCCCGGCGAAGTAACCTCTTCGGTGCGCAACACCGAGCGGCGGCCCTGCACCCGCCTGTGGAGCCATATGCTGGTGCTGAACAACGGGGACGTCCCGCTCTGCTGCCAGGACTATAACGGGGAGAATTTGCTGGGGAATGTGGTCAATTCCAGCATTGCCGAGGTCTGGCACGGCGAAAAGCTGGAGCGTATCCGCAAGCTGCACCTCGAGCGCCGTTTCGACGCCCTGCCCATCTGCCGCGACTGCAACTTCTGGCAGCAGCAGAACGAGCCTATCTGGTGGTGGGAGTGAGATGCGACTGGCGGTAATAGCCTACGAGGACCTCTCACGCTACAACGGCGCTATAGTGCAGCTGGTGGAGCTCTGCGAGAACCTGGCCGCACTGGGCCATTCCGTGACGCTGTATAACCCGGGGCACGGGCGGTTCCCGCGGCCGGTCAAGTTCAAAATCCGCTACGTCCCGGTGATAGATCTGCCGCTGCTGCGTAACCTGTCCTATCTCATAATGTCCATCCCCTGCCTGGCGGCCGGCTTTCTCCGTGACAGGCCGGAACGGGCGGTGCTCTCCGAATATTACCTGGACCCCGTGCCCGCGCTCGCCTGCGCCGTTTTCGGGGTGCCCATGACTTTCTTCGTCAACGGGATAGTTTCGGAGGACATGACCCTGCCTTCGGCGCTGAAGCCGGTGATGTGGCTGATAAACCTGGTGCAGAAGTTCAACTGCGCCATGTCCGCGGCGGTTTTGGCCATTACCGACGAGGTGGGCCTGGACCTGCGCGAGCGCCACGGTTTCCCGCGGGAATGCATAGAGGTGCTGCACGATGGCGTAGACCCGGAGAAGTTCAGGCCGATGGACTCTTCAGCCCTGCGCGCAGAGCTAGGGATAGCGGCGGGCGCCCCGGTGACGGGCTTCGTCGGGGGGCTGTTCAAGTGGCACGGGCTGGACTACCTGGTAGAGGCGGTGCCGCTCGTACTGAAAGAACTGCCGGAGGCCAGGTTCCTGATAGTGGGCGGCGGCCCTCTCGGGGAAAGCCTGAAAGCCCTCGCGGTCGAACGCGGCGTGCGGGATGCCTTCATCTTCACGGGCCGCGTGCCTTACGAAGAAGTGCCGCGCCACATAAACGTTTTCGACCTCTGCATCTGCTTTTTCAAGGGGCCCAGGAAGAACCCGGGGGATCCGGTAAAGACCTACGAATACCTGGCCTGCGGGAAGCCCGTGCTCGCCAGCAGCGTGAAGGGCTACGGGGATTTTGTGGAAAGAGTGGGGGCCGGCGTTTCCGTGGACGCCTCGGACCCGGCGCAGGCGGCAGCCGCCATCCTGAAACTTCTGAAGGCCCCGGCACTGCGCGCGGAACTGGCAGGCCGCGGCCGCCTCGAGGTTGAAAAGAAGCACACCTGGCTCCGGCGAGCCGGGCAGATGGCCGCGTTCCTGGAAAAGGCGAGTTCGCGCGGGGCCGCCGCACGGCGGGGGGAGGCGTCATGAAAGGCTTCCTGCGCCGCATTCTGCGGGCTGACGACGAAACGGCACGGCTTCGCAGAGATTTCATGCGTTTTGTCGGCCATGCAGGGGGTGCCGGTTCATTGTTGGACGTAGGCGCCGGGGACTGCTCCATGACCGTAGAGTACCAACGGATGCTGGGCGTTCCGGAGAATCACATACATACGATAGAGATGCTGGATAAGTACATTGCCACTTACCCGCCTTACATTCAGAACTCAAAAGTAAACCTGGAGGACGGGCGCTTCCCCTACGCCGACGGGTCCTTCGACTTGGTGGTCTGCAGCCAGGTGCTGGAACATCTCAAGAACATCTTCCTGCCGCTGGCGGAGATGGAGCGCGTGCTGAAGCCCGGGGGCTATCTCGCTCTCGGCGTGCCCAATCTTGCGGCGCTCCACAACAGGCTGCTGCTGGCTTTCGGCGCGCAGCCGCTGTGCAACGCCATTACGGGGCCGCATATACGCTGCTTCGCCCACAAGGATTTCCTGAAATTCCTCACCTCCAACCCGTGCTTCAGCCTGGTGCGCTGCGCCGGCTCCACGCTCTACCCGCTGCCCTACCCGCTCGTAGACTACGGCGCGCGCCTGTTCCCCGGCCTGTCCGCCTATACCTTCTACCTGCTGCGCAAGGAGCGGAGTTCCGGTGAGAGCGCCTGGATGCGCTCTTCCGTCGGGGACACCTGCCTATGAAGAAGCTGCGCCTGCTGTTCGTAATAGAGAACGAAGCCTACGGCGGCGGGGAGAAAGGCTTCGCGCAGCTCATCAACGGGCTGGACCCGGCGCGCTACGAGTTCCTGGCCGCCTGCCGCGCGGAGGGGCCTTTCGCGGAGAAGATACGGCACGCCGCCCGCGTGATCCCTTTCGACATGGGCCAGCGGTTCTCCCTGCCCGGCTTCGCCAGGCTCCGCCGGATCATCAGGGACGAGGGGGTGGACCTGGTGCATTCACAGGGGGCCAGGGCCGACCTGTACGCGCGCCTGGCCGCGGCCGCCGCCGGGCGGCCGTCGGTCTCCACGCTGCAGATGCCCGTAGAAGGCTTCGACGTCGGCCCGCTTCGCAAGGCGCTCTATGTGCTGGCCGACAAGTTCTCCTCGCTTTTCTGCGACCGCGTGATAGTGGTCTCCCCCGCGCTGGCGCGTTTCGCGCTGGAACGGCGGCCCTTCAGCGCCGACAAGGTGCGGCTCATCTACAACGCGCCAGGCCCCGAGTTCTTCGACGCGCCCGCCGGCGCCGGCCGGCCGGCCGTTCCCGGGGCGGAGGGCAAGTTCCTCATCGGCGCTGCCGCCCGGCTGGTCTGGCAGAAGGGCTTCGCCTGCCTGATAGACGCCCTCGCGCTGATCAAGGCCGAAGAGCCGGAGCTCTCTTCGCGGCTGCTCTGCGCGCTCGCCGGCGAGGGAGAGCTGAAGGAAGAACTGATGGAGCGGGCGCGCCGGGCGGGCCTTTCAAACGTAGTTTTCCCGGGCTTCATTCAACGGCCGGCGGAGTTCCTGTCCGGCCTGGACGTTTTCCTGCTGCCCTCGCTGCGCGAAGGGCAGCCCAACGCGCTGCTGGAGGCTATGGCGCTGGGCAAGCCCATCATCGCCTCGGCGATAGACGGCGTCATCGGGACCGTAGAGGACGGCCGGGACGCGCTGCTGGTCCCGCCCGGAGACGCCCGGGCGCTCGCCGCGGCCATCAGGAAAGCCGCTGCCGACCCCGGGCTGGCGCGCCGGCTGGGGGAGAGCGCGCGGGCGGCCGCGCGCGGGAAGTTCTCGCACGGAGTCTTCATCTCGGAGCATGACAGGCTTTACCGGGAACTGGCCGGGCAAGAGCGGAGGGAGGACTGATGTGCGGCATCTGCGGCTTCGCCGGGTTGCGCGCGGACGCGCTGCTGCGCGGCATGGCACTGTCTCTGGAGCACAGGGGTCCGGACGAGGACGGTTTCTTCTCCGAGGGCGAAGAGGTTTCGCTGGGTATGCGCCGGCTGAAGGTCATAGACCTGGCCACGGGGGCGCAGCCCATCTCCAACGAGGACGGAACCGTCACCGTAGTTTTCAACGGTGAGATCTACAACTTCCGCGAACTGCGCCGCGAGCTTGAGGCCGCGGGACACAGATTCAGAACCAATACCGACACCGAAGTGCTGGTTCACCTCTACGAAGAACACGGAGAGGGCTTCCCGAAACTGCTGCGAGGCATGTTCGCCTTCGCGCTCTGGGACGGCCGGGCCCGCAAGCTGCTGCTGGCGCGCGACCAGTTCGGGATAAAGCCGCTCTACTACGCTCTCGCCGGGAACAAGCTCTATTTCGCTTCGGAGCTTAAGGCCCTTCGGCTGGTGCCCGGGCTTTGCGGGGACCTGGACGCCGCCGCGCTGGACTATTATTTTACCTACCTCTACATCCCCGCCCCGCTGACCGTATATAAGGGCGTGAACAAGCTGGAGCCGGCCTCGCTGCTGGTCTTCCGCGGCGGCTCGGTACGCGTTGAGAAATATTGGGAGCTGAAGCCGCCGGACCTGGCGGGCAAGCCCGAGGAATTTTACCTGGAGAACATCCGCGGCCTGCTCTCCAAAAGCGTGAAGGAACAGCTGGTCAGCGATGTGCCGCTGGGGCTGCTGCTTTCTGGCGGCGTGGATTCCGCCTGCCTGCTTTCGTTCATGGCCGAGCATGCCGGCAAGGGGGTCAAGACTTTTACCGCCGGCTTCGGCGGGGAAGATGCGGGTTTCGACGAAACAACGGGCGCCCGCGCTACGGCGGAATACTTCGGCGCGGAGCATCTCGAGGTGCCGGTCACCCCGGACATCGGCGCGGTGATAAGGAAGCTGGCGGGCCATTTCGACGAGCCTTTTGCCGACTCCTCGGCGATAGCCTCCTACCTGGTGAGCAGGGAGGCCAGGCGCGCGGTAACCGTGGCGCTGGCGGGGATAGGGGGCGACGAACTTTTCGGCGGCTATCCGCGCCATTTAGCCGCGCGGTTCCTCCCGCAGTATCTCAAGGTCCCCGGGCCCCTGCGCCGGCTGGCCGGCGGGGCGTTTTCGCTGCTGCCCGAGAGCCGCTCGCCTTCAAACCTGCCGGGCCGTCTCAAGCGCTTTTTCAATTCCGGTGCGGCTGATTTCTCCGGGGCCTACAATTCATGGATCTCTTATCTGCCGGCGGAAGAGAAGAAAAATCTTTACTCCCCGGAACTGTGGGCCGCGCTTGGCGGCGCGCACCCCAGGCTGCCCGGCTCTCCGGCGGGCCCCGAAGATATACTGGCCTTCGAGATCGGCAACTACCTGCCGGCGGACCTGCTCTGCCTGGCTGACAGGACCTCGATGGCCAATTCGCTGGAACTGCGCGTGCCTTTCACGGACGTCAGGCTGGTGGAGTTCATGGCCGGCGTGCCCATGGCCGCGAAGACGCGCGGGTTAACGCTTAAATACCTGCTGAAAAAAGCGATGGCCGGCAGGCTCCCGCCCGGCACCCTGAAGCGGCCCAAGCGCGGTTTCCAGGTCCCGCTCGCGCGCTGGCAGGACAAAGAACTGAAAAAGTTTACCTCGGAACTGCTAAGCCCCGGCGCGCTGAAAGCCTCCGGCGTCCTTTCTCCCGAAGGAGTGACGCTGATGCTGGAGGAGCACGCTTCCGGCCGCCGCAACCTCTACGACCGCATCCACGCGGCTTCCGTCTTCCAGCTCTGGTTCGAGGACAACCGGCGCAACCCTGCCGCCGCCATAAGCGGCGCGTGGAACGTGCGCGGCCGCCGGAAGATACTGCTGGTGAACATGGCCGGGCTCGGCGATATTATAATGATGACGCCGGCCGTGCGCGCTCTAAAAGCTGCTTACCCCGACGCGCGGCTGGAACTGCTTACCATTGACCGCTCCAAAGAGCTGGCGGCCGGGATAGCCGGCATAGACAAGATACATTCCGTGCCTATCCGCTACCGCTTCGGCGGCCCTGCCGCGGCGTATAAATTCTTGAGGACGCTGCTGCAACTGCGCGGGGAGGGGTTTGACGCCTTGGTGAATTTCAGCCTGGTGTCCTCGTACGGCGGCCTGCTCAAGACCAGGCTGATCAACTGGCTCGTTAAGCCGGCGCTCGCTTCCTGCCGCGTAATGACCGGCCTGGGCGGGGCCGGCAGCCATACCGTCTTCGAAGAAGTTATAGAGAAGAAAAACGCCGTGGATCTTATTTCAAGACTGCTGGCCCCGCTCGGTATCGAGCAGCGTGACTTCCTGATAGAGTACGCGCCGGGGCTGGAGGCCAAGAAAAGCGTTTCTATGGACCTCGCCTCGCGGGGTCTTTCCGGCAAGCCTTTTATCGGGCTCAACCCCGGGGCCTTCAGGCCCTCCCGGCGCTGGCCTTTGGAAAAATGGAAGGCCCTGGTGAAACTGCTGCTTGAGAAATATCCGTCCGCCCTTTTAATGGTGACCGGCTCTGCGGAAGAAAAGGCCATGGCGGATGAACTTAAAATATCCGAAAGGGTGTTCTCCTCCGCGGGGCTTTACACGCTGGGGCAGAACGCGGCGCTCTACAGCCTGATGGACGTTTTTATTACCAATGATACCGGGCCCATGCACATGGCCGCGGCGGTGGGGACAAAGACGGTCTGCATTTTCGGCCCGGGAGACCACTGGCGTTTTGCGCCCTCGGTGCCGGGGGAAAAGAAGCGCGTGATAAGAAAGGACATGCCCGGCTGCGAGACGCCCTGCTATAAATTTCATTGTCCCAACCCCGTCTGCCTGACGGCCATCACCCCTGAAGAGGTCCTGGCCGCGGCGGAGGACTTGCTGTGATGGCAAGCACTACCCGCTGTGCGGTATGCGGCGGCGCCACGGGAGAAAGCCTGCCCGGGCTTGGTAAATGCCTGAGCTGCGGGCTGGTCTTCAGGATCGAAAAGATTTTTGCCGCGCCCGTCTATGAACCCGGCCTGGAGGAGGATATCTACCGCGGCGCCAAACAAGGCCTCTTCTCTTCAGCGCTGGCTTTCCTGGGCGCAAGATTCCCGCGCCAGGGGAAATTGCTGGATATCGGCTGCGCCGCCGGGGATTTTCTCAAAGCCGCGGCGCTGCGGGGCTGGGAGGCGGAAGGGATAGAGATAGATACAAACATGGCGGCCAAGGCTTCTTCCGGAGGCAGCAAGGTCTATGCCAGCCCGGTGGAGGCGCTGGGCCTGCCCGGGCAGTACTACGAGGCAATTACCGCTTTTGAAGTTTTCAGCCAGATGGATAACCCGGCGGCCGCCGCGGCGGAAATCTCGAGGCTGCTGAAACCTGGCGGCATATTGTACGCCAGGGATTATAACGCGTGCTTCCACCTGCCCCTTCACAGACTTGAACTGAAAGGCTTCTTCCGGGGGCTGGGGGTCAGGCCTTCGGTGGTACATAACTTTAATTTCGGCCCGCGCTCGCTGCACCTGCTGCTGCAGCGGGCAGGCTTCAGGGATATAACGATACGCAACTCCAGGCCTACCCCGGGGGACCCCTACCGCACTGGCGGGCGGCTGGGAGGATTTCTTACCTCTCTGTTTAAAGTTCTATACTATTACCTGGCACAGGCGCTTTGGCTGATTACGCTCGGGCGAGTCTATGCCGGTTCGGCCCTGATAGCCACCGCCAAAAAATGAAAGCCGCCATCCACCAACTTCAGTACTGGCCCGGGCTGCGCTTCTTCGCCAAGATGCGGGCGGCGGACCTGTTCATCTATCTCGACGACGTGCAGTACGAGAAGCGCGAGTTCCAGAACCGCAACCGCATCCGCACGCCGCGCGGCTGGCAGTACCTGACGGCGCCGGTCATCTCCAAGGGCCGTTTCTCGCAGAAGATAAACGAGGTGGAGCTGGACCGCGGCGGCACCTGGCTGGGCGACCACCTGCAGGCGATAAAGATGAATTACGCGCGGGCGCCCTTCTTCAAGCAGTACCTGCCGGGGCTGGAAGAGATCTACGCGCGGGATTACCGGCTGCTCGCAGACCTGGCGATAGCCACGATGGATTTCCTGAAGGACGGCCTGGGCATAAAGATCCAGGTCCGCTTCTCTTCGGAGTTCAAGGTGGAGGAAGCCTCCAGTGCGCGGCTGGCGCGGCTCTGCGCGGCGGCCGGGGCGGGGGAATACCTCTCCGGCGCTGGCGCGAAGGCCTACCTGGACCCCAATGTTTTCAGCTACGCCGGCATAAAGCTGGCCTGGCAGGATTTCAAGCCGCGCGAATACCCGCAGGCTTTCCCCGGCTTCGAGCCGGATCTGTCCGCGCTGGACCTGCTGCTCAACTGCGGGCCGCGCTCTTCGGAGTGGTTATAAACTTATGAACCCTTATATTGCTGCCGCCGTGGCGGAGATGGACAAAGTGAACGTGTCGCGCCTGGAACACCCGGGCTCCTGGGCGATGGACCCCGCCTCCTGCCGCTTCGTGGCGGCCTTCGCGCGCGCCCTGGAGGCGCGGCGTGTGATGGAGTTCGGCTCCGGGTTCTCTACGCTGATGCTGGCCAGGGAGATAGAGCCGCATGAGGATAATTACCTGCTTTCGGTGGACGATTCCCCGCGCTACTCCGCGCTGGCCAAAGAGGCCATGGAGACTTCCGCCTGCCAGGCCAAAGTAGAATTCCGCGTGGCCCCCCTTCGCCCCCGGCTTTACGGGCCGCGCCTGCTGCTTTCCTATGCCCTGCCGAAGGGCCTGGTGGGCGCCATGGGGCCCTTCGACCTGGCCCTGATAGACGCTCCGCATGACAGCTGGAATCCCGAGGCCGTGCTCTACGACGTCTTTCCCGCCCTGGATCTCGGCGGCTACGCGCTGATCGATGACGCCAACGCGCCCGGCCGCGCCGCCACCATGACCGCCTGGCGCGCCGCTTTCGGCGAGGCCGCCGACTTCATACATCTGGAAGGGATAGGCAATGGCCTGCTGGCGATAGAGAAGCTGTCCGACGACGGGCCTCAATATCCGTTCAAAGGCGCGCTCTCCGCTTCGGCTAAAACTATCGCCGATTTCGCCCGCACTTTCTCCGGGGACCGGGAATAGCCTGGGCCCTTTGTCCTTTGCCGTAGGTCCTTTTATTTAAGTTTGGGGTACCAACGGCCCTTATGGTCCGCGCCTGCAGTGTGTAGACTATAGGCATGGTACATAAAACCCTCGTATACGACCTCAAAATCTTCAACGCCCTCTTCATAGCCTTCTTCGCCATCTTCCTCGCCTGTTTCGCGGACCTCAGCTACGGCCAGCAAGCCCTCGGGCAGCTGGAATTTTCAGCCGGCGCCGGCCGTGCGGCTCTTGCCGCCCCTGCCCCCGAAGCCATGCCGCTGCCCCAGGAAGACAAGGCCCTGCTGGTAAACGCTTTCAAAGAACGCCTGGTGCGGCAGATAACCGGCAACTGGGCCCACCCCACCAAGGTGGACGACGCCATAGTGAAAGAGCTCGGCGCGGCCTACCAGGAAGGCATACTGGAGCCGGTGATAGTGGCCGTGCTCAGCGACCCGCGCCTGGAGCGCTTCTTTCCGGCCGGGGCCAAGATGGAACCCGCCGAGGCCGCCCGCGTATTTTCGATGTATGTCGGCGCCGAGCTGGAGTCCAACGGCCACGTGCCCGGCGTGCAGGCCATAGAGGGCTGGGACGAGCTGACGGCCCGCCACCTGGCGCTTACCCGCCCCGGCTCCCCGGTCTCTTCCGGCCAGGCCTTCTTGTCCGAACTCGGTTCCATACAGCGCACCCCTTTCTCCTCCGGCAACCTTATTAAACCCCTCATCAACGGCGCGGCCTCTTTCGGCAAGCGCGCCGAGCTCATAAAGGCCGCCAGGAAGAGCGTCTACCTGACCACCTGGGCCTTCTACGACGACGAGACCGGCCACCACACCGCCGACCTGCTGATAGCCAAAAAGAAGGAAGGCCTCGACGTGCGCCTGATGATAGACAAGGACACGGCCGGCCTCTACGACAAGGGCATCCTCGCCAAGATAGCCGCCGCCGGCATCCCGGTGCTGCGCTACCAGCCCTCCTCGAAGAATTACTACGAGTTCCATTCCAAGATCCTGATAACGGACGGCAAGTACGCCGTGCTCGGCGGCATGAATATCGGCAACGAGTATTCGCATATGGCCGGCCACGAGAAGTGGCGCGACACCGACGTGCTGGTGCAGGGCCCGGCGCTGAAGGACGCGATGAAGTTCTTTGCCGGGGCCTGGAACGAGCAGGCGGCTGAGGCGGGACTGGCGGTGCGCGCTTCCGCCGCCGCCTACGACGGCACGCCGGCCGGCGGCAGCGAGGGCGCCATAGTCTGGAACGTCCCCGGGCAGGAGCCCTATATCTTCCTCTCCATGCTGCGCGCGGTCTACGCCGCGAAAGAGCGCATCAATATAGAGAACGCCATCATCGTAATGCCGCCCGCCATGAAGATCGCCCTGCTGGACGCCAGGGCCCGCGGCGTGGAGGTGAACATCCTCTCCAATTCGCTCGAGACCATAGGCGACAAGATCATGGGCGCGATGATACTGGGCAGCTTCCCCGAACTGGTGAAGGCCGGCGCCAATATTTACCTGAAGGAAGGCGGCCTGCCGAACCGGCTGCATTCCAAGTTCATGACGGTGGACGGCTCCTACGGCACCATCGGCTCTTTCAACCTGCAGCCGCGCTCCATCCGCTACGTGATGGAGATAGCCGTGAACTTCTCCGACAGGCAGGCCGTGGCCGAGCTGGACGCAGCTTTCCGCAAAGATATCTCCGCCGCGAAGCACGCCAAAAAAGTGAAAGACCTCGGCATCCCCTATATGCCCATAAAGGGCCTGATCCACAAACTGATGTTCAACCAGCTGTAAACTCGCTTCATACTCATAAAAGGGCCTACATCCGTGTAGGCCCTTTTTTGCGCCCTGTGTAGGTATTTGGCCGCTCCCGCCGGAGGCCCGCAGAGGCTACACTATATATGTTAATGAGATCCCGCATAAATATTTTAATCGCGGCGGCGCTGGCTACAACCTGCGCCTCCCCGCTATTTGCCGGGCCCCTCGTCTACAAGCAGGCCGCCGCCCCCTGGTCCGCCGAGCAGGCGCTGAAGCTCCCGCCGGCCATAACCCCCGAATTCCTCAAGGAAGTGCAGGCCCTGCACGGCGGCGCGGCCGCCGAAGGCCTGGCCGACAAGAAGGAAAAGGTCTCGTCCCTCACGGCGCGCTTCAAGGCCTGCGCCCTTAAAACCGAAGACCTGGCGACGGCCGAGAAATATTTCATCCCGGAGTTCAGCGCCGAGGTGCGCTATTACGCTAATGGCGGCTGCGCCGCCGCCCTGGCTTCCGCCCAGGCCCGCCCCGCGGCGTCCCGCCCTGCCCCGGCGGAGAAGCTGGGCGCCCTGGCCGCTTCAAAAGATCTCTTTACTTCCGAAGGCGCGGCGAGATTCTTCGACGGCGCTTCAGCCCGCGGCGCCGCCGCCCTGCCGGCCGTTTACGCCGGCGGCCCCGCCCAGGCCCGCCCCGCCGCCGCTCAGCCGGCCCCGGCCGCCGCCCGCCCTTCAAGACCGCTTTCTTCAAAGGTTCCCCTGCCCCCTTCCATGCGGGCGGCCCTGACCCCTCCCGAGCGCCCCGCCGACCTGGGCAAGGACGGCCGGGTGCACCAAGCCATGGCTTACTGGCTTTCCCTGCGCCGCGAGAACCTGGCGGCCCTGAAGACCGGTGAACTGTCCGGGGCCGAAAAAGCCAAGGCCGCCGGCAAGCTGGCCGCGGGCGCCGTCTTCCACGGCCTGCTCTGGGTCAGTAACCTGGACAATGTAGAAATAGCCGCGTCCCGGCTGGGCTGGGACGTGGGCCAGGGCGCAGGCGCGGGCGTTATCGCTTCCGACGCCGCCAAGCTGATTTTCCACTCAGCCGTTTTCGCCATGCTGCTGGCCCCCATACCGCTTTCCAAAGTGGCCAAGGCCGTCCTGGCAGGCGAGCCCTGGGCCATAGCCTTCGTGGGCGCCATGGCCTCGGGACCCCTGAACCGCTACTGGCTCCACTTCGCCGACTAGCCCTAAAGTCTCCAGCCGCCTTTTAGCAAGACCCGCCCCGGCGGGTTTTTTGTTATACTTTTTTTATGAAAACGAGCTCAATGACCACTAAAAAATTCTTCGACCTGGTGCGGCACCGCAACGCGCGCAACGCGGCCGCCGTGGACGCCAGGATAGAAAAGACCTGCGGCGCAGAGCTGACCGTAGTCTCCTGCGACTCTTCCGGCTTCTCCAAGAAGACCCACGAGCACGGCATCATAGAGTTCATGGACAACATGGTGAAATGCCACGACGGCCTGGAGAAGATAGTGACCCGCCACGGCGGGATAACCCTTTCGGACAAAGCCGACAACCTGATGCTGATCTTCCCCGAGCCGGTGAAGGCGGTGGCCTGCTCCATAGAAATGCACCGCTGGCTCAAGCGCCGCAACGTGGGCCTGCCGGAGCATAAGAAATACAGCATCTGCGTGGGCATACACCACGGCAAGCTGCTGCGCTTCGCCGACGACGCCTACGGCCCCGCGGTGAACGTGGCCTTCAAACTGGGCGAGGACATAGCCGGCAAGGACGAGCTGATGATCACCGGCCAGGTGAACGAGGTAGTGAAGAAAAAGTTCCGCACCGACTACTCCAAGCACATCACCATCGGCGGCCTCAGCTTTGACGCCTACAAGGTCAAATACCGCTAGGCGAACCAGCCGGAAAGAAAAGCCCCGCCTTGGCGGGGCTTTCTTTTTTGCGGCTACAGGGCCTTCTCCCTCTCCATGGCGGCCGTGAAAGCCGGCCAGAACGGGTCCTTCACCGGGTGGGCCAGATCGCGCTGCCTGCCGTCCTCCGTAACTTTTATGCCGCCGGATTTTTCTGTAACCTCGCCTATGACCGAGGTAGCTATGCCTTTGTCCTCGAGCCGGGCCAGTATGGCGGGTACGCCGGCGGGTTTTGCCGTTATTATGAGCGTGCCTTCGCTGATGGCGGAGTACGGGTCTATGCCGAAGCGCGCGCAGAGCCGCGCCGCGGCGGGGTCCAATATTATGGCGTCCCGGTCCACCGCCATGCCGGTGCCGGAGGCCCGGGCTATCTCGTAGAGCCCGCCCCAGATCCCGCATTCGGTGGCGTCGTGCATGGAAGTCACGCCGGCGGCGCGGGCGTTCCCGTCGGCCGCGGCCAGCGCGTCCTCCACCGTGGACATCTTGTAGAAGAGCTTCTCCAGTTCGCGCAGGTCAGGCGCGCCCAGTTCCGCCTCCACCAGTTTCGGGCAGGCCGCGGCGAAGAGGCCGCAGGTCTCTATGGCCGCGCCCTTCGTTACTATCACCCTGTCGCCAGGCCTGGCCATGCGGGTGGTAACGTACTTGTCCTCGTCTCCCAGCGCCGTCATCACCGCGCCCCCGACCATGGGGTAATTGCAGCCGGCGTAGCGGGCCGTGTGGCCGGTCACCACGCTGACGCCGTACTTGACGCATTCCCGGTGCACGGTCTCCCACAGCAGTTCGAGCTCCTCTTTTTTTATGGAGAGGGGGAGGTTCAGGTCCACGGCCAAATGCGAGGGCGCGAGCCCCGTGGTGGTGATGTCGGAGGCCAGTATGTGGAAAGCGAACCAGGCTGCGCGCTCCCAGCCGTATTCCGGCACGATGAAGATCGGGTCCGCCGTCATGGCCATTACCCGGCCCGGCGCCACGCGCACCACGCCGCAGTCCACGCCGTGCATGGGCCCGGCCAGTATGTCCGGCGACGGGGCGCCCAGGCGCGGGTAGATGAGGCCGTCGAAGACGGCGGGGTTGATCTTGCCCTCGGCGGGCAGTTCGGCTGTTAAGGTCATTTCTTTCTCCTGTTGAATTGTTTTACCGACTGGCCGGTTTTATTCCCGGCGAATACCGAAGACACTACCGACACCAGGTCGGCCCCGGCCGCGTAGACCAGCGGGGCGTTCTCGGGGGTGATGCCGCCTATGGCCACCAGCGGCACCTGCAGCCTGCGCCGGGCTTCGGCGAAGACCGAGAGCGGCACCAGGGCCTCCCGGGGCTTGGTGGGCGATTTGAAGCAGGCGCCGAACGAGATATAATCCGCGCCGGCCTTCTGCACCCGGACTGCGAGGTCTATGTCGCCGTAGCAGCTCACTCCTATTATGGCCCGCCGCCCGAGCAGCGCGCGGGCCTCTTCCACTGAGGCGTCGTCGCGCCCTAGATGCACGCCGTCGGCGCCGATAAGCGCCGCCAGCTCCGGGTCGTCGTTGATCACCAGTTTCGCGCCGTGTGCGTGCGCCGCCCGCACCGCCGCCCTGGCCAAGGCCAGGCGGTCGCGCAGGGAACTGGCTTTCTCGCGCAGCTGTATTATGCCGGCTCCGGCGGCGGCGGCTTCGGCCACTTTTCGCACGAAATCGCGGCGGCGCATGAGCTTCTCGTCGGTGATGACATAGAGGCCGCTGGGAAGTTTTTTCATGAGGCCCTCCAGTGGTGGTTCAGCGGGCCGTGCCCCGCGCCCAGGCCGAAGGCGTGGCGTATGGCGCCGGCCACGTACTCCACCGCGCCGGCCACAGCCTCCCGCGGCGGCAGGCCCAGGGCCAGGCCGGCCGCTATGGCCGCCGACAGCGTGCACCCCGTGCCGTGGGTGTTCTTAGTCCTGACGCGGGGAGAGGAATGGACGGTGAAGGTTTTTCCGTCGTAGAGCAGGTCCTGGCAGACCGGCCCGGCCAGGTGGCCGCCCTTGACCAGCACGAAAGCGGGCCCCAGTGCGCGTATGGCGCGCGCGGCTTTCTTCGCGCCGGCCAGGTTCCGCACGGCCACTCCGGAGAGGCGCTCAGCTTCCGGCGCGTTGGGCGTAACCAGCAGCGCGAGCGGCAGCAGTTCCTTTATCAGCGCGCCGGCGGCCCGCGGCTCCAGCAGGGCGTGACCGCTCTTGGCGTACATCACCGGGTCCACCACCAGGTTCTTCACGCGGTGGGCCTTCAGCCGCGAGGCGATGGCCTGTATCGCGGCCGCCGAGCCCAGCATGCCGGTTTTAACCGCGCCCGCCCCGATGTCCTCCAGCACGGCGTCTATCTGCCCTGAAACCACCTGCGGTGGTACGGCCATTACGCCGCGCACGCCGAGGGTGTTCTGTACGGTGACCGCGGTGACGGCCGACATGCCGTAGACCTTGAAAGCCGAGAAGGTCTTGAGGTCCGCCTGTACGCCGGCCCCGCCGCCGGGGTCCGAGCCCGCTATGGTGAGCGCGCGGGCCGTCATGCCGCGGCCTGCCTGCCAAGCTTGCGCGACTGCCGCATGGAACAGAACTCGGGGCCGCACATGTTGCAGAACTTTTTCTTCTGGCCGTCGCCGCGGTAGCAGCGCGCGCGCCGCGGGTCCAGCGACAGCGCGAACTGCCGCTCCCAGTCGAAAGCGTAGCGCGCGCGCGACATGCGGTGGTCCCGCTCTGCGGCCCCGGGCCGGCCGCGGGCGATGTCCGCCGCGTGGGCGGCTATTTTGGAGGCGATGATGCCCTGCCGCACGTCCTCAAGCTCCGGCAGGCCGAGGTGTTCTTTCGGCGTTACGTAGCAGAGGAAGGCCGCGCCGGCCCAGGCGGCCAGCGCCCCGCCGATAGCGGAATTTATGTGGTCGTAGCCGGCGGCGATGTCGGTGACCAGCGGGCCCAGCACATAGAACGGCGCGCCGTTGCACACCTTCTCCGCGCGCTCCACGTTCATGAAGACCTTGTCCAGCGGCACGTGGCCGGGGCCTTCCACCATCACCTGCACGCCGGCGGCGCGGGCCCGCTTCACCAGGCCGCCCAGAGCGTCCAGCTCGGCGAACTGCGCGGCGTCGCACGCGTCGGCGAGCGACCCGGGGCGCAGCGCGTCGCCGAGGCTGAAAGTCACGTCGTATTTCCTGAAGATCGCGCAGATGTCGTCGAAGCGTTCGTAGAGCGGGTTCTCGGCGCGGTTCAATTCCATCAAGCGGGCCAGCGCCGCCCCGCCGCGCGACACTATGCCGGTGGTCCGGCCTTTTATAAGCGGCAGGTGGCGGCGCAGCAGCCCGGCGTGTACGGTCATGAAGTCCACACCGGCCTCGGCTTGTTCTTCAATGACCTCCAGCAGCAGGGCGGCGGTTATCTTCTTGGCGCCCCCGGCCCGCTTCAGCGCTTCATAGAGGGGCACCGTGCCCACCGGCATGGGGCTGCGCTTTATTATCTCTTTCCTTATCTTAGGCAGGTCGCCGCCGGTGGACAGGTCCATTACCGCGTCGGCGCCGAGCTCGGCGGCCAGCGCGAGCTTGCGCAGTTCCTGCCGCAGGCCGGAGCCGGTTCCCGAGGTGCCCAGGTTCACATTGATCTTGCAGTTGAAGGCCTTGCCTATGGCTGCGGGGAATAAGCCCTTGTGGTTTAGGTTGGCCGGCACCACGGCGCGGCCTGCCGCCACCTCTTTGAGCAGCAGGCCGGCTTCGGCGCCTTCGCGCGCGGCGGCTTTTACCAGTTCAGGGGTTAAGGCGCCCTTGCGGGCTGATTCGAGTTGTGTCATTATTTCCTTTGTGAGAGGAAAAATGACAATAAAAAACCGGCTGCGCAGGCGCAGTCGGCAATAGGCATACGGACCCTTTCATTTTCCCTCCGCCGGTATTACCCGGTTCAAGTTATAAGGGTCTTCCGGCAACACCGGAACTCTCAGCCTGGTCGCTACCAAGCTCCCCGCGTCCTTTTTGAGGACAGATAGATTTTAACAAAAATAGGGACAGCCCCCTATTTCCTGGCCGGGGTCCGTGGTAAGGAGTATTGGGAAAATAGGGGGCTGTCCCTATTTAAATAAGAACGCCCCGGGGGACCGGGGCGTTCTGTTGTCCGGAGTGAAACTAGTTTGCCGGCACGGGGAGGGGGATCGAGCTAGCCTCGGGGGCGCGCACGCCGAAAGCTCCGGAGAGAGCGTTGAAGCCCTGGGTGATGATGGCCTGGCCGGGCATTATGATCGTGGCGTTGTTGGGCAGGATGATCTGGCCCTGGGGTTTGACATTGGGCTTTAAAGCTATGAACTGCTCCCAGGGGGTCAGCGGCCAGCCCCAGCCGGTCTCGT
Source organism: Elusimicrobia bacterium GWD2_63_28 (assembly GCA_001799895.1). GTDB lineage: Bacteria > Elusimicrobiota > Elusimicrobia > Elusimicrobiales > UBA9959 > UBA9959. The sequence continues at coordinate 86,869 of MGUI01000044.1, forward strand.
AGCTGTTCTCGGTGGGGTTCAGGCCCACGGCCTCGTAGAGGAATTCGGTATAGCCCACGCAGTCGAACTTCACCGGGCCCTTCTGGGAGCCGTGGGTGTCGCTGTAGGTGAGGCCTCTTTTGCCCATTTCTATGGCCAGCCTGGCGATGCGCTCGCGCTGCGCGGCGGTGGGCTTCACCGGGGTGGTGCGGTTGCCGTAGTACGGGTACATGAAGTGGTGGGTGAAGTTGTTCCAGGAATCTATGTTGCGCACGCCGCCCGGCTTGAAGTTATCCGGTACGCAGTCCGCGATGACGACGCTGATCTTGCCGTTCTTGATCTCGGTGCCGACGAACAGGCCGGCGTGGCCGATGGGGAGGTCGGGGCTGACCCAGCCGCTGATGGTGCCGGTAATGCCGCCGGTGAAGATCAGGTCCGCCTGCTCTATGCCGACTTCTTTGGAGGGGACCAGGTTCAGCACGGTGGAGGGATAGTTGATATGCTCGAGCATCTCGAAGGCCACGGAGCGGACCACCGCGGTCTCCTGCGGGTTGGAGGCCACGCCGAACAGGTAGGGGCCGGCCTTGGTATTGCTCTTGAGCTTGCCCATGCTGATGATCAGGTTCATTTTCACTACATCGTCGGCCTCGCCGTAGAACTTGGAAAGCTTGGACATCAGGCGGGGGTCGCCTATTTCGCCCAGGGACCAGATGGAGTCAATGGCCTTGAGGCGGGCCTTGAGGTTGTCTTCGTAGACGCCTTTGTTGGCGCTTTTGCTGGCGTTGAGGGCGGCCGACTGGTAATTTTCTATGTTGGCCAGAAGCGCGTCCACCGCCGAGTCGCGGGTGGCGGAGTCGCTGCCTTCGTCCATGGCCTGCTGCATTAAAACGGTAGTTTCGGATTTATGCCTGGTATCGTCCACGGGCAACGCATTCGTGGCGTAGGCTGAAACTGAGAAGGATAAGAGGACTGCGGTAAGAGTAAGGTTCTTGAAAGTGCCGTTCATTAACTCCCTCCTTGGCTGCTCTACACCTATAGTTTATCACAGGGGGAGAAAACGGCAAGGTTCGGCAGGCCTATAGGCCCGGAGTTAAATAGACCAGGCCCGCGTGGGCCCTTTGGGCCCCGGGCCTGTTACTTCGCGTTTATTAATGTGAGCACCGGGATCTCGGTGGAAGAGAGCCAGCGCAGCGGGGGGCCCCAGGTGCCGGCTCCTGAAGTTACATAGAAAATACTGTTATTTATATGGTACAGCCCGTAGAAATGCCTGTAGAACAGCCAGGTAAAGAAGTGGAAGGGGAAGATCTGCCCCCTGTGGGTGTGGCCCGAGAAGCCCAAATAATCCCCGGCCGCGGCTATCTCTTTGTAAAACACCGGCTGATGCGTCATCAGGACGGTGAACTTGCCGTCACGGTGCTTTCCCAGTATGGAGGTCACGTCCTCCTTGGTCAGGTGTTCGGTATGTATGTCGCCCAGGCCTATCAGCTTCAGATCGCCCAGGTCGGCGGCTTCGTTCTTCAGGAGTTTTATGCCGAAGGCCTTGTAGCAGCCCAGCGCGGCGTCCAGGCCGTAATAGTATTCGTGGTTGCCTAGCGCGCCGTAAAGGCCCAGGCGGCTCTTTATCTTGCCGGTAAGCTCGGCCAGGTCCTGGCGGCAGGTGATGCCCGGGTCTATCAGGTCGCCGGTCACCAGCACCAGGTCCGGCGAGGCCGAATTGATCCGGTCCACTATGCCGGCGAACTGCCGCAGCTTCCAGCCGGAGTCCACGTGCATGTCCGAGATCTGCGCTATGCGGAAGCCCTCCAGGGCGGGGGGCAGGTTTTTTACCGGGACGGTGATTTCCTTCAGCACCGGTATTTTCTGGCCGCCGTATACGCTCCAGGCGATAACTCCCGCCAGCAGGGCCAGTGTCAGGCGGGCCAGGGCCGCGGGCGAGAACCAGGCCGCGCGCCGCAGTGCCAGAGCGGCCAGGTCCGAGCAGGCGAACAGGAAAGCGGCTATCAGGATTATCCCCATCCAGGCGTAGCCGACGGCGTAGAGGGCTTCCAGGAAGGGGCTATGGTAGTAGCGCTTGAGGAACATGGTGAACGGCGACAGGAAGGCCGCCGCCAGCAGGGCTCCCCTCAGCCAGGCGGCCGGGCCGGGGAGGATGGCGAAGCTTCTTGCCAGCCAGCGGCCGGCGTAAAAATGCAGCCCGACATAGGAGACTACCAGCAGTATGAAGACGGGGAAGAAATGATAGGTTTTCATGGGCGGTCAGTCTCAATTATATAATTTAGTAGCCCATGACACACCACCTCAACCGTGATCCCGGGCCGCGCGGCTACCAGGCCCGGCCTTTGATATTTAGATAAAACACGCAGCCCCCTATGGCCCCCCGGAGAAGCCGGGGGTAGGGCGCCGTATAATTATAAATATTTATATTATTATAAATGATAATATAAATAAATAGCCAAACTAGGGAGACCAAAATGAAAAAAGCATTTAAGCTTTATGCGGCAGCCGTTGTGTTCTCTGTACTTTTAACGGCCGGCCCCGCCGGGCACGCCGTGGCCGCGGTTTCTTTTAAGAATACTGACCTGCTCAATATTTTCAACGACAGCAAGACCTTGTACGGGGACCAGGACACCCTGGGAAAACGCATCAACACGATCAAGAATTATCTCGGGACCTCGGCCACGGCGCTGGGGATGCTGTCCACGTTGGACGCCGACCTGAGAAAACTTGAGGCCTCGGCTAAAACCCTGCAGTCCGCGGCGGTGGCGGCGGAAGCCATACCGCAGGCCAGAGAAAAGGCCGGGAAGATAAAAGCCTCGCTCGGAGCGTCGCTCAAGGAGATTACCGCCGCCCGCATAAGAGTGGACGCCATAGTGGCCAAAACGGAACCCCTGCGCCTGAAACTGGCCGACGCGGCAGACAAGGCGGATAAGCTCGGCAAAGCTCTTTACATCATCAACAACGGCTTTGTGAAAAAGTTCCCCCGCGTTGCTCAAGCCGCCGAAGCCTGCCTTGCCAGCCTGCCGGGAAATACCCGGGCCTGCGCTGACCCCAATGTAAGCAAGTACGCCGTCAAACTGGACCAGGCGCTGGTGGACTACGACAAAGCGGTAAAGGTTCTTATCTATACCCCGGGCGCCTGGCTGCCTTCTGTCGATTTCTTCAACCCTTTCGGCCCCGAGCTTGCTGAAATAGACTCCCTGCGCAAGCAGATCGAGGCCCTGTATGACCGGGTGGAAGGCCTGAGCAACAAGCTCTCGGGGCTCAACACACTGGTGAACAGCAGTTTTTCCTTCAGTTTCCCTTATCCTACGCTGACCGGGATGTCTTCTTACAGAGTATCCATAGGCTTCAGGACCATTATGGATGGCGCCGACGCCATAGAGGGAAAAATTAAGAGCGTACTGAGCAGCTTCCTCTGGGAAGTGCTGAGCAAGCTCGGCGTGGGGGGGTATGTCGATTCCCTGATAAAGCAGGCCAACAACGCGCTGAACGTCATCCTTGATGCGGTGGACGCCAACATAAACCTCGGCCTGCCCGACCTGGCGGCCCTGAATGTTTTTGAAGCCGACGAACTAAAGCTGGAGGCCTCCATCAACGCGCTTAAGCTTCCGTCCGTGGGAATGGACCTGCCTAATTTTGGGCTGCCGGGCCTGGACCTGAACTTGGGAGAAATAGAGAAAATGTTCTCGGTGCTGACCCCTAACGGTCTCGACTTGAAAAACCCCGACCTCTGCAAGAACGTCACTTACGGCTGCAAGTAGGCGAAGCCGAAGCAAAGAGAAACCGCCGGGGAGTCCCGGCGGTTTCTCATGGCTTCAGTAAATAGTAATATAGCCACCAGCGTCCCCTATAAGCCATAGCCCCACCTTCGCCTGAAGATTAATACTGTCCCTGACCAGCCGGCGTCCCGCCCGGCGGCAGAACCGCGCGCAAAAACGCGCCGGGTTAAGGGAAAAAAGGCGGGGGGAATTGACGATAACCGCTCTTATGCTTCCTACAGTTCAGTCGGCAAGCTCCAGTGTCCATAAAGTGACCGTGCCCTCGACCAGATCAAGGACAATGGGAAGGTCTTCGGTGCTGAGTGTATCGACCAAAACATTGTAAGGCGAAAAGCCTCTTAACATAAATAATTCCCTGTCGCGTTTAACAAGGTAATTTGTCGTTTCACGCAGCAAGGACTTAAAATCGTACCAGTTGTCTCCATCTACCCTGAAAATCCACTCCGCCAGCACATTGGCCGCGTCACGCTGAACAAAACGCTGAAGAGGCATAGCTTTTACCTGAGCAACGGCCCGCTCACAATGCTGAACGGTTAATAATTCGCCCAGTCTGACAATCGCGGCATTCTTTGCAACCCTGGCCATACAGACGTCATATACCGTGCGTTCGAGTTGTTTTTTTATTGCCGCATCAGATACTACAGGTCCGGGAAGAATTTCGAGCTGTAATGGGGTCGTATACGGGGTAAGCCTGAAATTTTCTCCGGTAAATATATCCGTAGTGTACATTTGCCGTTTAAATTCCTGCGCCGATTCCGAATTGGCCGCGCTTACCGCCGCCTCTGCCTGTTGTCCCAGCATGGCGCCTGCCATTACAGCTACAATAAGAAATCGTAAAACTGAATCCTTCATAATTGCCACCTCTTAAGTGATTTGCGGGCGACGGCGTCCGCAGCGGCCGGCGCCCCGGGAACCCGATGTGCGTCATGACCGGCATTTCCGGTTTTCCCGCTTTCGGCTCGGTTCGGTAGTGAACCGTGCCGACTTGCACCCGCTACGGATCAATTTACATGCCAGCCATGGTCAAAGCGCAAGGCATTTGCTTTTTCTCCGGAGAATGTTTGTATTTATAAAGTAGAGAAAGGACTGCCCGAATTTACAAAACCCCGCACGGTTTTTGATATTATAAATAAAGCGCTCGCCGCTACGCCGGTTTTAAAAAACGCACCGGGGGAAGGGGGAAAAGGCCGGGGGAACTGACGACAACTGAGCTTATGCTTCCTACAATTACAATTACCCCGCTGGGCGCCATCTGGCTGACTGTCTGCATAAACTCCTTCATCCCGGTCATGGGGTACTTCGCCGCCGGGCGCATCTCGCCGCCGCTCTTCGCCCTGGCCGGCTCGGCGGTCGGGTTCGCCTGCTTCCTGCCCTGGGCCGTCAAGAACAAGATCTTCCCGGTGTATTTCCGGAGCGACCTGTGGCCGCGCCTGCTGGTCATAGGTTTCTTCGGCAGCGCGCTGCCCATAGCCGCGCTGGTGCTGGCGCTGAACTACACAACGCCGGCCAATGCCGCCATTTTGGGGCAGGTAGAGGCGGTCTATACCATCATCCTGTCCAGGCTGTTCCTGAAGGAAAAAATTTCAAAGAGCCAGCTGTTCGGCACCGCGCTGGTGCTGTCGGGCACCCTGCTGATAGCTTTCAAGGAGCGGTTCACGGTGCGCTGGACCGGGGACCTGATAGTGCTGGCGGTGCCGCTGATGTACCAGGTGTCGCATTTGTTCAGCAAGAAGCTGCCGAAAGAGCTGTCCCACGTGTTCGTGGCCTCCGCGCGCACGCTGTTCGCGACGCTGGGCATACTGCCCGTCTTCGCGCTGGGCTTGTTCATGCCGGTGGCGGCCTTCGAGCCGAGCCTGAAGCTGCTCGGGATAATTTTGGTCTGGGGCGTGGCGCTGACCGCCCTCAACAACGTGCTCTGGTACAAGGCCATACTCAACATGGACCTGTCCAAGGCCACCGCCATAGTGCTCTCCTACCCGGTGCTGACGGCCGTGATCTCTCACCTGCTCGGGATAGAAAAAATTCAGACCTACCAGGTCATAGGCCTGCTGCTGGCGCTGTCCGGCGCCTGGTGGGTGACCCTGCTGGTAAAGAAGGCGGAGTTAAGGGGCGGGGAAACAGGAACGATCCCCCAGCGGCGCATGGACGCTACTTTTTAGGTTTCGGGACTTCGCAGATATACCAGTTCTCCAGCTTCTCGCGCGCCCAGGGATTTTTCCGCAGGAAGATGAGGCTGGACTTGATGCTGGGGTCGTACTGGAAGCAGCGCAGGGGGAGGCGGTTCCACAGCCCTTCCCAGCCGTGCAGTTCGAGCAGGTAGGTAAGGACGGCTTCCAGCGTAAGGCCGTGCAGCGGGTCTTTGGATTTTTTTACGGGCACGGGCTTGGCGGAGGATTCGGCTATGGCCGCGGCGTAAGCGTTGCCGGAGCAGCACTGCCCCAGCGGGTTCTTCTCTTCGCAATTGCATTTAGGCACCCGGCCGGTTATTTCTTTTACTATGGAGGCCCAGCGCGTGGCCCCGGTCTTGTTGACGGCGGCCACCACCTGGGTTTTGGTGATCCCGGCGCAGTAGCAGGCGTAGACGGGCACCGCCGCGGTTTTGAAATGGACGGGCACAATCACCTCGTCCTGCCTGAACAGGGCGCCCTTCGGGTGGAAATAAACCGCGGCGCAATCGGGAGCGGCGCAGATCAGGTACCTGTCCGCGGGCGCCGCCAGGCCGGGCTTAAGCAGCTTGCGCACCGTACTTCCTCGCACCACCTCGCCCGTCTTGCCGCAAAGGGGGCAGGCGATGCTGTCGCCGCCCTGCGGGGGCTTGCCGCAGCAGGAATCCCCGCATCCGCCTGGTCGTTCATTCATAATTAAAAGGGTCCCGCCGTTCCAGGTCCATTGATATTCTACAAAACAAAACCGCCGGCCTTGCCCGGCGGCTTGCCGCGGCGGGGCCGTGTAAAAAGGAAACCTGCCGCTTTTCAGGGCGGCAGGCTTTCTTTTTGCGGCTGTCGCCGTTAAGCCGTCAGCGGCCCAGCGTTGCCACCATCACGGCTTTGATGGTGTGCATGCGGTTCTCCGCCTGGTCGAAGGCGATGCAGGCGGGGGACTCGAACACTTCCTCGGTGACCTCGATGCCGTTGGTCAGGCCGAACTGCTCGGAGACCTGTTTGCCCACCTTGGTGTCGGCGTTGTGGAAGGCCGGCAGGCAGTGCATGAACTTCACGTTCTTATTGCCGGACTTCTTCATGAGCGCCGGGGTGACCTGGTAGGGCTTGAGCAGTTTGATGCGCTCGGCCCAGACTTCCTTGGCCTCGCCCATGCTCACCCACACGTCGGTGTGGATGAAGTCCGCGCCCTTCACGGCAGCCGCCGCGTTGGCGGTAATGGTGATGCGCGCGCCGGAAATCTTGGCTATCTCTTTGCACTGTTCGATGAGATCGGCGTCGGGCTGCAGGCCTTTCGGCGCGCCTATGCGCACGTCCATGCCCAGGATGGCGCCGATGACGAGCAGCGAGCGGCCCATGTTGAAGCGGGCGTCGCCGACGTAGGCGTAGGCTATCTTCTCGAGAGGCTTGGAGCAATGCTCGGTCATGGTCAGCACGTCGGCCAGCATCTGGGTGGGATGCCACTGGTTGGTCAGGCCGTTCCACACCGGCACGCCGGCGTACTTGGCCAGCTCTTCCACTATCTCCTGGCCGAAGCCGCGATACTCTATGCCGTCGTACATCCGGCCGAGCACGCGGGCGGTGTCCTTCACGGTCTCTTTGTGGCCCATCTGGCTGCCCGAGGGCTCCAGGTAGGTCACGTGCGCGCCCTGGTCGTGCGCGGCCACTTCGAAGGCGCAGCGGGTGCGGGTGGAGGTCTTCTCAAAAATGAGGGCGATGTTCTTGCCGGTCAGGCGCTGCTGCTCGGTGCCGGCGTACTTGGCGGCCTTGAGGTCCGCGGAAAGCTTGAGGAGGAACACCAGTTCCTGCTTGCTGAAGTCGAGTTCTTTGAGGAAGTGCTTGTTTCTAAGATTGAAGCCCATTGTGATTCTCCTTTATTTTAACGGAAAGTAGTCAGGCGCCTGTTTTGCCGTCTATCCCGGAGGAAAGAACGCCGCTGTAAATATTATACCCTTTTGGGCAAAAATCTTCTTTTACCCCTTGATAACGATAAGCGGGCGCATGCGCGCCACGCGGCCGGCTATGCCCGCCCCGGCGATGACGCCCACCACCGACTCCACGTCCTTGTAGGCTTCGGGCATCTCTTCGGCCAGCGTATCCTTGCCGGAGGAGCGCACCCAGACGCCCCTGGCGGCCAACTCGTCGGCGATGCGGCGGCCGCGCGCGCGCCGCACGGCTTCCCCGCGGCTCATCAGGCGGCCGGCGCCGTGGCAGGCGGAGCCGAAAGTGTCAGTCATGGCCTTGGCCGTGCCGGCCAGGAGGTAGGAGCAGCGGCCCATGTCGCCGGGGATGATCACCGGCTGGCCAGCGGCGGCGTAGGCCGCCGGCAGCTCCGGGTGGCCGGGCCCGAAAGCGCGCGTGGCGCCCTTGCGGTGCACTACCAGCTGCAGCTTTTTGCCGCCGACTTCGTGCTCCTCCAACTTGGCGATATTGTGCGCCACGTCGTAGACCAGGCGCAGCCCGAGGGCGTTCTCGCCGAGGCCGAAGGCCTTTTCAAAGATCTCCCGGGTAAGCCCCGTCAGGGCCTGGCGGTTGGCCCAGGCGTAGTTGGCGGCCGCCTGCATGGCGCCGAAATACTGCTGGCCCTCGGTGCTGCGGAAAGGGGCCGCGGCCAGCTGGGGGTCGGCCAGGGCGATGCCATAGCGCCGGGCGGCGTCCCGCATGACCTCTATAAAATCGGTGCAGACCTGGTGGCCGAAGCCGCGCGAGCCGGTATGCAGCATGACGGTGAGCTGGCCTTTGAAGAGGCCGTAGGCCGCCGCCGCTCTTTCGTCGTAAATGTCGGTGACTTCCTGCACTTCCAGGAAATGGTTGCCGGAGCCCAGCGTGCCCAGCTGATCCCGGCCGCGCTCCATGGCCTTGTTGCTGACGGCGCGCGGGTCCGCCCCGGGCAGGGCGCCGCCGGATTCCGCCCGCTCCAGGTCCTCCTGGCGGCCCAAGCCGTTCTTCACCGCCCAGGCCGCGCCGTCGATAAGGGGGGAATCCTGTTCCCGCCGGTTGAGCCGTAGACCGCCGCCGGCGCCGACGCCCGCCGGGATGCCGGCGTAGAGCTTCTGCGCCAGGCTCTCCAGCCGGTCAGCCAGGCCTTTGACCTCCAGCGAAGAGGCCAGCAGGCGCACGCCGCAGTTTATGTCGTAGCCCACGCCGCCGGGGGAGATCACCCCGTCGCGCGCGTCGTAGGCGGCCACGCCGCCTATCGGGAAGCCGTAGCCGGAATGGATGTCGGGCATGGCCAGGGCGCTGCCGGCGAGGCCGGGCAGGGTGGCGGTATTGGCGGCCTGCTCGAGGGCGCCGGGATCTATGAGTTTTTCTAGTTCTCCGTCGGCGTAAATGATGGCCGAGCCGAGCATGCCCGGCTTATAGGAGGGGAGCAGCTCCAGCCTGTATTTGTCCAGCCGCCGTATGTTGGGAGTCATGTATCGAGCGCCGCCGTCCGCCCGGGGAGAACGAAAGCGCGGGGAATTCTAATTTTTGCCGCCCCGGACTTTCTTGCGGACAGGGAGCGGCAGCGTCACGGTTCCGGATTGTATCGCCTTGGCCAGCTCGTGGTAGCTGCTCTGCCTGGCCACGTCGGCGGCGGTCTGGCCGGCCTTGTTGACCTTGTTGGGGTTGGCCCCCAGCTCCAGCAGGGCTTTGGCCGTGGCCTCCCGGCCGCGGTTGGCCGCCATCATCAGCGCGGTATTGCCATTGGTATCCTTGAATTCTATGTTGGCCCCGCCTTCAACCAGGGCCAGCACCACGTCGGTGCGGCCCTGCATGGCGGCCCACATCAGCGGGGGCCAGGCCAGGCGGTCCAGCGCCTCCGTCTTGGCGCCCACGGAGATCAGGTAGCGGACGGTGTCCAGGCGGCTCCAGCGGGAGGCGATGTGCAGCGCCGTCTCGCCTTTTTTGTTCCTGGCGTCCAGGCGCGCGCCGCGCTCCAGCAGCAGCTTCAGCGTGTCGGTATTGTCCTTGGCGGCGGCCCACATCAGCGGCGTCCAGCCGGCCGAGTCGGTGATGTCGGGCGGCACGCCGGAATCGAGCAGGCGGCGCATGTTGCGCTCGTAGTCGTTCTTGGCGGCCTTGAACATCCGCTCCTCGGGCGTGCCGAGAGGGATGTCGCAACCGGCCGACATAATGGCAAAAAAAAGCAGACAGGCTGCGGTCTTGGCCCGCGTCATGCAATCAATATATAAATAATGGGGCGGCCGGGCAATAGCGGCGGCCGCGCTACTTTCCGGAGAAGAAATCCCCGCCCTTGTCGTCTACCAGGATGAAGGCTGGAAAATCCTCCGCTTCGATGACCCAGACCGCCTCCATGCCGAGCTCGGGGTAGTCCAGGGTCTCCACTTTCCGGATGTGCCGCTCCGCCAGCAGCGCGGCCGGGCCGCCGGGCGAGCCCAGGTAGAAGCCGCCGTGTTTTTTGCAGGCGTCAGTAACGGCCTTTGACCGGTTGCCCTTGGCTATCATCACCAGGGACGCTCCTCCAGCCTGCAGCAGGTCGACGTAGGAGTCCATGCGGCCCGCCGTGGTGGGGCCGAAAGAGCCGGAAGGTTTGCCCGCCGGCGTCTTGGCCGGCCCGGCGTAATAGACGGGGTGCTTCTTCAGGTACTCGGGCAGCGGCTTGCCCGCGTCGAGCAGCTCTTTGAACTTGGCGTGGGCCAGGTCCCGGGCCACCACGATGCGGCCGCTCAGGGAGAGGCGCGTGCCTATGGGATGCTTTGAAAGCTGCGCCAGGATCTCCGGCATCGGCCGGTTGAGGTCTATGCTCACGCAGCTCGAGCAGGAGGAGAACTTCGCGCGTATTTCCTTCGGGATCAGGCCGCCGGGTTCGCGGTCCAGTTCCTCGAGCCACAGCCCGCCGCGGTCTATGCGGGCCAGGACATTGCGGTCCGCGGAACAGGAAACTCCAAGGCCGATGGGGGCCGACGCGCCGTGGCGCGGCAGCCTCACCACCCGCACGTCGTGCGCGAAACACTTGCCGCCGAACTGCGCCCCGAAACCCAGCTCCCGCGAGGCCTCCAGCAGTTCCCTCTCCAACTCCTTATCCCGGAAAGCGCGCCCCGTTTCGCCGGGATTCTCCGGCAGCCCGTCGAGATAGCCGGCCGAGGCCAGCTTGACCGTCTTCAGGCACATCTCGGCGGAGGTGCCGCCGATCACGAAGGCTATATGGTAGGGGGGGCAGGCCGCCGTGCCCAGGGCTTTCATCTTCTCGACGAGAAAAGGCTTTAGTTTCTCCGGCGTCAGCGTGGCCTTGGTCTCCTGGAACAGCGCCGTCTTGTTGGCCGAGCCGCCGCCCTTGGTGACGAATAAAAAATCGTAGGCCATGCCCGGCTTCGCGTAGATGTCTATCTGCGCCGGCAGGTTGTTCCCGGAGTTCTTCTCACGATACATATCCACCGCGAGCGTCTGCGAATAGCGCAGGTTCTCTCCGGTGTAGGCCTCCCAGATCCCCTTCGACAGCTGTTCCTCGTCGTCGCAGCGCGTCCAGACCTGCTCGCCCTTCTTGGCCACCACCGTCGCCGTGCCCGTGTCCTGGCAGAAGGGCAGCTCGAAATTGGCCGAGATAGCCGCGTTCTCCAACATACACCACGCCACGAACTTGTCGTTCTCCGAAGCCTCCGGGTCGCTGAAGATCGCCGCCACCTGCTCATTGTGAGCCCGCCGCAGCAGGAAAGAAACATCCCTTATCGCCTCGCGCGCCAGCCGCGTCAGCGCCTCCGGCTCCACCTCAAGAATCTCTCTCCCGCCGTCCCGCGACATCACCACTCCCTCTTTTGAAACAAGCCTGAACTTACACTTCGGCTTGTCCAACTGGAAGAGCTCGGTGTATTTAAAATCGGGCATACATTATTCCCTTAATATTCGAGAAGATGCTGAGTAGCAGGGGGCACCGCAGGGGGGAGGCTAAGCAAAACCCCCTCGGAGGCCGAGGCTTGCGTAGCGCCGAGGCCGAGAGCGGGAGGCGCGCGCACGGTGTGCGCGACGCCGTTTTTGCGTGCCTCCCCCCTGCGGTGTCCCCCGGAGTGCTTAGCGCTTAGAGAGCAGGTTGGCGAGCAGGAACTCGCGGTTCATCCGGGCGATGTTGGCCACCTTCACTTCCTTCGGGCACACCGCCTCGCACTCGTACTCGTTCGTGCAGTTGCCGAACCCTTCCTTGTCCATCGCCGCCACCATCTCCAGCGCCCGCTTGGCCCGCTCCGGCGCCCCCTGCGGCAGCAGCGCCAGCTGCGAGATCTTCGCCCCCGTGAACAGCATCGCCGCCCCGTTGGGACAGGCCGCCACGCAGGCCCCGCAGCCTATGCAGGCCGCCGCGTCCATCGCCTCCTCGGCCCTGTCCTTCTCCACCGGCACCGAGTTGGCGTCGGGCGCCGCGCCCGTGTTTATTGAAATAAAGCCGCCGGCCGTGATTATCCGGTCCAGCGCGCCGCGGTCCACCACCAGGTCTTTCAGGACCGGGAAAGCCTTCACGCGCCACGGCTCCACCGTGATCACGTCGCCGTCGCGGAAGCGCCGCATGTGCAGCTGGCAGACCGTGGAATGCTCGTCCGGGCCGTGTACGTCCCCGTTGACCACCAGGCCGCAGCAGCCGCAGATACCCTCGCGGCAGTCGCTCTCGAAAGCTATCGGCTGCTCGCCTTTCTTCAGCAGCTCGTCGTTGAGGACGTCGAGCATCTCCAGGAAGGACATGTCCGGGGAGACGTCCTTGACCCTGTAGGAGGCCATCTTGCCGGGCTCGCGCGGGCCGGCCTGCCGCCAGACGCGTATCGTTACCGTGAAATGTTTGATCTTTTTCATAAGTCTACGCTCACTTGTAGCTGCGCTCGGCCATCTTTATGTGCTCGAAAGAAAGTTCTTCCTTGTGCAGCAGGGCTTCCTTGCCCTCGCCCTGGTACTCCCAGACCGCCGCGTGCGAATAGGCCGCGTCGTCGCGCTTGGCCTCGCCCTCGGGCGTGCAGGATTCCTCGCGGAAATGCCCGCCGCAGGATTCCCTGCGCTCCAGCGCGTCGCGCACGAACAACTCTCCGAACTCCAGGAAGTCGGCCACCTTCCAGGCCTTCTCCAGCGTCTGGTTCAGGTCCTTGTCCGAGCCGGAGACCGCCACGTTCTTCCAGAACTCCTCGCGGATGTCCGGGATCTGCTTGAGCGCCTTCTTGAGCGCTGCCTCGCCGCGGGCCATGCCCACCTCGTTCCACATCACGTTGCCCAGCTGGCGGTGCAGCTCGGAGGGCGTCTTCTCGCCCTTCACGCCGAGCAGGCGGTTTACCCTGTCCTGCACGTACTTGGCGGAGTCCGCGAACTCCTTGTCCAGCGTGGTGGCGGAGTCGAACTTGCTGGCGCCCAGGTAGCCGCCCACCGTGGACGGCGCTATGAAGAAGCCGTCGGCCAGGCCCTGCATCAGCGCGCTGGCGCCCAGGCGGTTGGCGCCGTGGTCCGAGAAGTTGGCCTCGCCCAGCGCGAACAGGCCCGGGACCGTGGTCATCAGGTTATAGTCCACCCACAGGCCGCCCATCGTGTAATGCGGCGCCGGGTAGATGCGCATCGGGGCCTTGTAGCCGTTCTCGTCGGTGATCTGGTAGTACATGTCGAAGAGGTTGCCGTATTCTTCCTTGATCTTGTCTGCGCCCTTGCGCTTGATGGAGTCGCGGAAGTCCAGGTAGACGCTCTGGCCGGAGGGGCCCACGCCGCAGCCGGAGTCCACCACGGTCTTGGCGGCGCGGGAGGCTATGTCGCGCGGCACCAGATTGCCGAAGGCGGGGTAACGCCGCTCCAGGAAATAATCGCGCTCCTCGTCGGGGATCTCGTTCGGGGGGCGCTTGTCGCCCTTGGCCTTGGGCACCCAGACGCGGCCGTCGTTGCGCAGGCTCTCGCTCATCAGCGTCAGCTTGCTCTGGTGCTCGCCCGAGCGCGGGATGCAGGTGGGGTGGATCTGCGTGAAGCACGGGTTGGCGAAGCCGGCTCCGCGCTTGTAGGCCGCCCAGGCCGCGCTGACATTGCAGGTGGCGGCGTTAGTGGAGAGGTAGAACACGTTGGCGTAGCCGCCGGTGCACAGCAGCACCGCGTGCCCCGAGTAGGCTTCCAGGTCTCCCGTCGCCAGATTGCGCGTCGTGATGCCGCGGGCCCGGCCGTTCTTGATCACTAGGTCCACCATCTCGCGGCGGGGGAACACGGTGACGGTGCCGGCCGCCACTTGGCGCATCATGGCCGAGTAGGCGCCCAGCAGCAGCTGCTGGCCGGTCTGGCCGCGGGCGTAGAACGTGCGCGAGAGCTGCGCGCCGCCGAAAGAGCGGTTGGCCAGCAGGCCGCCGTATTCCCGGGCGAAAGGCACGCCTATGGCGGCGCAATGGTCGATGATCTGGTTCGAGAGCTGGGCCAGGCGGAAGACGTTGGCCTCCCGGGCGCGGTAGTCGCCGCCCTTCACTGTGTCGTGGAACAGCCGCCAGACCGAGTCGCCGTCGTTGGGATAGTTCTTGGCGGCGTTGATGCCGCCCTGCGCGGCTATCGAGTGGGCGCGGCGGGGTGAGTCGTGCAGGGTGAAGACCTTCACGTTGTAGCCCAGCTCGCCCAGCGAGGCGGCGGCGGAGGCGCCCGCCAGGCCGGAGCCGACTATGAGGATGTCGTACTTGCGGCGGTTGCTGGGGTTGACCAGCTTGAGGTTGAATTTATGGGAGTCCCATTTCTTCTCTATCGGGCCGGCGGGTATGTTAGCGTCGAGTTTCATTGTTCGTCCCCCTTACCTTATCACCGTCACCTGGTAGCCCGCCTCGGCGGTCTTGAGGTCTATGTTGAGCAGGAAGTAGACCGAGATCAGCGCGAAGCCGACCATCGAGACCGCCACCAGGATGCCGCCGATCTTTATGAACGGCGTGTATTTGGGATGGTTTACCCCCAGCGTCTGGAAGGCGCTCTGCATGCCGTGGCTGAGGTGCAGCGCAAGCGCCGTAGAGCCTGCTATGTAGATGCCCACGAAGAGGGGGTTGCGGAACGCGGCCGTGACCATCTGGTAGAAGCCCATCGAGTGGTCCACGAACCTGAAGGTCAGCAGATGGTAGGCCAGGTAGGCGAGTATCGCGGCCGCGGTATAGAGCATGGTGGCCGAACCAATGGTGCGGCCGCCCTGCCACTTGCGGGCCTCGTAGCCGCGGGGGGCGTTGAGGAAATCCTCCAGGCGCACCCAGACGCCGGTTATTATGTGGGCGATGAAGATGAACAGCAGGCCGACCTCAAGGAAGGGGGTGACCGGGTTGGAGAGCAGCAGGTCCACCCAGCCGTTGTAGGCGGCCTCGCCCCCGAACAGCAGCAGGTTCTCGGCCAGGTGCACCACCATGAAGCCGCCCAGCAGCAGGCCCGAGACGGCCATGACGGCTTTTCTGCCTATGGAGGTGGTGATAAAACGCTTAAGGAATGTTATATCCATAAAATATAGAAGCTCCGTACTGCGATATGGTGTATCGTAAAAAATTAACGGCGCCGTGGCAAGGGCGATCTGCTTAAAGGCGTATAAGGTAAATTAATAGCCGGAGGGTTTGAATCCCCGCTGAAATTTAATAGAATAGAAGCAAGAACCTGCAGAGGGGAGGCAGTTAAATGAAACGCTTGATTTTTGTAGCCGTGTTTTTCGCCATGGCGGCGGTCTCGTCCGCCTATGAGAAAATAGAGTTCAAGAGCCTGATAACCAACCCGGCTTTCCAGAAACCGTCCGCGCTGGCCGTGGCGGGGGGCAAACTGTTCGTGGCCGACGCCAAGGTCAACGCCGTTTTCGTCTTCGACCTGGAGGGCAAGTTCCTCAAGAAGATAGAGGGCGCGCTGAAGGCCCCCGAAGCCGTGGCCGTGGGCGGCGGCAAACTCTACGTGGCCGACACCGGCAACTCCCGCGTGGCCGTTTTCGACGAGGAAGGGAAAATGCTCTGGGCCTTCTCCAGCCCGGGCGACGCCCCCGGCCAGGTGAAGGGCCCCAGGGGCATAGCTTACGGCCCCGACAACAGGGTCTACCTTGCCAACACCGGCGGCTCCAGGGTGGAAGTCTTCAACTCGGACGGCATCTACCTCTACGGCTTTCCCGTAGCCAAGCAGGACGGCGTTACCAAGCTCAAGCCCGTCAAACTCTCCCTGAGCCGCGCCGGGGATATACTGGTTTCCGACCCGGAAAAGGCCGTGCTGCAGCGCTACGACCGCACCGGCAAGCTGCTCAAAGAGTATTCCATGCCCAACGACGGCGCCGCTTTTGACCGTTACGGCTACAAGTTCGCCATCAACTCCAAGGACGGCAAGATCATGGAGATCTCCGAGGCCGGCGAGAAGATAGGTACTTTCGGCACCAGGGGCAAGGGCAAGAGCGAGTTCCGCAAGCTGCGCGACATCGCCATAGACAGGGACGGGAACATTTACCTCTGCGACGAGGAAAATAAGAAGGTGGTGGTGATAAAGGTCACTACCGCCTATTCCGGCCCCCGGCTGACCGAGGCCGACATCCTGGACCGCTTTATGGTCAAGGGCCCCACCGCCAAGTTCCCCTACAAGACCGACGTTTTCGCCGTAACCCCCGGGGGTGCCCTCGTGGCCTGGCTGCCGGAAGCCAAGGAACTGGCCCTCCTGGAAAAAGACACCAAGAAAACCCTGGTCAGGGAAGGCAAGCTGCAGGGGCAGCTGCGCGCCCCCAAAAGCCTGCTGGTGGACGCCAAGGGCCTGATCTACGCGGCCGATACCGGCAACGACAGGATACAGATCTTCAACCCCGACGGCACCTACAATAACATGTTCGGCGAGAGCGGCTCCGGCGAGGGGCAGTTCCGCGCGCCGTCCGGAGTGGCCGTGAACTCCATGGGGAATATTTACGTGGCCGATACCAAGAACAAGAAGATCAAGGCCTTCAGCGCCGACGGCATGTTCATGTTCGCGGTGGGCCCCGAGCTGGGCAACGTGCTGCTCGCCAGCCCGGTCTCCATAGCCTGCGACGAGAACAAGAACGTCTATATCCTGGACTCGGTGCTCAAGAAAGTGGTGGTCACCGACGCGATGGGCAAGTTCCTGCGCCTCTGGGACGACTCGGGCAGCCTGCAGGACCCGGCCTCGCTGGTTTACGACGGCAAGGGCTTCTTCTATATCCTGGACCGCGGCACCTTCAACGTCAAGATCTTCGACGCCGCCGGCAAATTCACCGCCAGCTTCTTCGCCCGCGGCCGCAGCGAGCGCGAACTGTGGTCCCCGCAGGACCTGGCCTTCAGCGCCGACAAGATCTACGTTTCGGACAAGGAGACCTCCCGCCTGGTGGCTTTCGACGTGAGCTACCTGCCGGAGCAGCCCTTTGAGCTGTCCGCCGAAGCGGGCAAGAAAAGCGTGAAGCTGGCCTGGCAGGCCAAGGACAACGCCTGGACCCGCGGCTTCAAGGTTTTCCGCGCCTCCGGCTCCGACGACATGGAAGAGGCCGGCGCGGCCAAGGGCAAGGCTTTCGAGGATACCGCGCTCAAGCCCGACACGACCTACTATTATTACACGGCCGCCCTTTCGGTGAGCGGCCAGCAGGGCGGCCTCTCCCGGCCGGCGGAGGTCTATTTCAAGGGGGCCGACGCACCCGCTCCCGTCGCCGCGCCCGAGCCTGCGGCCGCGGCCGCCGAGGGCCCGCGCAAGAACGCGGCGCCGCTTGAGATCATCGCGCCGAAGCTGGATTACATCTTCTCGGCCAACTACAAGCAGCACAGCCCGCTGTCCGAGAAGAAGAAGCCCATCGGCGTCGTGACGGTGCAGAACAATACCGACAGCGACTTCTCGGGCGTCATGCTCTCCTTCTTCTCGAGCGAGATCATGGAATCCGCCAGCAGCAATGAAGTCGGGGACGTTAAGGCCGGCTCCAAGGTGGAAGTGCCGGTCTACGCCACCTTCAGCAACCGCGTGCTCAATATCACCGAGGACACTCCGATACAGTGCAAGATGACGCTGACCTATTACAAGGACGGCGAGGAAAAGACCTACACGATGAACAAGCCGATGAAGATCCTGTCCAGGGACGCCATCGTGTGGGACAACACGGCGCGCCTGGCCAACTTCATAACGGTCAAGGACACCCCCGTGGTGGAATTCAAGGCTTTCGCCCAGGGCGAAAAGAAGAACATCGGCGACGCCGGCGACAACGTCAGCGAGAAACTGCTGACGGGCCTGCTGATCTGGGAAGCGCTGGGCGACCACGGCGTCGGCTACCAGGCCGACCCCGTCAACTCCTACGCCGCCGTCAAGTCCACGCAGAACCTGATGCTGGACACCGTGCAGTTCCCGCGCAAGACGCTCAAGCTCAAGAGCGGCGACTGCGACGACCTGACCGCGCTGTTCGCCACGCTCTACGAGGGTTCCGGCCTGCATACGGCGCTGCTGGATTACCCCGGCCACATCGCCCTGATGTTCGACACCGGCGAGACCGACGCCAACGCGGTCGGCCTGCCCGAGGAATCGCTGATAAAGTACAACAACACCCTGTGGGTGGGCGTCGAGGTCACCATGGTGGGCAAGAGCTTCTACGACGCCATCGTCTACGAGGCGGACATGTACCGCAAGTCGGCGGCGGACGTGAAGGTGATAGACGTGCGCTCGGCGAGGGACGAATTCGAGCCGGTCACGCTGCCGGATACCGAAACGGACAAGTACGCGTCAGCCGGCCTGACGGATCGCGTAAAGGAGGCCATCACAGCTCTGACGGCCGCCCGCTACGATCACCTCAAGGAGTACTACGGCAATATCCTGCGGGAGACCCCCGACGACATAGAGGCCAACCTGACGCTGGGCATCTACCACGCGGAGTACAAGGCTTACGGCGAGGCGTCCGGCTGCTTCGGGAAGGTGCTGGCCAAGGAGCCTTTTAACGCGGCCGCCCTGAACAACATGGGCAACCTGCGCTTTGCCGAGGGCAAGTTCGAAGAGGCAAAAGACTTCTACTTCAAGTCCACCAAGGCCGACCCGTTCGACGGCAGCGTCTGGCTGAACCTGG
This sequence comes from Elusimicrobia bacterium GWD2_63_28, assembly GCA_001799895.1. Classification (GTDB taxonomy): domain Bacteria; phylum Elusimicrobiota; class Elusimicrobia; order Elusimicrobiales; family UBA9959; genus UBA9959. The sequence continues at coordinate 105,741 of MGUI01000044.1, forward strand.
CCAGGGTGTCCGCGAAGCTGGGCAAGAAGGACGACGTTAAGATGTTCGCGGAGAAGGCCGTCAAGATCGAAGAGGGGCTGGGCGATATCGCAAAGATGCTGTCCAAGTAGGGGTACGGAGGTTACTTTATGAAAAAAATATTGATCGCGCTGACGCTGATGTTCGCCGTGGGCACGCTGCACGCCGAAGAGGGCAAGAACTGGAAGGCCTGGTATAACAGCATGCTCAAGGGCCTCAAGACCAAGATGTCCAAGGGGCTTGAATCCAAGACCCGCGTTTCCGCCGTGGCCGCCGTGCGCGGCGCCAAGCAGGGGACGGACGCCAACGCCCTCTACTGGAAGGGCGGCGTTTCCGAGAAGGCCGAGAAGAAACTGGCTGAAGAGAAGAAGCAGCTGACCGAGGCCGTGGAACTGGTCGTGGGCGGCGACACCGAAGGCGGCCGCGCCGCGCTCAAGAAATTCCTGAAGGATAACCCGGAGAGCTTCTTCGCGCAGGACGCCAAAGAGGCGCTGGCCAACCTGCCGGCTCCCGAGGCCAAGCCCGAAGAGACGAAGCCGGCCGAAGGCGCCAAGGCTGAAACTACCGCCTCAGAAAAGTCCGGCGAGTAGCGCGGAACGCAGGCAATAAAAAACCCCGCCATCCGGCGGGGTTTTTTTTATAGGGGACGTTGTTGAGTTGTTGAGTTTTTACTGGACAAGCCAAAGGGCAGGCAGACTAGGAAAACTCAACAACTCAACAACGTCCCCATTGCTTTAGTCGTCCGGGGTTTCATCCGCCGCGGGAGGTTCCGCAGGGGCGGGGGGCTGCTGCTGCGCGGCCGGCTGTTCGGCCGGCAGGGGCTGGCCTGGCGCGGGCCAGGCCTGGTCGGGCGTTCCCGGGGCGATGGCCGGCACGGGCTCCGTCCTGACCCCTTCCGGGGTCTCGCCGGGCAGCCAGGTCCTGTCAGGCTGCAGCGGGGGGCCGGAGAGCGCGGGCTTTTTCTCCTCCGGCTCGGCGGGCTTGGGGGGCAGCTCGCCGGCCGCGCCCGCCGCCTTCAGCCTGGAATATACGTCGGTGGCCGAGCGCCACAGCATCTGCTTGAGCAGGCCGCGCTCGCGAGAACCCGGCGAGAAGAAGGGGTAGAGCGGGGCCATCAGCAGGTGGAAGGTGGTCTTGTTGCGCGCCTCGGTCTCCACGCGCACCGGCCCGCCTGAGGCGGCGAAATCCGCGGTCAGGTAATAGTTCACCCGGAGCGAGGCGGGCAGCAGGAAGATAAAACCGGTGTCCACCAGGAAGGAGCGGAACAGGTCGCTGTAGGTCCACCGGCCGAAGCTGGTCAGCTCCAGGCGCAGCGTGCCGCGGCCGCGCGCTTTGTCGTAGAGGCCGGCTTCGGCGAAGATTCCCCTGGCCCGGCGGGCGAAGGCTTCCGCCTCCTCCGCGTCCACCGGCACGGGCTTGATCTTTTTCGGGTTGGTGAGGGAGCCTTCGCCGATGGAATCCGTGGGCGCCCGGTAGGGGTAATTCTGCCAGTAGACCTCTATGGCGGAAAAGGGGACCAGGGTCTTGTCTTCGAACATGGCGCTCGCGGTCTCCCGCTCGACCCTGACGTCGCCCGAATTGAAGGAGGCGCAGCCGCAAAGGCCCGCCGCGGCTAGGAGAAGTAAAAGTTTATGTTTTGTCATCGTTTAGGCCCGGGGCGTACTGACCGCCGTCATTATGAAAAGCACCTTATTTTTACTATATTATATTATATGGCGCTGAAAAAAATCGAAAAGATAATTAAAACCGAGGGCAAGCCCGACATCATCATAAGGCTGGCCAAGGTTCCCGACATGCGCCGCATACAGATGCTGTACGCGGAAGTGTACGGCGCCGCCTACCCGATACCGATCATCGCCGACAAAGACAAGATGCGCAGCGCCATCGAGAACGACGAGTATTACTGGCTGGTGGCCGAATGCCAGAGCCGCGTGATAGGCAGCCTGGTCTATTCGGTGGACCTGCTGTACCGCAACTCCAAGGCCTTCGGCGCCGTGGTCAGCCAGGAGTTCCGCAAGCACGACCTCGCCTTCACCATGATGAAGCTGGTGCTCGACGACATCACGCAGACCAAGGACCTGGTGGACCTGGTCTACGCCACCACCCGCACCGCCAACCACGCCCCGCAGAAGCTGACCGAGAGCCTGGGCTTCATCAAGCTGGGCATCTTCCCCAACACGCACAAGGTGCAGGACAACGAGACGCATTGCCTGACCGCCTATTTCACCGAGCGCGCCCTGCAGCGCCGCCGCACCACGCCCGTCATCATCCCCGAGATAGCGCCGTTCTACGAGATCGTCCGCCGCCAGATCAAGCTGGAGCCGGCGCAGCTCAGCGACGTCAAGCGCGACTACAGCGACCACAAGACCAAGATCCCGCTCTTGAACTTCGAGACCATCACCGCGACGGAGTTCATCAAGCACCGCTGGAAGAAGACGAAGAGCAACAGCTTCTTCGAGAATATCTTCATGCCTTTCCACGAGCCCAACCTGATCCTGATCACTCCGGACCAGGGCACCGAGGTGTACATTACCTACAGCCAGAAGGACAAGTACAGCGTGATCGTGGGCGGCGTGACCAACGAGAAAAGCTTCGCCGTGGTGCTCGAGAGCGTGGCGCAGAAGGTCAGCCAGATGGACATGAGCTACGTGGAGGTCATCATAGACGCCTACTCCCCGGAGCTGCAGCGCGACGCGCTGGACGCCCGCTTTATCCCCAGCGCCTACTTCCCCAGCGCCAAGCGCATGGAAGACAAGCGCTACGACTGCGTGGTCTTCTCGCGCACGTTCGACATCCTGGACTTCCGCAACGTCAGGATCATCTCGCTCTACAAGAACTTCCTTAACGAGTACCTGAAGCTCTGGCGCGAGAATTACATAGAGCTGGTTTTCGACTCGGAACAGAAATAGGGGGACCCGTGGCCGATCTTTCCGCAGAGGACAAGCTGCCGCCTTTCCATAAGCCGCTCAAAAGCCGCGCCGCCATGGACGCGCTGTTCGAAACGCCGGCTTTCGATTATTCGCCCCGTACCTCAAAGGCCTTCCTGGCCGCGATGCGCGCCGCGCTGGACTTCCAGGGCCGCCGCGCTCCGGTGCTGAAGGCGCTCTACAGGGCCGAGGGCTTCTCTCCGGCGTCGGTGCGGACCGAGGCCGACATCCCCAAGATCCCCTATATTTTCGTCGCGGCCCTCAAAGAGCGCGACCTGACCACGCTGCCATATTCCAAAATAGCCCTGGAGCTGAAGTCCAGCGGCACGTCGGGCCAGCGCTCGCGCATGCAGCTGGACCGCGGCTCGCTGATGCGCGTGAGGCGCATGGCCTGGAGGGTCTTCGAGGGCCTGGGCCTGACGGACCTGGAGCGGGCGCACGACTATATCTGCTTTACCTACGACCCGGAGGTCGCCAAAGACCTGGGCACCGCCTGGACCGACAAGCTGCTGACCGGCTTCACGGCGAAGGGGGAGATCTTCTACACCTTCCGCTGGAGCAAGGCCAAGAACGATTTCTACTTCGACATAGACGGCGCGGTGCTGGCGCTGAAAAAGTTCGAGGCTTCCGGCAGCCTGGTGCGGCTGGTCGGCTTTCCCGCCTTCGCGCTGAAGCTTACCGAGGAGTTCAAGAAGCGCTACGGCCGCTACCCCGCGCTGAACCCGGGCTCCTCCGTGGTCACCGGCGGCGGGTGGAAGACGCTGTCGGACGAGGCGATGGACAAGAAGGTCTACCGCAAGATCCTGGCCGACAGCCTCGGCGTCCCGGCCGGCAACGTGCGCGACCTGTTCGGCATGGTGGAGCACGGCGTGCCTTACGTGGACTGCCGGCTCGGCAACTTCCATATCCCCAATTACGGCCGCGTCATCGCGCGCCACCCCGGGACGCTTGCGCCGCTCGGCTTCAACAAGGCCGGGCTGCTGCAGTTCATCACCCCGTACCTGGCCAGCTACCCGTCGCTGTCGGTGCTGTCCTCGGATTTCGGCCTGGTGCGAAAGCGCTGCTCCTGCGGGCTGAAGGGCCCCGTGCTGGAGATAAAGGGCCGCGCCGGAGTAACCAAGCTTAAAGGCTGCGCCATCTCGGCCGCCACCATGCTGTGAGGAGTCTATCGAGGCTTCGACTCGATAGGGAAGGCTCATGAAAATACATAACACTTATCTTTTCGGCAAAGCCCTGGACAAGGCGGCCTGGACCCCGGCCGAGCTGGAGAAGATAGGCCTGCAGGCGCAGGCCGCGCGCGGACTGCTGCGGGGCGTGCCGCGCGAGTACATCATCGAAACCCTGGCCAAAGCCGGCCAGCTTTTTAAAAAGGGCAGCGCCTACCGCAAGGCCGCGCTGGCCCACCTCAAGGACCACATCACCTTCTCCGGGCCGGTGATAGAAAAAACCCTCGACGTGATACCCGAACTGCTGAACAAGGCCGCCCTGAACAAGCGCATGAACATGGAGTTGTTCCTGCCCTACGCGCTGGAGACCTCCGTGGAGCGGCGCGGCTACTCCGGCCTGATCCGGGCCATGCCCAAGGGCGTGGTGCTGCACGTAGGCGCCGGCAACGTCTTCCTGGGCATACTCGACTCGCTGGTCATCGGTTTTCTGACCAAGAACGTCAACATCGTGAAGCTCTCCTCCTCGGGGTCGAGGTTCATCAACCTCTTCATGGCCGCGCTGGCGGAGGCGGACGAGAAGGGCGCGCTGGCGAAATCCGCCGCGGTGCTCAGCTGGAAAGGCGGCAGCCAGGGGCTGGAGGAGGCCGCGCTAAAGCACGTCAATGCCGTTTTTGTCTGGGGCGGCTACGACGCCGTGCAGGCCTACCGCAGGATCGCCCCTATCGACGTGCGCGTGGAGGGATTCGGGCCCAAGACCAGCGTGGGCGTGGTGTTCGAAAGCTGCATAACGCACGAGGGCATGGATAACGTGGCCCGCCGCGCGGCGCTCGACGCCTCGCTGTGGGACCAGGCGGCCTGCTCCTCGCTGCATACCCTTTACCTGATAGCGCCCGCGAAAAAGCACAAGGCGCTGGCGGCCGAATTCCTGAAGTGCGCGAAGACGCATTTCGCGGCCCTGGCCGCCGACCTGCCGCCCGGCAAGCTGTCGCCCGACGAGATGGTGGAGATAACCAAGGCCCGCCAGCTGGCCCGGGTGGACCAGGCCCTCGGCAACGCCTCCTATATCAGCTCCGCGCCTAAAACCGACTGGACGGTAATTTACGAGAGCGACCCCGTGTACCGCGTCTCGCCGCTAAACCGCGTGCTTTACGTCAAGACCGTGGAGACTTTGGAAGAGGTGCGCGACCGCCTACTGCCGCTGCGCGGCTATATCCAGACCGTGGGCGTGGGCGGCTCGATAGAGCGCAAGAAGGTGATGGAGACGCTCGGGCCCGCCGGCATAGCGCGCGTGGTGCGCCTCGGCAAGATGCTCGAGGAGTCCAACGGCTCCCCGCACGACGGGATCTTCCCGATGATGTCCCTGGTGAACTGGCTGCCGATAGAAGAGAAGCCGTCGCAGCTGGACCGCATCAGCGAACTGGTGGATTACGCGCGCAGCCGCAGCCCCTTCTACAAGAGGCATTTCAAGGATGTGCCGCGCATAGTGACCGTGGCCGATTTCCAGAAGGTGCCGTTCCTCGAGAAGCACCACGTCCTGGAGAACACGCCGCCCGACAGCGCCGACCTGCTGACTTCCAAGGTGCGGCGCGGCATCTTCTTCGCCAGCGGCGGCTCCACGGGCCAGCCGAAATACGTCTTCTACGACCAGCACGAGTACGACCATACCTGCCGCATGCTGGCCTCTTCCATGGAGGCGGCAGGCCTCGGCGAGAAGGACATCATCGCCAACCTCTTCGTGGCCGGCAACCTCTGGTCCAGCTGGCTCTCCGTGGAAAAGGCCATCGCTTACACCAAGGCCATCTCGGTGCCCGTGGGCAGCAACCTGCCGCTGGAGAACATCGCCGGGTATCTGCACGATTTCAAGGTGACGGCCGTGGTGGGGCTGCCGTCCTTCCTGGTGAAGATGGCGGAGTTCGCGCGCGCGAACCCCAAATATAAGATCCCCCTCAGGCATATCTTCTACGGCGGTGAATACGTGGGCGAGGAGATGGTCAAGTTCTTCAAGAGCGTCTTCCCCGGGGTGGACGTCCGCTCGGCGGGCTACGCCACGGCCGACGCCGGCGTGCTGGGTTTCCAGTGCCCGTCCTGCGTGAAGGGCCAGCACCACCTGTTCGCCTTCAGCCAGTTCATTGAGTTCGTCAACCAGGACACCATGGAGCCGGTGAAGAAGGGCGAGATCGGCGAGCTGGTGGTGACCGGCCTTTCCAAGAAGCACATGCCCATCATCCGCTACCGCGTGGGCGACCTGGGCCGCTGGATCCTGAAACCCTGCGCCTGTGCCCGCAAGGAGCCGCTGTTCGAGATCCTGGGACGCTGCGACGACCGCATACACGTCGGCGGAGCGCATTTGTTCGTCAACGACATACAGGAAGCCCTCGGCAAGGTGCCGGACCTGACCTTCAACTTCCAGGTGGTCATAGCCAAGAAGGGCCACCGCGACACGCTGGACATACGCGTGGAGGTAAAGGACCCCGCCGCGCTGGCGCGCGCCGGGGAGCTGGCGGACCTGCTGTGGCGGGCGCTGGAGAAGCACTGCGAGGACCTGCACGAGAGCGTGCGCATGAAGTGGCTGGATAAGCCGGAGATAGAGGTGCTCAAGCCCAATTCCATAGAGCGCATACAGCGCACCGGCAAGATCCGCAAGGTGATAGACAAGCGCATCGTCTGACGCCTCCGCCGTAAAACAAGGAAGGCCCGGGAAACCGGGCCTTCTTTATTTTGCGGGGCGGGCAGGATGAAAAAGATCACTGGCGGCTATTGCCCGGCGGCGGACTGGCCGGCCAGGTAGCCCGTGGAGAAAGCCTCCTGCAGGTTGTAACCGCCGGTGATGCCGTCGAGGTCCAGCACTTCGCCGCAGAAGTAGAGCCCCGGCTGCAGCCGGGATTCCAGGGTGCGCGGATCAACTTCCTTTAAATTCACGCCGCCGCGCGTCACGGTGGCTTCCTGCAGCGGCCGCGGGCGGGTCAGGCGCAGCCTGAAGTCGGCCAGCAGCCCGGCTATGCGCCCGCGTTCGGCGCCGGTGATGGAGGCGCATTGCCTGCCGTGGTCTATGCCGCTGCGCCGCTCGAACACGGGGGCCAGGGAAGCCGGCAGGGCTGCTTTGAGGTAGCTGGCGAACTGCTTGGCGCCGTTGGCCGCGAAGTAGCTCTGTATGGACGCCGCCAGCGCGTCCGGGTTCAGTTCCGGCTTCAGGTTCAGGGAAAGTTCCACTGACGCCCCGGCGGCCAGGGCGTCCGACGCCGTCCCGCTCAGGACCAGCAGCTTGGGGCCGGACACGCCGAAATGGGTGAACAGCAGCTCTCCTTTGTCCGAAACGGCGGCTTTGCCGTCTACGAGTATCGTCAGCCTGATGTCCTGCAGCGTCAGGCCCTGCAGGTCTTTGATGAAAGGCTCGTCCGATTCCAGCGCGGTCAGGCCGGGCCTGAGGGGGACTATGGTGTGCCCGCACTGTTTCGCCAGGGCGTAGCCGTCGCCGGTGGAGCCGGTGCCGGGGTAGGACATGCCGCCCGTGGCTATTATCACCTTGTCGCCAAGCACCCTGCGCCCGTCGGAAAACTCAACACCTTCCAGCGCGCCGTTGCGCAGCAGCAGGGCCGAGGCCCGCCCGGTCAGAGATTTCGCTTTCCCGCGGCTGACATAGCAGTTCAGCGCGTCCAGCACGCTTTGCGCCTTGTCGTCGGCCGGGAAGACCTTGCCGTCGGGGTCGGTGCGGACCGGCACCCCGAAAGACTTCAGGAAGCCGGTCAGGTTCTCGGGCGAGAAGACGGAGAAAGCCCTGTACAGGAATTTCCCGTTGGGGCCGAAGGCGGCGATAAAAGCCTTGAGGCCGGCGCTGTTGGTGACATTGCACCTGCTCCCGCCGGTGAGCAGCAGTTTCAGGCCGGCGCGGTCGTTCTTTTCCAGGAGCGTCACTTTGGCGCCCAGTTCCCCGGCGCGGCCGGCGGCCATCAGCCCGGCCGGCCCGGCGCCTATTACCAAAATACCGGCGGCGGGGTCGTTCGGAACGGCAGATTTTGAATTCATACTAGGGAAAATATAGCAATTATGGACGGCCGGCCGCAGTTCCGCGTCTTCCTGAACTCAGACCGGCCTTGTAGTATAATTGCTTGTATGAAAGCTCTCCTTTTCCTCATCTTCGCCTCGCAGGCGGCCTGGGCGGCCGGCCCGGCGGCGCCTCCCGCGGACCCCTATCTCTGGCTCGAAGAAATTGACGGGGCGAAGGCGATAGACTGGGCGCGGGCCCGCAACAATGAGACGCTCTATGAGCTGCAGACCGATCCGCGCTACAAGGCCGCCTACGACCGGGCCCTCGCCATCTACGACTCCAACGAACGGATCCCGCGCATAGCGATGCGCGGCGGCTACGCCTACAATTTCTGGCAGGGCCCGGGCAGCCCGAAGGGCCGCTGGCGCCGCGCCCCGCTGTCGGAGTTCCTGGCAAAAAAGGCCCCCGCCTGGGAGGTGCTCATCGACATCGACATGCTGGCCGCCATAGAAGTAGAGAACTGGGTTTACAAGGCCGCCTCCTGCCTGCCGCCGGCCGGGGAGCTGTGCCTGATCAGCCTGTCCCGCGGGGGAAAGGACGCCGTGGTGGTGCGCGAGTTCGACGTCCGGAAAAAAGCTTTCGTCGAAGACGGGTTCAGGCTGGAAGAAAGCAAGAGCGCGGCGGCCTGGCTGGACGCGAACACGCTGCTGCTGGGAGAGGCGCTTTCGGCCGACTCGCTGACGGATTCCGGCTACCCCCGCGTAGTCCGCAAGTGGGCCAGGGGGACGGATCCGCGCAAGGCCCCGGTGCTGCTGGAGGGAAAAAAGAGCGACGTCACCGCGGGGGGCTGGTGCTCTTTCCGGCCGGAAGGCGTCAACTGTTTCGTGGTCCGGGCCCCCTCTTACTTCGAGTCCGAGGTGTTCCTGATCGCCGGAGATAAACTGAAAAAGATGCCCCTGCCCCCGGACGCGGCGGTGAGCGACGTCTTTAACGGCAAGCTTTTGCTGACCCTGCGCAGCGACTGGAAGCTTAAGGACAAGACCTTCAAGCAGAATTCCCTGCTGGGCGTAGGCCTGGAAGCGGCCGGGCAGCCCGAAGAGCGGGCGGAGCCCCGCCTGGTTTTTGAGCCGGGCCCCCGGATGACGGTAGAAGGGGTTTCTCTCACCAGGGACGTCATGCTGCTCACCCTGCTGGACAATGTGAAGGGGCGCATCCTGAAGGTGGGGCCCTCCATAGGCGGCCTGCACACCGAGGAAGTGCCGGTGCCGCCCAACGGGGCCGCGTATATCTCGGCGGCCAGCGACTACGCGGGTGAATTCCTGTTCGGTTACCAGAATTTACTGACGCCGCCGTCGCTTTATTATTCAGGCAAGCCCGGCGCGCCCATCAAGCAGGAGAAGCCCAAGTTCGACGCCTCCGGCTTTGAAACCGAGCAGCGCGAGGCAGTCAGCGCCGACGGGACGAAGATCCCGTATTTCCTGGTCTCTCCCAAGGGCATGAAGCGCGACGGGAAGAACCCGACCTTGCTTTACGGCTACGGGGGGTTCGAAAATTCCATGCTGCCCTATTACGCCTCCGTCACGGGCGCCCTCTGGCTGGAGCGGGGCGGCGTTTACGTCCTGGCCAATATCCGCGGGGGCGGCGAGTTCGGCCCCGTCTGGCACCAGGCCGCGCTAAAGGAGAACCGCCAGAAATCTTTCGACGACTTTATCGCCGTGGCCGAGGACCTCGTCAAGAGCGGCGTTACCTCGCCCCCCAAACTGGGCATCTGGGGCGGCAGCAACGGCGGGTTGCTGGTGGGCGCTGTCTCTACGCAGCGGCCGGAGCTGTTCGGCGCCGTGATTTGCGAGGTGCCGCTGCTGGATATGCTGCGCTACACCAAACTGCCGCCTGGCGCTTCGTGGGTGGGGGAGTTCGGGGACCCGGAGGACCCGGTGCTGGGCCCGGTCATCGCAAAATATTCCCCGTACCAGAATGTGCGCGCCGGGGTTAAATACCCGGCTATTTTCTTCCTGACCTCCACGAAAGACGACCGGGTACATCCGGGCCACGCCCGCAAAATGGCCGCCAAACTGAAGGACCTGGGGCACAAGGTCTATTATTACGAGAACATGGACGGCGGGCACAGCGCGGCCGCCAGCAACGCGGAGTCAGCCAGGCGCCTGGCGCTCGAGTATACGCTGCTGATGCGCAAGCTGATGGACTAGTTCCAGCCCGGGCGCAAAAAAAGCCGGGAGGTCCCGGCTTTTTTATTTTCAGGAAGGCTTAAGGCAGAACGGTGCGCAGAGTCTGGGCGTTGATGTCGGTGAATTCCTGGCCCAGTATACCCTTCTTCTGAAGGTTAGTGATGACCATCAGCGGCATGGTGGCCTTAACGTTATAGACCATGTAGGGGATGGTCCACAGCTTTATCTGCCGCTCTTTGGGCAGCACGCGGTTGAGCAGGATGAGCAGATTGTTGGTGCAGTTGTTCTTGATGGTGTGGTAGAACTCGCCCTCGCGGTCCACGGCGGCCTGCGTCAGGGACTCGCGCAGCAGGGCGGCCTTGCCGGCGTGGTCGAGCAGCACGGGGTAGGGCACCAGGTGGCCTTTCTCCTCGTGGATGGTGCGGCCGGCGTATTCTTCCCAGGTGGAAAGGCTCCAGTTGATGCCGAAGGACTTTTTCAGCCCGGTGAGGGGGGAGAAGCTCTGGCCCACGCGGGTCTTGCCCTCGATGCTGAGCGCCAGGGCCATCGGCTGCTTGCCGTTGGCGTCCGTCAGGCCGCCTTTTTCGAAGGTGAAGACGAAGAAGGAGTGCGCGGCCACTACTTCCGGCTTGAAGGGCTTCTTGATGAGGTAAATATTCTTTATCAGCTCCGGCTTGATCGTCATGGTGGTCCACTCGTAGGAGTCGGGAACGGGGACCTCGGCGGAGGACATGCGCACGTTGCCCATCACCATGCGGCCGTCCTTGTTCTCCAGCAGGGTGGCGGTGCGGCGGCGGGGCTGGTAGGGGGCGGGCACTATTTCGCCGGCCGCGGGCTCGTACTCGGAAATTTCTTCGACCTTTAGCAGCGAGAGGTCGTCGGCCTGCTTGGCCTGGGCTTCCACGATGACGGTCTTGCCGTCGAACTTGGCGGCCTTGCGGTCGCTCAGGTCCAGCTTGAAGAGCCGGCCGTCCACGGTATTGAGGTAGGGGCCGTTCTCGGTGACGGAGACCATGCCCCTCAGGGTGTAGTTGACGCCCCAGCTCTTGTCCTGCGGCAGCTGCAGGCCGGGCAGGGAGAGGTCTTTTACCTGGGAGGCGTTAAAGTTTTGAAGCGCGTAGAAGTTTACTTCGTTCTGTGCGGCGGCGGCCGCGGGGAAGGCTATGAATACGAGGAGGGAGAGGGTTTTGAATTTCATGTACTATATCGTACCTGATGCCGGCTCCTCCCGGGAGGGGCCAAGGGCCCTTTAACTTAAGGCTTTGTTCCTATCCCGGGGTAGGCCTTTAGGCCGCTATTTGATACCATTTGTCCATGCGGATAGAGGTTTTTGACCCCTTAAACGGCTCTCCTGAATTATGGGAGGCGTATTTTGCCGTTACGGAAGAGATACGCGAAGAAATTATTCCTGGAGAGCCGAACCTGCCGCGGGAGAAAAGAAAACTCGCGCTGCGGTCGGAGGCCTCAGAGCTTTATTACCGGAATATCCATTTCCTCGCCTTCGCTGAAGGGGGGGAAGCCGCCGGCTACGCCAGGCTGATCGCAGAAACTCCCGCGTCGCCGTCCTATGAAGGCAACAAGCATTTGGCAACTATCGGGGTCCTGGTCGCCAAAGCCCACAGGCGCAAAGGTTTAGCCTCTGCGCTTTTCACCCGCGCTCTTTCCAAAGGCAGGGAACTCTCCCCGGCCTTGAGCGAGGTGAGGTCGCACGCTACGCTTAACTCCGGCTGCCTGTTCCTGGAGAAGCTCGGCGCCAAGCTTTCCCTGGAGTCGGCCGAAAACAGGCTGCAGCTCGGCAAGGTGAACTGGGAAATGGTCGGGGCCTGGGCCGGAGAAGGCGAGCGCAAAAATCCTGGCACAAAAGTAGTTACGGCCTTTACGATACCCGAAGAAGATATAGCGGATTTCGGCAGGGCCTACGCCGAGATCTGCGACCAGGAGCCTGTCGGCGGCCTGAAGCTGCGCAACGAATTTCCTCCTGAGAAGATCCGGGCCGCCGAGCGCAAGCTGGCCGAGCGGGGGATGACCGAGCTCACGATGTATTCAAAAGAGGCCGACGGGCGGGTGAGCGGCCTGACCGAGATCTTTTATCAGGAGGAGACCGGGCACAAGGTCAGCCAGGGCCTGACCGGGGTGCGGCTGGCCTACAGGGGGCGCGGGCTGGGCAAGCTGCTCAAGGCCAGGATGCTGCTCCATGTCAGGAAAAATTATCCCGGCGTAAAATATATCGCTACGGGGAACGCCGACTGCAACGCGCCGATGCTCGCGATAAACCGCCGGCTGGGGTTCAGCCGGCACCTGTCGGTAAAGGTTTACAGTCTTGAGCTATAAGAACAAACCTATGCTGAAATACCTGAAGTTGAGACATTTGCTTTACCTGCTGCTGCCGGCGGCCGGGGCCGCGGCGGCGGTCTATTACACCCTGCCGGTCAACCGGGTGAACATGCGCTCCGGGCTGGTGATGCTCGGGGACCTGAACTCGGACAATAAGTGGGACTCGAAGGACGGGGACCTGTTGGCCGCCCTGCTCGAAGACCCGTTCTCCGCACCGCCCGAAACGGCCTTCAAGACGGACGTCAACCACGACGGCCTGCTGGACGCCGAGGACATAGCCCTGCTGAAAGCTCTTTACGCCGGCGGCGACCCTTACGAGCTGCGCGCAGCCGCCCTGAAGGCTGGCCGGGCCTTTCCTTACCCGCGCGAGTTCTTCCGCTACGTGCCGGGCAGCGAGTATGTACAGCGCCCGGTGCTGGCCCTCAGGCACAAGGCCGAGGACGGCACACCGCTGAAATTCCTGCGCGCGGTGCGGGAGAGGGCGGGAGACGGCTATGCCCGGCGGCTGCGCCATGAGATCTACAGCGAGGGGATCAGGTTCTCCATCGCTTACGCCAGGAGAAAGGCGGAGCTCAACCCCGTAGAGGCCCGCTACGCCGGGGACAAGATAAGCCGCTGCGCCGCGCTCTGGGCCGCCGGGCGGGACTACGACCTGCTGCTGGAGCTGATGGGGCTTACCGAGGACGCCGAAACACTGACGATGGCCGGGCAGCCGCCCTTCGTGGCTAAGGTTATTTATTTCAGGGACCACCTGAGGGCCCTGCTGGAATCCGCGGACTATAAAAAGTACCAGGCCGGGGGCCTGCCGCCGGAGGAGATACTGGGCCGCATGCAGGCCCTCCTAAAAGAGGACCTGGGGCTGGAGATAGACCTGGCGGAACTGAAGTCGCCGCGCAACTTCCTGGACCTGAGGAATTACCTGGAGCGCGCGCGCTGGCAGTATTACAAGTCTTCCGCTTCACGCCGCGATTTCCGCAAGTTCCTGCTCTTCGCGCAGTACGACCGGCGCTACCTGCGCGCCGCGGCCCGCACCACGCGCAAGCACGGCGACGCGCCGCTGGAGAACCACAACCTGCCGATGATACTGCTGTTCCGCGAGGCGATGGCCATAAAGGGCTGCAGCAAGCTGGCGGCGGTGGGCATGATAGACGAGGCCGTGCGCATCCCATTCTCCTGGGTGAAGGTGATCCCGCGCGAGAAGCTGCCGAGCTCGGTGGCGCTGGAGAATTTCCTGCTGCCCGGCAACAAAGAGGACGGCTCGGACAAGAGCCGCCACTGGAACGTTTTCGGGGGGGTAAGCCTCTACAAGTCACCGGAGGAGTCGCTGCGGCTGGCGCTGGCGCGCGAGTCGGCCGATTTCAGGAACGAGGGCCGCACGCCGGCGGCCATGACGGAGTTCATCCGCGACACGATGGCCAACATCAACGGCATCTACTATGTCGTCAGTATGAACCCCGCCCTGCTAGCCAGGTAGGTATTCTTTTTCTTCGGGTGAAGGGGGCGGTTCGGGCGGGTAGCCGCGGCCGCGGTATACCGGCAGCCTGTTGAGCCCCCGCTTAAGCTCCCGGTCCAGTATGTCCTGGGCGGCCCTGTCGTCCACGGGGCCCCACAGGTGTTCCCTGTCCAACCCATCCGTATATTTTTTAAGAGCGGCCAGGCCCGCGGCCGTGAAGCGGTCAAAGTCTTCCTGCCCGGGGTAGACCCGCTTTCCCGCCATGGCCTCCAGCCAGGTGTTGTTGAGCCGCAGGGTAAGCCGCAGGCAGACCCGCACCAGCGCCGCGTCCGGAGTTTCCCTGCGGGGAAACCGCTCCCGCAGCTGACGGAGCAGCCGCACCTTGGCCATAACCGCGGCCTGGCCCCAGCGGGCGACGTAAACGGCCGGGGCGGTCAGGGCCCTGGCTATGGCTTCGGCCTCGGCCCGGGTAATGGCGGCTTGGGGCGCGGCCGGCTCGGGCGGCGCGGCCGCGGCAGGCCCCGCGAACAGCAGGGCGGCCAGGAGCGCAGGCGCCGTCATTCTTTTACCGTAAACCCTTTCTCGCGCAGCCTTTCGGCCACCTGCCCGAGGTTCAGCCCGAGGTGGCCGCAGCCGGCCTTCACCGTCATCTGCTTGCCGTGGGTCTCGCGCATCACGGGGTTCTTCACGCCCATGAAGCCCAGGTCGAAGAGGATGTCGACCAGCTCCGGGTACTCCGTAGTCAGGTCGTAGAGTGTTTTGTTCAGGTCCGCTATTCTTTCAGCCATATCACAGCCTTTTTTCTCCGGTTATTTTCTGTATGTCGGTTATGTCCTGCGTAACTTCCAGCGAGCCCAGGTATTTGCCGCCGGGATCGCGCAGCGCGAAGTAGCGGATGTGGATCACGCGGCCCTTCATGTTTATCCAGAACTCTTCCGAGCTCTTGGAGCCGTCCTTGAAGCCCTTTAGTATCTTCTCCACGGCGGCCAAGCTCTGCGGCGGGTGGCAGTTCAGGACTTTGCGGCCGATGATAGAGCGCGCGCGCAGGAACACGCGGTCCTTGCCCTCGGAGAAATAGCGCACGGTGTCGTCGGCGTCCACGAAGGTGAGGTCCACCGGCAGGGCGTTGAGCAGGGCGGTCAGGTCCGCCAGCGAAAAGTTGCCGCTGGGCAGGGTTACGGTGGCGCCGGAGAGCGACCCGGTGTTCTGCGCTATGTCGAGCGCTTCGTCCGCGCCTTCGGGGGGGTCGATGAAGATATAGCCCGCCTGCGCGCTTTCGCGGAAGATGCCGGCCCAGTCCGCGGGCTTGAGCTTCTCGAGCGCCGTCGGGAACAGGATGCTCTCTTCCTTGAAGATCATGCCTTCCACTTCGTCGAGCAAGGCGGCCGCGGCGGCGGGGAAGCCGGCGGAATCGGCGGCGAGGGCTGTCTTGAACAGGCCCCGCACCTCGTCGTGCTTGCCCCACATCACCTTGGACGGGCCGTAGAAACCGGCCTTTTCCAGGTAGGGGAACAGCACCTGTTCTTTGCGCTCGTAATGCGTGATCACGGCGCGCAGTTCCTCGATGATGTTGCGCACCCAGTCGGCGCCTTTCCCGTCCTTCAGCGCCGGCAGCAGCGCCCTGGCGTTCTCGACGCGGCGCTTTATCTCGGCGTTCTCGGCCTTGAACAGGGCTACAGGGTGGCGCGGGTCTGCGGGGTCGGCCATGCTGCCCTCCAGTGAGGAGTCGAACAGCAGCGCGTGTACATTGCAGAACTTCTTTATCTCCTCGGCCGGCACGCCGTCGTCGAGCAGCGACTGCTCCAGTTCGAAGATCTCCTTCGCGGTGACGCTGCCGATCTCGGCGAGGAACTTCGTCTTCGCCTCCTCCAGCGGCAGGCCAGCGTGCAGCTCGGCCAGTATGGCCTTCAAAATTTTCTTTCTGTCCGGATATCCGCCCATAGTCCCTCCTGTGCCGTCCTCCCCCATAATACTAAAAATCGGCTTTTGAGGCGTGAGGCCAATTACATATAATTTGAACGGAGTTAAAACCCGTTTTCACGGAGGACTGAAATGAGCGTGCTATCCAAAACCCAGCTTGAGAAATACGCG